>JAFZPZ010000078.1 GCA_017552435.1 Bacteroidaceae bacterium
AACCACCTCAAAGGGTTTACTGCCCCTCAAAAAGCAAAAACAAAAGCAGATTGCATATGGCCGTCAAATACGGATTTGCAATCTGCTTTTTGTTAGATAATCAGAAGATGTTCATGAATGAAGGACTTTTTCAGTGCCCTCTTCTCCTCAAAAGCCACTTTAAGAGCCTCCTGATATACATATTCGTTCAACCAAGGACCTAATTCTTTGTGAACATCTTGGCAACAACCTATAATGTCGTAAACATGCGATTTCAGTTGCGCTATTATTTCTGGGTTGTTGTTTGAGATCTTAATAGTCATGCTCAGTAAAATGTTTTCTTTGTTTTTCTTTTTGTGTGGTTGAAGTCCCAGCGGGATTGTGATGATGAGATAGGCTTTTATCTGTGAGCTTGCTCACGAGAAAAAGGATATATCATTAGCACAAAAGGCGATAGCCTTAATCACACAAAAAGGGTTTTCTATGTTTTTTTCAAAGATTCGTCAGAAGAAAAAAAGGAGCAAGAGGTAGAGCTATTCTCTTGCCCCTTGCTCCTTTAAAGAAGCGAAGCTTCCTTATTTTACCGCAAACTTGACTTTGTCGAGTTTGCTTGCGTTCGATGAAAAACGAACAAGCTCGTTTTCTATTCTCACTTTACCGCAAACTTTTGACCCTTGACTACGTAGATGCCTTGGGGCAGGGTCTGCTTGGCAGCGTTGATGTTGGTCTGGGAGAGAACCAGGGTGCCCTGGGCGTTGTAAACGTCAACAACGGCATTGGCGGCCTGGAGCTTCTCGATGCTTGTCTCGATGTCATCGAGGCTGGTAACGTGCTTAATCTCGAGTTCCGTAGCAGAGCTGGACTGTTGGTCCCAGGTGAAACCGCAACGTGTGGGCAGAAATGCCTTGTCACCATCGGTGCGGATCAGGATGCTCTCCAGGATATAGGTGTCCTGCTGTGCGGGGATGCCATAGCGGCCTTCCACCTTGAGCATCTCCCAAGAGCTACCGAAGGTAACAGCGTTACCAGCGCCATCGGTCTTGCTAACGCTCTTGAGCTCGGTGCTGATGCCCGATGCATTCTGGGTGTTGGCATGCAGTGTCTGGAAGATGGGGGAGAAGATGAGGTAGGGAACACCTGCCTCGATACCCTCGTTAGTGCAATCCAAGAAGTACATGTTCAGGGTGCTGCCCTCCTGACGGATAGTGGCCAGACGCTCTACCTGTACGTCCTTAGCAGCTGCCTGGAGCTGTTCTGCGCTCAGACTCATGGGTAGGCAGATGGTGTTGTAGCCAGCGAAGAGAGTGCGGTTGAGTACTACGGGCTGTGCCTCGTTCTGCAGTACCTCGAGGTTGAGCTCTGTGGTACTGGTATAGATGTTTCTAGCCCTGTTCTGTGCAAAGGCATTGGTGCAAATGGTGGCCGCAGCCATCAAAAGAAGAGTAAAATGCTTCATATTGTTATGAGTTTAAAAGTTTAAAAGTTCAAGCGTTCAAAGGGCCCTTTTGGGCATTTTGTACCGCAAAACTACTATTTATTTCGGGAAAAAGCAACTTTCTTTGAAAGTTTTTTTGATTTTTTAAGAATAATGGGGCTATTTATGCTCCCCCTAAAGGGGGTTGGGGGGTCTTTATATGAACATCGCGCTGCGGGAAGGGGATTTCGATGTTGTTTTTGTTCAGGGTGTTGTAGATGACCTCCTTGATGCGGGCTGTGAGGGCGAATTTCTCCTCTACAAGCATCCATACACCGACTTTGAGGTCCACGCTGCTGTCACCGAAGTCGCTGAAGGAGACGCTGACAGGTATCTCGGTGTCGGTAATGGGCTGTCCGGCATCGTTCACCTCCTGGCAGATAGGTGTGATGGCATCGATGAGAAGGCGTCGCACCTGCTGCACGTCGGTACCGTATGCCACGCCAACGGGTATCTTGATGAGCTCGTAGCGGTGGTTACGCGTCATGTTCTTGAAGTTCTTGCTGAAGAGGGCACTGTTGAGGAAGGCGATGACGCCGCCATCGACCGTGGTAATCTGTGTGCTCTGGTAGGTGATGCTCTCCACACGGCCGGCTATGCCGTCACACTCGATGTAGTCGCCCACATGGATGCGTCCCGTCATGAGGCTGATGCCGTAGAAGAAGTTCTCCAGAATGCTCTGCATGGCAAAGCCAAGACCCGTGGCAAGACCGGCACCCACAATGCTGATGCCGTCCTTCGGTACTTCGAAGATGATGAGCACGATGATGATATAGAGTCCCCAGCAGAGAATGCCAATGACGTTGCGGGCCAGTGTCTTGTTGATGGCCTCGTTGTTATCACTGAGCTGCTTGCGGTAATGGAGGTAGAAACTGCGCAGGGCATAGTTGATGTAGCGGAAGATGAAAAAGAGTGCCGCTGCCATGCAAATCCAGTAAAGTGAGACGCGTATGATGCCCGTCTGGTTGACGATATCCCGTGTGAAGACTTTCTGGCATAGACTTGTCATCTCGAACACCTCTGCTGCCCAGTAGATGCTGATTAGGATAGAGAGCACGGCCAGAATGGGTACCAACGTGCGGCAGCAGAAGTCGTAGAACCAGGTCTGATCTATGAACTCGCCCTTCTTCATGCGTCGCAGCAGGTCCTGGCGCTCATTCTCGTCATCGTCGCTGGAACCGAGGCGATGCAACAGATAGTGTGCCTCGTACTTCTTCGTCAGGTCGTAGATGCAGGTGATAGTCATGATGGCCGCCAGTTGGAAAGTCCACCATATCATAATCTGCACAGCGAGCAGGGTGTAGCCGGCCCATGCAGCTAGGCAGGAGAAGAACATTGCCATGGTGGTGATGTGCATGTAGCACTTGTCCAGCAGAGGCAGGTATTGTCTGTGCCGCCGTGACACGAAGTACTGCCAGATGGAGAAAATGAGCAGGATAGGCGGGAAGATGAGGTTGACCAGCGCATTGGGGATGAGTACAATGCGGAACAGGATGACGATGAAGGCGAGCATCATCAGTGGCGTGTAGATGAAGGCAGCATGCCGCATCTGTTCCCCCTTGAGCCGGACATAAAGACTCAGGAAAATGGCTTCGAGCAGCCAGGCGATGTTGATGATGAGTCCTGTGCCCATCTGTATGAAGTTATGCTGAGAGATGCCCCGGACCACCATAGCGATGATGCCAAAGATGGCGATGCCAACCACATTGATGAGCATTGTCCTCTTGACCTTGAAGTCCGGTCCACGCCATTTCTTCGGCATCAGCCAGCGCAGTATGATGTAGCTGATGCCAAGCGAAAGGGCGAGGTAGAGGACGAGGAAGATGCTGATGAAAAGCACGATGGCGCCTCGCCATTCGGAATAGAGTTGTCCGTGCCCCTTGAATGGCTTGTACTTCATGTCGATGGTCGATTTTGTCATCATAATCTGCATGGGCAATGAGGCAAGGATACTGAAGTAGTTGGAGCTGCCATTGCGGAAAATGTTGTCCTGCAGTAGCTTGTACCGGCTCTGTGCATACTCGTCGAGCTCACGAACCTTGTCGCGTACGCTCTGGTAATAGGCATTCTCTGCCTCGAGACTCTCTAGGAAACGCTGCATGTTGGCCTGTATCGTATCAGCATACAGCAGACAGGCATTGCGGTCCCGCTGCTGTGCCCTGGTCAGGTATAGCGGCTCGAGATTCTCTTCTTCCTCTTCTGGAATCTCATTGTTTTCGTCCTCCAGGATGGCGATTTCCTCTTCGTCCATCGAACTGCGTGCGATGAGCAGGGAATCCCGCTTGGACGCTAGGGAGTCAATAGCCTGAAGGAGGATGCTGTCGCTGCTGCTGAGGGTGCTGTCGGCATCGATGACGGGCGGCATGCTCTTGAGGGAGCGGATGAGGTAGTCGGTGCGCTCGATCTCCTGCTTCAGACGGGTGATAATCTTGTCGTACTGTCGCATCTTACTGTTGCGGTTGTCCAGGTCGCGTCTCAGGTCCGCAGCCTGCTGGCAGGCGTATGCCATGTCGAAGGTGTTGTCGGTGCTTTGCGAATAGAGCATGAGCCCTATCTGCTCGCACTGGTGCATGTACCATACCAACTGTTTGTGCTGCTGCATGCCCTGCTGTTCATAGCTTTGTATAAAAGCCTGCTGCATCTCGTAGTTGGCTTGTAGCTCGGCTTTGAGCACGCCAAGTGTACGTGCCAGGTCTTTCTCCTTGAGTACGGAGCCGCCAGGAATTGTAAAAATGAGCAGCAAGGCTGCGAGGGAAAGGATTCTTTTCATGGGGCTAATAGGGCTTATGGGGGGGATGGGGCCTATTTGATCATTAGGGTTTGCATTCGCAGGATAGCGTTGTATTCGTTGTCGTAGAACTCGATGCGGACATTGTATTTTTTGCCTGCTTCGACGGAGATGGTGGCGGTGCGGGTTGTCTCGGCATGGTCGCCCCAGTCACTGAGGAGTTCCTTGCCGTCGATGATGAGGCGATAGGCATCGTCGCCCGACATGATGAACATTACTTCGCCTGTTTCAGGGGCAGTGAAGATGCTCTCGGCCGTCATGCTCCAATAGTCGGCAGGAATGCCCTGTGTAGGACTGCCATTGAAGAACATATCGATTTTCTCCACATGCCCAAAGGCCTTGGCCTCACCATGAAGTTCCTTGTTGGGGAAGTACTGAAGGGCGAAACCTATGCCTTCTGCTGTGCTGAATGCTTCGGGCGATACCTCGCTGAGCATATTGTCGCTTTCACCGAGCTGACGCAGGAAACGGTCGAAGTTGGCGTTCTTGCCCATCTGTTCCACCAGCACCACCGGCAGCTTCTTGTATAGCTCATGGAAGCGGTTGAGTGTCTCCTGCTGCTTCTCGGGATGATAGGAAAGGCGCAGGGGCGTTGCCTCGAGATACCCGAACTTCTCTGTATAGACCATGTTGGCATCGTGCTGTTTGTAGTCCTGCACGGCATGCTGTATGCGATAGAACTGACCTTTCTCTCCGTCCGTCACGGCATAGTCGGCAGAGGGGAATGTTACCTCGATGGTGGCACCCTTGCTGCAGTCGATACTGCCCAAGGCAATGCTTGCTTCGAGATTCAAGCCATCGTAGGTGAAGGCCCCGTCTTTACCATTAACCTTGACGGAGGCTGGTGCCTTCTGACAGGGCAGGGCAAGGGTATAGTCGCGGTGGGCTGGCATGTCCTTGTACTGACCTTTGCGGGTACCGATGGTGATGGTGAGGCGTTCGCCATTGCGCTGGTAGGAGAGGGGAGTGGTGGCATATTCTGTGACATAGTTCTTGTCCTCGCCGTTGTCTTCGTAGAGCGTGAACTCGTCCTTGTCGCCTCCTGGGAAGATGCGAACGATGACGGGCTGTTCTGTGCCGCTCAGGTTCTTGACTTTGCCGTAATAGGGCAGGATGCTGCCGGCTTTGATATAGACAGGGTATTCGTCCATCGAGAAATGACGCTCTGCGGCCCGACCGCCCTGAAGCATTGTGCCGGTCTCGTATTCCAGCCACTCGCCTTCGGGAAGCCATACATTAATGGTGGCAAAGCCGTCCTCCTTGTTCACTTCCTTTGTGATGGGTGCAATCAGCATGTTGTCACCGAACATGTATTCTTCCTTATACTCATAGGCTTCCTTCACCTCAGGGCAATCATAGTAGAGCGGACGGCAGAGGGAGACACCCGTCTCATACGTCTTGCGTGCCATCGTGTAGATATAAGGTATGAGGGCATAGCGGCCATTGATGACAGCTGTGAGACGACGCTGAGTCATCTGGTCGAAGGCCCAAGGTTCCTTGTTCAGGCTGGGGTCCTTTGCGCTGTGGCTGCGGAGGATGGGCAGGTATTGTCCCATCTGCATGGCACGGGTATAGAGTTCAGTATCGACCCCCATGCCATACTTCCTGACCTGATGTCCTCCGATGTCGTGGCTCCAGTAGCCGTACAGCACATTGGAAGAGGTGCTGTTAAAGTAGGGCAGGAAGCGAAGGCTCTCCCATGTGGCGTAGGAGTCGCCCGAGAAGCCAATCTGATAGCGGTGGTTGCCCAGACCACCCCAACGGTGGTAAAGCAAAGGACGCTTCGTGCCGTTCAGCTCCATATCAGAGAACCAGATGTAGTTGCACCAGAAGACATTGTCGAGGTTCTTGAGGGTACGGTCCTTCTCCCACTGCTGCCAGTCGAGCCACCAGAAATCAACGCCTTCGTCAACATACTGGTGCAGGTAGGTGTCGAAGAGTGCCTTTACGTATTTCTTGTCGGAACCCATCCATTCGTAGGTCTTGCCGTCGTTTTTGCCATAGCGCTGCATGAACTCGTTGTACTTTTTCTCGTACGGGCGAACACCGTCGGCAGGGTGGAGGTTCATGGTGGTCTTCACGCCCTGTTCGTCGAGGTAGGCGAGTAGTTTCCTGTAGTCGGGGAAGATAGACTCGTTCCAGTCCCAGCCTGTCCAGCCGCCGCCGGTTTCTTTGGTGTTGGGATGCCAATCCATGTCGATGACCAGCACATCGAGAGGCAGGTTCAGACGATGGAAATTGTCGATGAGGTCATGCAAATCCTTGTCGCTGTAGGTCCAGTAGCGGCTCCACCAGTATCCGAAGGTGTAACGTGGAGGCAGGGGCACCTTGCCTGCGAACTTCGTGAAGCTGAGCAGGGCATCTTTGTAGTCGTGACCGTAGACCATGAAGTACCAGTCCTGGGCACCTTCTGCACTGTTACGCTCCGTCACCCAGTCCCAATCCTTTGCTCCGTCGAAGATGTAGTTTTTGGAGTCGTCGATGAGCGTCCAGCCATCGGTAGCAAGCAAACCATCCTCCAGAGGCATGGGGTGCTTGGGGTTGCTGTACTGATAGGTGTCGCCATCGTAGCCGTCGAGGGTGCGATAGGTGCCCTTCAGGTTGCCCTTCTGCACTGTGCCAGGAGTCCAGGTGAACTGTGTGTCGAGTGTCTTTGCAGAAGTGATGGTAAGATTCTTGGCGCTCAGCGGTGCGCCGTCTTTCTTATAGGTGAGTTTGAACCTACTAGTTGTGATGACCACCTTGCCACCACTGGTTGAGGCTTTGTGGGGCACACTGCCGTATTCGCGGATGACAGCCACGAAGCTTTTGTTGTCAATGAACTTGCCGTCGGGAGCATATTCTAAACGGATGGTCCCCTCGTCGATGAGGGTGAATCGAACGGTATTGTCCCGATAAACTTCTTCAGCCTGTGCCGTGCCAGGCATGAAGGAAAAAGCCAATACAGCCGCGAAGGCAGTCAACAATCTTTTCATAAAGCTAATATAATATGTTATTTGCACCGCAAAGTTACGAATAAGCAAGCAAAATGCCAAAGAAAAACTGACTTTTCTTTGGCATTTGAAAGGAATGGGGCCAATGGGGTATCAGAGTGCTTTGCGACGGTAGTCGGACAAGGCAATCTGATAGTTGGCTTTGGCCTGGGCAAGATCGTTTTGTGCCTGCCGGTTGAGCGTCTCGGCATCGAGCAATTCTGTCAGGGTGCAGGTGCTCGTGCGGTATTGGTCGGAAGTCATGCGCAGATTCTCTGCAGCCTCTTCGCAACTGGCCTGTGCAATCAGTGTCTGTTTGTAGGTTTCCTGCAGGTTCGTCCATGCCCGTTCGATGTCGATCTGCAGCATTTGGTAAGCATTGTCGCGGTCTGCCTTTGCCTGCTGAAGTTTAATCTTCTGCCGCCGTATGGCATGGCTGCCGCCCCACCAATCGCTGATGGGAACGGAGAGGGTGCCAAATACAAGTCCATTGTTTATGCTGGGGGACATGTATTTTGTGATATTGTCGGACAGACCGCCAAGACCGGTGTGGTAGCCGGCCAGACCGACACCCAGATGCGGCAGGTATTTTCCACGTTGCATCTTCACCTGTAGCGCCTGTGCCTCCACAGCCTTGTTCATCAGTTGCAGTTCCTCGCGATGATCCGGCGGGAGACTCAGCTGTCCTACCTCGATGGGTTCTTCCACAGGCTTGTCCTCGAGGACGATATCGAAGCCTTTGTCTGCTTCTGCCGGTGCTATGCCTATTTGCTGTGCGAGCAACAGACGCAGCACATGGTCGGCATTCTCGAGTTTGAGTCGTGTGCTGGAGAGTTCCTGCTGGCGCAGACGTACCTTGAGTATGGAGTTGCGTGTGGTGACACCGGCTTTCAGGAAATTCTCCACCTGTGCCATCACTGCTTCTACCTGCTTCTCCGCAGCCTCGATGGTGTTCAGGTTGTAGCGTACTCGGGCCAGGTTCCAGTAGCATTCCGTCACCTTCTGCAGCACTTCCTTCTCGGTCAGTTGTTGTTTCAGTGTCATGACATCCTGTTGCACACGGGCAAGCTTGTTGCCATAGACAATCTGTCCGCCATAGTAGAGCGGTTGGACGAGAGTGGCGGATACAGCATAGCCGCGATTGAGCTCAGCAATGCTGAAAGGTGTACCGATAAGGGGTATGAATTCTGTACTCAATGCGGCGATTTCCTGCGGATATGTACCGTCTGCCTTTACCAGCTCGTCGAAGCAGCGGAACGCCATCACGTTGGCGCTGATGCGGGGAAAATAATTGGTGAAAGCCTCGCGTTTCTGCTCTGTAGCAGCCTCGATCTCGAATGCCGCATTGCGCAGTTCGTGGTTGTTCTGCCTGGCATAGTCGAGGCACTGTTCCAAGGTTAGCGTCTGAGCTAATGCTGAATTAAAAATTAAAAGTGAAAAGTGAAAAATTAAGAATATAAATCGCTTTGACATACAATTTTTAATTTTTAATTTCTAATTTTTCATTTATTTCTGTTTGTCGTTCAGTTTCCAATAGACAACCGGCAGGACTGTCACAACGAGGATCAGTGTGCCTATGCCTCCGGCGAAGATGGTGATACCTACCGGCATCCAGAACGATGAGCCGTCCAGTATCATCGGGATGACACCGACTGCCGTTGTAGCGGTTGTCAGGAAGATGGGCACCATGCGACGACGTCCGGCATCGAAGGCAGCATCGCGTACCGACATGCCTTCTGCAATCTTCTGGTCAGCATGTTCGAAGATGAGTATCTCGTTGCGCATGATGATACCCATGAGTGTGATGAAGCCAAACAGACTGGTCAGGCCAAGCGTGATGTCCGCAATGCCCAGGCCAATCATTGCCCCAGGTACGGAGAGCAGGATAGACAACATGCAGATGCCTGTCAGACCGAAGCGGCGGAAGTTGAAGAGCAGGAAGAAGAATATGATGACCAAAGCAATGCTGAGTCCCCATGCCACTCCGGGCACGGTCTCATCATTCTTCTCTGGCTCACCGCCAATCTCAGCACGTACGCCGTAGGGTAGGGGGAAATCGTTCTCCAGCATATCCTTGACGCGGTTCTGCACAGTGGCAGCCAGTACGCCGCGCTTGTTCTCGGCAGTTACAGTGATGCAGCGCTCACCGTTGCGGTGTATGATGTTGGTGGGCATCCAGTGGGCTTCGATGTTGGCCACTTGGCGGAGTGGCAAGCTACTGAACGGTTGTGTCAGAGGCGTGAGGTAGAGATTCTCCACATCACCGATTGTCATCTGCTCTGCCTGCTTGTCACGCAGTACCACGGGCACTTCGTAATTCCCCTCCCAGATGGATGCCACCTGTGTCTTGCCAGTTTGCATGGCCAGTTGCAACTCGGCCATGGTACGTGTGATGCCGAGCTGTGAGGAGGCAATGGGGTCGAGTGTGATGTCCATGACAGGCGATGGCAGGTCATAGTCGGTATGTACCCATTCCAGTTCGGGCATCTGGCGCATGCGTTCCATCAGGCGTTCTGCTGCAAGCTCGATGCTGTCCAGGTCGTTGCTATAGAAACGGTATTCGTAGGTTGGCACAGGCAAGTAGTCCATCTGCTTGAAGCGGACATAGGCACCCGGCCAATAATTGCTCAACCGAGGTGCATATTCGTTCAGCATCTCGAAGGTTGTCTCTATACTCGTCGTGTTGATGATGAGCTGTGCAAAGTTCTTGCCTCCTAATTGCGGCTCATAGCATGTATGGAAACGTGGTGAGCTACAACCCATGAACGTCGTGACGCTTGTTACCCGTTCGTCTTTTTCCAGCGAGTCGCGCAACGCCTCTGTGATGGCTCGCGTCTCGTCCAGACCAGCACCTTTTGGCAGAAAGACCTCGCAGGCGAACTGAGCGCGATCGGCAAAGGGGAACTGCCGGAGCTTCAGCGTCGGGAAAATGAGGGAGGTGAGGGCGACCAGTACGACACTGCTGCATATTGTGAGCCAAGGATGGCGGAAAGTCCATTTCAGAGCCTTGAAATAGTAGAACTGCACCCGTTCCGTGATACTGCGCTTTCCGGGACGTCTCTCTTGCACTTTCTTGATAAGGCGCACGTTCAGAGCTGGGATGACGCAGGCTGCCACGACCAGACTCACCATCAGGCAGATGGTGATGGTGGCGGGGAAGAAGCCTATCACGTCTCCCGGTTCGCCTGTTACTGTGAAAAGGATAGGATAGAAGATTGCGCAGATGCAGACCGTTGCCAGCAGCATAGGCATGAAATACTGTTTGACAGCCATGACAGCGGCTTCGCGGCGATCCATGCCAGCACCAAGATATTCCAGATAACCGTCGATGACCACGATGCTGTTGTCCACTATCATACCCAGCACCACAATGAGGGAAGCAAGCGTAATGATGTTCAGGGGAATGCCCAACAGGTACATGATGCCCACACTGATGAAAGTAGAGAGCGGAATGGTGATAGCAGCCACAATGGCACTGCGCAAGGGGAAGAGCAGCATCATGACCAGAATGATAACCACCATCGATTCAATCAGGTTGACGAGGAAATCTGAAACACTGGCCTCTACAACTTTCGGTTGATCCGTAATGCGCAGCACATCCACGTCGTCCGGCAGATACTCAGCCCGGAAGTTTTCGATAATCTTATTGACCTCCTTGCCGTAGTGCACGATGTTATAGCCTTTGGTCATCTCGAGCGAGAGTAGTACGCAGCGTTTGCCATTGCTCTCGATGTAGCTGTCGCTTGTGTCATATTCGCGCCGTACCTCTGCAATGTCCCGCACCCGAACGACCTGCCCATTGGCATCGGAATAGATAATCTGGTTCATTACCTCCTGCTCCGAATGGCGTGTTGTAGCCAGATGTAATGGGATGTTGGCGGAGGCGGAACTGACGCTGCCACTCAAGGTGGTGAGCCCCTCGTTCGAGAGGGCTGTCATGAGGGCGGCCTGCCCAATGCCATAGGCAGCGAGGCGCTCGCGGTTCACATAAATGCTCAGTTGCTCCTTCTTCTCTCCGTATTGGCGCACATTGCTGACGCTCTTGATGCGACGCAGGCGGTCTGCCAACTCGTCGCTGTACTCCTGGAGCTCGCGGTAGGAGCGTTCATTGCTTTCCAATGTAATCAGCAGGGCTGATGCATCACCGAAGTCATCCTTGACGATGAGGGCCACGACGCCACTTGGCAACTGGCTCTTGTAGGCATTCACACCATGCTTGATTTTGTTCCATATCGGTGCAAGGTTGGTAAGTCTCGCATCGAAATACACCTTCATGAAGCACATGCCGTACATGCTTTGTGTGGTGGTCTTCGCACGGTCCACCTCCTTGAAGGTGAAGATATAGCGTTCTAGGGGACGTGCCACTTGGGCCTCTATCTCTTCGC
The DNA here is from genome assembly GCA_017552435.1 of Bacteroidaceae bacterium. Classification (GTDB taxonomy): domain Bacteria; phylum Bacteroidota; class Bacteroidia; order Bacteroidales; family Bacteroidaceae; genus Physcousia. The sequence continues at coordinate 11,599 of JAFZPZ010000078.1, forward strand.
TGGTTGCTCCTGGCATGACAGCCACCACAACGCCCATTCGCATGGTGAACGGCGGGAACTCGTCCTTGGACATCTGTTCCAGACCATAGAAGCCAAAAGCCAGCAGTATAATAGTAATCAGTGCTGTGATGCCTTGGTTCTTGAGTGGCCATGCAGACCAATGCCGCATCAAAACACTTTGTTTAAATTCAGGATTCATGTTTTACAATTATTTTGGGGCCAATGGGGCTAATAGGGCTTATAGAATTACCTCGGAACCTTCGCTGACTTTCTGGTAGCCTTCAATAATAACGTTGTCGCCTTCCGTCAGGCCGGAGAGGATAATGATACGGTCGTCTTGTACCTGACCTGTCTCAACGGGTTGGCGACAGGCCTTCCCACCTTTTGCGAGCCACACGAACTGGTGGTCGCCGGCATCCTGCTGCACACAGCGAACGGGTACTGTCACGATTCTTTGTTCAGAATCCGCATCCTCAGCTTCTGTCGAAACGTTTACCACCATGCCCGGAAGCAGTTCTCCACCTGGGTTGGGCAGAGAGAAGCGTACGTCGTAGGTATGTGTCAGCGCATCGCCCTGGACACTGCGCACAAACTGTGTGCTGTGGAAAGTCTTGCCACCAAGTGCCTCGGCGGTAACCGTCACACTCTTGTCTTTGCCCTGCTTGGGGTTGAAGAAAGCGATCTCCTTTTCGGGAACAGATACTTTTACCTTCACCTTGGTAATGTCCAAGATTGTGCAGACAGGCTGTGAGGGCAAGGCAGTCATGCCATTCTCCATTTGCTTTTTACCCACAACGCCGCTGCATGGGGCTGTCAAACGGCAGTCGGACAATGCTTTCTTTGCCATGTCGAGGCTGGATTGGGCAGTGCGCACTTTTGTTTGCACGTTAACCCAGTCGATGTCGGAGATGGACTGCGATTCGTGTAGCACCTGCATGCGTTTCTGGGCATCCAATGCCTGGTCCAGCGTTGCCTTTGCAGCCTGAAGGGTGTTTTCGCATTGTGTGGGGTCCATTTCTGCGATGAGTTGGCCTTTTGCCACATACTGTCCCTCCTCGACATAGACTCTGGTAACAGTACCCATACCAATGAAGCTGGCAGGTGTGCTACTATCTTCCTCCACCTTGCCCACATAGTGCTTGCCAATATTGGCAGTGCTTGCACTGACACTCTCTGTGACGACCTTCAGCGCTTCCACCTTGTAGCTTCTCTCGTTCCTGCCGCAAGCTGTCAAAACGAGAATAAGAAAATACGAGAATAAGAAAAGCAGTCCTGTTTTCTTTGATATTCTCGGTTTTATTGTCCTTTTATTCATAGCTTATATGTACTTTTCTCTTTTTGCGGTGCAAAGTAACAACTTTTTATTAATATGATGTACAAAAAAGCGGCGCAAACCTTGACCTATTTCTCCACTATCCATCATTTATACTGAAAAAAAGAACAAATTGAGGGCAAGAATGACGCCAAATTCGAGAGAAAAGTCTTATCTTTGCGATGAAATAGCAAAAAACAATGGAGAAATTAGACCTTCAGGCCATAGCTGACAGTCGACTTAGTTTTCGCTGCAATGACCATATAGCCATTTTCTGTGATTTCGAGGAGGTGCGTAACCTCAACATTTCGGATATTCTTGTCGAAGGCTTCCTCTTTGCCGTGGTAACCCACGGCCAAGCCCAGCTCTCTGTTGATGAAAAGACCTATCAGCTTGAGGCAGGTGATGTTTTTACCTGTAAACCGCGTAATATCTTCGAGCAGAGTATGATGAGTATGGATTTTAATGCCCTGGTGCTCTTCCTCTCGCCCGAGTATGTGGCGCAGCTTTCGCAGATGATTCGCATGGAGTGGACATACTCTATGTTCTCCACTTCTCATAAGATACTACATGCAGATGAAATGGCCGTGAATCGCTATCGCCTCTATTTCGATCTGCTTAGCAATCACCTGTCCAGCCCGGAAACTCCGCACAAGGAACTCAGCTTGCGGCTACTCTTTGCCTCGATGGCTTACGACCTGCACGACCTGCACAAGTTCCAGGACGAGGAACTGATGCGCCAAACCTACAGTTCGGGTGAGAACATCCTGCGCCAGTTCATGCAGCATCTTCACGACCCTGCGCAGCCCTATCTCAATGTCAACGGGTACGCCAGCCTGTTCAATATAACGCCCAAATACTTTTCCAGCATCTGCAAACGCCTCACCGGTCGTACAGCCAATCAGCTCATCAGTGAGGAGATAATCCGTTCGGCTCAGATTATGCTACATGACAGCAGTAAGAGCATCAAACAGATTGCAGCCATGATGGGATTTAAGAATCAGTCGCATTTCGGTCGCTTCTTCCGTCAGCAGACAGGTATGTCGCCCCAACAGTACCGCGAAGGTAAGCTGCCAAACTAAAATAGGCAGTTTTTTTTCTTCTGTGTTCTAGTAAATTAAGAAAAAAATGCTAACTTTGCGGCGCTTTATGTGCACAAGTACGCACGTAGGCATGGAAAAATGTATAATTTATGAAAAAAGAGATATTCCGCGGGCTCTCCTTCCTGTTTGTCTTATTGTTCGCTACAAACATAATGTATGCCTACGATTCGACTGTGGATCACCTCCTTGAAGGCACAATCATTTACTCAGGCTCCGAGTCTAAGGCAGCTTTGGCCTTCGATGGTGATGCTTCGACTTATTACAGCACCAGTTCGGACAAAATGCAATGGGTTGGCCTGGATCTGGGCGAGCCTTATGTCATAACCCGTGTCGGTTATACGCCTGCTCCGGGCAGCCAGGGTGCCGACCGCATGTTGCTCAGCCTTTTCGAGGGTGCCAACAGTCCTGACTTCATGGATGCCGTGCCGCTGTCTTTCATCAGTTTCAAGCCCAGCATTGGAACGCCAGCAAGGGCTGATGTCAATGTCAGTCGGGGCTTCCGCTATGTCCGCTATGTAGGAAGCGCAGGCTCCTACTGTAACATTGCTGAACTGCAGTTCTACGGCCATGCCGGTGAGGGTGACGACAGCCAGTTCTATCAGATTACAAACTTGCCTACGCTCAGCGTCCATGTGCAGGGCAACATCCTGCCCACAGTGCGCGGTGAGGATTTTGAGTCACAATCAGTGCTTATCTACGAAGGTGGCACAATGTTGCAGGAGTATCCCATCCTGTTTCGTGTTCGCGGCAACTTCTCTGCTGCCCCTGAAAACAAGGCCTTCCGCATAAAGTTCAATGATGGGAAGAGCCATCACATGATGAAAGACGGACATAACGAGTCGCCCACCAAGTGCAAGAAGTGGGTACTCATTAACAGCTACCGCGACAAGACACTGATGCGCAACCCTGTGGCATGGGCCATGTCGAAGCGTACGGAACTGGCTTGGACACCATGGAGCCAGGTAGTTGACCTCGTGGTCAATGGCGACTATCGCGGCACCTATACTCTTGCGGATGCAGTCACAACTGACAAGAATCGTATCGACATTACCGAGATGGGCGAATGGGATATTGACGAGGAAACCATAACAGGCGGCTACTTTGTCGAGGTCGATAACAATGCCGGACGCGAGCCCTATTGGTTTAACTCGTCTCACGGCAACCCCATTACCGTTCACGACCCCGACGAAGATATCATTCAAAACGTACAGTTCCAGTACATCCGAAACACTTGGAACGATATGGAGAATATTGTCTTCGGTTCTGACTATACCGACAAGGAGAAAGGCATGCGTTCTGTCCTTGATATGGAATCGTTCCTCCGGTATTTCCTTGCAAGTGAGTTCAACGGCAATACCGATATGCTTTGTCAGGACTTTTTATTCAAGGAGCGTGGCGACGACCACTTCTACACCGGTCCCGTTTGGGATGCTGAGCTTGCCCTGGAGAATGATGAAACCACTTATCCTGCCAACGAGCGCATGGATTGGACTTATAAGGTGCGCGACACGGGTAACTGGTCACAGTTTGTCGGGCGTGTTCTTTCTGATCCTTCGGTCTTTGCAAATCTTCAGGAGATGTGGGCTAAGCTTCGCAAGAAAGGCAACTTCGAGGCAGATGGTGTGGCTGCTGATGTTGATTCGCTTAGGAACGAGGTACGTGCTTCTGCCACCCTCAACTTCATTCGCTGGCCCTATCTCACCCAGTACATCTCTCTCAATCCGCAAATTCCCGGTTCATGGGAAAAGGAAGTGGATCGTGTGCGTGATTTTGTATATGATCGCGTTGCATGGATGGACGAAATGCTTTCCTACGGAACAATACGCCAAGAGGATGGCATCTACCAGATTGCCTCTGCTTTGGACCTCTGTGTTTTTAGCCAGATGGTCAACGAAGGGGGAAAGACTGATGCCAAAGCTGTGCTTGTCACCAACATCGACATGCAGGACTTCAACGACGAGTTTCAGCCTATTGGCACAACGAAGAATCTTTTTGCTGGCAATTTCGATGGCAAGGGACACACTATCCGTAACCTTCACATCAACGGTGGCGATGCTGTCGGACTCTTTGGCTATCTCGGTTTCTGTACGTTGAGTAACATAGTTTTCGACGAGACATGTTCAGCAGAAGGAAACACGAATGTAGGTATGCTCGCAGGCTGTGCCCGCAATGGTACCGTCACCATCTCCGGTATCGAGAACCACGGCACTGTTAGTGCTACAGAAGGTTCTGCAGGTGCTCTGATTGGCTTAGGTCGTGTTCTGGCAACAATAAATATAACCAATTGCAGCAATACGGGCAACATCACAGCCCAGACTAATGCTGCAGCCCTTGCAGGTCCTTCTGCCGGAAAGATGACAGTAGTGAACTGCTACAATATCGGTACTGTTACCGGCGCCACGGAAGGAAAGGAGTTCGCCTTCGCCACAAAGGGTCTAACCATTGATAACTGCTGGGATTACACTTCTATGCAAACCAACAACATGACACCCGGTCAGGTTGATAATGGTTATCTATGCTACCAGCTCAACAACAATGAAAGTGGTGACTCTTGGCGTCAGAACCTTGACAATGGCCGCAAACATGACCTCTATCCTGTCCTCAGCAAGACTAGCGGCAAAGTTTATGAGAAAGACGGACTCTATACCAATGTCAATGCTGATGCAACGGGATTCCGCTACTATAATCTTGTCGTTACACGTCTGCAAGGAGGAAGAAACGGCAGCCTGCAGTTCTCTGAATTCGACATTTTGGACGAGTCACTTAACGAAGTGGCTGACCTTTATGTCTATGCAGGGTACGAAGACTCCTACTATAATGAAGGTTGGGAGAATGCAGCCGACAATGATGTCTATACCAAGTATTGTGGTCCCTTCTATGGGAATGCATATTTCCTCTTCGATGCTGGCAGTGAAGTTGATGCATACGGCTATCGTATCTATACTGCTAACGACACGCGGAATGTTCCAGACCGCAATCCCTCTTCGTGGAAGCTCTATGGCAGCAATGACAGGTTGACAAGTCCTGATGATGATGGTTGGATGCTTCTCGACGAGCGAGATAATGATTGGACGATGGAGGCTACCAATTATACGCCTTACGACTTTTACATATCCCGTACACTCGAGTCTCTGACACTGAACCAGCATTTGGCAATGCTTCTCCCCGGCGATGAGTTGCAGTTGGAGGCCAGCTACACACCCATTACAGTCAATAATCTGAATCTGCGATGGACATCTACAGATGAGGCTGTTGCCACTGTGGATCAGAAAGGACATGTGGTGGCTACAGGCCTGGGCACAGCAGACATCATCATCTCTGCCCCCAACATCAGCACGTTGCGTGATACCTGTACCATTACTGTTGTGGAGACGATACCCGGACACCGTTACTATCAGTTTGCCATCGAGGCGATAGCCAGAGGTTCTACGATTCAGTTCTCCGAGTTTGACCTTCTGGACAAGGAAGGACAGGAGATAAAGCCGCTTACGATGTATGCCTGCACAGGTACGTACATCAAAACGCATTCGCAGAACAACCTTTTCGATGACGATGTCACCACCAAATATTGCGGCTCCTTCACTGCCGGCACCACATTATATATTTACATAGATGCGGGTATGCCTGTCGAGCTTTCCGGCTATCGCATCACTACAGCTGCTGATACCAAGACATTCCCGGGACGTAATCCTGTCTCCTGGTCGTTGCTGGGCAGTAATACCAAGAGTGAAGTCCCCGACGATGAAGTATGGATGCTCCTTGATCGCCGCGAGAGCGATACTACACTTGGTGCCGTGAACTACCAGCCCTACGATTTCTTCTTTACAACTCCGCAGCCTGTTATCCCTGGCGACGTCAATGGTGACGGTGAGGTGAATGCGCTTGACTATGAAGTACTCAAGGCATACATTGTTGGCAAGCCAGTGGAGGATTTTGTTCCTGCAGCAGCCGACCTCAACGAAGATGAGAAGATTAATGCCCAAGACTTGATGCTGCTAATACAAATCATCAATGGTAAACCCTAAATATTGACCAATTTTTGTTAAAAAGCGTTAATTATGCCATAATATATGTCAAGGAAAGCAAAAAGGGAAATAAAAAAATCATACCTTTGCCTGTTGCAAGGGGCAAAAGGCGTGTTCTTGAGCATCAAAAATTAAGGAAAAAATCATATTAATTAACTTTTTTATTAATTTCAAAAACCAAACAAGATGAAGAAATTATTTACTTCAAGCACTCTTTGGTCATGTCTCGTTGCTTTGGCAATGATGATGATCTCTCAGAGTGCACGTGCGGAGTACGTAAAACTCACGGCGTTAGCAGGCGTTGATGCCTGGTCAGGTGGTGGCGAAACCCATGCAAGCTTGGTGGATACTAAAATTGATACCAAGTGGGGTTGCTGGTTCGACCCAAGCCTTGAAGTGGGATGGCCTGAAGATCCCGAACAATCCTCCAATATCTGCTACATTATCGTGAAGGCAGAAAAAGCTGTTAACCCTGAGTGGTATTTCCTCGTTACCGGTAATGATACAGGTTCTAACCCTGGCCGTAACTGGGCATCGTGGAAAATCTATGGTGGTAACTTCGAAAGCGACGAGTTGGCAGTTCGCGGAGGCGAGGGCTGGACGCTCCTCGATGACAAGCAGGACGAACCTCTGCCTGAAGCGAACTATGCACCTGTTAACCTTCAGTTCGACTATGTCGGAACAGAAACTTTTCAGTACTTCTGGATTGAGGTTGAGGCAACCGTAGCAGGTGCTGATGTGTATCAGCAGATGGCAGAGTGGGGTCTGGGTTCCTATGGCGAATTAGAAGCATATCTCCAGTGGCTTCAAGATCAGGGAACGAGCAAAGACGAGCCCGTCAACTACTACTTTATTGAAGTAGATTCTAATACTGCAGGTTTTGGCGGTGAGGGATGCGCAAACCTCTTCGACGGCAATACTGGCACCAAGTGGTGTACTGGTTTCACTGACAGAGAAGAAGGCGAGACCACGAATGGCAGCTACTTTATATTCAAGGCTTCCCGTTCTATGGCTCCCTCTTATTACACCATGACTACGGCTAATGACACACAAAGTAACCCTGGCCGTAACTGGAAACAGTGGCGAATCTATGGTATGAATGCCAGCAGCCAAGACGCGGTGAAGCGCGAGTCAGAGGACTGGGTTCTCCTTGATACAAAGCAAGGCATTGGCACGGATCAGCTTCCTGCAGCCAACTATACGCAGGCTTTCTTCACCCTCACAGAAGGAAACACCACTGAGTACAGGTACTTCAAAGTGGAAATTGACAAAGCAGCAACCTCTGGTCTTATTCAGATGTCTGAGTTTGCTCTCGGTGATGAATATACCTTTATCCTTGACCGCAATGCAGTTGTTGAAGGAATTGAGGAGCAATTTGATCCCGATATTTTCGCGGAGAAGGCTCTGCTCGATGAAATGACTGCGCTCATCGCAAGCATTAGCGCCAGCACTGATCCCACTAAGCTTGGTGATCTGAGTACAGCAGCAGATGCCAAGATGGCTGAAATCAATGCCTCTGCCAACAACTATGCAGAATTGTTGACTGCCCGCAATCAGGCTGTGAATGCTATTGAAGGCGGCAATCTGAAAGAAGAAGCAGTTGCCTACTTGACTTCTTGGATTGGCGAGGCTCCGGTCGTTGTCATTGCTCCAAATGAGGACTATCCTGTTGGTAACTTAGCTTACATTAAGGCTAACCGTCAAATCACTGGCGCAGAAGCCCTGAAAGAGGCAAACCGCATCAATGCTTACATTATTAATAATGCAGCCGTAGAGGTTGATCCCATCAGAGCAATTTATAAGTTCCTTAGCGGTACAACAGACAACTGGAATGCAGCAGAGGGTCCCGAGTATCTGATTGATGGTGACCGTGACAACACCAAGTGGGGTACTGCTACCAGCAGTGATCGTTTCCTCATCTTCAAGAGTATTAACCCGGACACAGAGGAGGATGAACCAATCCAGCCTACTTACTATGGTCTTGTAACAGGTGGTGATACTAGTGATTATCCTGACCGTAACTGGAAGAACTGGAAGATTTTTGCTGCTAACTTCGATTCTGACGAAGAAGCCACCAAGAATTCAGACAAGTGGGTTCTGATTGACAACAAGCAGAATATCGGCACAGACATTCTGAAGACTACTAGTCTGTTCGAGAGCTATATCTATCTCTCCGAGGGTTGCGCCCAGCCTTATACATACTTCAAGATTGAGGTTTACCAGTCTGGCGGTATGCAGATGAATGAGTTCACCTTCTACAACACCGGTAACCTGAAAGAGTACCGTGAAAGCTTCATTTTCGAATTCGAGGACTATAATCCCGATGATATGGTACCTGCTTATAGTGGCTATGTCAATGGTTATAAGGAGAAGTATGAGGAGTTGTGCACCACCGTCAACGCTCCCGACCTGATGAAGATCAAGAACGAGTTGGTTGACCTGCAGACTTTGATTGAAGAATCCAATGTCTTGTACGGCGAATATGAGGATATCTATGCAGAAGTTGAAGGACTTAGCATTGATGCAGAAAACCTGGGCGCTTGGCAGAAAGGTTATACCACAGAGAACGTAGCTCCTTGTGCCAAGTACATACGCGGTACACACGCCTATATTCTGGATCCAGATACCCAGCTTGGTGCTCTCGACAATGATGGCCTCAAGGCAGAGACAGAGTATTTGACGAGAATTGTCACCGCAGTTGATAACGACCTGTATATTCTGCTTGGCGGTCACACCGTTGGAGAATGGGGTGATGGCTTCTACGGCAATCTCATCGACGGTATCGACAAGGATACCAAGGACGAAAATGGTGAGGTTATTGAGAAGGGTACCAAGTGGGGTGGCCAGGCTGATGCCGGTGGTGATACTTACATCATCTTCCGCACATTCGACCCGACGAATCCATTCTTCTATACTTTGACTACAGGTAACGATACTAAAACACAAACAGGTCGTAACTGGAAGAACTGGTACATCTACGGCGCTAACTTCGAAGGTGACGGCGACGCTACTAAGGATGCTGAGGGTTGGGTACTCATCGATGCTAAGGAAGACATAGGTCAGGATCGTCTGCATCCCGAAAATGAAACACCTTCTTACTTTGGCTTCAGCACCGAGACTACCGTTCCTTATATCTACTATAAGGTTGTTGTAACTAAGGCATTCTCTGGAACAGCCGTGCAGATGAACGAACTCCACTTCGGTACTGCCGAAGAGTTCGAGGAAATCAAGGACAACTACACTAACGAGGCTAAGGAATTCGAGACTGAAGTTGTTGCACAGCAAGAGCTCATTGACAAGTATATAGCAACGATTCCCGAAATCGACGAGTGCATGAACATGGAGGCTCTCTTCCGTGTCAACTACCAGCTTGAGACCCTGCGCGATTCTATCACTGCAAGCGCTGCTATGTATGCTAAGTTCAAGGAAAAGGTAGAAGAGGCCAAAGCTTATCTCGAGGAGAACAAACTGGCTGAAAGCGAAGCTCTGACCAAACTGGTTAACTACATTACTACTGACGAAGAGCCCACTGAAACTTATCCCAACGGTACATTTGCCAACATCTATGATGAGCACGTATTGGCAGACAGTGTTATTGCTGAGGAGATTGAGTTCCTGCAGGCTATGAAGGCAGCTGCTGTTGCTGCTGGTTATGGCAAGGGCATGGTTATCACAGACCTGATTGTCAATCCGACCTTTGCAAAGGCTGGTGAGATGCTGAAGGACGAGAAGGGTACCAACATCGGTCGTGAGGCTGAAGGTTGGGAAGGCTACATCTATCGTACCGCTAATGCTGGAGGTGACGTATATGCAGCTGAGTTCTGCAACGAGAACGCTAAGTTCGACGTTAGCCAGACACTCTCAGGCTTGAAGAACGGTTTCTATAAGGTAACGCTCAATGGTGGCTATCGTGCTAATGGTGACGAAAAGATGCTGAGCTACAACTACGCTCCTCTGGCATACGCTAATGAAGTTGCTACATACGTTCCTGTTCTTATTGAAGGTGCAGCAGAAACAGAAGAAGAGGCCTGGAAGGGGACATATCCCGACAAGCAGATTTTCAATGTCGACTCTACCGAGACCTATGGTTATGGTATGTGGGGTTGTGAAGGTGCTGCTAATGCATTTGCTCAGGGTCGTTACGCAATCACTCTGGTTGCTAAGGTAACTGACGGCAAACTGACCATCGGTGTGAAGAACGAAGGCACAAAGGGTAGCGAATGGACTGGTGTAGGTAACTTCGGTCTCGTTTACCTCGGAGAGGCAGAAACTGATGCTGCCGACGCTCTTAAGGAAGTCGCTGAGTACAATGCAGCCCGCATCATTTCTCTGACTGAGCTTTACGAGTCTGGCACAGAGTTGTATGAGGACTACACAGACGCTCCTGGCTTCGGTGCTGCCCAGAAGGAAACACTTAAAGAGAATAGTGGTAAGGCCACCTACGAGGCTGAGTTGACCATCGGTGAGACTATGAAGTCTATCTATGAGACAAAGAAAGCTTACGTTGCCCTCTTTAATGCTTCCGAAAAGGTTTACAGTCATTGGATTGACTATGCTTTAGATACTGCAATGGAAGAAGCTGTCTATGATGTAAGAGACAACCTTGATGCAGGTGCTTACGCCGATGCAGAAGTTGCTTTGGCAGCTAAGGCTCAGCTCTATGCTGCATATCCCGACTACCTGCAGTTAAAGAACAGTTCCAAGGTGGCTGTTGATCAGGAAGAGTTCACCTTCTCTCTCGAAACAGAAGGAACGAGACCCTATCTTGATTTGGCAAATATCTATGAGCCTCTGACAGAGGATAAGGTAATCCTTGCTTTCGACTACACTGCTGCTCAGGACCTTGAGAATGGTAGGATGTTGTACAATACTCCTAACCTGATGACAGATCCGGTAGAAGAATTTGCTGCAATGCCCGCAACAGAGGAGTGGACAACTGTTTACGTTAATGTATCCAATGGCATGAAGAAACTTCAGTTCGGTAGTGCTGTTGATCATGGCATCCGCTGGTACTTCAACTATAATGTTGCTGCTGATACCGTACTGAAACTTGCAGCTCGCAACTTCCGCTTCATCACCAAGGCTCAGATGGAGGCCGAAGGCGGTAAGACTCTCAATGGCACTAAGGGTGACCTGAACGGTGACAACAAGGTTGATATCGCCGATGCAGTAACCGTTCTCGACATCATGGCTGCTGGTGAGTTTGATGCAGCTGCTGACCTCAATGGTGACCAGAAGGTTGATATTGCTGACTTCGTGACTATTCTCGATATAATGGCCGCTCAGTAATATTTCATATAACTCTTTAATTCTCTTGGTCAGGCCTCGTGCCTGACCAAGAGAATATATTTAATTTTAGCGAACTACTATTTTAATTACTACAATGAGGAAACTAGTCCTTACACTTTCAACCCTATTCTTTATTATCTGTTCTTGTACAGAGGATATTGACACTTCTGCTCGATACGTTTTCACGGATCATACTATAGTCAGTTATCTTGAGGCACATGCGGACTATTCGCAGTATGTCGAACTGATGAAAAAGGTGCCTGTGAGTGGGAGGAGTAGGTCTTCCGTCTATCAACTCCTGACGGCGCGAGGCAATTACACCTGCTTTGCCCTCACCAATACGGCTATTGATGCCTACTTGCAAGACCTGGTAGAACAGGGCTTGATTAGTGAACCTTCATGGGATGCGTTCACAGACAGTGTTAAACTCGATTCTGTACGTAAGGTCGTCGTGCAAAACACAATCATTGACGGCGAAGATATGGAATCACAGCGATATACAATGTCGCTGATTACTTCAATTGGAAACGGAAAAGAAAATGCAGAGTTCCCTCTGCCCAACATATATGATCATAAATTGACGGTCAGCAGAAAAGCTAAGGTTGACACCCTTTATCTTGACCAAGACTGTGCCATTGATCCCATCAATTGCGACATTCCTGTTATCAATGGTGTCATACATAAAATCCACAAAGTCATAGCTCCTAAGGACGAGTCCTGTGCCCGCTATCTACAGAATATTTTGGACACAAAGCGAGAAGGTTATCTGATGTTCGCCAAAGCGATACAGGCTTGCGGACTGCTTGACACATTGGGCAAGGTACGAGACGAGGCATACGAGTCATTGTACCAAGCGGAAGGCGAAAATCTCGATATGAAGGATTACCAGTCGAAGGGTGGTGGTGATATGTCCGCAACGGCCGGCGACCCTGATGCACATGCTCCCGAACACCGCAAGTACGGCTTTACCCTCTTCTGCGAGAAGGATGAGTTCTGGCAATCACAGGGCATCGACCCTGCAGCCTCTGATGCCGTAGAGAAACTGCAAGACTGGATAGTCACAAATAAAATGTACCTCAGCGATGGAGGCTATGTTGCCGACACCGATTACGAGTCGCCTAAGAACATGTTGCATCAATGGTTGGTATACCATATCCTACCAATGAGGATTCCTGCCAACAAACTTGTCTATCATTGCAACGAGTTGGGTTATAGTTACAGCTCTCCTACCAAATACACGATTCCTGTTATGGAGTGGTATCCTGTATATGAAGGCGGACGTCTGATTAAGATATATGAGAGCCCAGAAAGTCAAGGTATCTACTTGAACAGTTTCCCGGAAAGAAATATCGGCATAAAAGATGATGGACACGAAAGTTATTGTGCTCCTGACAAGCGTGGTATTTTGATTCTGACAAATGATGCAATGACAGAGGTCACTAACATCGCCAATGCATGCATCTATCCTATAGAACAGCCTTTGGCCTATACGGATGTCACTCGCGACGACTTAGGTAAGGAACGTATCCGCTTCGACCTCTTCTCTCTCTTTCCTGAGGCTATCACCAATGGCATTCGTCGTGCAGACAGTCCGCTTGGTAAGTGGCAGCATGTTTTCGTTTCTTTATATAATAGGTATAATTATTTCGACAACATGACAGTCATGAACAACGAGACGCACCTTATCCATTACAATGGTTATAAGACCGCGTGGGCGAACTATAGCGGTGATGAGGACAAGGCCTTCGGTCAGTTTGATATCAGGTTCAGGCTGCCTCCTGTTCCAAAACGCAATACATACGAGTTCCGTTATAAACTTCTTGCCACTGCGGCCCGAGGCATTGTACAGGTTTATTTTGGCAGTGACCCTGAAAAACTGCCGGTAGCTGGCATTCCTATCAATATGACGCATGGCGTGGTCTTAACTTTCGGTGAAGACGCAACGTGGGGAGATTTGAGTGATTCTGGTAAGGATGAAGATGAAATCATCGACATCGACCACAAACTTCGCAACCATGGTCTGATGAAAGCCACAAAGCATGAGACAGAGATGAGTGCAACGACTGCCCGAGCTAAAGAGAACTGCTGCCGTATTATCATTACGCGACAGACGCTCGACCCGAACGAGACCTATTATGTCCGCTTCAAGACGGTGCAGCCTGACAAGGAGAGGCCAGAACTCTATCTTGACTATTTCGAATACTGCCCCAAGGAGATCTATGACAGCCCCGAAAAGCCGGAAGATATCTGGTAAGAACCTATTGGCCCTATGAGGCCATATAAGCCCAATGAACCTTATGAGAAGAATCTTCTTTTCCCTTTTTTTGCTGGCTGCTTTCTCGGCGGTAGCTCAACAGAAATCGTTGCATGAGCTACAGCAGGCTTTCGTTGATTTGCGCTTCGGTATGTTCATCCATTACAACATGCCCACCTATTCACTCGAGGACTGGCCCGACCCCGATATGCCTGTGTCTGCTTTTGCCCCGACACATCTCGATTGTCACCAGTGGGCCAGGGCTGCCAAGGCAGCAAACATGAGCTACGGTTGCCTCACCACCAAGCATCATAGTGGCTTTTGCATCTGGGATACGAAGACTACGGACTACAACTCTATGCAGTCGCCAGCCCATGTGGATGTTGTTCGTCAATATGTCGATGCTTTTCGAGAGGAGGGACTTGCCGTGATGCTCTATTTCAGCATCCTCGACACACACCACCGCATCCGTCCGGGGCACATCAAGCCACAGAAGCACACCGACTATATCAAGTCACAGTTGCGGGAACTGCTCACGAATTACGGCGAGATAACCGCACTCATCATCGACGGGTGGGATGCTCCTTGGTCGCGTATCTCCTACGATGAAATCTCTTTCCCCGAGATATACGACTACGTCAAGAGCCTGCAACCTAACTGCCTGCTCATGGACCTCAATGCTGCCAAGTATCCCCGCGAGGCACTCTTCTATACTGATATCAAGAGCTACGAGCAGGGTGCAGGACAGAAGATTAGCACCACCGAGAACCGTCTGCCTGCCTTGGCTTGCCTGAGCATACAGCGTACCTGGTTCTGGAAGGAGTCGATGCCTACCGACCAGCTCAAGGATGTCCGCTGGCTTGTCGAGGAAAACGTCCGCCCCTACAACAATGCTTACTGCAACTTCATCCTCAATGTTGCCCCTAACCGTGAAGGCAGGATGGATGACAATGCTGTCGAGGCACTGCGACAGATAGGTCAGATGTGGCAGAATGAAGGCCCCACGCAACCCATTCCCGATTGCGACGCCCCCATCACACTGCGCAATATTGCTAAGAACTGCCCCACTGAGTACAGTTGGAGCGACGATTACGCTCTTGGCGACTTTGCCAACGACGATAACTTCGGAAGCAGCTGGAGGCCTTATCCAACTATCAAAGAACCTTGGTGGGAGGTTGACCTGAAAGGTAAGAAGAGCATATCACTCGTTACAATTGTCGAAGGGACAAAGGGTAGTATGCAGGCATACAGATTGGAGTACAAGCAAGGCAATCGCTGGCAAACGCTCTTCGAGGGAACGGCTCCTGAATGCCGCGTCAAGCAGCACCGTTTTTCACCTGTTAAGGCCGAGAAAGTGCGTATTACCATTACTCGTCATCAAGGCAAAGTTGCCCTTTCAGAAGTAGGGGTGTACTGAAATAACATTTTCCGAATGACCTATCTGTTACAGATAATAGCAGATAGGTCATTTTTTTTAGGCAGACGCATTGAAATCCCAAAGGATTTTTGTACCTTCGTGCCGAAATTTTGATTAAATTCACACAAAACTAATGGAAAAGATACAGGAACTCACTGAGAAAATCTTGCGCGAAGGTGTGGAGAAAGGTCAGGCAGAAGCCGACCGGATCATCCAGCAGGCTAAGGAGCAGGCAGAGCAGATTCTGCAAGATGCTCGCCAACAAGCTCAGGAAATCACAGCACAGGCACAGAAGAAAGCCGACGAGACAGCTGCCAACACACGTAGCGAACTTAAAATGTACACCAGTCAGGCCATAAGTGCCCTCAAGAGCGAAGTGACGAATGTCCTGACCGACGGTGTTGTCAAGGAAGCAGTGGCAGGTCTGACTGCAAGTCCGGACTTTTTGGGTAAGTTTGCTGTTGCCATGGCCGAGAAATGGAGCACCGATGAGCCCATTGTGATCTCCAGTTCAGAAGCAGAGAGTCTCAAGGCATATTTTGCAGCCAAGGCAAAAGCTTTGCTCGACAAGGGCGTGACCATCAACAAGGTCAATGGCAAGGACACCCTGCTGACTATAGCACCTGCCGACGGCAGTTACAAAGTGAACTTCGGCAAGGAGGAATTCGAAACCTATTTCAAGAACTTCCTGCGTCCGCAGCTCGTTGAAATGCTCTTCTAAGGTAGATGGCCAATTACTATTGCATGATAGCCGGCTTGCCGGAGATTGACCTGCAGGACACGAAGCCCGGGATGAGCATCGAGGACATGCGGGAGCAATGTGAGGAACAACTTACGCAGCAGGATAAGAAGTTGCTCTTCTATTTTTTCCTGCACTTCGACTGCGTCAATCTGGTCAAGCTGCTAAAGAATCCTGAGGCAAGCATCGACCAATGGGGCAATTTCTCCCTCGACCAGTTGCGCGACCTCATTACCAGCGCCACCGAGCTTAACTTCAACGTGCATCGTTACCCGTCCTTTATGAGTATCTTTGCACGTGAGTATGCTTTCAACAGGGACAAGGCAGGCTACTTCCCCGAGGACGAGATGGCTTATCAGTTCCTCGACTATGCCATCCGCACTTGCCCTAACCGTATGATGCGCCGTTGGTACAAGCTGAACCTTGACATCACCAACATCCTCACTGCTATGCTCGCACGGAGGCAAGGATGGAGTGTTGGAGACTTCATCAAGGGAGATGGCGAAGTACAGGAAATGATACGCGAGAACAAGACGAAAGACTTCAATCTCAGTCATGAGCTTGACTACATTCCGCAGCTTATGAAAATTGTTGATGAAGAAGATCCTGTCCGCAAGGAGAAGATGATAGATGCTTTCAAGTGGATATGGCTCGACGAGCGTACTTTCTTTGAACCCTTCGATATGACGGCCGTCTTTGCCTATCTCTGTAAACTCGAGATGCAGCAGCGATGGGCAAAACTCGACGTTGAACAAGGTAAGGAAACTTTCCAAAAGATAATACATGATTTAAGAAGTGAAGCCGAAGTACCGGAAGAATTCAAATAGCGGCCCCACCCCAACCCTCCCGAGGGAGGGAGATTTACAGACATAATAAAATATAATTATATGAGCGAAATACAGAATAATGGAACCCTTATGAATTCCTCCCCTCGGGGAGGTAAGGAGGGGGCTACCACTGGAATTGTTATTGGCGTAGTTGCCAATATGGTCACACTCCGTGTGGACGGTCCTGTGCTCCAAGGCGAGATATGCTACATCACCACAGGCGGCGACAGACTGATGGCTGAGGTCATCAAGGTCGTAGGACAGGATGTCTATGTGCAAGTCTTTGAAAGTACGCGCGGTCTGAAGGTGGGTGCTGAGGCAGAGTTCACGGGGCACATGCTTGAGATACAACTCGGTCCGGGTATGCTCAGTCATAACTATGATGGTCTGCAGAACGACCTCGACAAGATGGATGGCGTTTTCCTGAAGCGCGGTCAATATACAGAGCCTCTTGACGACGAGCGCCTTTGGGATTTCGAACCTCTTGCTAAGGTTGGTGACAAGGTGCAGGCGAGTGATTGGCTCGGCAAAGTGGAGGAGAACCACCAGCCCCTTAAGATTATGGCTCCCTTCCAGATGAAAGGAACTGCAACGGTCAAAAGCATCGTGGCTAAGGGTCAGTACAAGATACACGACACCATTGCCGTCTTGACAGACGAGCAGGGAAACGACATCAATGTTGATATGGTGCAGCATTGGCCCGTGAAGTTCGCTATGACCAACTACCGCGAGAAGCCGCGTCCATTCAAACTCTTGGAGACAGGTGTCCGCACTATCGATACCTTCAACCCCATCGTAGAGGGTGGCACGGGCTTCATCCCCGGACCTTTCGGTACAGGTAAGACCGTGTTGCAGCATGCCATCTCGAAGCAGGCAGAAGCTGACATCGTGGTTATTGCTGCCTGCGGCGAACGTGCCAACGAGGTTGTGGAAATCTTTACCGAGTTCCCGGAACTGGTTGACCCCCACACTGGCCGTAAGCTGATGGAACGTACCATCATCATTGCCAATACCTCCAATATGCCCGTTGCAGCTCGTGAGGCTTCTGTCTATACAGCTATGACAATGGCGGAGTACTACCGCTCGATGGGCTTGCGTGTGCTGTTGATGGCCGACTCCACTTCCCGTTGGGCACAGGCTTTGCGTGAGATGTCCAACCGTATGGAAGAGCTGCCAGGCCCCGATGCCTTCCCAATGGACCTCGGTGCCCTCATCAGCAACTTCTATGGTCGTGCCGGCTATGTCTATCTCAACAATGGCGAAGTTGGCTCTGTCACCTTCCTCGGTACCGTATCACCTGCCGGTGGTAACTTGAAGGAACCCGTTACCGAGAGCACGAAGAAAGTGGCCCGTTGCTTCTATGCACTCGAACAGGACCGTGCCGACAAGAAGCGCTATCCGGCTGTCAACCCCATCGACTCCTACTCTAAGTACCTCGAGTACCCAGAGTTCGCTGAGTACATAAAGGGACATATCAATGATGAATGGATTCCCAAGGTGCTTGCCCTCAAGACCCGTATGCAGCGTGGTAAGGAGATCGCCGAGCAGATCAACATCCTTGGCGATGATGGCGTGCCTGTCGATTACCACATCGTCTTCTGGAAGTCCGAGGTCATCGACTATGTCATCCTGCAGCAGGATGCCTTCGACGAAGTGGATGCCGTAACGCCCCTTGCGCGTCAGGAAGAGATACTGAACCTCGTCACGATGATTTGCGACAAGGACGACTACAAGTTCGACACCTTCCTCGACGTCATCGACTACTTCAAGAAGCTCATCAATCTCTGCAAGCAGATGAACTACTCACAGTACAAGAGCGAGCAGTACTACGACTACATCAAGCAAATAGAAGAAATGATAAAGTAACGGACCCTCCCCCTGCCCTCCCTTGTAGGGAGGGAGAGGTTACCTTTCAAGGCATGATAACAGAATAAAAATCAACAGAAATAGTATCTACTCCCCTCCTTACAAGGGAGGGGCAGGGGGGTGGGTCTGATTATAAGTTATGAGTACAGCATTTCAGAAAGTATATACAAAGATAAGCCAGATAACCAAGGCTACATGCTCGCTCAAGGCGAAGGGTGTTGGTTACAACGAATTGGCAACCATCAATGGCAAGTTGGCTCAGGTGGTGAAGATAATCGGTGACGACGTGACGCTGCAGGTGTTCGAAGGCACTGGCGGTATCCCCACCAATGCAGAGGTTGTGTTCTTGGGTAAGAGTCCTTCCCTCAAGGTTAGCGACCAGCTGGCAGGACGCTTCTTCAATGCTTACGGTCAGCCCATCGACGGCGGGCCTGAAGTTGAAGGCAAGGAAGTGGAGATCGGTGGTCCTTCGGTGAACCCTGTTCGCCGTAAGCAGCCCAGCGAGCTCATCGCAACGGGTATTGCAGGCATCGACCTCAACAATACGCTCGTCTCCGGTCAGAAGATTCCCTTCTTCGCTGACCCCGACCAGCCCTTCAATGAGGTGATGGCTCTCGTTGCCATGCGTGCCAAGGCCGACAAGATTATCCTGGGCGGCATGGGTATGACCAACGATGACTACTATTTCTTCCGCAACACCTTCGCGAATGCAGGTGCGCTGGACCGCATCATCTCCTTCATCAATACCACCGAGGACCCAGCTGTCGAGCGACTCCTCATCCCCGACATGGCGCTGACGGCAGCCGAGTATTTCGCAGTCGAGAAGCACGAGACAGTGCTCGTCTTACTGACCGATATGACCAGCTACGCCGACTCGCTATCCATCGTGAGCAACCGTATGGACCAAATTCCGTCGAAGGACTCCATGCCCGGCTCCCTCTATTCCGACTTGGCGAAGATTTACGAGAAGGCCGTGCAGTTCCCCGAGAGCGCAGGCGGCGGTTCAATCACCATCATCGCCGTGACAACGCTGTCAGGCGGTGATATCACCCACGCTGTTCCTGACAACACGGGTTATATCACCGAGGGTCAGCTCTATCTGCGTCGCGACAGTGATGTGGGCAAGGTCATCATCGACCCGTTCCGCTCCCTGTCTCGTCTGAAACAGCTCGTGGCCGGTAAGAAGACCCGCAAGGACCACAGCCAGGTGATGAACGCAGCTATCCGACTCTATGCCGACGCTGCCAATGCCAAGACGAAGTTGGAGAACGGCTTCGACCTCACCGACTACGATAACCGTTGCCTCGACTTCGCGAAGGATTATTCCAGCAAGCTCCTTGCCATCGACGTCAACCTCAATACCGAGGAGATGCTCGATGTCACGTGGAGTCTCTTCCGCAAGTACTTCAAGCTCGAGGAGGTGAACATCAAGAAGGAGTTCACCGACATCTATTGGAAATAGCAGAACATGAGATGTAATAATTTACGTCTGATGTGGCGTAAGAATTAGGCTCTGAACCTATGAAATATCAAAGGAGCACCCCAATCGGGATGCTCCTTTTTATAATCACATTTTATTCCCCCTAAAGGGGACTACCCAGTCGCGACGGAGGCCGGGGGCCTACTCAGCGTCCCCGATGGGGCCATCGCCGCCACCACCATCATCACCTCCGTTATCTCCGGAGCCTCCGCCGCCCGTTCCCGGGTCGGGAGTCACGGGCGTGGTGCCGCCACCCTGGCTGTCGTCATCGCCTGGATTATCGTCGTTAGGGATAGTTACGTCGGTACCAACGAACTTGACTTTCATTGCCTGCTTGTGCAGGGCAAACTCCTTACTGAACTTGATGCCAACGGTAGCTCCCAAAGTCCAGGTCAGCATATCTGGCGTCAACATGTCCTCGGTGGCAACGGTGGCCCCGTCGTACTTCTCGGGATCGGCCTGCACTTGGGCATCGCTGATGCCTCCACTCACCTTGGGGTAGATGCTCAGCATCTTCGTACCCTGTTCATTGGCAAGGGAGATACGATTGCTTTCCTTCACTTCTTCGGCCACGATGTCGGCAATGGCCGCGACAATGGCTTGGCACTCGTAGGCCTTGAATCCCGTTCGGGCAGCTATCTTCTGGGCCAGCTCGGCGTTTTCTATGTCGTTGTTGACAACCACTTCTGCGAACCAGCTGTGGGTTCCTTGGTTTTGTGTCTTCGGAGTGTACTCACGGACACGATATTTCACTTTACTCATGATACATATTTTTATTTGTTATACACTGAATTTATTCCCTGAAAAACTTAGGCGCCATTTTATACCAAAGAATAGCGCCATTCTTCTGGAAGAAAGGCGCCTTTCTTCACCATAGAATGGCCCCCTTCTTTTCCTATAGTCCTGGCGGTGTTTCCTCCTGCTTCATTGGGTTACTATTTTGTATTATTTGCATTTCTGCTGCAAAGGTAGGCGTTTTGAAGATTCCGACAAAACGACTTAAGTTTTTTAAACATCACTTAACTTCCTCTAACTTAATATCTTTAACACTCTTCCTACATTTAACTTAATATTAACGTAAGCCCCTGCCGAATTGTTAATAACAGCTAAACCACCTCGTCCCGTTTTGTGCATTTCTTCTCACACACTCAATATTTTCGCAATAATGTTATTGCCGTATCGGAAATAATTCATATCTTTGCAGTGCAATCCGAAAGGAAAGCGTCATCTTATTGGAAAAAAAACGAAGCGTTATGCTCGTCTTGCTGGTGGAAACGTGAGAAACTTCCTAGATGTGCAAGAACAGTGTAATGGTTCGCGCGTATAGCGTGGACTGGTTACTACATCTCCACATCAAGGTTATTCTCACGACCTCCATCAGAAGAAGTGGTATATCAGCTCCACGCTTCTGCATACTATTAAACTGTTCTCGCGGTGCTGGAGGACGAAGGAAAATAATACAAAGAAAATGAAAACAAAAAGTTTTTGGTCTGCATTGCTTCTGATGGCAGTATGTGTCGGCAGTGTCAGCATCAGTAGCTGTTCCAAGGATGTCTCAGAGGAAAACAAACCGGTGGATAATACCGGTGGAGACCCCGGCAGTAATTCCGATGGGAAAACAGGGTTTACACACGGTCATGAGTGGGTTGACCTTGGCCTGCAAAGCGGTACCCTCTGGGCAACGTGCAACGTCGGAGCATCAAACCCCGAGGAGTATGGCAGCTACTTTGCATGGGGTGAGACCAAGACCAAGAGCGAATACACGCCGGAAACCTACTTTGACTCTCAGTACGAAAAATATCGTTTTGACGGTCGGACCGAGCTCCGCCCCGAAGATGATGCTGCTACGGCAAACTGGGGCAACGGCTGGCAGATGCCAAGCTTAGAGCAGATGGCTGAACTCGTCAGTGGCGACTACACTACCCCGGAAAGGATGACGCAGAACGGCCATTACGGGCTTAAGATTACAAGCAAGAGCAATGGGAAGAGCATATTCCTACCTGCTGCGGGTTATCGGTACAACTCAAGTATCGAATACCAGGGCAGCTTAGGCGACTATTGGACTCGTTCGCTCAGCGGCGGCAACGAGGCGCACCACCTGGACTTTTACGCGCCTGTCCCTGTATTATACAGCTACAAACGCTGCTATGGTCGAAGCATCCGTCCCGTCCGTAAGAAATAAACTAAGACCATCATCCACAATTCCGACGGAACGAGCAAAAAGGTGTTGGTGAAATAGCCAGACAAACCATCAATAACAGCGAAGGGGAGCAAGTTTCGCTCCCCTTTGCTATTTCCCTGTGCCTTGCCTCAAAAAACAATGAGCGGACAGCATCGACATGTCTGTCGGTCTGTCTGCTCAATTTGGCGTTACCTTATATATATATTAGTCTCACTCTCGGAACACTTTCTTATCCTTGCCGATGATAACCTTCGGCAATTGACCCGACCCCCCGGCCCCCTTTAGGGGGAGAACACGGCCGCTGAGGTCATACCATTTACCATTTACCATTTGGTCTTCTTCACTCTTCATTTCCTTGATGGCATCATCACTGTCTCTTTTTATCATAAAGGTGCCGGCGGGGATGTCGGCATGTGCCTCGTAGATGCCGTCTTCTATTTGCAGATTCCAGGTGCGGGTGCTGGAGGAGCTTGCTACAAGTGATGATGCGATACCTGGTACAAGCGACTCGCCGTCGGTGGCAGGGGCGTAGCAGATGTTGTCCTTGGTGGTGGCTGTTTCGGGCTCTACCACAATCATTGTCCAGAACTGCAGGGAGGGCAGTGTCAGCGTGATGGTGCCGGTAGTGGAATGGTATTTGTAGCCCGTCAGTTCCTGCATAGCACCGCCGCAGTAGTCTGGCGATGCCACCCAAATGCGTCGCACCTTGCCCATACCCTTCATGCCTGTCAGCCGTATCGAAAGGTTCTCGAAGCGCTTCGGCCAGGGACGTGTAGCCATGTTGTCATGCCAGCAGAGCATGTAATCGTCGTTGACATCGGTGGCCGACTCTTCGTGTGTGAAGTTAAGCAGGTGAATGATCTGCCGGCCGTTCACTTCGCGTACCAGCATCGTCACTTGATTGGCCTTTGGTTCCCATGTGTTGATGGTCACGCCGGAGCAGGTAGCTGTGACGCCTGTCTTTTCCGTCCAGCTGTCGCGCAGCAGGTTCTCGTAGGCGGTGAGGAAATCGTAGTAGCGCGTCATCCAGTCCTCAATCTGGCTGTGCCACTTCATGCCGTTGTAGGGGAAGTATTCGCGGCAGAGCATGTGGTCGCCGCCAAGTTCCAGGTGCGAGCCGCCGAGGGCGAACATCACGGCATCTGCCATCACGACGCCCGGCGTGTTGAAGTCCTTGTTGTCAGTCAGGTAATTCATATAGGCAGCAAGGACGGAGCGTAGTGTAGGACTCTTTTCGAGGTTCTCGTCGATGACGGCCTTGATGTTCGAGAAGCGTCCCTTGCCGCTTGTCAGGCTGTTGCCTTGCTGGTTCCCCCACACCTCGGAGTAGAGGAAATCTACCTTTCCCGTTCCTGCAATCTGTGAGACGCCCCATTGCCCGACGGCGTTCATGATGAGCCGCTTGTCGGGATGCCGGTTCTTCATGTAGTTGATGAACGGCCCGAAGCCGTCGCGTAGATTGAGGTTGTTGCCGTAGTAGTCATAGACGGTGCCGCGTCCGCCCAGCTGGTCAATCTGGTAGCCGTCGAAGTCGAGGAAGGAATACACCTCGTCGTTGCGTTCCGCCAGATAGGCCTGCCATTCCTCGTTGGCAGGGTTGACCAGATAGATGTCGCTCTTCCACGAATCGGGCAAGTCGTGCTTGTCCTTTGTCGTGTGGTTCTTGTCCTTGAAGACGAACCATTCGGGCTTTATGCCCAACTCTTCCCAGCCGTCCAGGACACCGAAGCAGAGGTTGTAGAAGATGCTCTTCATACCTCGGTCGTGCTGTGCCTTGATGTAGTTCTTGACGGCGGAGGTGTAGATGGTGCGGTTCGCGATGTCCTTATAGGTTGGCCAGAGTCCGCCTTCGCGTGTGCCGCCCAGCGGCCAGTCGTGGCGGTAGTGCCAGTCCTGGAACTGCACGCCGTTGATGTGACAGCGGTTGAGCCACTTCATTTCGGTCTTCGTCTTGCTGAGAGTTTTGTCGTTGCCGAAGGTGGCCACGAAGCCATAGCGCGGGAAGCGTGTCCAGTCGGAACTGACATCGATGCCGATGGTGGCAAGGATTTTGTCTGTTTCCTCGTCTGGTTGATAGACCTCAACCATATAGCCCCGGAAGTCCTCGGGCGGTACCGTCCAGGTCCAGTTGCGCGAGGAGAAGAGTGTGTCGGCGATGATGTCGCCCAGGAAACGGTAGCGGATGCGCGAGCCGGATGACGGTATGGATGAGATGGTCAGTGTGACCGTCTCGCCCGGCTTGTAGCAGCACTTGTCGGTCTCAATTTGGTAGCGCAGTTTGGGCAGTTTGATGTTTGCTCCCGAAGCCAGCACTGGACTGATGGTTCGGGATTCCGTTGCTTTCATGTAGGGCTTGCTGTGCAGAGCTATTGTGCCGCTCGTCAATGTGAGCACGCCGCTGTAGGTGCCTGCATCTGGAGCATCCTCGTGCAGGGCATAGTCGTTGTTGTCGTTGAAAACCGTGCTGACAGCAGTACCAATAGGGTAGAGGCAGGGCGGGTACAACCGCTCCTGTGCAGACAAGCCCGTCGCAAGCAGCAGGGAGGTAAGTATGGTATGTCTATAATCCATAATGCTTCTGCAAAGTTAGGCATTTTCGAAAGAAGTAGGAAGAAAAGAAGTAAACTTTCTGCCTTCTTTCTTGCTTTGTAAGCAAAAACGCCTTATCTTTGCAGAAGAAATTCATAAGATTATGGCAAATTATATCAAACGAAGCCTGGAGGAAGGCGAAACAATTATCTACAAAGGACGGCTGCACTGGTCGGCAATCTTCAGATACCTCTTCTTTTCATTCCTATTTGCTGTGGGCGGAATCGCAGCCATCATTTTGGCTTATACCACTTATCCTGAGCAGAAGGAAAAACTCTTCTGGGGCGGCATCGCTCTGCTGGTGCTGGCGTTCTTCATCTGGATTGTGGGACGTATTGTCCGCACCCGTAGCGAGTTCGCCGTGACGGACACGCGCTTCGTGCAGAAGGATGGCATCTTCAATATCAAGATGACGGAGATTCCCCTGGCCCGCATCGAGACGGTGAACTTCTACCAGTCCCTATGGCAGCGCATCATCAGCACAGGTTGTGTGGAGCTGGTGGGCAGCGGTGGCACTTCGCATCAGGTGCACTGCATAGAGCATCCCATGCAGGTGCGGAAGATTATCGTGGCGTCGATAAAGAAGAAACCAGAAGCCTCCCCCGTCCCCTCCCAAGTAGGGGAGAGAAGTGAAGAATGAAAGAAATTAAAGATTTCATGATTTGAGGATTTAAGGATTGTATTGTACGACCAAAATCTTAAAATATTAAATCATTAAATCATTAAATCATAAAATATCGTTATGAATGATGAATTGAAAGACCGTGTTGCCTTTGTCGATTGGATACGCGTCATTGCTTGCTTTATGGTAATGCTGGTGCATGCCAGCGAGAATTTCTACGGTGCCGACGACAGCGGATTGGCCGGCAATGTGTCGAAACTCGCTACGGAGGCCAACCGCTTTTGGGTAGCTTTCTATGATGGCGGTTTGGGCAGAACGGCTGTGCCTCTCTTTATGACCATCAGCGCCTTTCTGCTGGTTCCCATGAAACCGGGTATGGGCATGACGGACTTTTATCGTCGCCGCTTCCTGCGCATCCTGCCCCCGATGGTTGTCTTCATGCTGCTCTACTGCTTTTTGCCTTTGGCCTGGGGCGGTATGACGTGGGAAACCTCGTGGGACGACTTCTGCCGCCTGCCCTGGAACTTCCCCTCGATGGCCGGTCACCTCTGGTTCATGTACCCGCTCATCAGCCTATACCTTATTATACCTGTTGTTTCTCCTTGGCTGGAGAAGGCCTCGGCAAAGGACGAGCGCCTGTTTCTCTACATCTTTACCTTCTCGACAATCATGCCTTGGTTGCACCGTTTTGTCAGCGACGAACTGTGGGGCGAGTGCTTCTGGAACGGCTTCCATGCCCTGTGGTACTGCTCCGGCTACCTTGGCTATCTGGTGCTGGCGCATTACATCCGCTTCCACCTCAAGTGGGATGCAAAGAAGCGCATCAGTGTCGGGCTGGTTTGTTTCATTGTGGGTGCTGCCTTCACGGCATGGAGCTTCTGGCTGAAAGGCGTGCCAGGCGTAGCCATTGAGACGCCGATGCTCGAGTGGAGTTGGGAGTTCTGCACGTTGAATGTATTGATGGCAACATACGGGCTCTTCCTGATGTTCTCCACCATACAGAAGCCTGCGCCGAAACTCATTACGTCAATTGCCAAACTGAGCTTCGGTATGTACCTGATGCACATGTTCTTCCTGGCTCCCATCGCTGTCTATTTTGTTAATGGCAGTCAGGCAGAGCCGCTCATCCCCGTATGGGCCGCCATCCCAGCCATCGCTGTGCTGAGCTACATCTGCTGCGCCGTCACCACGAAACTCATCTCCTTATTGCCCGGCAGCAAGTGGATAGTAGGGTAATGCAGCTTCCTGCTGCAGCCATTGCGGATGCAGTGAACCAGACGCTTGCAGAGCGTCGTGCTGTTGTTATTACCGCTTCGCCGGGGGCTGGTAAATCGACGTTGTTGCCGCTCACTATCCTTGCCGACGAACCGGTCCCAGGAAAGATACTGATGCTCGAACCGCGACGCCTTGCCGTAAGACAGATTGCTGAGCGCATGGCGGAACTACTTGGCGAATCTGTCGGAAAGACAGTTGGCTATCGCATTCGTTTCGAGACGAAAGTGAGCAAGGAGACACGCATCGAAGTCCTGACAGAAGGCATCTTGACGCGAATGCTTGAGAGCGACCCGACGCTGGACGGTGTGGGCATTGTCATCTTCGACGAGTTTCACGAACGGAGCCTCCATTCCGACCTTGCCTTGGCTTTTAGCCGTCAGGCACAGCAGATACTGCGTCCAGACCTCCGGATTGTTATAATGTCTGCCACGATAGATGCTACGACCATCTGCGAGGCATTGCAGGCACCGCTTATCGAGAGCGAGGGACGGATGTTTCCCGTTGAGATTGTATATGCCAAGGAAGATACAGTACCCTGGGATATGCCGCAGGCAGCGGCGAGTGCCGTGCGTCGCGCCTTGCAGGAGCAGAAGGGCGACATACTGGTCTTCCTTCCCGGACAGAGCGAGATAATGCGTTGTGCGGAATTGTTGCAGGGTGTTTCTGCTACAGTGCTGCCGCTTTACGGCAACCTTTCGCCAGCAGAGCAGCGTCGTGCCATCATGCCGTCGGTCCAAGGAGAGCGGAAGGTTGTGCTTGCCACACCGATTGCTGAGACATCGCTTACGATTGAAGGAGTTCGCATTGTCATCGACAGTGGGCTTTGCCGCACCCTCGTCTTTGACCAGCGCACAGGACTTAGTCATCTTGAAACAGTTCCCATCAGCATGGATATGGCCAAGCAGCGCACAGGTCGTGCCGGACGTCTTGAGCCAGGCATCTGTTATCGCCTGTGGACGAAAGCGGCAGAACACCGTATGGCGGAACAGCGGAAGGCAGAGATGGAGTATGCCGACTTGGCGCCGATGCTGCTGGACATTGCAGCATTTGGTGAGCCGGACGTTTCGGCGCTGCCTTGGCTGACTCCGCCTCCGGTTCGCGGTATTGTCGCTGCTCGTCAGCTATTGCTTTCGCTTGGAGCCATTGATGAGACGGGTGTGATTACGCCCCTTGGCAAACAGATGGCAGCCTTGCCTTGCCATCCGCGTATCTCAAGGATGATTCTGCGGGCAGCCTCGCTTGGGAATGTTGGGCTCGCCTGCAACATCGCCGCTCTGCTCGAAGAAAAGGACCCGCTTGCAGGAGAAGAAAGCAGCGCAGATATAGCATTGCGCGTCGAGAGCCTCCCCCATCTCCTCCCAAGGAGGGGGGAACCTTCCCGCAGCAATTCGTGGCAACGTATCGTACAGGTGGCTGATGCCTATCGGAGGATGGTGAAAGCCCATTCATTCACCTCTCCTTCGGAGGGGATGGGGGAGTCTTCTGGCCCTTTGCTTGCCTACGCCTACCCTGAGCGCATCGCAATGCAGATGGATCGTACAGGACGTTACAGGCTTGCCAGTGGGGATGAGGTGCGCATTGACCGTAATGATCCTCTATCGTCTTACTCTTGGCTTGCCGTTGGTCCTCTCCAAACCTCTCCGAAGGGTGGCTTTGGGAAAGTTTTCTTGGCGGCGGCTGTTGAACCATCGGATTTGGAGGAATTGGCTACGGAGCGTGACAATGTGGCATGGGACAGTAAACAAGAATGTTTACTCATGCAGCACGAATGGCGCATCGGTCAACTGCTGTTGCGCTCCAAACCTATCCACAATGCTCCGCGCAATCTGCAAGAGCAGGTGCTTTGTGATGCTGTGACAAAAAACGGACTCAGCATGTTGTCGTGGAATGATGATGTCAGTGCCCTGCAGCGTCGTGTGGCCCAGGTTGCAGAGTGGCATCCCGAGTTGAACTTCCCTGACCTCTCCACACATCACCTCCTCGCCTCGGCGCATGATTGGCTGCCTTTCTATCTTGAAGATGGTGGGCACTTGCGTACCACCAAGGCTGCACTCCAGAAAATTGACTTGTGTGCCGCATTGTGGGCATTGATTCCCTACGACCTGCAGCAGCAGATAGAGCGCCTTGCACCCTCGCATATCGTGGTGTCGACGGGCAGCCGCATTCGTTTGGATTATCGCATCGGTGCAGAAGCTCCTGTGTTGAGTGTGCGTTTGCAGGAATGTTTTGGCATGCAGGAGACGCCATGCGTAGATAACGGTCGTGTGCCGGTACTCATGGAACTGCTTTCACCCGGTTACAAGCCTGTTCAGCTTACCCAAGACTTACATAGTTTTTGGCAGAACACCTATTTTGAGGTGCGGAACGAACTGCGTCGTCGCTACCCCAAACATTATTGGCCGGACAATCCGCTTGAAGCGGAAGCTGTGAGGGGAACAAAGAAGCGGACCCCCTAACCCCCTTTAGGGGGAATAACAAAAAAAGCCTCCCCTTATGGGGAGGTTTGGAGAGGTCCTTACCAGATATCTTCTGGCGTTTCAGGATTGTCGTAAATTTCCTTTGCGCAATATTCGATGAAGTCCATGTAGAACTCCTTGCGTTCTTCATCGAGCACAGATTTCAGTTTGATGTAATACGTCTCATTGGGATCGAGCGTTTGACGGACGAAGATGTGACGGATGTTCTCGCGGTCGTTATAGTCTCGCTCGGTGCCGTCGTTGGAGTTGATGGATTTGGGGCCCTTCATGTATCCGTTGTTACGCATCTTCTTATCGACCTCAGCATCGTAGTCATCATCACCTGTATCCTTTTCCCAACCGACCAGTCTTGCAGTTATGTCGTTTCTGCAGTCCATAGTCAAGTCCAAGGGGATACCGGCAACAGGCAACTTCTCCGGGTCTGTGCCAAAATAAACCTGCGCCACACCACGCTTGGAATTGGCCAATACTTTATAGCGAACCTCGTAGGTGCCGCGGCGTGGTACAGGAGGAAGTTTGAACATTACCTCAAAGCGTCCCACAGCTTTCATTTCGTCGCGATGGAGGTTGCACCAGTCATCGTTCCATGCATTGTAATAAACAAAGTTCATTTCTCGGTTCTGCTGCATGTTCTCAAGGTAGTTGTAGGTGCGAACAGTATTGGGAATGTAAACGTGTTTGTAGCGCTCTTCACTGGCTTTCTTCAGTCTGAAGTCATTGTTCATGGCTTCGGGGAAGAGGCTCATGCCATCGAAACGGATGCGATTCTTCTGGAGGTTGTCGCGCGTCTTATCATCGTAGGAGATAGGTGCATCGATGGGGTAAACGATGCAGTTGACCATATCATTGAGGATTGCTATAGGAGAATCGGAATCTACGAGGCTACCGACTTTGTCGGGGTCGCAGCCAATCTCTTCGCCCGTACCCTTTCGGCCGTTGTCTGTAATGGGGAAGCGGTTGATATAAACGCCATTGCTGGCCTTACTTTCCATGAGTTTGAAGAGACGACGCTTACCCATAGTAGTATAGAATTCGTAAACGGGAATGGAGTAGGTACTCGGCTTGCTCAAGTTGTAGCCATATTCGTTGATATGGAAGACGAGCTTGCCTTTCGGAATGCGCATGGGTAGTATATGGTAGGTTATCCACTGGTAAAGCAGGTTGTTCTCGCTTGTGTAATTCTCGTCGGTTGTGAATTTGTCATCATCGCTGTATTGGTGGTTGTCGAGAATCCACTGGGTAAGCTTCTTGAGCAGGTTGGGATCTTTTGGGTCTATGCCTTGGTTACGCCAGAATTCGTCGGGCTCTGCAAAAATGGTGAAGCCATAGAGACGGTGTCTGGGTGCGTAGCCGATGTCGCCCTCGGCAAAGCCATAGACAACTTGCATGCCAACCAAATCCGGTATGAGACCTGCTTGGTAGAGCTCTTCATACTTATCATCACGCACCTTGCTTAGTGTATCGAGCAAGCCGCAAGCTTGGATGACACGGAAACATGCGAGGAAGTCTCCCTTTTTCTCATCGAGGCATTCCTGAATATAGCTGGCAGCGGTGATGTCTTTGGGTGCAATGACCTTTTCCATCTGATGGATGATACCGTTGATGTTGAGAATGTCTCGCTCCTTAATGCTGAGAGGGCAGTCGCCATTGATGTATATACTATCGGGGGCCTTATCGACATACTTCACGGAGAGTTTCTTGTCGTTAAGGGTACCCAGGGTAAATTCATCACCGCTTTTCTCGGGGAAATCCGTTGTATAGAAGTATGCATTGAGTTCGTTACCGCTGTCGATAATGCTGTTGAAGACGATAACCTGACGAATGGAGTCGCGTTTGTGCTCGCTTGTGAACGCGTCCCATGATGGTTCAGCGATGAGTCCTTCCTCGACAAGATTCTCAAGGTATTTATGGATTGCTTCGTTGTTTGGCGCGAAAACAGTATAAACACCTCGTGCGCTGAGCAACTGACTTACTTTCGAGTCGCTTAGTTTGCTGATGTTGACATGGCGCAGGATGTCAACGTATTCGCTATAGGCTGCGTGCTTTTCCAGATAACTTAGGATAGTCTCATCCGAGAAAACGTAGCGTGCAGAAGTGTCGATGTTTTCCTTACAACCACACAGACAGACAAGACAGACTGCTAAAAAGCCCAGTTTCTTTATGTTTAAGAGTCGTACCATAACTTTTTTTACCATTTTCGTACGCAAAGATAACAGATTTTTCAATACAAAGCAACATTTTGCTTTATTTCTTTTGCATTTCACTTACATAATTGTAACTTTGCAACACAAAGATACAAGTAACTAATACTAATTTAACAAGGAATGAAGAAGAATCTTTTTCTCGGTCTTGCAGCAATAGCTGCCGGACTTTGTCTGACTGCTTGCGACAGCAAGAAAGTCAGCGACACAGAGAGTTTTGTTACCGTTTCCGGTCTTAACCCCCTTGACTTCGCCAGCGACTCAACAGGTCTCTATGTCATTACCAGCAAGAACATGGAGGTGTGCCTCACCAACTTCGGTGGCCGCATCGTCAGCATCATGGTGCCCGACAAGGACGGCAACATGACAGATGTCTGTCTTGGTCACGACAACATCGCCGATTATGAGAAGTACGGAGCAGAAGGCTGCAACTTCGGAGCACTCATCGGACGTTACGGCAATCGCATTGCAAAGGGTCAGTTCACGCTCGACGGCGAGAGCTATCAGCTTCCCATCAACAATGGCCCCAACAGCCTGCACGGTGGTGGCCCGATTGCCTTCCACAATCGCATCTGGGAGGTTGAGCCTATCGACGAGAAGAGCATCGCCTTCAAGACTACCAGCCCCGACGGCGAGGACGGCTATCCCGGCAACATCGAAGTGAAGGTGACCTATTCTCTCACAGACGACAATGCCCTGCAGATTACCTATCAGGCCACAACCGACAAGGCAACTGTCCTGAACCTGACTAACCACTGCTACTTCAACCTCAGCGGCGACGGCTCGAAGGATTGCCTCGACGAGGTGCTTTGGCTGGATGCCGACCAGTTCACCGCTGTTGATGCTGACGTTGCTGTTACAGGCGAAGTGCTCGACGTAGAAGGCACGCCCTTCGACTTCCGCAAACCTATCTCTATCGGCGTCCGCATCGACGACGAGACAAACGAACAGATTGTGAACGGTCACGGCTACGATCACAACTGGATTCTCAATACCAAGGGCGATATCACCAAGCCTTTTGCATTCCTCTATGACCCGAACACCGGTATCCTGATGAATATGTACACCGACCAGCCCGGCGTTCAGTTCTATGCAGGCAACTTCCTCGACGGTAGCTTCGTTGGCAAGAAAGGCGTGAAGTATCCCCGTCGTAGCGCTTTCTGCTTCGAGACGCAGCACTATCCTGACAGCCCCAATCATCCCGAGTGGCCCAGCACAACCCTCCGCCCAGGCGAAGAGTACAAGACCACAACCATCTATCGTTTCGGCGTACAATAGTTTTTGGTTTTTTATAAAAAGCAGCGAGCCGGGCATTTGCCAAGCTCGCTGCTTTCTTTTGAGGGTGCCTAGTCGGACTCGAACCGACGACATTCAGAACCACAATCTGACGCTCTAACCAACTGAACTATAGGCACCGTGTTAGCTTTTGCGAGGGGGCTTTTGCCCGTTCTCGCGGTGCAATTCCTCAAAATTGCGGTGCAAAGGTACGACAAAGTGAGAAAAATACAAAATAAATCTGCATTTATTTTTATCTTCGAGCGAAAAGTAGCTCGACGAAGTCCTCCGCCTGCGCCTGAGACGTCTGGCTTTGCCGCCTGAGGCTTCAGCCGAAGACCAACGGAACGCAAGAAGGTACGACAAAAAATGCCCCTCCGTTTGGGGAAGGGGCTGGGATAGGAGAAGCCTCCACATAAAAGGAGGCTGGATAGGGTCTGTTACTTCATTTTCGATACAATCCAGAGGATGATGACTGCACCAACGACAGCGCAGATTAGCGAACCGATCCATCCGTTGACAGTAATGCCAAGAAGGCCGAAAAGCCAACTGCCGAAGAGACCGCCAATCAGGCCCAGGAAGAGGTTGAGGAGCAATCCCTTGCTGGATCCGCTCTGAAGCTTACTTGCGATGAAACCGGCCAGAATACCGGTAACGATACCAATGATTAGTTCCATAATAGTTTTAGTTGTTTAATTTGTTTGGTTTTATGGTCGTTTGGGAGATTCCGAAATCTCCCAAACGACATATAATTAAAGATTGTTCTTTTCGATATCCTTGAAGTACTTGTAAGTGCCGTGCTTCAGCTCGTCGGTAGCAGCCTCGTCGCAGACGATGATAGCGTGCGGGTGCATCTGCAGGGCGCTGATGGTCCATTCCTGGCTGACGGCGCACTCGATGGCGTGCTGCAGGGCGCGAGCCTTGTTGTGACCGTTTGCCACGATGAGCACTTCCTTTGCGTCCATCACGGTGCCGACACCTACTGTCAGGGCCGTCTTGGGCACCTTGTTTACATCGTTATCGAAGAAGCGGCTGTTGGCGATGATGGTATCGGTGGTCAGGCTCTTCACGCGTGTGCGGCTCTGCAGAGAGCTGAAAGGCTCGTTGAAGGCGATGTGTCCGTCGGGACCGATGCCGCCCATGAAGAGGTCGATGCCGCCAGCAGCCTTGATGGCAGCCTCGTACTGAGCGCACTCAGCCTCCAGGTCTTTAGCGTTGCCGTTCAGGATATGCACATTCTCCTTCTTGATGTCGATGTGCGAGAAGAAGTTAGTCCACATGAAGCTGTGGTAGCTCTCGGGATGTTCCTCGGGCAGTCCCACATATTCGTCCATATTGAAAGTGATGACGTTCTTGAAGGAAACCTTGCCAGCCTTGTTCATCTCGACCAGGTGCTTATAGAGGCCCAGAGGAGAAGAACCCGTGGGGCAACCCAGTTTGAAAGGCTTTTCTGGTGTGGGCTGTGCAGCGTTGATTTTTGCGGCAACATACTCGGCGGCCCAGCGGCTCAGGTTCTCGTAGTCAGGTTCAATGATTACTCTCATAATGCTAAAATTAAAAATGTAGAATTGAAAAATTGAGTTGCATATCTTCTTTTCGCGTGCAAAATTACTGCTTTTTGCGGACTTTTTATAGGAAAATGGCAAAAATTTTATCAAAAAAACAACATTCTGTCTCAGCTGCCACCTCTGTCTCCGGTTCCACTACACATTATTTATTATTATAAGGCGAGATAAAACATTATACTACCCGAGATAAAAGTCCTTAATACTGCGGACAAAACATTTTTCAAGCTTTGAAAATTTATTTTCACGGTTTGATAATATATTTTCAAGGCTTGGTTATATATTTTCAAGCCTTGAAAAAAGTTTTATAACCCCTCAAAAAGAATTTTATTCCCTAATACAAAATATTTTTCTCCCTAGTATAACATTATTTCTTTCGTAACCCTCTCAAATTTCGACATCCAGATTCTGGCGTACACTTCAGAAAAAGGTTAGGTGATATGGGAGGTCTGACGGGAGGTTTACGGGAGGTCTGAAAACGAGACCTCCCGTCCTCAATCCCTTTATCCATCGGCTCTAAAGGCCATTTTTGTAATATGTGAGGTCAATTTCGCGAAACACACTATTTTTCGGAGAATCCTGCAAACTTTTTTGCGAAATTCTTGCTTGGCGTTCCTGTTATTTGCCTTTATGTCTTAATTCTATCTTTTGGGAGGTTCATTCAAAGATTACCAGTCCTCTTTTTCAAAAAGAGGGCCGTAATAAATGGGAACATGAAGAAAAATTCTGATTATTTGCGGGTTGTATTGAAAAAATTGCTATATTTGCAGTGTAAAACATGAATAATGTAAAGATAGAATGGGAAAAATCTTTGAGTATTTCGGTTTCATCTTTTACTTCTTCTCAAATGAACATGATCCTATTCATGTCCATGTAAAACACGGAAGTGAAGAGTGTATCTTTGACATTATTCTGGAAGATGCAAAGCTGGTTCGCCTCGACAGGAGGGAAAAACAAGGAGCAGAACCAATGAACCCCAAAGACGCAGCAGAAGCAGTTGCGTTCATCAATGAATACTGGCAACAGATAGTGGAGAAATGGGTATCATTTAACGTTTACCATCAAGTTGTCAAAAACACAAAGATTAACAAACGTATAAAGGGGAAGAGAGGGAATGAAGACGCTTAGAATCATACAAGCAAAAGCTACGGGCAACCTGTCTGTAGAATTAGTATTCAACGACAAAAGCCGTCAATGTATCAATGTTGGTGCATTCATAAAGGCACACCCTCACCCACAGTACAACAAGTATTTGGATGAAGATGAGTTTAAGAAGTTTTCCCTTGACGATGGCAATATTGTCTGGGGAGAAGACTGGGATTTAATCTTCCCAATCGAACAACTCCATGCAGGACATATAGTATAGCTGTAGCTTAATCGTTAAGAAATTAGTTTCAATATTCAATGTTCAATGAATTAAAGCCTATGATTTAAACAAAAGGATTTAGACATAACATAAAGAAGTCCGCGATTAAGCGAGAACAATAACAAACTTGTTTGACTATTGCCGAGTGGAAGCGGACTCGCAAAGCAATTCAGCCTTTCCGATATGAGGAAAGGCTTTTTGTTTCTGTATCCAGATGTTGTCGAAGCAACCAGAAAAAGGTTAGGATGTACGGGTGGTCTGAAAACGAGACCTCCCGTGCTCAATCCCTTTATCCATCGGTACTACAACCCCACAACGGGAGGTGTGGAGGTATTTTTGCGTGTAAAGTGTTTTTTCAGAGAATTAAATTTTTAGAAAAAATCACAAAATAACGTGATGCATGACGTGGGCGTTTTCAATTTTTCTGCTTAAAACTTTTGACTTTTCAGAAATAAATCGTACCTTTGTACCGCAATCCGTAAGGGAAGCACTATCTGTTGTGAACAACGAAGCTTTATAACACATGAACCAGATTATTACAAACTCTTTTGACAAGATTGCTGCACTATGTGAGCAACATAGTGTGGCGAGCCTTTATGTGTTTGGTTCTGTTTTGACTCCCAGTTTTAATTCCGATAGCGACATAGATTTCCTTGTGCATTTCAAGACCGCCGACATATTAGATTATGTGACTAACTATTTCAGCCTCAAACATTCGCTGGAATCAGAATTAGGGAGGCCAGTTGATTTGGTAGAAGACAAGTCTATTCGTAATCCTGTCTTCCGCCATAACGTTGATAGAACTAAGGTGCCACTCTATGGATGAAACATTACAGAAATATTTATATGATGTTCTTGGGGCTGTAACAGAGACACTATCTTACTTTGATGAACGCCCAAAACATTTCAATGAGTTCTCTTCTAATCTCATGCTTAGAAGGGCTGTAGAGCGTAACATCGAAATCATGGGTGAAGCTATGAATAGGATCCTAAAGATGTGTCCTGACATTAAGATTACCAATGCGCGTAAGATTGTTGACACGAGGAACTACATTATACATGCTTACGACAGCCTATCCTCTGATATCCTTTGGAGTATCATTATTAATCATCTTCCCCTACTTAAAACAGAGGTGGAAGAGTTGGTAAAATATTGACTCACTACTAATAATACCGTTTGTGGCATAAACAAAAGGATTTAGACATACATAAAGAAGTTTGCGATTAAGCGAGAACAATAACAAACTTGTTTGACTATTGCCGAGTGGAAGCGGACTCGCAAAGCAATTCAGCCTTTCCTTAATCGGAAAGGCTTTTTTGTTTCTGTATTCATTCAGTTTTCTGCTCAATAACCATTCTGATCTGATAAACAAAATATCGAAGACACCTTAAATACTCTTCCTCTCATTATAATTTTGAAAATGCGGAGGAATTTTTGTACAGTTTTTGTCAGCTTGTACTTAAAAAGTAATAAAGATGTATTTAAAATCTATTGCGTTGCACTGAATGTGGAAAACATTTAGTATATTTGTGCATGAAAACTAACAAATAAAGATTTTATATGAACGAACAAAGAGTTCGCAGCTATAACGTACCTTTGCAGCAAAAACAAAAGATATGCCAACAACAAAGAATGCCTTAATCAGATATAAGTTCCTGGACAGACTGCTCTCTGACCGGCATCACTACTATGACAGGACAGCGTTGTGGGAGAAAGTAAACGAAATGCTCTATGATGCCGGCTTCAAAGAGGTGACGAAACGCTGCATAGAGACAGATATCATCGATTTGATGGAT
>JAFZPZ010000079.1 GCA_017552435.1 Bacteroidaceae bacterium
ACAAAGTCTCAAACTGAATAAAAGGGTTTTTCCGGTTTTTTTTAATCCCCCAAACGACTAAACGACTAAAATTATGAAAAAGGAAACTTGGAAATTCATCATTCAGACGATAATCGCCATTCTGACGGCTATCGCAACCAGCCTGGGAGTCACCTCCTGCATGGGCTACGGTCCACTCTAGTGGACAATTGACAATTGATAATTGACAATTAAAAATGTTGGCTGGGCTCGCGGAACGCGGGCCTGGCTCTTTCATTGTTCACTTTTCATTTTTCATTTAATTTTTGTAACTTTTGCAAATATTTAAATCAATTATGAAGATTAAAACTTCCGGTATAGCGGATTTTACTCTTTATTTTGCTGAAAAAACATTTTGTTTTTTTGGCCAGTATTATATTATTTCGTAATTTTGCATACAGAAATAGTAATCACTAAAAAAATAAAAAGTAATTATGACTACAGGTAACGTACGGCCGGCTGATATGGAGCGCATCACGACTCCAGCTCTGGCCAAGAAATTCATTGATGAACAAATCAAGGAGCTGCGTGCTCAGATTGGTGACAAGAAGGTGCTGCTGGCTCTGTCCGGCGGTGTGGATTCTTCGGTAGTGGCTGCGCTGCTGATCAAGGCAGTGGGCAAGCAGCTGGTATCGGTGCATGTGAACCACGGATTGCTGCGTAAGGGCGAGCCCGAGCAGGTGGTGCGTGTGTTCCGCGACGAGCTGAACGCCAACCTGATTTATGTGGATGCTGTTGACCGCTTCCTCGACAAGCTGGCTGGTGTGGCCGATCCCGAGCAGAAGCGCAAAATCATCGGCGCTGAGTTCATCCGCGTGTTCGAGGAGGAAGCCCGCAAGCTGGAAGGCATCAGCTTCCTGGCTCAGGGTACCATCTATCCCGACATCGTGGAGTCCGGTCCGGTGAAGTCGCACCACAACGTGGGCGGTCTGCCCGAGGATATGCAGTTCGAACTGGTAGAGCCAATCAAGCTGCTGTTCAAGGACGAGGTGCGTGTGGTAGGCAAGGAACTCGGCCTGCCCGACAACATGGTGTTCCGTCAGCCGTTCCCCGGTCCTGGTCTGGGTGTTCGCTGTACAGGCGCCATCACCCGCGACCGTCTGGAGGCTCTGAGGGAATCAGATGCCATCCTGCGTGAGGAGTTTGCCAAGAACGGCCTGGAGGGCAAGGTTTGGCAGTACTTCACCGTTGTGCCCGACTACAAATCGACAGGCGTGAAGGACAACAAGCGCAGTTGGGACTGGCCCGTCATCATCCGTGCCGTCAACACACGCGATGCAATGACAGCCACCATCGAGGAGATTCCGTACCCGTTGCTGCACCATATCACGCAGCGCATCGTGACTGAAGTCCCGGGCGTGAACCGCGTGCTCTATGACCTGACACCGAAACCAACGGGCACCATCGAGTGGGAGTAGAACGGACAACAGACCTCCGCGCCTTAGCGGCGCGCCTTCTTGCGCTCCCTTTGGGTGCTCAGGCGCAGGCGGAAGGTGCTAAAGCATCCAAGAACGGACAATAAACGATAACCAACTATTATAACATTATGAAAAAAGGATTACTTTCGATGTTTCTGCTTGCCTTGTTTGGCTTGACAGGAACGACAATGGCTCAGACACCTGAACCGAACGAGGTCAAAGAGATTGCTACGGCCGAGGATCTGAACAACTTTGCAGAACTCATCCAGAACGGTATGGAGGTGGATGGCGTGCTGACAGCCGACATCAACCTGGCAGAGAGTGACTATCCCGACCTGATGATTGGTACGGAGAGCGCTCCCTTCACCGGCAAGTTCGACGGTCAGGGCCACACCATCACCTACAGCTATGACCTCAGCGCCAACTATTGCGGCCTCTTCAGCTTCGTCAGCGCTGCCACCATCCGTAACCTGCGTGTGGAAGGCAACGTTGTGACGCGCGGCATCCACTTCGGCGCCCTCATAGGTTATGGCGACGGCTCGATGCTCGTCGAGAATGTGGTGACGGATGTCAACATCATCGGTGAGCACAGCGGTGTGACAGGCAACGGCGGCATGATAGGTGCCATGTACGGCAACATCACCTTCAACAACTGCGCCACCCTGGGCGAGATGGGCTATGAAGGCAGCTCGATGTACTGCGGCTTCGTGGCATTCGCTTCCGGCAGCTGTCCCTCCACGCTGAACAACTGCTTCACCGCATGTAAGCTGACCGAAGGCACAGGCACCAGCTACTGCTTCACCTTCTGTCGCGGTACGCACACCCTGAACAACTGCTACTACCTGAATGCGATAGGCGAAGTGCAGGGTAAGCAGGTTACCGAGGAGCAGATTGCAAGCGGTTCCCTCTGCTACAAGCTGAACGGCGACCAGAGCA
Organism: Bacteroidaceae bacterium; assembly: GCA_017552435.1. Taxonomy (GTDB): domain Bacteria; phylum Bacteroidota; class Bacteroidia; order Bacteroidales; family Bacteroidaceae; genus Physcousia. Next base: position 2,373 of record JAFZPZ010000079.1, read on the forward strand.
CAATCAGCTGGACACAGACCATCGGAACTGACCCCACTCCTGTGCCCGGTACAGGCAGCCTGCGGGTTTATGCATCCGGCACACTCCGCTGCGACGGAACCGAGCTGGAGGACAGCCCGCTCTCGTACAGCAACACCGAAAGCTATCCCGTCATACCAGACCACCAGTTCGGTGACGACGGCACCTGCATCGTCTGCGGCACAGCCGACCCCGATGCCGTGAAGCAGAACGAGGAGGGCTACTACCTCATCGGCAGCCCCAAGCAGCTGAACTGGCTCGCTCTGAAACTCGAACAGGGTGAAACGAATATGAAGGTGCTCCTGACGGATGATATCGACCTGAGCCAGAGCGACTATCCCAACCTGATGATAGGTACGGAGAGCAGACCGTTCAATGGCGAGTTCAACGGTGCCGGTTACACCATTACCTATAATTACGAGAACGTCACCGAGAAGTGGCGCGGTCTCTTTGCCTTCGTCAAAAATGCCACTATCCGCAACCTGCGTGTAGAGGGAAGCGCCTATGTGACGCAAATTCACTACGGAGCCCTCATCGGGCGTGGCGACGGCACGATACTTGTGGAGAACGTCGTAACGAACGTCAACATCACCGGTGCGATGAACCAGGTGACGGGTGACGCAGGCATGATAGGTGCCAACTATGCAAAAATCACCTTCAACAACTGCGCTACCTTGGGCGAAATGGGTCATCCGGGCAGCTCTATGTACAGTCCCTTCTCAGGATGGTCAGACAGCAATAGCAGTACGACTCTGAACAACTGCTATTCCACCTGCAAGCTCACCGAGGGCACGGGTACAGGTAACTGCTTCACTCTGACACACCAGAACGGCAACGTCACCATCAACAACAGCTACTACCTCAACGCCATCGGCAAGGTACTTAGCGGCAGTCAAATCCATCAAGCCCAGATAACAGAAGAGCAGTTGGCAAGCGGTGAACTCTGCTACATGCTGAACGGCGACCAGAGCGAAATCAACTGGTTCCAGAACCTCAACGCTGACGAGATGCCTGTTCCCGACAGCAGCCACTTGAGAGTTTACGGCGCTGGCCAGACCTACTTGAACATTGCAGACGAGGCAGGCTTCAAGTACTTTGTATCTCTCGTTATCGAAGAAGAGACGGAGCGCTACGGGGAAACCATTGCCCAGAAGAGCCTTATAGATGCTTATCTCGCCGCCCTCAACGAACTGGGTAACGCAGCCGATATCGACGCCTTCATGGCTGGCTACAACGACCTCGCTCCGGAGCGTCAGAGCATCGAGAGCTGTGCTGCAGCCTATGCTGCCTATATCGCCAAGGTGGAAGAGACGAAGAAGTACCTGGAAGATAATCCTCTGAATAATGAAAAGAGCGAGTTGCTGGAAGCCTACCTTACAGAATTCAGCGAGCCGACAGAGGACTATCCCAACGGTTCTGCTGAATATATCATTGAAAACTGCCTCCTCAGCGAAGAGGAAATCATCGCTGAGACAGCGTTCATCGATGCGAAACTGACCGAGGCCATCACATTCACACCGGGCGTTGGAACAGAGGTTACCCTCCTCTTCACCAATGCCGACCTGAGCGACCACTTCAACGGATGGTTGGGCGAACTGCCTACCGGTTGGGGTACTTCGGAAACCAGCCCCCTGTATGCTGCCGAATGTCTCGCTGCGAAGATGGATATGTATCAGATGGTGACCGGGCTCCCGAACGGCATCTACGAGTTGCAGGTTAACGGTGCCTTCCGTCCGACTCCCTACAACGACTACTACAACGTCAACTATGCAGCTACACTCTATGCCAACGACGTACACAACTACTTCCAGACCAACATCGAAGACATGATCAGCGTGGATGATGCCATCGACGGCGAGAACTGCAACATCAATGGCCCGATTGCCGACTTCGCCATTCAGGATGAGAACGGCAATGTAATCGGTTACACGATGCAGGGCATCGTCAGCTGCGCCAATGCTTTCCAGGCAGGCCGCTATCCCAACAGCGTGCTGTGCAAGGTGACCGACGGCACACTGACCATCGGTATCCGTCAACCTGGAACCGGTCTCTCTCGCGACTGGCTCGGTTTCGGCAACATCAAGGTGTTCTACTACGGAGAATTGGATGAAGCCGCAGAAAGCCTGGACCGCGTATTGGCATCACAGTCGGCTCGTGCAACCACCATCCTCGATACCTATCAGTTCTCCTTCGACGACAGCTATGCTACATATCCCAATTTCAGTCAGGCTCTCAGAGACGAGCTCCAGGCGACTCTTGATGCAGTAGCCACCACCACCGAGCCAGAGGCCAAGTACCAGCTCATCGAGAAGTTCTCCAGCCTCTTCCTGCAAATCTACGAGAGCAAGCAGGCATACGTCCACCTCATGGATATGGCCGAGGAAGTGAACAGCATCCTGGATATGTTCTCTACCTTCCTTACCGCTGAAGAATACATGTCTATGGAAGACCTCTACTCCGACCTCATCAATGGCTACATCGACGGCACTATGTCCACCGAGGAGATTATGGCTATCGACCTCAAGAGCAAGATTACATTCTTCCCCGAAGAAGTGGACGGCTTCTATCTCATCCGCAGCCTGCAGGACTACTACGTCTATGCCAGCTTGGTCAATGCTGGTGCTGTTGAAAGCAATGCTAAGCTTTGCACAGACATCGACCTGCGCGAGACCGATTATTCCAACCTGATGATAGGTAACGAAAATGCACAGTTCGCCGGTATCTTCGACGGACAGGGCCACACAGTGACCTACAGCTATACAGTCGATGATAACTACGGCGGCCTCTTCGCCTACTTAAATAACGGAGCTACCATCCGTAATCTGCGCGTTGAGGGCGACGCTGTTGTGACAGCTATCCATTTCGGTGCACTCATGGGCCGGATAAACAGCAATAGCAACGTACTCGTTGAGAACGTTATCACGAATGTCAACATCACAGGTGAACGCAGCGGTGTGACCGGTGATGCAGGAATGGTAGGAGCACTCTACGGAAAAGTTACCTTCAACAACTGTGCCACACTTGGTGAAATGGGTAATCCTGGCAGTTCGATGTACTGTGGCTTCACTGCATGGGCTCACAGCGATGGTGTCTCCACCCTGAACAACTGCTACACCACCTGCTCTCTGACCGAAGGCACGGGACTTGACTACTGCTACACCTTCTGTCGCGGCACGAACAAACTGAACAACTGCTACTACCTTAATGCAATTGGTACAGCTCAGGGCACGCAGATGACTCTTGAACAGTTCCAGAACGGCGAGGTTTGCTACAAGCTGAACGGCGACCAGAGCGTCATCAACTGGTACCAGACTATTGGCGAGGATACCTTCCCTGTTCTTGACGAGAGCCACGCAATCGTCATCTCCGAGGACGGCAAATACGGCAATCCCGATGGCATCGCCGAAATGGCAGCCGAAGAAAAACCGCAGTCAACCGAGATTTACAATCTTGCCGGTCAGCGTTTGAGCAAGATGCAGAAAGGCATCAACATTGTTGGCCAAAAGAAGATATTGGTTAAGTAAAAGTAGAACGAAATGAAAACAAAAGCATTTCTGACTCTCATCCTCTGCGCCGTAGCCTCTGTCGCTATGGCGCAGAGCTTCACAGTCTATGAGAATGGCAAGACCCACGGATTCAACGATGAGAACGTGGACAGTATCGTGTTCAGCCCCAACAAGGCAGCAGCCTCGAGCCAGGAGCCGCGCAAGGTGAACGCACGGTGGTGCTCGTTGGGAACCTCCATTTCGTGGCTCAACGAGAATACAGCCTCGTATCCCCTCACCAAAGGTTATCAGACACGCGTCATGGAGAAACTCGCCTTTACGAAGTTCGAAAATAAGGCAGTGAATGGCGGAACTCTCGAATCGGCAATCAGCGCAGTCGGTCTTGCTGATATTTATACCATCGAGCACGGCATCAACGACTGGGGACACTCTGTTCCTGTGGGCACGCTCGAGGACTACACAAAAAACAAGAAGAACGGCACCTTTGCTGCCATCTACAGGCAAGTCATTGACCGTATCTTTACACGTAACCCCAAGGCGCGTGTAATCCTCTGCACCCCACGTAAAGCTTACGGCTTCAATGGCTATCTGCCCGACCACTGGTACGATGTAAAGGATGGTATTTACCTGGAGGATTACGCCAAGATCATACGTGAAATTGCTGCCTACGAGTCCTTCCCCGTAGCCGATTTCTTTGCCGAAGCCGGCGGTCAGCGCCAACTGAAATACCTCAGCTATGATACGGCCCTGCACCCCAACGACGCGGGAATGCAGATAATGGCCAACATCCTGATACAGGCCTTCGAGAAGATACTGCCCGAATAATAAACACCTATGGCAGCAGACAGTTTCACGCTACAGAACGTCACCATTGTCAATGAGGGCGAGTGCTACCAGGCAGATGTCCGAGTTGAAAATGGGAGAATTGCAGAAATTAGTGAAGAACGAAGAGTGAAGAGTGAAGAATTAAAGCAACTATTGGGTGCCGAAAGTAACTCTGATTCTTCACTCTTCACTCTTTACTCTTCACTCTTCTTGCTTCCTGGTGTCATCGACGGGCATGTTCACATGCGTGAGCCGGGTTTGACCCACAAGGCAACGATGGAGAGTGAGACGCGGGCTGCTGCCCGAGGCGGTGTGACGACGGTGCTCGATATGCCCAATGTAGTGCCGCAAACCACGACGCTACAGCTGCTAAAGGAACGCTATGCTTTGGCAGAAGGGCAGTGTCATGTGAACTACGGGTTCTATCTCGGCGCCACAAACGACAACCTGGAGGAAATCAAACAGCTCGACCCGACGCTCTGCCCAGGCGTGAAGCTCTTCATGGGTAGCAGTACGGGTGGTATGCTGGTGGACCGCGAAGAGGTGCTCCGTCGAATCTTTCGCGAATCGCCCACACTCATCATGACCCATTGTGAGGACACCGCCCGTATCAAGAGGAATGAAGAATTAAGAATTAAGAATGAAGAATTTGCTTCTGCTGTAGCTTCCCACTCGTCTGTTTCCAGTCCGGTAGGAAATTCTTCACTCTTCACTCTTCTTCCCTCCGGTCAGGCGCAGGCGGAACACTCTTCACTTCCAATTCAGCTTCACCCTCTCATTCGCGACCATGAGGCTTGCTATCGGAGTACGGAACTTGCGGTTCGTTTAGCAAAGGAAACGGGAGCACGCCTACATGTGGCACACATCACGACAGCACAGGAACTGGACCTTTTCGAGCCCGATGACAACCGCATTACGGCGGAAGCATGTGTGCCTCATCTGCTCTTCACAGATGCCGATTACGAGACACTTGGTGCCCGTATCAAGTGTAATCCTGCCATCAAGACGGCTGCCGACAGGGATGCCCTTCGTGCGGCCCTTACTGACGGGCGTATCCGAACTGTTGCTACCGACCATGCGCCCCATCTGCTCAGCGAGAAAGAGGGCGGTTGTCTCAAGGCCCTGAGCGGAATGCCAATGGTGCAGTTCTCCTTGCCGTCGATGCTGAGTCTGGCGGATGAAGGTGTGCTCAGTTTGGAGCGCGTGGTAGAGTTGATGTGCCACAATCCCGCACGTCTCTATGGTATCAAGGACCGCGGTTTCATCCGCGAGGGCTATTGGGCAGACTTCACTCTGGTGCGCAGACACCCCTGGACGGTGACGAAAGACTGCATCGAGAGCCGCTGCGGTTGGAGTCCTCTGGAGGGTCGCACCCTCGGTTGGCAGGTGGAGAAGACCTGGGTGAATGGAAATCTTGTCTGGGATGGAGCTTCCTTCCCACTCCCTCCCAGCGGAAAAAGCGTGTCTTTTTTTCACTCCTGAGAATAAACCTTTTCAAATAGTTCTTGTCAAAGACACAGCGAATAAATTCTTGAGTTCTTAAATTTTATCTCATAATTGTGAACAGGCTTTCCTTCCTCATCATACTCTGCCTTTGCTCACTTGTGGCTGTGGCACAGAAGGTTACTCTCAGTGGAAATGTTAAAGACGGAGCACTCAATGAACCCTTGACCGGTGCTGCTGTTGTGTTGCTCCAACCCAAGGACAGTGCCCAGGCGGCCGGTGTTTCGTCCGATCTCGAAGGTAACTTCAAACTTCCTGCAGTCAAAGCTGGCAACTACATTTTGCGTATCAGCTTCATGGGCTTCCAGACCTACTACCGCAACATCGCTCTGCCCAAGGGCAATAAAAGTATCAACCTGGGCACCATCACCCTCGAGGAGAACAGCAAGATGCTCAAGGAGACCGAGGTAACAGCAAAGCTGGCACAGGTGGAGATGAAGGCGGACACGTTTGTCTATAATGCCGAAGCTTTCCGTCTGCCCGAGGGTTCAGCCCTCGAGGAACTCGTTCGCAAGCTACCGGGTGCAGAGGTCGATGACGAAGGTAACATCAAGATCAACGGCAAGAGCGTCTCGAAAATCATGGTGGATGGAAAGGAATACTTCCAGAACGACACCAAGATGGCGATGAAGAACCTGCCATCCAAGCTCATCAAGAAGCTCAAGGCATACGACAAGAAGAGTGACTACAGCCGCATCACCGGCATCGACGATGGCGAGGAGGAAACCGTACTCGACCTCTCTGTCAAGAAAGGAATGAAGGAAGGTTGGGTCGGTAACTTCGACGGTGCTTACGGCACAGAGGACCGCTATTCCGGTAAGGCTAACATCAACCGTTTCATGGACCATAGTTACTTGTCCGTTATTGGCAGCCGCAACAACATCAACGACGGCGGAGGCCGCTGGGGATGGGGCGGTGGCGGCGGCATCACCACCAGCACGATGGGCGGTGCAACATTTGCATGGGAGAACGGCAAACCAGACTACGCGGCTGGGCTGTTGAAGATAGGTGGTAATGTGCGCTACGACAGTCGCGACAGTGAGTCTGCTTCCCGTACCAATAGCGAGATGTTCCTTCCTTCCGGTTCGAGCCAGTTCTCCAATTCCAAGAACCAAGGCACCAACTGGAGCCAGAACTTCAATGCCAATTTCCAATTCGAGTGGTTCCCTGACAGCCTGACCAACATCATGTTTCGTCCCAACTTCAGCCACAGCAACGGCAACAGCTCCTCGCACAGCCATAGTGTGACCTTCAACGAAAGCCCCTTCGATGCTGGTTTGACCGATCCCGTCGAGGAGTACAGGACGATGGATGACCCGAACAATATTCGTGTCAATGCCAATGAGCGTCTGAATAACGGCAACAACCACAGCGACAATGTCAATGGCGAGTTGCAGGTCAACCGTCGCCTTTGGGTGCCCGGACGTAATCTTACCCTTAACATTGGCGGTTCGTACAGCGAGAATGACAATAAATCCTATAGTCGTTCTATGATCAAGTACTTCCAGCGTGACGAGATAAATGCTGACTATCAGAACACGATGTCACCCTCCAAGAATTACAACTATCAGGGCCGCCTCAGCTATACCGAGCCCATCTTAAAGGGTACCGTTGTGCAGGCCAGCTACCAGGCGCAGTACCGTTTCCAGGACAGCGACCGCGAGATGATGGTTTATGAAAATCTGGAGCAGGCCCTAAAGGACAGGGGACTGACCGATGTCACTGCTGTGGACCTCTACAACGGGACCTACAATGGTGTGAGTTTCGCTGACTATGGGATTGATTTCACTCAGTTGACAAGAGATGCCCAGAATAGCCAGTATGCCACCTACCGCGAGTTCAACCAGAACGTAAACCTCATGTTGCGTCACAACAGCAAGTTCGAGAACGGGCAGGAACTTTTCTTCAATGCAGGTGTTAACTGGCAGCCCCAACGCACCGAAATGGACTACCTGAAAGCTGGGTTAGACACCTCTGTTGTACGCAAGATTCAGAACTGGGCACCGCGCTTCAATGTACGTTGGAAAATCAGCAATACCAGCCAACTGCGCATTCGCTATAACGGCTATATGACTCAGCCCTCGATGACCAATCTCATCGAGGTGATGGACAACAGCAATCCCCTCTATATCAGCACCGGTAATGCCGGACTGAAGAGCTCGTGGACCGACCGTTTCAACCTCGACTACAACAATTACATTACCGAGAAGCAGATGGGATGGAACATCAATGGCTGGGCCAACATCAATCGCCGCACCATCAGCAATGCAACTATCTACGATACCCAGTCGGGTGTCAGCTACAGCCGTCCTATGAACATCGACGGAGGATGGAACGCAGGTACCTGGATGGGCTTCAATACGGCCATCGACCCGAAGAAGCACTTCAATTTCAACTGGAACCAGAATATCAACTACTCCAAAAATGTTGGTTACATCAGCAGTGACTTGGATGACGGAGCTAAGCAGTACGTTGCCGGGGGCATCGATATGAACGGCCTCTTTGACTATTTGGAGCGGAACAATTTGCTCAAGAAAGCTACCACCAAGAGCACCACTCTTGGCGAAAACCTGCGCATCAACTATCGTAACGATTTGATAGAGGTTGGTGTCAATGGTGGCATGAACTACCAGCATGCCCGTAACGACATGCAGCAGAACGGCAATCGCGACACCTGGAGCTTCAGCTACGGCGGCAATGTTGTCATCAACACCCCTTGGGACATGCAGTTCAGCAGCGACATCTCGCAGCAGAGTCGTCGTGGTTACGACGATGCCACGATGAATACCAACGAGCTCATCTGGAACGCACAGCTTAGCCAGAATTTCCTCAAGTCCAAGAATGCAACCGTCAGTGTGCAATGGTACGATATCCTGCGCCAGCGTTCCAGCATCAGCCGCAACTACAGCGCTACGAATCGCAGCGACACTTGGACAAATGCTATCCACAGCTATGTGATGGTACACCTCATCTACCGCTTCAACCTTGTGGGCAATAAGGAAGCCCGTGCAGCAGGCTTCAATGGTGGCGGTGGAGGTCAAGGCGGTCGCGGTGGTGGCGGCTGGGGTGGAGGCCGTGGCGGATGGGGCGGCGGCGGTGGCCGTTTCTAAAAAAGTTGTCCTCTCGCTTAATTTATAAGAACCGTTTGGCGATGGTGAAGCAACGGCTGCGGATGCGACGGCGGAGGGGAAAACGCTTTTTCCAGACTTCGGGAGTGAGCAGAGTGCAGCGATTATTTACGTCGTCTGCAAAAATCCGCTGTAGCTCGACAGTTGTGGCGGGATCGAAGATAAACGCATTCACTTCGTAGTCGAAACAAAGCGAACGAGCGTCGAGATTGGTGGTGCCGACGGTGCAGAACAAGCTGTCAATCATCATAATCTTGCTGTGATGGAAGCCGCTTTCGAAATAATAGACCTCGGCCCCACGCTTCATGAGTTTTCGCATTTCCAGACCGGTGACATCGTTGTTTGCCATATTGTCGCTTCTGGTAGAAACCATAAACTGCACCCTGACGCCTCGCTCAAGTGCCTTGCGGAGTGAAGCCCGGACCTCGCCGAAAAGCGTTGCGTAGGGGTTGACAATCTGCACCAGGTGCTGGGCGTTGTCGATGGCGGCGCAGTAGGTCTGCCGCATGATGCGGGGCGATTCTCGCGGCCAGCGGGAAGCAAAAGCAACGGAAACCTCCCCAGCCCCCTTTAGTGGGAGGGAGTTTACCATCCGGCCGCTCAGATCGTGGCTGGTGCCATCAGGGGGGCGGGACCCCCACATCTTTAAGAACAACTCTTCGTATGCTTCGACAATGGGGCCGGTCATGCAGATGTGCATGTCGCGCCATTGGCCTACTTTGGGCTTCCCGTGAAGGTAGTAGTCCGCCACATTCATACCGCCGGTATAGACTACTTCGCCGTCGATTACGGCTATCTTGTGGTGGTTGCGGTGCATGAGGTGGTTAATCCAGGGGAAACGGACGGGGTCGAAGGCTGTAATCTGTATGCCCAACTCCCGGAGACTTGTCTGCAGGGTGTCTGAGAGCGGAAGATCGCTGCTCTTGTTGCCGAAGCTGTCGAAGATGATGCGCACCTCGACGCCCTCGCGAACCTTCCGATGGAGGCGTTCAATCAGCTCGCCACAGATACTGTCCTGTTGGAACTTGAAGTAGTCCAGATAGATGTACTTCCTGGCTTGCTCTATCGATTGGAAGAGAGCGCGGAATTTTATTTGGGCTGTGGGCAGGATGGCCACCTGATTGTTCTCGTAGATGGTCAGGCCAAGCTTTTGGAAATCGCGTTTCGTACGCTCGGCGGAATTCTCGGCCCATCCAAGCAGACAACTCAGCAGGACAAAGAGGAGTATGAAAGGTTTCTTATAAATCAAAGCTCACAATTTTGGTGCAAAGTTAAGACTTTTCTCCAATAATTCTTAATTCTTAACTCTTAATTCTTAATTTCTTTGTACCTTTGCACCGAAAATGATTATAGAAACAACTCGTTAACTTGTAAACTGGTTAACTCGTCAATAAAAGAATTATGAGTAAGCTAAAAATCAATTCCTACGAGGACTTCCTGCCTTATGTGGGACAGGAGTTGGGCGTCAGCGATTACGTGGAACTGAGTCAGGATCGCATCAATTTGTTTGCCGATGCCACCCTGGACCACCAGTGGATTCATGTCGATACGGAAAAGGCAAAGCAGGAAAGCCCCTTCGGACAGACCATAGCACATGGCTACCTGACCCTGAGCATGTTGCCCTATCTGTGGGATCAGATTATTGAAGTGGGTAACCTGGAGCGGATGATGAACTACGGTATGGACCGCATGAAGTTCTCTCAACCTGTTCTGAGCGGTCAGCACATCTGCATGAAAACAAAGCTGGAGGAATTGGCCAACCTGCGCGGCGCTATCAAGACCACCATCAAGTTCACCATCGAGATTCAGGAAACAGGAAAGAAGGCCCTCGAGGGCTTGGCAACTTTCGTATATTACTTCAAGTAAAGAGCTCCAGCTGGATGTGGTGGGGGTTGGGCAATGGTTTTGCCGAATCCTTGTGCACATCGACACGAATGGCGTTGTCCAGGAAGAGATCGAGCTGGATGGCAAAGTCTGCCTTGATGGCGTATGTGCCGTAGCGTGTGTGAAGGAAAGGCGATTCGATGCGTCTGCTCTGCTCCCACAGGTAACGCCCGATGCTGTCGCGGATCTCATCATAATCAATGTCCGTAATGAAGAAATCGGCATGTCTGTTGTAGATTCTGCGTGCGATATTCTTAATGCGCAACCCTTCCCGCCCGCATTCAAGCAGAATCTCGATGATGTCCCTATGATAAATATTCTTCACAACGAACAATAATGCTTTACTCCGCAAAATTACACTTTTCCATGCAAAGTTACAAATAAATTGTCAATTAAGAATTAAGAAAGCAAATAATTTTTCACTTTTCACTTTTCATTTTTAACTTTTTGTAGTAACTTTGCCGATTGAAAAATAGAATAAATCACGAAACAATGAAAAATACAAAAAAGTTGTTGCTTGCTTGCAGCCTGCTCTCTCTCTTGGCTTCCTGTATGAAAGAACCTGAGGTACATCAGCTGATACCCATAGAGTCTCCTTTTGTTCTCTATGCTGACCAGATGGAAGACTCGCTGCGGTTCTATACCCTCGACAGCTGGACAGTTACACCCCAGGTCGATTGGATAATCGTTGACGGCGATTCGCACAGAGAGATTAACTATAATTATACGAAGCGCTATCTTTTCAAGATCATGCTGTTGCTCAAACCCAATACCACAGGGCGCACTCGCAAGGGTACAGTGCTTGTCCAGTCTTACGACTATTCCTATTCCGCGCCCTTTGTCCAGCTCGGTTTGCTCCAGGTTTCGCATCCTGCCTTTACCGCCGAATCTTATCTCGACGAACAAAAAGTCATCCCCGATGTTGCTCACTACGAATTGATAGACAGCGCCCATTGGACAAGCGACTCAATCTGCTTCACCGTACAGAACGACTGGAGCCTCGATTTCGCAGGTGAGACAGCACCCGACTGGCTTTTGCTCGACAAGAAGGCCGGTTTTTGGGGTAAAAGTCGGGTAAATCTTACGCTTACCCCGAATACCGACACAGAGAACGGACGCGAAACGAAACTGCGCCTCACCAGCGGCGAGGTGTCCAATATCATTAGTGTTCGTCAGCTTCCTGCTAAAAAATAGAATAGCTTTCCTCGCCTCATGCAATACGAACTCTTCAGCGATACCGAATTCCAGCAGGAGACGCCCTTCACCCGACGTTCTGTTTGTCTGGTCGGCACTTTCCGCATTGCGACTAAGACCTTACAGAAAAAGCTTCAAGCACTCGGAGCCGAAGTCAAGCAAGGACTGAGCCGCAACCTACACTATGTCGTGATGGGAAGAAATGTACCGGCCGATGCGATAGAGCGCTTGCAACAGATGGCATTTCATGGTTATCAGCCTAAAGCACTGGATGAAAACGATCTGGAGAACATACTGCAAGGACATTACAACTCCTACTTTGTTCCTGAGCAGACCAGAAAGGATCTGCACCTCACAATCCGGCACTACTTGGACGGTCGGTTATGTTATGAGGAGAGAGAGAATCCACTTTATATGAAGGAACTCTACCTGGTTCCCGATACTGAAACACCACAGGCAGAACTCTATCAGATGCTCGGTAACAGAGGCATTTATGCCAATACCTATATCGACGATACTACCGATGTCCTTGTCATCAGCGACCGTTCCTTGCAGCATCTGCGCGATGGACAATCCGACGAGGCGCTGCACTATATAGAACAGCAGTACAACCAGAGCCGCGCTCAAACGTTCCGCTTCCGTATGACCAGCGAAGGGGAGTTGCTGGCGTGGCTAAGGACCCCCTACCCCCCCTTAGGGGGAACATAATTGTAAAAAGTAAATAGTCAAATCGAAAAATAAAAGCGGTGCTTGGCACAATAATCAATACTGTCACAATACTAGTCGGAGGAGCTTTCGGAGCTTTGGTTCGTTCTGGCATCGCCGAGAAATACAAGAAGGCATTGTTCAATGGCTTGGGGCTTTGTTGCCTTGTGCTCGGTATGAATGCCTCGTTGCCTAATATGGCGAAAAGTGAGTTTCCCGTCCTTTTCATCCTGAGTCTGGCTATAGGCGGACTCGTCGGCACTTGGCTCGATCTGTCGGGAGCTGTTGAACGACTGAATGCACTCATCAATGCCAAGAAGCAAGGTGCAGGCGGAACAATGGTCAATGCTCAATGGTCAATGTTCAATGAAAACAACGGCCTTCAGGGACTTGTTACAGGCTGCCTGCTTTATTGCATCGGTACATTCTCTGTTGTCGGTCCGGTACTTTCGGCGCTTTCCCCAACGGCAGGATGGGCTTTCGGCGAGCCGGCCAATACCTTTTTATATACGAATGCCACGCTCGACCTCGTTACTTCTGCCGTTCTTGCTGCCTCGTATGGTTGGATTATGCTTCTTGCCGCACCCGTACTCTTCTGTTGGCAGGGTCTGTTCTATGCCATAGGCTATTTCTGTGGCGACGGTATGCCCGAACCGATGCGTGTGGAACTCAGTATCGTCGGTGGTGTGCTCATCGTCAGTTCCGGACTGGGTATCCTTGGTATAAAGGACTGCAAGACGGTCAACCTGCTACCGAGCCTTCTGGTGCCCGTGATATTCTATTTAATAAAGATGTGTATCGATGTATAAAAGAAAATCCCGTAGCGATAACCGTTACGGGATTCTTTTTGGTGGAGGTGCCTGGCGGATTCGAACCGCCGTGCACGGTTTTGCAGACCGGTGACTAAGCCACTCATCCAAGGCACCAAACCTTTGTTTGCGGTGCAAAGGTACAACAAAAAATGAAAAGTGAAAAATGAAAAGTGAAAAATTATTTGTTTTTTTTTAATTTTGTATTTTCGAGCGCAAAAGTAGCTCGACAAAGTTAGCGAACGAATACCTTGCGCCCGCTGATGATATAGATACCCGAGCGTAATTTACGATTTGACGATTTACTATTTACGATTTGACGGCCTGCGAGGTCGTAGGCGGCGTTATCATTTTTAATTTTTAATTCTTCATTCTTCATTTCATCGATGCCGTCCTCGAGTTCCTGATTGTAGCGGTCCACGATGGCTTTGCACATACGGGCCGAGTTTTCCATCAGCGATGCACCGCTGCACATGGCTCCCATCGATGCGTCCTTGTCTGCGCCAGTATAGGGCTTCGTCCAGTCGTAGTTGCAGAAGACGATAGGGTAGTGGGAGAGGTCGAGGTTCTTCCACATCGTCGTGGTGTTCTTCTGGATGAGCTTGCATAGGCTGGTTCGGTTGGTTGCCGGCATATCGTCGTCGAGGACATAGTTGACGGCATAGGGGATGAGCACCGCCTTGAAGATGCTCTGGTCACCGCTGGTGCCTTCGTGTCGCAGGATGTTCTGTCCGTTGGTGCAGCGTCCGCTGGTGAAGGCATAATTAAGATATGTATAGGCCAGCGTCTTGTATTTGTTCTTGATGGTGGCCGACTCGTCGGTGACGTGATACAGCACACGGCAGGCTTCGCCGAAGGTTCCCTGCGTGTAGGTCAAAGGCGGTTCCTCCACACGTCCGTCGCTCTTGACAATCTTCTTGGAGGTGTAGGCGTAGAGCTTCTTTGCATATTCCAGATATTTCGCTGTTCCGAGCTTTTGATAGAGCTTGGCGGCAATCAGGGTTGCGGGCGACTGTGTGCAGGCATTTGGTCCGCTGCCGGCATCGGTGTTCCAGGGCAGCCACAATCCACCAGTCTCTTCGTCCTCTTTTGCGCGTTTGATGATATAGTTGTCGAAGACCTGACGTGCGACGGTTGTGTAGGCCTTGGTACCCGTCGCTTCGCCGATGTGCAGGAGGGTGAGCGTAATCCAGCACATATCGTCGGTGTAGGGGTTTTCGAACATCTTGTAGTCAGTACTGATGTTGGGCGTGGTCGTGTTGCTGGCCGATGCTCCGGCATAGTTGTTAGCCTTGTTCTTGTACCAGAGTTTGATGTATTTGAGGTAGGTGTTGGCAAGGGTCTTGTTGATGTCCTTGTGGCGCTCGTAGCCGTAGATAACGACGTCTATCGCATGGGCTTGTGTCCAGTACGCATTGTAGGCATACGTCTGATAGCGGTCGTTGAAGATACCCTTGCTCTTGATCATGAACGACTCGATAAAGGCATTGGTCATAGAATCGGCCTTCGTCTCGTAGGTGTCAGAGACAGTGCGATAGAGGTTCTTGATTGCTGCCGACTGAGCAAAGGTCATTGAACATTGATTATTGAACATTGACCATTGAGTCAGAAGCAAGAGGAAAACAAATCTTTTGAACATCTTTTTACCTTATTAATAAAAGAAAAAAAGCCTCCCCTTATGGGGAGGTTTGGAGGGGTCCTTACTTCTTCAGCAAGTCGCGGATCTCGGTCAGCAGCTTCTCTTCTGCACTTGGTTCGGGAGCAGGAGCAGGCTCAGCAGCCTTTTCTTCATCCTTTTTGCGGTTCAGGGCAGCGATACCCTTCACCATGAGGAAGATACAGAAGGCGATAATCAGGAAATCGACAACATCCTGGATGAACTGGCCGTAGTTGAGGGTCACAGCTTCTGCTTCGCCTTCGGCTTCCTTGATGACAAGCTTGAGGTCTGTGAAGTCAACGCCACCGGTCAGGACACCAATGGGAGGCATGATGATGTTATTGACTATACTGGTCACGATTTTACCGAATGCACCGCCGATGATAACACCGACTGCCATATCTACCACATTACCCTTAAGCGCGAACGCTTTGAAATCTTGAATAAATGACATAAGAATAAAAGTTTAAGAGTTAAAATGATTAAAAGTTTAAGCGTTATGAGTTTATAAATTGGAATTTTGATTTAGCAATTTCGAAGTATTAGTGATTTTTTATATCTTATCGACTGCGAATTTAAAAAGATTTTTGTAATTTTGCAGCGCAAAAAGAAAAAAAAGTGAAAAAAAGAGTCATTTTTGCATCAATTTGCCTGCTTTTGACACTAATTGTAATGGCTTGCAAGTCGGCACATTATTGTAATTGCGGATAAGAAACAGTTCATAGTTCAGAATTCATAGTTCAGAGTTAAACACAAAATACATTTTATAAATCACTATTAAATTCAAAGAAAATGGCAAACGTAAAAGTCGCTATTAACGGTTTCGGCCGTATTGGTCGCCTCGCTTTCCGTCAGATGTTCGAGGCCGAAGGTTATGAAGTAGTCGCTATCAACGACCTCACCAGCCCCAAGATGCTGGCTCACCTGCTGAAGTATGACACCGCTCAGGGCGGTTTCTGTGGCAAGTTCGGCGAGAACAAGCACACCGTTGAGGCTACAGACAACTCTATCATCGTTGACGGTAAGGAGATTACCATCTATGCAGTTCCCAACGCTGCTGAGCTGCCTTGGGGCAAGCTGGGTGTTGACGTCGTTCTGGAGTGCACAGGTTTCTATACCAGCAAGGAGAAGGCTTCTGCTCACATCACCGCTGGTGCCAAGAAGGTTGTCATCTCTGCTCCCGCAGGCAACGACCTCCCCACTATCGTTTACAACGTGAACCACAAGACCCTGAAGAAGGAAGATACAGTTATCAGCGCAGCTAGCTGCACCACCAACTGCCTCGCTCCCATGACAAAGGCTCTCAACGACTTCGCTCCCATCCAGAGCGGTATCATGACCACCGTTCACGCTTACACTGGCGACCAGATGATTCTCGACGGTCCTCAGCGCAAGGGTGACCTGCAGCGTGCCCGTGCCGGTGCTGCCAATATCGTTCCCAACAGCACAGGTGCTGCCAAGGCTATCGGTCTCGTTATTCCCGAGCTGAACGGCAAGCTCATTGGTGCTGCTCAGCGCGTTCCCACCTTCACAGGTTCTACCACCATCCTGCATGCTGTTGTTAAGGGTGAGGTTACCGTTGAAGGCATCAACGCTGCCATGAAGGCTGCTACCAACGAGAGCTTCGGCTATACCGAGGAGAAGCTCGTCAGCAGCGACATCATCGGCATGAAGTTCGGTTCTCTCTTCGATGCTAACCAGACAATGGTCAGCAAGATGGGTGACGGCAACAGCCTCGTACAGGTTGTCAGCTGGTACGACAACGAGAACAGCTACACCAGCCAGATGGTTCGCACCATCAAGTACTTCGCTGAGCTTTAATCGAAAGATAAGTCTTTATACATTGAAAGGGTGCCGTTTCAGACGAGGGCACTGAAAAAGTCCCGTTAGGCTCTTTTTAACAAATTAGTTCTGCACATAGTCACTTAAAAGTTTGGCTATGTGCAGATTTTTTTGTACCTTTACAGCATAAAGGAATCTATTTATGCTGTCACAACAACAAAAG
>JAFZPZ010000080.1 GCA_017552435.1 Bacteroidaceae bacterium
ACCCAGATAAAAGCTCACAGCCACACCATCAATTCTTTTCAGAATTCAACCTAACCAGAAGAAAAACCGAGAAAACATGTTCGTTTACTATTTACGATTTATCTCTCATTTATCATTTAGAGCTTTGCTTGCAAGGTGGTTTTTAATGTTCTTCTTTTTCTGGTGTTTTAGCCGTAAGACTGTTTTTCGATATGTCTGGCAGAGAAGGGAAGTTTACTTGGATTCTCTGACGGACAGATTGAAAAAGTGTGAGTGTAACTCATAAACGCCAGAAAAAGGGTTTTCTCTTGTTTTTGTTTAAATCAGACACAGAGTTTTGCAAGTGAGCCGAAAAATTGTTTCTAAAAGGCTGTGATAGTTTTGGTATTCACATCGTAATAGTATTTTTCACACTGATCTTTCACCGGTGCAAAATTAAACAATATACCTATCGGGGTGTTAGCATTCATCCTAACCTTTTTTGAGATAACGATGTAATCAAACCAATTATTGTGCTATAATAATTGTTTTCTTGGTTTTTCTTTTCTGGTGTTGTAGCCGTAGGCTGTTTTCTATTCGTGCGGCAGCGAAGACAAGTGAACTTGGATTCGATAATGCATGAATGGAAAACGTATGGGGTGTAACCCATCAACAACAGAAAAGGGTTATTGAGGTTTTGGTTTTAAGTAACACAGATTTTTACTAGTGAGCCTTTTTCTTGGAGTACTTCACTACAGTTCGGATGACGAGGTAGTTTGTGATGGCACTAATGACTGCCATCGGGAGATAGGCGATGGAATCCTTCAGACCGAGTATCTCGACAAATAGCATCATGAGTCCCATTCGCACAACGAATAGATTGAACATGTGCGCTCCGACGATGCCAACAAGGTTTAGTACGGATGACTCTGTACGGAAGGTCCAATAGACGGTCAGCAGATAGTTGACGCAGAGGGAAATGAGATAGCCCGAAACAAGTGCTACCTGATAGGGGGCAAAAAGACGCACAACATAGAATATCGCAGCGTCTATCAGCGCACAGGTCCCGCCTACAATGCAAAAGCGGATGAACTGTTGCATCTCTTTCTGGCTCAAAAGCGCTTTAATCTTACCTATCATTGTCTATTCCCAATTGTATATTAGTTGGCTCTCCTCTTGAATTTCATGAAGCGTAGGCGTATGACGCCGAACAGGGCTTCACCGAAGATGCCTCCAGACATCTTGCTTGTTCCCAACTCGCGATTGACAAAAACGACAGGCACCTCTTTGATTTTGAAGCCAAGACGCAGAGCCGTGTATTTCATCTCAATCTGGAAGGCATAACCTTTGAAGTGAATGTTGTCCAAACAGATGGTTTCCAATACTTTGCGCGACCAGCATACGAAACCTGCCGTTGTGTCGCGCAGGGAAATGCCGAGCACGGTACGGACGTATGCAGAAGCGTAGTACGACATGAGGACACGGCCAATAGGCCAGTTCACAACATTTACACCTGTGATATACCGGCTGCCGACAGAAACATCGTATCCCTCATCGTGACAGGCGGCATAAAGGCGCGGCAAGTCGTTCGGAGAGTGGCTGAAATCGGCATCCATCTCGATGATATAATCGTAACCCTGTTCGATAGCCCAATTGAAAC
The DNA here is from genome assembly GCA_017552435.1 of Bacteroidaceae bacterium. Lineage (GTDB taxonomy): Bacteria > Bacteroidota > Bacteroidia > Bacteroidales > Bacteroidaceae > Physcousia. The sequence continues at coordinate 1,619 of JAFZPZ010000080.1, forward strand.
CGCAGATATAGGCTTTGCCAAGCCCTTGTTTGCCCGAGCGCTCTATGATATTGACGCGTCCGGACAACTCGTCCTTCATGAGTCTCTTTACAATATCTGCTGTACCATCTGGACTGCCATCATCAATGACGAGGATATCGAAGGGCTTTTCCAACGATGTGACTGCACGTATGATAGCCTCGATATTCTCCTTCTCGTTGTATGTCGGGATGATAACTATGGTATCGCTTTTCATGAATTATAAATTGTCAATTATCAATTACTCACAGTTGCACTCTTTCTGCTTCGAGTGGGCTGCCCATGAAAATGGCGGCTTTCGACTGGAATGCTTCTGCCTGTTCTGTGGTCAGATAACGTGCTGTTCCTCCTGTGGTAATACGTTCCTTTATCTCCTGATGACGCCCGAGATAGTTCTCCAGGCTCTGTGCTACATAACTGCCCTGCTCAATGATGTTCACACCCTCGGGCATATATTTTCGTATTTTTCCAATCAGCAGCGGGTAATGTGTGCAGCCGAGTATAACGCTGTCGATGAGCGGATCGCGATGAAGCAGGCTCTCTATGCGTTCGCGGACAAAGTAGTCTGCACCTGGGCTGTCGTATTCCTCGTTTTCCACCAGCGGCACCCACATGGGACAAGCTTCTCCTGTAACCTGGATATCCGGGCTTAGTTTTGCAATCTCCAGCTCATAGGTCCTGCTGTATATGGTGCCCGGTGTGGCCATGATACCAACATGACGGGTCTTCGAGATACTGCCGACGACCTCGACAGTGGGGCGTATCACACCGAGAACACGGCGCTTCGGGTCAAGCTTTGGAAGGTCTTCTTGCTGAATACTGCGAAGCGCCTTTGCTGATGCTGTATTGCAGGCCAAGATTACAAGATGGCATCCTTGCTCGAACAGATAACGGACAGCCTGAAGTGTGAACTCATAGACAATGTCGAAGGAACGTGTTCCATAGGGAGTCCTGGCATTGTCGCCCAGATAAAGGTAGTCGTACTGCGGCATTATCTTGCGAATCTGTCGCAGAATGGTCAGTCCGCCATAGCCAGAATCGAATACTCCTATAGGACCCTTTGCTGTTTGACAATTTACCATTTGACAATTTACCATTTGACAATTTACCATTTTGACCTCCCGAAGGGAACGGCAGGGAATTCGTTTACTCCTCCCCAGAAGCAGGAGCTGGAGTCTGGGCGGGCTCTTCTTCCTGTGTGGCAACGGACAGACCAAGCTTTTGGCGAACGAGTTCTGTCACATCGACACCTACAACAGGGTTGATGTAGGGACAGTTGTTGTTGTCGGTGTTGATGATGTAGCCATAGCCGTATTCCACACCCACCTCGAGTAATGCACGGTTCAGACGTTTGTGGGCTTCCTGCATCAGGTCTTTCTCAGCCTGATTAATCAGTTCCTGAGATTTCATGCGGAAAGCGATGCCATTGTCCATGAGCGTCTGCAGCTCTGCCTGGCGTTTTTGCATGATAGCCTGCGGAAAGTCTTTCTGTCCTTGCAGGAAATCAACGAACTTGCGTTGAAACTCCTCTTCGCCTTTTTGTGCCTCTTCTTCGTAGGTGGCTTTTAGAGCAGCCAGATCCTGTGTCGCCTGAGCATACTCCGGTAACTCCTTAAGAATTTGTTCGTAGCTGATGTACCCGAACTGTATCTGCGCCCGACTTATGGCACAGAATAGCAGGAACGGGAGAATGAATAACAAGCGTCTCATAGGCTTGGAGATAAGGGAATGTTTTTACTGAATACCTAATTCTTTCTTCACCTGGTCGGTGATATCTGTGCTGAGTGTCGTATTAACGAAAGGAATAACACCAGCACTGGTGTCGACGATATAGACGTAACCACCTTCTTCACCTATTTTCTTGACCACAGCCAGAACTTTCTCGCTGATGGCAGACAACTTCTCTGCTTGTGCTTTCTGCAAAGCAGTCTGGTTGTCCTGGTAGGACTGCTGCAAGCGGTTATAGAGGTCGGTCAGTTCCTGTTCGCGACGTTGGCGGACGTTCTCCAACAGGTTAGCCTGTTCTTTCTGGTATTCTTCGCTCTTCTTCTGCAGTTCGTCCTGCATCAGTTTCATGTCGTCTTCGTACTGCTTCTGCATGTTCTGTATCTCCTCCATGGCGGTTGTGTATTCCTTCATGTTGGGGATTACGTCTGCAGTGTTGAAATGTGCGAATTTTTGTTGAGCACAGAGGCTCAGAGGAGCCATCATGAGAATGGCAATCAGAATCTTTTTCATAATTTTCTTCTTATTTTTTTCGTTATTACGTTATTTCGTTATATCGTTATTATCCTTTAATTGTATCCAAGTTTAGTTAGCACTTCGTTGGAAATGTCAATCTTCGGACTTGCGAAAATGATGCCGGCATCGCTGGCGCGATCCAGAATGAGACTGTAACCCTTCTGGTCGCAGATATCCTTGACGGCATTGTAAATCTCCTCCTGGATGGGGGCCATTAGGCTCTCGCGCTTTTTGAAAAGTTCGCCTTCGGGACCAAAGTATTTCTTCTTCAGCTCTGCAGCCTCCTTTTCTTTTGCCACGATGGCATCTTCGCGTTTTGTCTTTTGTTCTTCACTCAGAAATACTGCTTCCGACTGATAGTTCTTGTATAGCGTTTGTGCTTCGGTGGTCAGAACTTCTACTTCTGCCTGCCATTTTTTGCTTACCTGATTGAGTTGCTCATTGGCACGCTCATAGGCAGGAATGTTTTTCAGAATGTAGTCCATATCGACCAAGGCAAACTTCTGAGCCCAAACTGACGAGCTGCCCAGCAGCATCAGCATTGCAATCAAAAACTTCTTCATAATAAAACTTCTATTATATAATAATGTATAAGATTAAGATTAGAATTCCTGTCCGAGAATGAAGTGGAAATGACTTCCTGAGTAAGTTTTGCTACCGAATACTTTGTCGAATCCGTATGCCCAGTCAACACCAATCAGGCCAACCATAGGCAAGAATATACGTACGCCGACTCCGAGTGAGCGTTTCATGTCCAGTGGATTGAAGTCCCCGATTTTGTTCCATGCGTTTCCGCCCTCTGCGAAGGCAAGACCGTAGATATTGGTGCTAGTACTCAGCATGAAGGGGTATCGCAGTTCCACGGTGAAGCGGTCGTATGCATAGCCGGATTCACCTCTTGGCGTGAGCGCACCATTGTCATAGCCTCGCATACCAATCGTCTCGGTAGCGTAGGTCGAGCTATAGCCGCTGGTTCCATCTCCGCCAACGTAGAATGTCTCGAAGGGCGAAGGCTTGTTCTTGTTATAGTGTCCCAGTATGCCGAATTCCGCACGGGTCATCAAAACAAAGCATTTCTCTTTTCCACTCAGAGCAGTATAGGTACGGGCCTTGAACTTCCATTTGTGATATTCAATCCAATTGTACTTTTCCTGCATTTCTTTATTGTATGTCGGACTGTTGACGTTCGTTGCAAGGTTAGCATAGTCTTTGTTGACAAAGAGACTATATGGGGGCGTCAGGGTGACATTCATCATGACCTCAGAACCCTTTCTGGGATAAATCTGATTGTCGGTACTGTTACGGCTCAGAGTAAAACCGAGGTTGATGTTGTTACAGTTGCCATTGGACATGAGGAAGTACTGCCAATTCTTTAGCATGTAGCGTGTATAGCTCAGTTCTGCATAGAGTGTGAACCAGTCATCGGGCCAGCGCAGACGCTTACCCCATCCAAGCGATACGCCGAAGAGCATCACATACTTGTCGGGATCATAATAATTCTCGTAGTAATTGTATGTGCTGTTGCCATAGCCGTATAGATAACTGCTATAGTAATTGTTGTAGTAGGCAGAGTTGTAGTAATTGTCGCTTACGTCTGTTTGCTTCGAGAAGAAAGCGCCTAAGGAGAATGTGTTCGGACGCTTGCCACCAAACCAAGGATTGGTGTAGTTGATGCTGTATGACTGATAGTAACGTCCGTTCGTTTGTCCGCTAATACTGAATGTCTCGCTGTTGCCCATGGGCATTACGCCACGACGAAGTCCCTTCTTGCTGAAAAGATTGGCCATGCAGAAGTTGCTGAACTTTAGTCCTATGCGTCCGATGACACCCGTCTGTCCGTAACCCAGAGAGAATTCAACCTGGTCATTGTTCTTGCTGATGAGCCCCCAATTGATGTCCACAGTGCCATTCACACGGTCGGGTTCCACTTTGGGGTCAATGTTTTCGTCGAAGTGCCCCAGCGAAGCAATTTCACGATATGAACGCATGAGGGCCTCTTTCGAGAAGAGGTCACCTGGTTTGTTGCGGAGCTCTCGGCGTATTACGTTTTCATAGACGCGATCGTTGCCACTGATGCGAACATGGCTTATGTGTGCTTGAGGTCCCTCGAAAATGCGAATCTCCAAATCAACGGAGTCGCCGACGATATTTGTCTCAACGGGATCGAGACGAGAAAAGACATAGCCGTTATTGTAATAAAGGTTGCCTACGGCATCATCATCGGTTGTCAGGCGTTCTTCAAGAAGCTTTTGGTTGTAAACATCACCCTTCTTCAATCGTAACAGTTGATTCAGACCGTCTGTCGGGTATAGTGTGTTACCGACCCATTCTATGTTACGCACATAGTATTTTTGCCCTTCATCAACACAGATGTAGATGTTTACATCCTGGTCGTTGTAAGGCACAACGCTGTCTGAAACGATGATAGCATCGCGATAACCCAATTCGCCGTACTTCGTGATCAAGTTCTCTTTTGCTTCATTGTATTTCGTGTCAATGAACTTCTTGCTTCTGAACCAACCGGACATAGAGTGCTTGTCGTGTATTTTCTTCAACACGCCAGGTTTAATGAGGTTGCCTTTAATCTTAGCTGTGCTCAGGTGTTTGTTGCCAGATATGTAGATACGGTTAATTTTCACCTTGTCTTTCCTCTCGACATTAACATCCACGATAACCTTGTCGGGTGCTCCTGCATCCTCACGCTGCACAATATTAATCTCTGCATTCTTGTATCCCTTTTCCGAGAAGTACCTCTTTCCAAGAATGATGGCGCGGTCAATCATATTGGGGGTCAACTGATTGTCCTTTATCAGCCCCATCTTTTCCTTTAAATCGTCCCGTTCATTCTTTTTCTTTACGCCATTGATGTTGATTTGTGAAATACGTGGACGTTGAGTGAGTTGTATGTGCAGGTATGCGGAATCGCCCACGAGACTGTCAACGCTAATGGCTACATTGCTGAAGAGCCCGTTGCGCCAATAGCGTTTCACAGCGTTTGTTATTTCCTCGCTGGGAATCTCTATCTTCTGTCCCTCACTTAGCCCGCTCAATCCGATGAGTAGATAATCGTCATAGTTCTTTACACCATCGACGGTAATTTTACCAATGTAATATTCCCGCGGCGTGCGACTATAGTCGATTTCGGGAGCCACTTCGCGTTGCCGTACTTGTGCATGCGCAGGGAGGAACAGCCCCCAGAGGGTAAATAATATAAGGAATGCTTTTTTCAACTTTTCTACTCTTAACTCTTAACTTCCTCTTTAACTTGTTCCCCTGTTTTTCCGAAGCGTCTTTGTCTCTGCTGGTATGCCGCGATGGCCTTGTACAGATCTTCCTCATGGAAGTCGGGCCAGAAGGTGTCGCAGAAATAGAATTCGCTATAGGCACACTGCCAAAGCAGATAGTTGCTGATGCGCAGTTCGCCGCCGGTTCGTATGAGCAGATCGGGATCGGGCATGAAGTTTGTTGTCAGATGGCTTGCGACATATTCCTCGTTGATGTCTTCCGGTTTGACAAGTCCGTTTTGCGCTTCGCGGACGGCATCGCGTACCACCTTGGTCAGTTCCCATCGACTGCTATAGTTGAGGGCAGTGATGACAGTCATGCGTTTGTTGTTCTTCGTATTTTCTTCGCATTCTAATACGCGGCGACGTGCCGGGGTAGGCAGTGACTCAATGTCGCCGATGTAGCGGAAGCGTATATCGTTCTTCATGAATATCTCATCCTCGATTTTGTCTGCCACCAACTGCATCAGTACTGCCACTTCTGCTTCTGGACGGCTCCAGTTCTCTGTCGAGAAAGTGTACATTGTCAGATACTTGACACCAAGCCTGGCACATTCTGAGGTAATGCGTGTTACGTTTTCTACCCCCTGAATATGTCCGCTGGAACGGGGAAGGCCCCTCTCCTGTGCCCAGCGTCCGTTTCCATCCATGATGATAGCGATGGATTGCGGAATATTGTTTCTGTCTAATTCGAAGTCCATATTTTCAATTTTTCAATCAGTTATTGCATTTGCGATATTTCGGGAACATGTCGTAAGTGATGAAAAACATGGCAAAGCTGTAGCTGTCCTTGTTCTTGAACATAGCACTTTTTACGCCGTAGGGGTCATTTAACTGTGTCCCATACGGGGTGGCATCAAGCTTGTCTGTTGTACTGAAACGCATGGTCCATTCGAAACCAATGTTAACACGCGGCTTGAGTTTGTATTTTACGCCGATGCCGACGGGGATATTCATTCCTCCGCATGCATCTGCTCCGCCGCCCATGCCGACAGTAACACCAGCTCCTGCGAGAATGTAGGGTGTTATGCGGCTATTACCTTTATAACCAACTCCGGTGCCAAATCCCCAGAAATTCAGCTCGAACTGAAGCCCCAGATCCATCACGTTGCGCGAAAAGTTTATTGCGGTAGGCGTTCCGCCTTCCGGAGTCTGACTATATGCGTTTACAGGTATAAAGCCACTGCTTTGTCCGTGGATATGCCCGAAAGCTATATTCGCCTTGACTGCCATACGCGCATTGAGGATACGGCGTGCCGTGATAGCTCCCATCACACTGAGGTCGCCAAACGGTGTGCTGTTGGCATCGCCCATGTAGAAACAGCCACCAAGTCCCGCACCCATGTCCATCTTGTATTCTATCTCTTCTTCCGCATGTATGGCAAGCCCGAAGAGTAGACAGCAGATGATTATTGCTGGGCGAATCCTAATCTGTTCAGTCTTCCTCGCCATACTTGTGCGTTTGTTATAATCCAGATATAGTTGTTCTTGTCAACAGTACTTGCGATGCAGCCTTCGATGCCTTCCAATTCAATTGGTAGGTGAAGATCGCTGCTGGGTCGCCATGTGATACCGTAGTCTTCACTGATGTACATCAAATCAAGTGCTTTATGTTTATTGTCGGCAGAGGCTCCGCCGAAAGCGATGCATTTGCCGTCATAAGGCAGTAGATTCAGGAACCCGAGACGGGGACAAGGTATTTTGTTGTCGAAACTGAAGGGGAAATAATACCATTCTGCATCCATTTCAAGTTCGCATTGATTCCACATCTTGTTCCAGACGACGTTATTTGGGTAGTCGTTATTTTGTCCGACCATTACTATGCGGGAGTTGCCATTGGCCTGTTGCATAGTGAGTGCTCTTATCCCGTATGCAGGCAGCGAGTCTGCCTTTGTGTCGAGTTTCTCTTCGTGACTCCAATCTATAGCGTCAGCAGAACGTAACAGTTTGTTTTCTGAGATAGCATAGAAATAGTCCGCGGTTTTTTCGACAAGGGTAAGTGCGGCAGTGTGTGGTGATCCTACCTGCTGCCATGTCCTCGCGTCGGTGGAGGAAAGAATATTGCCCTCACTTGTGCTAAGGTACAGCGTGCCAGCATGCTGATGGAGCGTTTGCAAGTCGGCAGTAAGAGGCAAACCAGTCGTTGCGCTCTCTTCCCACGAACCTTGTGCCTCTACACCAGATCTCTCGGCAAGAATGATACCAGAAGTCTTTTCCCCAAGCACCATCAGTTTGTTGTCCAAGATAAAAGCTTTCATGTCAATCATGTCTGAGAGGGGGGCAACTTCGTTTTCGCACATGTCCCAATATAAAGAATCACCCTCTTGCTTATGCACATTGACTTTAAAGGTATAGATGCGGTGGCTTTGATTGTCATTGCTGACTGTGTATAGCTCCAAGGGCTTTGTGAGGTTGAGACTGTCAGTGGAGTTGTAGGCCGTCCACCCAGATTCTGAACCCTTTTCACGGTAGGAAACCATGGAACCGTCGAAATTGATTGTTGCGAGAACGGCTGAGAGTTGACTGCCGTAGGGCAGAGAATCGCGGTTCTCGATAATATTGTTGCGCTGGTCGATGGTCATGGCAAAAGCACTGCCGGAGAAGGTCGTGGAAATCGTGTTGATGATTATTGTCCTGTCTTTGCGGTCCCGTTTCTCAATGGTGCGCTTTACAGTTCCTAAAGTCACAGACTTAATGTAGCAATAGTCATTGTATGCAGTAGCACCGTCATCTTTGGAACATGACAATATCAGAAAAGAAAGTGTCAATAGCAGTAGATGCCAGCGATTTCTCATATTTTTTCGTGCGCGCATAGCGTGTGTATGTGATTTCAATGTGCAAAGATACAATAAAATTGAGAATTAAGAGTGAAGAATTAAGATTTTAATGGGGAAGCAGTGCATGTTTTAAGTTTAATTAGGGAATTAAGTGTCTCTTATAACACTTTATGTCATGTTTTTTATAATATATGTCGGTAGTGTTGTATAAATTGTCCGCCATAGTTTTCCTGACTTTTTAGCATCTCGTTTGTAAGCGAAGGTGCTACGATACCTTGTTTCAGACAGACAGCAGCTATTTCGATATGAGCTTCGTCCCAAAGGTCCTTATCAATAAAGTTTTGGAGTAATTTGGCACCGCCTTCTATGAGAAGGCTTTGTATGCCGCGTTTGTAGAGGTCGTCTAGAATCTCATCAATGTTTTCCTGGGTATAGATGACAGTCGGCGTGCTACCATCTTTCAGATGAAGGTGTTTGGGCAGACTATTGTGGCGGTCAATGGTCAGACGTAGTGGATTCGGTCCTTTCCAATATCTGGTTGTAAGGGTAGGATTGTCCATGAGAGCTGTTGTCGTACCAACAAGAATGGCTTGGTGCTGTGCACGAAGGCGGTGAACAAGTGTCTGTGTCAGAGCGTTCGAAAAATGCATCGGCTCTTCTTCCGCTCTGCGGAGTCGGTCGATAAAGCCATCCTTGCTTTGCGCCCACTTAAGTGTAATCCATGGTCTGTGCTTTTGGTGGAAGGTGAAGAACCGACGGTTCAGTTCCCTGCATTCTTGTTCCAGGACACCGACAATGACTTCACAACCAGCGTCTTTTAGCTTTTTGATACCAAGTCCGTTGACCTTGGTAAAGGGGTCTGTGCAACCCACTACAACACGTGGAATGCCACTTTGAATGATGAGGTCGGTGCAGGGCGGTGTTTTGCCATAATGAGCGCAAGGTTCCAAACTGACATAGATAGTACTGCGACTGAGGAGATGTTTCTGCTGTACGCTTGCTATGGCGTTTACTTCGGCATGAGGCCCACCGCAACGGCGGTGATAGCCTTCTCCGATAATGTGTCCGTCGCATACTACCACAGCTCCTACCATAGGATTGGGTGCTGCGCCGGCTTCTCCGTTTTGTGCAAGCTGGATGCAGCGCTGCATGTATTTTATATCATTGACCATTGAACATTGAGCATTGAATCGTAAAAAACTTTAATCTCTAATCCCTATTCTCTAATCTTTTTCGTAACTTTGCCTCGCAAATGGTATACGAAAGACTTCATCAGTTACAGCAGCGATATGATTATGGCGAAGCGCGAGCACTCTATGAACTCGTCATGCAACGCCGGTTTGGCTTGTCGCGCGCCGATATTCTTCTCGGCAAAGATACGATTTTATCGGCAGACGACAAAGCAGAACTACAAATAATTATCGATAGGATTGCGAAAGGAGAACCAGTGCAGTATGTTTTGGGCAGTGAGGAGTTTTGTGGGCGATTGTTTCTTGTCGGTCCTGGTGTACTTATCCCAAGGCCGGAGACACAACAGTTGGTGCAGTTGGTTCAACAGCATATTGCTTCGGGCAGCAACGTGCTTGACGTGGGGACAGGCAGTGGATGCATTGCCATTACGCTAGCCCTTGCAGGCTATCGGTTAACGGCTTCCGACGTTTCTGAAAAAGCTCTTGACTATGCCCGCAGAAATGCTAGACGACTTGGTGCTGAAGTGGACTTCGTTCAGGAAGACATAACAGCATGCGCCCAGCTTCCCGGTTCCTGCCCCTCTCAATTTGATGCTATTGTAAGCAATCCTCCCTACGTATGTAGGAAAGAAACTGCGGCGATGGATGAAAATGTTCTCCATTATGAGCCACATCTTGCTCTATTTGTTCCAGATGATGATCCTCTGCTATTCTATCGGGCGATTGCTGACTATGGCCAGTTGCATCTTGTGGACAATGGCTGGCTCTTTTTTGAAACGAATAGGGCCTTCACCGGGCAGGTAGGAGAACTTCTTCGGCAAAAGGGCTATATGAACATTGTAATAGTAAAGGACCAATATGACAACGAACGGTTTGTATGCGCTTTAAAAAGTGAAAAGTGAAGAAATAAATAAAGAACAGGCACTTGCACGGGCGGCAAGGCTCTGTAGCGGCAGTGAACACTGCTCCTCTCAGATAAGAGAAAAACTATTGAATTGGGGTGTGTCTTTAGAGGAATCAGAAGACATCATCAGTTATCTTATTAAGGAGAAATACATCGACGATGTACGTTTCTGTAGAGCCTATTGTCATGATAAGTTCTACTACAGCCACTGGGGCCGTGTGAAGATAAGGCAGATGCTTCGTCACCTGCATCTGACAGATGCGGAAATAGCGGAAGGACTAGAGGTAATACCGGAAGAGGCCTATATGCAGATGATTGCGGATGTCCTCCGCCAGAAAAACCGCACTTTGCGCGACTCTGACTCTTATCAACGCAAAGGAAAACTTGTGCGCCATCTCCTCTCCCGCGGCTTTGAGATGGAACTTGCGATTGATGCTGTCGATGATCAGCTTCGGGCAAACTGAGTCCCTGAATATCTGGAGGAATTTAATCTATATTAGAGAAAACTATCGTCACGAACCTTTTATCCCGACAGTCTATACGAACCTGCTTGCGACCTTCTTGAATATGTCGGAACAGTTCAGGCTCTTCTCGCTTTATGTATTCCAGTTTAGCGGGATCAATGACATAACAATCGGCATCCATAATAATCTCCCGTAACGGCTCACCTTCTTCCATGAAGCCATTGCTCATACCATATCTTTCAAGCATTGGTGCACCGTATCTGTTGATATTTCCAACACAAAGCAATCTTGTTGAGACATACACCTTCTTTGTGCCTTCAGGAATGAGGCGTGCTACCTCTGCAGCGACCTCATTGACTACCTTGCGCTCGTTGTGGAAGATGAAATAATAGTCGATGACTGCCATGATACACAGCGGAACGATGACTGAGACTTTGAACCACTTCACAAGACGTTCATTTTCTGCCTGCCTACCATATCTGTCAACGAGTATTGTTATCAAAAGTAAGGCAAACGGCAAAGGCAGTTGGATGTAGTGCAGATAAGGCCTGACGTATGTGGCCAGCATGAAGCCGAGGATGCCGCATGTGCATACAATCAGAAACGTATCCTTCAGAAGGCTCTTGAAATGTTTAACAATAAGGAAAACAGCAACAGGCAGAAAAGGTGCCACGAGCAACAGATACCCAGAACCCTCGACTATTCCCATCATGCCGAACTTCTCGTAGGATGAGCCCGAGAACTTTGCCATATTGGAAAGTGTGACCCCCTGCAGCAATAGTGAACCAACCATGCAGCATGCTGTGAGGGCAAATCCTGCCAAGAGCACGAACATATGTTTTGCGAGGGCTAACCAGTCCGACCGGAAAGAGAGCACAATCCAGAGCATATTTAGCACAAGGAATCCTAGCCCATACTGCTTTGTCCAGAAAGCCAGGAAACTGCAAATGCCCGCTGCCAACACCCCCCAAAGGCTTTTTCTTTGTACGGCAATTAGGCTCAGAAGTCCCCAGAACATGATGAAAGGCTCGAGCACATAGCACATGCCGTCGAGGAAGAACAAGGATGCCAGATAGAATGCAGTGGAGAAAAGGCACAAGACCTTGTCCTGCACATTCCTTTGAAGCAGGTAGTAGATGAGTCCTGCGTTGATGAAGCTCATAAAAGTCTCGAAAGCCAGGACTGCTGTGTTGCCAGTTCCAAAAATGTATCCTGGCAGACAAGCCATATAGAATGATAAGGGAGTGTAGCCGATATGGAAATCCACAAATGGGACCTTCCCCTCCAAAAGCAGGCGCACACAACCCATGTAGTAATACACGTCGGGGTTCTCTGCCGAGCAGAATATGGCAAGGGCAAAGGACAGACAGCAAACAAGGAAAAGGAGTTTAACGAGCCGCATAGTATTCGTCAATGAGGGAAATAATGAGAGCTGTCTGTTCCTCGGTGAGTTCGTAGAACAATGGTAGGCGAACCAGACAATCGGCATACATGTCACAAAGCGGCAGCTCGCGGACATATTCCCCATAATTCTTGGTATAGTAGTCGCTCTTATGGAGTGATAAGTAGTGGAACGGTGCAACAATGTCATGTTCCTTCAAGAAGGCAATCAGACCAGACCGCTCCTCTAGATTGCGACAAACGAGGTAAAACAAATGTCCGTTGTTGGTGGCATAGTCGGGAATCTGTGGCAAACGGACTTTACCTTCTGCAGCAATGTGTTGCAATCCCTTGTGATACTGCTCCCATATTCTTCTGCGTTTACTCTGGATTATTTCCAAGTTTTCCAGTTGCGCCCATAGAAAAGCAGCGTTGATTTCGGAGGGGAGGAAACTAGAACCCATGTCCACCCAACCATATTTGTTGACAGCACCCCGGAAAAACTCGGCACGGTTTGTTCCCTTCTCCCACAGGATTTCGGAGCGTCGGATGAAGCGCTTGTCATTAATGGTAAGCAAACCGCCTTCGCCACCGGCTGTGATGTTCTTCGTCTCATGGAAGGAGAAAGCAGCGAGATGGCCGATGGACCCAAGCGGGCGCCCCTTGTAGTAACTGTCGATAGCCTGTGCCGCATCCTCGACTACAAGGAGGTTGTGCCTTTCCGCCACAGCCATGATAGCATCCATGTCGCACGCCACACCGGCATAGTGGACGGGAACAATGACACGGGTACGGGGCGTGATGAGGCTCTCCAGTTTTTCCGCGTCAATGTTCGGATTGCTTTCCATGGAGTCGGCAAAGATGACCGTAGCACCTTCACGGAGGAATGCCAGAGCGGTTGACACAAAGGTGTAGGACGGTACAATGACCTCGTCGCCGGGCTTCAGGTCGCAAAGCATGGCGCACATCTCAAGCGCATCCGTGCCGGAAGTGACAAGCAAGCACTTTTTGAAGCCATATTTTTCTTCGAAAGCCTGCTGGCACTTCTTCGTAAAGAAGCCATTGCCAGACAGCTTGCCTGTATAGACAGCCTGATACATATAGTGAGCTTCTTTGCCCGTGAGAAATGGTTTGTTGAAAGGGATTCTCATATTTGGAAATACATTAGCCAAAATTTATGTAAAGAAGATGGTTATTCCCATAAGGATGGTTGCTATCGCACAGACTTTCATCCATGTGATTTTTTCATGAAAACAGATATAAGAGAGAAAGGGAACAAATAGGTAGGCTAGAGCTTCGATTATACCGACCGCTTTGATCTGTACGCCATGACTCATGCAGAAAATGTTCAGCATCATCGTTAACCCGAGTACCACATAACCTGTGACAACCCAGGGATTGAGATATTGTCTCCACCAGGGCGTATAGCTCTTTCTCGCTCCCTGCTTGAGCATCATCTGGCAGCACGAGGCAACAAAGACACTGAAAGCGACAAGAAGATAGTAGTTCATGTTGCAGCCTCCTTTTTGTCACTCCAGGCATATAGGGTAATGCCGGCAATAATAATGACAGAACCAATAATGTTATGAATTGTGATAGGCTCCCCGAAAATGGAATAGGCAAGCAGCATTGTCCATACGATGGTCGTTCCTTTCCACATGAAGGCATCCGAGACAGGCATTCTCCGAATAATCTGCTGCCAAAGGATGGCGTAAATACCTATTACAAATATAGCTCCGCCCAATAGCAGGATATACTGCCAAGAAAGGAACTCCTGCATGGATGCAAACTTCGTGAATACGCCCGTCAGGGAATAAATTAGGAAGGATACGAGCAGAAAAATGTAATCAGAGAATCTTTTCATATATCAAGATTAGTCCCCCATAATTTGGAGAAAGTCTCTGCTTCAAGTTCTTTTTTGAAGTCTTCAAGGTAGTCAATATAACTGTATTTAGGTATATAGCCTAAGTTTTTGCGTGTTTTGCTGATGTCAAATATGTACTCAACCGCGTCGGGCCTCGAAAGATCATAGGATATAGGCGATGGCTTGTCTTTGGGCGAAAACACCTTCACGATTCCCTCGACTTGCTCACGCATGGTTGTACCGATACCTGTACCCACATTGTATGTCCCGCTTTCTGCACCGCTCGCAATACATCTTTCGATAATCTGACAACAGTCTTTTACATACACGATGTCGCGCACCTTGTCAGGATTACCCCAAACGGAAAGTGGTTCACCTCTTTGCGCCAGATGTATCATCAGTCTGTAGCTCTGCCACCTCAACTCTCCATCAACATAATATTTGGGATTTGGATGATAGAGATAGATGTTTGGTAAACGAAGGATATAGTACTGAAAGCCACACTTGGCGGCATAGTGCTTGATGAGATTTACCGCCGCAGTTTTTGTGATTGAGTATATCGTATGGTCGTTGTTTATCGGGAATTTTGGGGCTGCATCAGATGGAATTGGTGTCTTGTTCCCACAAAGATAAGCAACATCTGCTATTGATTGTGAATAAACCAATGATTTTACACCAATTCTCTCTGCAAACAGAAGAATGTTAAGGCTACCTGTCATATTGACATCAATGTATCTCTGAGGGAAATATCCTTTCATGCGGGCAGGCAAGAGACCTGCAAGGTGAACTATACTATCTACATCCGTCGGAAGGATATCAAAATCAGAAGGATTACTTATGTTTACAGAATAATATGACATGCCGTGCTCCGCAAAGAAACCATTGTCGGATTTCCTGTGTCCTACTGCTATGACTTCATAACCTCGCTCGACAAGATACATGCAAGTGTAAGCCCCAACGGTACCTGTGGCACCAAAAACCATAACTTTTGTCATACTAACTAATGGTATACCTTTTGTCTTTTGTTTTGTATATGACATATCCACTGCGATCAGCAGACTTTTCAACTTTGCGAAGCGTGGTATCTGTTATTTCACCTGTTACGAAAGCTGGATTATGTCTCCATTCCCGAATCACAGGCAGGAGATGTTTGGTCTCTTCGCAAAGGAAGTAAACACCGGAATAACTATGCTCGGAAATGACAGGCTCTTCGAAAATCCCGAGCGCTACGTCTATGACACCCTTGACAAAATCATATCCTGTGGAAAGGCGAACTAAATCGGAGCCAATAAAGTCACCGCCCATACGGGCACCAATCTCCATCACGAAGACACGACCATCCGTTGTTATCTTGTATTCAGAATGGCTGGCACCATTGGTAATGCCGAGGGCATTGAGGGCACTGCGGGTAATGTCGTAAATCGTATTGAACATCTCAGATGAGAGTGAAGAAGGCTGATGATGTGCTAGCTCTACAAAGTGGGGGGCACCTGTCGTCTCCTTGTCGGTAATCTGAAGCGGGAAGTGCGTACCTTGGCAGGAAATAAACTCCACGCTGATTTCACGTCCTTCGATAAACTCTTCTACCATAGCTTCATGCTTGAAGGAAAGGGACAATGCCTGCTCTATGGCAGAAGACAAGTTCTCCGGCTGGGTGACTTTCGCTACACCCATAGAGCCAGAACGGTCCGTTGGCTTGACAATTACCGGAAACCGAAGCTCTGTCCCATTCAATGAGTCCGTTGAAGTCACCATGCGATACTGCGGACATGGAACGCCTGCCTTTGTTAAAGTATTCCGCATCAAGAACTTGTTATTGGCTCGGACAGCAGCATCATAGTCATTACCAGACAATCCCAGGGCGTTTGCAATATAAGCCACGGTTGGAGCCGCAACATCCGAAGCAATGGTGCATACGCCATCTATCTGTTCTTCTTTGCAAACCTTTAGGATTCCTTCCTTCTCTGTGACGGAAATGTCATAGAACTTGTCGCAGATGTTGGCACATGTTGCACCGTCTTTCCATGCAAAGCAGATAGAATACAAACCCATTTCTTTTGCTTTGCGCACAAGAGGTTCTTGTAAATAGCTGGCTCCAATGATAGCAAGTTTCTTCATGCGTCCCCTGCTATTAGTTCTTGTGTGAATTGATAATATCGCGAATGATATATGATGGACGGCCCTTCACTTGGTCAAATATCTTGCCAATATATAAACCGAGCATTCCCATCACAATCAACTGGATTCCACAGGCAAACCATATTGAGAAGACAGTAAGCGTATAGCCTGGCACGTCAATGAAGCCAAAATATCTCGCTATGACGTTGTACAGAGCAAAGGCAAAAGCTACGACAGACATGAAGAATCCGAGAGATACTGCCATACGAAGAGGCTTGTTGCTATTGGAGATCATGACGTTGTAGGTCAACTTCAGCAACTTGGATAAGGAATAACTGCTTTGTCCTTCTTCTCGCTCGGCATGTTCTACGTCAAGGGTTGTGGTCTTGAATCCTAGGGTGCTGATCAATACGCTGAAGGTTCGCACATACTCGGGGATTCTGACATATTCCCGGATTATCTTATTGCAATATATCCCGAAGTTGCCGATAGCAGGGTCTGATTCTGTGCCAGCCAGCCAGTCGTAAACAGTATGGAAGACCACGGAACTGAGTTTCTTGAGGAAGCCAGTTTGCTTGTTGACGCGTCTGGCTAAAACGACATCCCAGCCTTCCATCGCTTTTGCAAACAAATGTGGAATTTCTTCCGGACGGTCCTGGAGGTCACAGTCCATAATTACTACATAATCACCACAAGCCTGTGAACATCCTGCTGTTACGGCATAGGGCTGGCCGAAGTTGCGCGACAGATTGATACCTACGACATGTGTGTCCTTTTCACAGATTTCCTTCATCTTTTCCCATGAATTGTCGGGAGAAGCATCGTTGACGAGGATAATTTCATAGTTGTTGATAAGTCCGTCTGCAATCATTTGTTGCATTACTGCCGTGTTGCGACCAACGAGCGAATCAAGCATCTTTTCGCCTTTGTATATGGGGGAAACCACAGAAATAGTCATTCCGATTGTTCTTTTCTATGTGGTGGTATTGTTTTAAAAAACTCCTGCAGTTCCTGATGGAGCTGCAGGAGTTAAATTATGCGGGAATACCCAGGATTACTTCTTGTTCAGATACAGGTCAGCCTGTACAGCGCAAGCAACAGTACAACCTACCATGGGGTTGTTGCCGATGCCCAGGAAGCCCATCATCTCTACGTGAGCGGGAACTGAGCTTGAACCTGCGAACTGAGCATCTGAATGCATACGACCCAATGTGTCGGTCATACCGTAAGAAGCGGGACCTGCAGCCATGTTATCGGGGTGCAAGGTACGACCTGTACCACCACCACTGGCAACGCTGAAGTATGCCTTACCGGCACGGATACGCTCCTTCTTGTAGGTACCAGCTACGGGGTGCTGAAAACGTGTGGGGTTGGTAGAGTTACCTGTGATAGATACATCTACATCTTCCTTCCAGAGGATGGCTACACCCTCACGAACATCGTCGGCACCATAGCAGTTAACGGCAGCACGGGGACCGTTAGAGTAAGCGATACGCTTAACCTCCTTCAGCTCACCTGTGAAGTAGTCGAACTGTGTCTGTACGTATGTGAAACCATTGATACGGCTGATGATCATGGCAGCGTCCTTACCCAGACCGTTGAGGATACAACGGAGGGGCTTGTCAGCTGGTCTTGACTTGTTAGCCATCTGAGCAATCTTGATAGCACCCTCGGCAGCAGCGAATGACTCGTGACCAGCCAGGAATGCGAAACACTTGGTGTCGGGACTGAGCAGACGAGCACCCAGCTCACCGTGGCCGATACCTACCTTACGGTCGTCAGCAACAGAACCGGGGATACAGAAACTCTGCAGACCCTCACCGATATAGTTAGCTGCTTCAACAGCATCCTTAGCCTCCTCCTTCAGAGCGATGGCAGTACCTACTACGTAAGCCCACTTGGCGTTCTCGAAGCAGATCATCTGTGTCTCCTCACAGGTCTTGTAAGGATCAAGGCCAGCAGCCTCACAAATCTGATTGGCTTCCTCGATAGAAGCGATACCGTGCTTATTCAGACAAGCAAGAATCTGCTTGATGCGACGGTCCTGTGACTCGAATTTTACTTCTCTAATCATAGCAGTTCCTCCTTATTCTTTACGTGGGTCAATACTCTTAACAGCACCGTCCTCAGCCTTTGTGCGGCCGTAGGTACCTGTAACACTCTTCAAAGCCTCTTCTGCAGGAACACCCTTCTTGATAGCGTCCATGAATTTGCCCATGTGAACAAACTCATAACCGCAAACCTGGTCGTCCTTGTCGAGATACATCTTGGTGATGTAACCCTCGGTCAGCTGCAGGTAACGAGTACCCTTAACCTTGGTACCGTACAATGTACCTGTCTGAGAGATAAGTCCCTTACCAAGGTCCTCAAGTCCGGCACCAATCATCAGACCACCCTCAGAGAAAGCACTCTGTGTACGACCGTAAACAATTTGCAGGAAGAGCTCGCGCATAGCGGTGTTGATGGCATCGCAAACGAGGTCGGTATTCAGCGCTTCGAGAATGGTCTTGCCTGGCAGAATCTCAGATGCCATAGCAGCAGAGTGAGTCATGCCGGAGCAACCGATAGTCTCTACCAGAGCCTCCTCAATAACACCGTCCTTAACGTTCAGGGTCAACTTGCAAGCGCCCTGCTGGGGTGCACACCAGCCGATACCGTGTGTCAGACCGCTGATGTCCTTAATCTCCTTTGCCTGAACCCACTTGCCCTCTTCGGGGATGGGAGCAGGACCATGGTTGGGGCCTTTAGCCACGCAACACATGTTTTGTACTTCGTGTGAATAAACCATGTTTACTTTAATGTTTACTAAAATTGTATAAATTTATATGTCGTTTTTGCCGTTTTGCTTTGCAAAGATACGAAGAAATTTAGAATTTTAAATTATGAATTAAGATTTTTTTCTCTTTTTCTTTCAATATCCTAGTTCGCGAACAATCTGACTGATTTTTTCCATTGTCGTAAGTCGGGTAGGGACGAGCGGTAAGCGCAAGACATTCTGGATGAGTCCCATCTCGCTAAGCATCGCCTTGACACCAGCGGGGTTCCCATCGACAAAAAGCAGTTTGAACAGCTCGGTAAACTTATGATGAATGGTTAGGGAGGTACTGTATTCTCCTTTGAGCGCGAGGCGAACCATGCGGCTAAATTCGGCGGGCAGTGCGTTACCAATGACGCTGATGACGCCCACAGCACCTAAGGTGATGAGTGGGAAAGTGATACCGTCATCACCACTAATAACGTCAAAGTTCTGCGGCTTGTTCTTGATGATGTCGTCCATCTGAGTGATGTTACCGCTTGCTTCTTTGATGGCGACGATGTTGTCGAAATCGTGCGCAAGGCGGAGGGTTGTCTCGGCCGTCATGTTGATGCCAGTCCTTCCTGGAACGTTGTATAGGACAACAGGAAGGGAACTGGCCTTCGCAATAGCAGCAAAATGCTGATAGAGACCTTCCTGCGAGGGTTTGTTGTAATATGGGCAAACGCTTAAGATGCCGTCAATGCCTGTCCAATCTTCTTTCCTTAAATCGCTTACGATAGCTGCCGTGTTGTTTCCTCCACATCCCATGAGCAAAGGTACTCGACCTGCTACGCGTTCTACCAGATGCTTCTTTAACTGCCTTTTCTCCTCGCAACTCAGCGTTGGTGTCTCGGCTGTGGTACCCATGATACAAAGGAAATCGACTCCTCCCTTTATCTGGTATTCTACCAATCGGTCGAGGGCTGCAAAGTCGATGCTCCCGTCTGTACAGAATGGTGTAATGAGAGCAACGCCAAGCCCGTGGAATTTATTTTGTGCCATAAAATGGTGGTATAATCTTTTCAAAAACGCCGCAAAGTTACTTAAATTTTGTCGTTATTCCAAATTGCACGTCTCATTTTCTTGCTTCTTTCTCTTTTTAGTGTTATTTTTGCAGAAGAATAAAGGTTTATATCTAACAAGATGGATGAAATAAAGCGAATTTTGCAACTTCGAGAAGAACTGCATCAGCATAATTTTCGATACTATGTGGAGAATTCCCCGGTTATTTCCGACCAGGAATTTGACTTCCTAATGCATGAATTGCAGGACCTCGAAGCACGGCATCCCGAGATGTTCGATGCCAACAGTCCTACGCAACGGGTTGGCAGCGACTTGAACAACGAATTTATGACGGTTGTACACTCTCGGCCTATGCTAAGCTTGGGTAATACATACAATCGTCAGGATGTGGCAGACTTTTGGCAGAGGGTGAGCGAAGGCCTCATGGGAGCACCATTCCAGGTGTGTTGCGAATTGAAGTTCGATGGCCTTAGTATCAGTCTTCATTATGAGGATGGCCGCCTTGTCCGGGCTGTAACCAGAGGCGATGGCATTCAGGGCGATGATGTCACTGCTAATGTGCGAACCATTCGCAGCATCCCTTTGCAATTGCCTACCGGCGGGGATTATCCTCCTCAGTTTGAGATACGCGGTGAGGTCGTTATGCCTTGGAGTTCTTTCAATCGCCTCAATGCCGAGCGGGAAGACGTTGGCGAACCGCTCTTTGCAAATCCTCGCAATGCTGCAAGTGGTACGCTAAAGAGCAAGAACAGCAGTACTGTGGCCGAGCGTGGTCTGGATGCCTATCTCTACTATTTGTTGGGCGACGGCATTCCTGGAGACGGGCACTATCAGAACCTCGAGGCTGCAGCAAGATGGGGCTTCCAGATAAGTAAGAACATGCGTTTGGTAGATTCACTTGAGGGAGTTTTCGAATACATTGATTATTGGAATGAGGAGCGTCGAAACTTGCCTGTTGCAACGGATGGCGTTGTTCTTAAGGTTAATTCACTGGCTCAGCAGAAGAGTCTTGGGGTGACGGCCAAGAGTCCCAGATGGGCCATTGCCTATAAGTTCCAGGCAGAGCAAGCAGAGACGACACTCCGACAGGTTGTCTTTCAGGTGGGACGTACCGGTGCCGTGACTCCTGTTGCGAACATGGACCCTGTGCAATTGGCTGGTACACAGGTGCGTCGGGCTACGCTTCACAATGCTGATGTTATGGCCTCGCTCGACTTGCATGTCGGTGACCGCGTCCTTGTTGAAAAGGGAGGCGAAATTATTCCGAAGATAGTAGGTAAGGCGGACCCCCCAACCCCCTTTAGGGGGAGCGACGAACAATGTTCAATGTTCAATGTTCTTCCCTACGGTCAGGCGCAGGCGGAGCAATGTTCAATAAAATTTGTTGAAAACTGTCCAGTATGCGGCTCGAAGCTTGTGCGATACGAAGGTGAAGCAGCGTATTATTGTCCAAATGATACAGGTTGTCCTCCTCTTATAATGGGACGGATTGAACACTTTATCAGCCGCAAGGCGATGAACATTAATTCACTTGGCCCCGAAACAGTGGATGACTATTATCGCCGCGGGCTAATCCACGATGCAGCAGACCTCTATGATTTAACCGAGGAACAGCTTACCGATCCTCTTACATCTGACCGTAAAGGCGTTCGCAAGATTCTTGCCAGTATAGAAGGGAGCAAACAGGTCCCGTTCGAACGTGTCCTTTATGCGATCGGTATTCGTTTTGTAGGTGAGATTGCTGCAAAGACGCTGGCCCGCTATTATGGTAGTATAGACAAGGTGGCAGAGGCTTCTTTGGAGAGTCTGACGCAAATCAATGGCATTGGCGAGGTTATAGCTGGCAGCATTATCCAGTATTTTGCTAACCCTCTCAACCGCGCTTTTGTGGAGCGCTTACGGGGATATGGTCTTCAGATGGAACTTGGCGAGCAGCAGAAGCAGACGCGTTCCAATAAACTGGAAGGGCAGTCAGTCGTCATCAGCGGTGTCTTCCAACATCACAGCCGCGACGAGTACAAAGCACTCATTGAGCAGCACGGCGGCAAAAATGTAGGCAGCATCAGTACTAAGACCAGCTTCATTCTGGCGGGTGAGAACATGGGACCTGCCAAACTTGAGAAGGCCGAAAAACTTGGCATCCGCATCATGAACGAGGACGAGTTCCTTGAACTCTTGAACTCTTAAACCTTACTGTAAGTAGAAAGTCTTGAATGCTTCGATGCAGTAGAGATGGTCGGCTACGGCGGCTGTCTCACGGCAGCTATGCATTGCCAGTAGTGGATTGCCCATATCGACGCCCTTGATGGGTAGTGATGAGGCAAGAATGTTGCCCAAAGTGCTACCGCCTGCTACATCGCTGTGGTTCACAAAACGCTGACAGGGCACATTGGCTTTCTCACAAATCCCCGCAAAGATGGCAGCAGAAACGGCATCGCTAGCATATTTCTGTGCGGCATTAAACTTGATGACCGGTCCGCCTCCCAACACCGGATGGTTCGTCGGGTCGTACTTGTCGCTGTAGTTCGGGTGCCAGGCGTGTGCATTGTCGGCAGAAACCATGAAGGCTTGTTCTATGCTACGGTGGAAGTCCTCAGCGTTACCACCTTGCATCAAAACAATTCGCTGCAAAAGGCTGGCAAGGAAGGGACTTCCTGCTCCTTGCTTTGTCTGTGAACCTGTTTCTTCGTTGTCGAAGATGGCGAGTACTTGCGTCACTCTTGGTGTCTTCCCCCCGCTTTGCAATAATGCCTGCAATCCTGCGTGAACCATGCTGAGGTCATCCAATCGTCCGCTGGAGATGAACTCGTCGTGTATGCCGAAGGTGCAAGCTGGCGTAGCATCGGCCAGGTAGAGGTCGAAGTCGAGGATGTCTTTCTGGCTGACTTTCAGTTCTTCACAAATCAGGTTGATGAGCAGGTTGCCGCGTTCCATCTCGTCGTTGATGATGCCCAGGATGGGTAGCATGTCTTTCTGTTTGCTCAGTTTCACACCATCGTTCACTTGGCGGTTGAAGTGTATGGCGAGGTTGCTGATTTGCAACAGGGGTTGGCGTATGTGCAGGAGTTTGGTTTCGGGGTGCATCACGTCGGTCGAGCGCACAATGACACGACCTGCGATGGTAAGGGGCCGGTCGAACCAAGTGCTCATGATGGGCCCGCCGTAAACCTCTGTGTTGAGGCGCACGATGCCGCCTTCTCCCGTCATCTCCGCGTTGGGCTTGATGCGGAAGGTTGGTGAGTCGCAGTGAGCGCAGATGATGTGGAACCCTGCATCGCCAAGTGGCTCCGAGCCGATACGGAAGGCATAGACGGAGGAATCATTCTTCGTCAGGAAGAATTGTCTGCCCGGTTTCATGTCGCCAAGTTTGTCGCAGGCGTTCATGCGTTCGAAGCCTGCTTGGGCGAGTTTGTCACTAATGGTTTTGACAGCCAGAAAGTTTACTGGCGAGTTGTCGAGGAAATTCAGGAGATTCTGTATCATTATATATATTAATATTAAAAGGTTAAATCGTTAAAAAGTTGAGGCTTTCACGCCATTGATGTATAAATTCTTTGCTGTGCATCCCTCTATCATCGTTGGGTCGAAGGATTGTTTCTTGTCACGGATGGTACAATTCTCGAAGGTGAAGTCCCGCAGACGGTATTTGTCCGATGTTCCTACGTCGAAGAAGTTCTGCGTGTCAACATCTATGTCGCGAAAGGTAATGTCGTTGCATTGGGACAAGGGCATATCAGGACGGTCGCCGGGCTGGAAGAACTGCGTCCAGGGACGAACCACAAGGAAAGAGGTACACGTACCCTTGACCTTCTCCACACGTATCTTCTCGTAGTGCTGAGGGGTGTCGGGCCGCATCTTCAACCACAGCACGCGGTTGACATTACTAATCTGTATATTGGAGAGCACAATATTCCAGTCATGAATGGACTCTGAGCCCAAGGTGATGCATCCGTGCGCCTTGCCATAGCGGCAACTGCTGACCAGTACGTTGTACACGGGGCCATTGTTGGGGTCTTTGTCTGCCCAAGTGCCCTTGCCGCCCTTTATCACTACGGCATCGTCGTTCACCTGCATATAACAGCCATGAACCAAAACATCGTGGCAGACATCCAGGTCGATGGCATCGCTGCTGGGCGCACCATGTTGCTTCGTGTCGCCGGGAGGCACTACGCCCTTCGTGGGGGCATAGATGAAGTTGTCGAGGTAGCGCACATGCTCGCATCGATACAAATGATTGGTCCAGAAGGGCGAATTGATGAGGTTGACATCCTGAACGGTCACGTTCTTGCAGTTGGACAAGTACACAAGCCTGGGGCGCATGGCCTCCAGATTGGTGCAAGCCTTGTTGTACATACGCCTGTACCAGAACTCCTCCCAATACATAAAGCCGTTGCCGTCGATGCAACTCTGCTGCGTGGTGAAGCCCAGCTCGTTGGGCGTCTCGTCCCAATCCAGCTTCGCACCATCGCCTATGATACAAAAACCGTCCAATCCATCGGCATTTATGAGTGCGGCAAAGTATTGCAAGGTCTGTCCCTCCATACGTGTTTCCAACAGTCGGAAATCCCGTATGCGGTCTGAGCCTTTTATCCGTCCCTTAACGTAGAGATGTGTTCCCTGCTTGAAGAACAGCGAACCCGTGAGGAACGTACCTTCAGGTATCACCACCACGCCACCGCCTTCGCTGGCACAACGGTCAATCACAGCCTGTATGGCTGCTGTCTGCATCAGCGTGGAGTCATTCTTCGCGCCATAATCTGTTATAACATATTGTTTACCAAGTGTATTGACATCTACTTTTGAAGTATTACTGAAAAAAGCATCCATCGCAGTGCCGTCAGGCCATAACTTGGTTTTTGCGTTGCCAAGCAACGCGAAAAATGCAAATATTAGGAAAAATAGAAAATTATTGATTATACGCTTGGAATATCTCATTATCATAATCTTATAATGTTATCATTTTATAATTTTCATAATCTTCACATGCGAGTTAAGACCTGAGGGGACTGGCTCCCAGCCGTCGTAAGTGGTGCGTTTGTAGTTGATATCCACCACGTTTATTTCGTTGAACTTGCGCCATTTCACGCCACGACGGTCGTATGCCGCAATGCGGTTGGCAGGCAGGTTGGTTACTTCTATACGGATGGTATTCTCACCCTCGTGCAGAATGTCGTCAAAGTCCAACGTAAATGGAACGCACCAGGCACAGCCCACGTAGGTATCGTTGATATACACACGTGCTGACTCGCGGACATCACCCAAGTCAATCCGATAACGGCCCCCTTTCAACTCCCCCGAGGGGGAGAGATTAAACGTGGTCTCATAAACACCAGTACCCATCAATTCATTGAGGCTATCGACAGGAAGACCCTCCCATGTCTTGAGTCCATCGATGGTTATTTCCTGATTTACGGCAGGCTGCGATTCGATGAATCTGAGCGACCACTTGTTGTTACTTAAATCAACAAGGGGTGATATTGCAACAAAATGCGACCTTTGTTGCGGTTGCAACTCATCAACAGGATAAGAAACTTTGGTCTCACCATTAGGCAAAGCGTCGATGAAACAACTCTCACCGCTGCGAAGCGAGACTATTTTACTAGCGCCCGTAGAAGCAAGACTAACTTTTCGATTAACATCGTTAGGGGTTAGATTCGATATAAAGTAACGGTACCCATCGCCTACGCGACGGCGTATCATCTTCATGTGAAGCTGGGTACGCAGCTCTTCCGGCTTCGCAAATTTGCCCAATTCATCGGCATTTATGTTATATACAATGGGGGCGCCTTGACGCTTCAGATTCTCTATATGCTGCTTTACCTCTTTGCTGAGTATGCAGTCTGGTGGCAGGATGAGTGCGGCATAGCGCGTACCTGCTGCTGTCTGCAGTTTGCCGTCAACGAAGGACGTGGTGAGCAGGTATTTCTCCGAGATGTAATCACAATCGTAGCCCAACGAGTCAATTTTCAGGATGGAAGCGATGAACTCGGGGGCTTTCTTGTCCATCGAATTGATTTCGAACAACATCAGACGTTTGTCGAGGTTTGTTCTCCACATGTTTCTTACGGGCAAGAACACGAGGAAATCGTTGTCGGGCTCTCCCTCCTGCAATCGCTGCTGGCAGAATTCGATGTAACCTGTCAGCATGGATGCGTCGCGCCAGATGGAGTTTGTGGGTGACATATCCACGGAGGCGTAGAATCGCCACCCGGGCCACGGGTCGTCCTTCGGAGAATAGCAGGCTCCATGGAAGAACATCCGGTTGACACCGGAACAGAACATCAGGTCAAGGTCGGGCTTCATCTGCGACAACGAGGTGCGGAAATGTTCCGTCAGCCATGTAAAAGTTTCGCTCGAAACAAGCGGTTTACCTGTGATGTGGGCTGCAGAGGAGGCGTATTTCAGCATCGAGAGGTCGGAATAGTTCTTCCGAGTCATCCCTGGGTCTGTGCGCAGGCCTTTGATGCCGAACTCAGAAAGTCCGAAGCCTTCTATCTCGGGAATGTCAACTGCGGCATAAATATCAATAAGGTTCGCTGGCGATCCGTGTGCCTGATTCCGCACCTTCACACCGCGTTCGTGGCTCCACCTTACCCATTGCTCCGTAAAATTCTTCAGGAGCAGGTCGGAAAGCGTCTCGCGATAGTCGCTGATTACCTGGGCATCGCCATCGATGAATTCTTGCAATTTGTCTTCCAATCGGTATCCGCGACGTGCCTCGAATTCCTTTGGCAATGTGGGCGTCCAGTCAGCTCCGAACACCTCGTAGGAATCGTTGAAAAAAGTTGCAGGCATCGGTGCACCGGAAGACTGAAAAGCCCGATCAAACCGCGATAAATAATGCGCCACAGCTGTAGAATCAAAATGGTCTATCACATAACCCTCACCACCTGGTGCAGCCCGCTTCACCATCTGGCGCGTGCGACTTTCGTAGAGTGCTATCACACGACGTTTTCCCTTTACATGGCTCTTGAAATCCTTCTGGACTATCAGGCGGGCAAACTTCTGTTCCTTCTGTGGCGCAGGGAGCGTGATGTTCTTTGCTAGCTTGCTATCGACCAGAGAATCAACAACGACCAACTTGCATGCTGCTTCCGATAGAGGCGTCTCAGGTGAACCAAACGGCCAACCCGTCCCTAAATTCATATCTATCTGTATGCCAAGACGATTACCCTCGCTGATGGTATATTCCAGCATCTTCATCCATTTTGGCGAGAGGAAGGAAATGTTGTTGGCATCGTTGCCTTGAACGCCGTACAGGGGTGTAATCTCTAAGGTTCCGATGCCGTGCGATGCCATCTGTTCCATCTGCCAGCTCAGGCCCTGTTCGGTAACAGCAGAACCCAACCACCACCAGCGGGCGCCAGCAGACCCTCTCCTGCCCTCCCTCAAAGGGAGGGAGTCATTAAGCTTCCCCTTTAAGGGGAGGTTTAGTAGGGTCTTATAGTATTCCACTGCCCCCAATAGCACGCAACCTGCTCCGTAGTCTTCAAAATCAGGAACACTGGTGTAGGTCACAGGTTGTCCATCCTTTGGTTCCTTGCCTGTACCCTGCAAATAACCGATGAAACCGTTAGAATGTACTGCCGAAGCAACAGCTTTCCATGCCTTGTCTGTTGCTGCACGATACTCGTCGGCAGGAAGCAATCCGTTACGCACGCCCCATGCCATTCCCATCAGGAAGAGAGCCGTCCCTGAAGTCTCGGGACCACCGAATGTGGCAGGCGACATCAAGCTGACATTCCAGAAGCCATCCTCACGCTGACATTTCAGTAAGGCTTTCATCATTGCTTTGTAATCAGCCTTCAGCTCCTCAAGGAAAGCGCGAACATCCTTATTCCCCCTAAAGGGGGTTAGGGGGTCCATCGTTCTCACCAGAGCAGCTACTACCCAGCCGTTACCACGGCTCCAATAACAGTTCTGCCCGTCGCTCTCCTTGTATGGGGGAACGAAGTCGGCATCACGCCACCATAGGCCTTCTTTGGCGTTCCACAGCCCTCCACCACACTTGTTGCGCGACCATTCATAGCAGTCGCGGGCAAAGAGGATGTAACGTGTATCGCCAGTAATCTGGTACATCTTCGCGTATGCCGGCATTGCCATCTGTATGGCATCAATCCAAGTCCAGTAGTCAACACGTCCCTGCGCCATTTGCTTCTGCGCATTAGCGAAGCAACTGTCTAACATCGTACATTCATTCCCCCTAAAGGGGGTTAGGGGGTCCTGTCCATTGTCAATTAAATCATAGCGTTCCAGGTAGGTCTGCATGCAGCACTGGTCATCGGCATTCGTCGTCTTGGTGCCATTACGTGGTGTCCACTTATGAAAATTAGCCCATTCATCGACATAATTTATATACTCTGGCCGAGGATCTATGCCATAAAGCGCCATCAGTCCCTCGTAATACACCCCACGTGTCCAAAGGGAGCTGGGACGTCTTCTGCCCACGAAAGTATCCTTGGTAGGGTCGGGCCACTTTTGGACAAAGTAATTATTCACGCGACGAGCTACATCCAGCACGTCGTCTGCATTCTGAGCCGCAGCAGGCATTACCGCCAGAGCGATAAAAGCAAATATTATGGATAGTTTTTTAATCATTTCGTGTACAAATTTATAACTTATCCGTCAATAATCCATATTATTTGCAAGAAAGAAGTCGAAAAAATGCAAAAATCGGACATGGACTTACTTAAATTTCAATACGATGGAAATTTAACGGGAGCGAAGAGGATATTTTTTATTGTAAAGAAAGAACCGGCAACTTTTGAATCAAGCTGCCGGTTCATGTTTATCCCCCTAAAGGGGGCGGGGGGGGCTAGAGTAGCCCCATGCAGGAGGTAACTCCCAGGCTGGTTGCGATAGCCGTCAGAATGGCGATTATCGTCTGAATGATGAATTTCCAGGTTTCTTTCTTCATAGCTTTTTGAATTTAGAAGTTAAAGGAGTTAACGGAGTTAACGGAGTTATCGCTACGCTCGAAGTTAACGACGATTGCTTTTGCCCTCGAAAATCCTCAAATAATTTTTAATTGTTAATTTTTCATTTTTCATTAATTTAACCCGGGCATTGAGCCCGGATTAAATTCACTCAGCGTCTCCAATCGGGCCATCACCGCCACCGTTGTCGTCACCACCGTCGCCTCCGGTGTCGCCGCCACCATTGTCGCCTCCGGTGTTGCCACCAGTGTTGCCACCTGTAGATCCGCCGGTGTTGGTTCCGCCACCATTCTCCCCTCCTTGGGAGGGGTCGGGGGAGGCTGTGCCGCTGCCGGAGCCGGTGGAACCTTCCTTCAGGTAGTACTGGCGGGCGTAGAGCTCGATACCCTTCAGCTGGGTGTAGAGGGTGGTGAGTTCGGCGCTGGGCATGAGGTCCAACATGGCCATGATGGTCTGGTAGATGTCCGCAATGGCCAGGTCGGTGGCATGGCGGACTTTCTTCATCTCACCCTTCACGAACTCGCCCTTGGTCATTGCACGCTCGCCCAGGAGTTCACGAACCTGATGGGCTGCGGCCAGGGATTTTGTGAAGAAGGTCCATGCACCTATCTGCGTGAGGAATGCCTCGTGAGACTGCAGGTTCTGGTGAATCTGGATAATCTTGTCCGCCTCGGCATCATAGCTTTCGTTCGTGCGGAACTTGGCGTCCTTGATTATCTGCAAGCACACATCTGCCTCGGCCTTTGTCGGCTCATCGTCGGGCAGCTGGGCATGTGCTGCGAGGATGTAGCGTCCGGCCAATTCGTAGGAATCCTGCTTCTTGTCAGCGTTCTCCAGATTCTTCACGGCTGGGTCGCGCTGGGACTTGATCCAGACCTCGTCTTCATTCTGGCGGCACTGATGGACAGCGGCCTTCTTCTGATTAAAAACTTGGTTATCACTCACAAACGACTGCAGGAAATCGTCGATCTGCTGCGTCGTACCGTCATGGTGAGGATTGGCCAAATGGACCAACCATGCATGATTCAATTGATTTGTTTCATTCATAGTTTTAAATTTTACTGTTTAATGATGTATTAACTCTGTTTTTCTTCTCGGGAAGGTTGATACATGGTGTATTGCCTCTGTTTTTCATCTCGGGAAGGTTGATACATGATGTACTGAGCTTGTTTTTCTTCTCGGGTTCCGCGCCTTAGGGGCGCGCCTTGGTGCTAAAGCATCCAAGAAGGTTGGTACATGATGTATTGTCTCTATTTTTCATCTCGGCAAGCTTGTTACATGATGTATTGCTCCTGTTTTTCCTCTCGGCAAGGTTGTTACATGATGTATTGCTCCTGTTTTTCATCTCGGGTTCCGCGCCTTAGGGGCGCGCCTTGGTGCTAAAGCATCCAAGAAGGTTGATACATGATGTATTGCCCCTGTTTTGGTCTCCGTCGTGGGAACCGATACATAGTTTTATTATATCTGTGCCTTGCACCTCCTTTCTTATTCATTTGCTTTTGATGTTCACGACTGCAAAGGTAGGCGTTCCGTGTATTCCCGCCAAATAAATTAAGCATCCTTAAGAGGCCTTAACTTTTCCTAAGTTAATATTTTAGTCGTTTTAACATCATTGATTAAAAAGACTTAACCGCTTCTGTCAAATCATTTGCAACCACTCCGTTTCTCCCCACTTCTTTTATATTTTTCTGCAATACT
>JAFZPZ010000081.1 GCA_017552435.1 Bacteroidaceae bacterium
CCTGCCTCCTCGCCCATGGCAGCGGCCTTACTCTCGTAGTGGCGTGTCACGAATGAGAAGGAAAGGTAGAAGCAGCACACTAGAACCAGAAGCACTGCAATAAATTTAACAATTCCTTTGTTTTGCATTTTGATTTTTAATATTATTTGTTATTATTATATTCTGTTCGCGTATATTTTAGCGTGCAAATATAGTTCTTTTTTTCGAGAGCGAAAAATTTCTCGCTAAAAAAGACACATT
The DNA here is from genome assembly GCA_017552435.1 of Bacteroidaceae bacterium. Taxonomy (GTDB): domain Bacteria; phylum Bacteroidota; class Bacteroidia; order Bacteroidales; family Bacteroidaceae; genus Physcousia. The sequence goes on from JAFZPZ010000081.1 coordinate 241, forward strand.
TTTTAAGGATTTTCCCTCATTTTTAGGTGGCAGACGATGGGAAAATGGTCGCTGGCATCTATTTCATCGTCAATCTGACAGTTGTATGGCTGGAAATCGGAGGAGCAGAATATGTGGTCGATCCTGAAATAGAATCCTTTCTGATTATATGACAAACCGAGTCCTCTGCCTGTCTCCTGGAAACAGTCTGTCAGTCCTTGTGCGATGGTGCGACGGGCGTAGGAGATGGGGGTGTCGTTGAAGTCGCCACATACGATGATGGGGTATTGTCTGTGGGCTTCGATATAACGGTGGACAGCCTCTGCCTGAGGGGCGCGACGGGCATTGTTATGGCCCAGTTTCCCGATGAGGAACATCGATTCGGCTTTGGCGGTATCGCGCTCCATCTTGCCTCGCAGCAAGCGCTTGTAGTTGGTACGCTCCTTATCCGAGAGGTGGGTACCCTCCAAATGGTTATTGATCACCAGCAGCGTGTCGTGGTCGGTCTTCAGGTAGTAGGCCACAGAGCCGTTGGTGTTCGACGGATACCAGATGCGCTCCTTGCGGATGATGGGGAAGCGCGTGTGGATACCTACGCCATTGAAGGTGTAGGCATTGTTGTGGAGGATGGTTGTGTCGTTGTAGGGGTAGATCTTCTCGTATCTTATGAAGACGAATCTCCGCCAGGTGTCGACATCCTCCTGCAGACAGACGATATCGGCATTCTGTCGCTTCAGATAGTTGTAGATGGAGTCGAAGCCTTGCTCGTTTTTGTCGTTGCCGCCATAGGTGCAGACATTATAGGAAAGGATTTTGATTGCGCCTTCGGGTACGTCCTGTCGCATGTTGACAGGCATGAACAGGGTGATGGGCACATAGGCTGCAGCGAATCCCACGATGGGTATCCATGCTTTCTTCCACTTCACCGTGAGCCAGAAGAACAGGAATAGCAGGTTGACCAGCAGGAATATCGGGAAGGTCATGCCCATGACGGACAGGATGGGGTGCTGCTCTGGATTGATCCTGTCGGAAAAGCCAGACAAGAGCATCAGTAGGATGGTGGCGATGTTGGCGCCAGCAATCAGGTTGACAACAAATGATTTGAGTTGCTTGATCATTGCTTGCTGGCCTCAAACAACTTTTGTTTCTCTTCCTTGGTCAGGCTGTCGTAGCCGCTCTTGCGGATCTTGTCGAGAATGGCGTCGATCTCCTCCTGGTTCTGACGCTTACGGGCATTGTACTCCATATCGTCCTGCTTCGAGCCGCCTCGTTCTGCGTGCATATGGGGATTGGCGTTCTTCTGTTGCTGGCGCTGGTCGAAGTTGCGCTTCAGACCTTCGAAGAACTCGCGCCCGCGACTGCGGTTGAAATTGGCATCAGGATGACGGTTCCAATAGCGTATCATCAGGAAGCCGAAAAGCATACCGCCCAGGTGAGCCGTATGGGCCACACCGTCGCCAGCTGCTGTGATGGAGGAATAGAACTCGATGGCCACATAGCCCAGCACAAACCACTTGGCCTTGATGGGGAAGGGGAAGGGTATGATAAACAGTCGCTCGTTGGGGAACGACATACCAAAGGCGAGGATAACGGCATAAACGGCACCAGAAGCACCAATGGTGGTCCAGGTATTCAGCTGTTGGCTGAGCTGCTGTCCGACTACGAAGAGCTCTGCCACGCCGATGCTCGGATCCTGCTCGTGGATGGTGAAATAGAACGAGAAAAACTGGGCTATTTCCTGACATAAACCAGCGCCTATGCCACAACAAATGTAATAAAAAAGGAATTTCTTCGGACCCCATACGTTTTCGATCACGCAGCCAAACATCCACAAGCCGAACATATTACTCAGAATATGCATGAAATTGGCGTGTAGGAAGAGGTAGGTGACCAGTTGGTAGAAGTGGAAATCCTTGGCCATGAAAAAGTGAAGACCACCGATGTCGGCGAGGTCGATTCCACGCATCTGTAAGACAACCGTTGCCAGGAAAGCAATGAAGTTGATTATCAACAGATTCTTTGTAATGGTGGGTATGCGAAACATCTTCTTTCTGTAATTTGCTGTTTTATAATCTCTAATCGTAACTGATTCAGTGCGCAGGCACTTCTCATTATTTTGGCGCAAAATTACGAAAAATATCTTGTTTTTGGGCCAAAAAAGGGCCTTTATCAACTATTTTTCAATAAAAAAGCAAATTTTTCGGTTTTTTTGTTGTTTTTTTGATAATAATCGCTTATATTTGCGAAGGATTTCATGAATATTTCAACTTTTACTAAATAATTTTAAATTAACAACATTATGAACAAAACAGAATTGATTGAGAAGATTGCAGCAGGTGCAGGTCTCACAAAGGCAGACTCAAAGAAGGCTCTCGACGCAACAGTAGCAGCTATCAAGGGTGCTCTGAAGGCAGGTGACAAGGTTCAGCTCGTTGGCTTTGGTACATTCAGTGTTGCCAAGCGTCCGGCTCGTGAGGGTATCAACCCCGCTACCAAGCAGAAGATTAAGATCGCTGCCAAGAAGGTTGCTAAGTTCAAGGCTGGTGCAGAACTCGCTGACGCTCTCTAAACCTTATTTTGTAAAGAAAAATTAAGGGGCTCCGTTTGGAACCCCTTTTTTCGTACCTTGTTATTTCGGTTGCTTGCCGATATAGGCGAGAATTCCGCCGTCGACATAGAGCACGTGTCCATTGACGGCATCAGAAGCATGTGATGCGAGGAAGACAGCGGGTCCGCCCAGCTCAGAAGGATCGAGCCAACGGCCTGCAGGTGTCTTGGCACAGATGAAGCTGTCGAACGGATGACGGCTTCCGTCAGCCTGACGCTCGCGAAGGGGTGCAGTCTGTGGGGTAG
>JAFZPZ010000011.1 GCA_017552435.1 Bacteroidaceae bacterium
GCATCTCGCCCATGTTCGACGTGTAGAGCCCGTAGATGGCGAAGAGCACCAGCGCCAGCGCCAGGCTCTGCCACACCTGCTTGTGCTCCAGGTCGGCGAAGTTGCGCCGCAGCCAGCCGCCGTACTGCCGCAGCGCCACGATGTAATAGGCCACGAACACCGCGATGCAGCCCAGCTGCCAGTAGTGCGCCAGCGTGTAGCCCCAGAGCCACGAGCGCCCCCAGATGCCCGCCGCGCCCAGCACCACCACCGGCCCCTGCACCACGAGCCACGGCCACAGCGGCCTGCGGCGGTCCTGCAGCATCGCCAGCAGCACCCCCATCATGAGCGGCACCAGCGTCGCGTGGTCCAGCATGATCACCAGCAGCGTGCGCCGCAGCGGGTCGCCCGCCAGCCACCACTGCCCCACGCCGTACCACCACACGTGGCTCGCCGCCATCGCCAGCAGCACCCCCGCCGCCCAGCGCCTCAGCCTGCGGCTCGCGCGGATGGCATGGCCCAGGCGCAGCCGCTCGCCGTTCGGGCCCAGGACGGTCATCGTCCGCCCGCCGCTGCCAGCGTTCGTTCGGCTCTCGGTCGTTGTTCGGCTCTCGGTCGTCGTTCGGCCCTCGATCTCATACTCGCGCATAAAGAGGTTCTTCCGCCTCAGCAGCAGATACCCCGCCGCCAGCAAAGCGAAGAGCCCCGCCATGCAGTAAAGCGCGATGAACAATCCGTCCTGTAATCCTCGGTAGTCGAACATATCTCGTTTCTATTTCTTTTTCTTTCGTTTTCTATTCTGTCAAGAATTTGAGAATTCAAGAATTATCTTCTTCATCTCCACCTTCTTTTCATTTATCAAGAACCTTTGAATTATTCTCTAATTCTCTAATTCTCTAATTCTTGACCTTATATATTTCTCGTCCAGCTGAGACAAAACGGATATCATTCTTTTTCCGACCACGAATTACTCGAATTACACGAATTTTCTATGCTTCCATTATTCGAGAGATTCGTTAGATCCGTGTTCAAAGTCTATTATTCCTTTTCCGACCACGAATTGCACAGATTCAACAGATTCTGCATCCGTCCTATCCGAGAGATCCGTGTTCGTTTTTCTTCAACATGTAATTACCATTAATTACCCACGCATTATCCATAAATTTATATTCATGAGAAATTCGTGGTTCATTCGTGGCAATTCGTGTTCAAACTCCAAAACGCGAAACCGCCGGGACTCCTTTCGGAATCTCGGCGGATATTGACCTTTGGTCGAAATCGCTCACGCTCGGCAGAGTCGATGCGAGCATCGCTCTGCTCTCGCTCAATCGCGATTTTATTTCTTCTGTGAGGATTTCGGGCAGTCGCCCGTGTCAGTGAATCAGAGCAGTCCGTTCATACGCATCCAACGTCTTCCTGGAGGCGTAAACCACAAATAGATGAGTGCTATCAAGCACGGCAGACCTACAAACAGTCCAACTAAATACATTCCCATATTATTTGTCCTTTGTTTTACTGGTTAAACTTAATCCTAACAATAGTGTTGTGCAAACTACACCAATACCTATGAGGTAGATGGTTGTCTTGTCGGTTACATCGTTGAAGAGTGACGTGATAACCACGCCGGTTAGTACATATTTTGCGACATCAATTAAGAAGTCGGCAAATTTTTCCTTTCGCTGGTTCACTTTCACCTTCGGTTCCTCCTCTTGCACCGCCTCCAGCTGTTTATTCAGCTGCGGCTTCTGCGGTTTCGCCTTTTCGCGTCTTGTCGTCATATTATTCTTGTTGTTTTGTTTTATCCAATGACTCCTTGACGCTTTGGACCAGCATGATGACCAACTCCAACTTCTCACTGTCGTTCAAATCCTTTACCAGATCCCAGTAGTAATCGATGGAGTGTTCCGTGCGCCGTCTTGCGGTTGTTGTTGCCATATCTTCTTGCATTTACGTTATCTGGCTGCAAAGATACAACTTTTTTCTTAACCGCGAACGAATTCCCCTAAAAAATATCCGTTTGTCTCAGTATGTCAAAGAACGTGCAAACTGAATACAGAGCCAAGCTCTGCTTGAGCTTTGTTGAAGCGCCGCCGTTTTTCGAGGCGATGCCTCAGAGATCGCTTGTTTCTTTGTTTTCTCTCACCGCCTGGTGACGTAGAGCGGCGGGATGTCGCGGCGGATGGTGAGCTCCCAGGTGCCATCGTCCTCGGGATGGTAGTCCACGCAGTCCGTATGGTCGCCCATCAGCCACACCATGCGATCGTCGATGGGCTTGCCGCTGTGGCGCATCGTCACCTTCATGCGCTTGTCGGATACTGCCGCCGAGATGTCGCACGGCCTTCCTTTCAGTTCGCACACGGCTATCTCCACCAGCTGCTCCACGATGCGCAGCGGCTCGCGGTTGGGTTCCATGTCGATGATGCGACGCACGAATTCTAGCGCGTCCTCATCGTCCTGAGGCTTGAATATCTTGTCGTTGTCAGTCATATCGTTAATAGAATAATATGGTATTGTTAGGTTTTAACTCCACAGTTAACAATGATTGTTGCCTACGAAGTTACGAAAAATTCGCGATTCCACCGCGTCCGAATCAACCGCCTCGGAAGATTTTGAAAATATGTCCTCACTTTTTTACGATTTGTCCTCTTTTGTAAATTTGTCCTGCCAAAATTGTAAATTTGTCCTGCCAAAATTGTAAATTTGTCCTGTCTCTTTTGCAGATATGACCACCCGAAACGGCACAAAAAATCCGCCGAGACTCCTTTAGTAATCTCGGCGGAACACTATTCTGAAGAATTTAAGCGTGCGGTTTAGAGCGGTATGGCCTGCCAGTCGGTGATGTTACGCTCCTCGGAGGAGAAGGCGATGCCAATCTTGGTGACGGGCCGTCCGTCGAGGGCGTACTTTTCGGCGTAGCCCTTGCGGTTAATCTGGTCAAGAGCCTCCTGGGCGGTGTAGTCGTATTTAATCTCCATGACGTAGATGCCTTTGGGCATGAGCAGCGTCAGGTCGGTCTGACCCTTGGCCGTAGGCTCCTCGGCGCGGACATCGGCTCCGAAGCTGGTGAGCAGCGTGTAGAGCAGGGCGTGGTAGTAGTGCTCGTTGCGGTTGTCCTTCTCCCATTGGTAGGGGATACCGGCGAAAAATGCTTTGAATGACTCGACGAAGGGTGCTAGGTCGTTGTCGCGCTGAAACTTGCTGTAAGCCCTGAAGAGGCCGTTGCGCTGACCGACACCCCACGCCGCCGTCACATGCTGGTAAAGGCACTGTGCGAAGCCCTGCCGCACCTCCTGGTTGGGTATGCCCAGACGGAACTGGCGATACTCACGCTCGTAGTCCTTGATGGTCAGGTAACCGCTCTGGTAGAGGATGGGAATCGGGTCGTCAAAGTTTACGAAGGGCAGGTCGAACATGGTGGCCTCGAAGTAATCGTCCTCAATGGTAGTGATATCGACGGGAGGCATCTGCGCCAGCATATTGATAAGGGCACCGCTGGTGCCACGGTCGAACCAGTAGTCATAGACTTGACCGGAAGCGAAGGCATTGACAAGGCTGAAGGGGTTGTACATATCCTCCACGGCCTCGCTGAAGTGGTAGCCATCGTAACGGGCTTTCAGTTGCGCTAACATATCGTCGTAATCGGTGCCATTGCGCTGGGCCATCATCTCGATGTCAGGGCGCAGTTGCGTAACAAGCTCATCCTCCGAGATACCACAAATGCTGGCGTAGTCATCGCGCATGGAGATATTGTTCAGGTTGTTGAGCTTCGAGAAGATGCCCATCTGCGAGAATTTGGAGATGCCGGTGATGAAAGCGAACTGCAAGTGGTCGTCCTCGGCCTTCAGCGGACCGAACACGTTCTGGAACCGCTGACGGGCCTGCGCAACTTTCTCGTCATCGCCCAGAGCGTGGAGGATGAAGTTGTCGTACTCATCGCAAAGCACCACCACGCGCTTGCCTGTATCCTTATGCAGGGTGCGCATCAGGTTTATCATGCGGATGTTCGCGTCGGGCACCTCTGGCGTGATGCCATACTGCCGTTCATAACCTTTCAGCGTCTGGTCAATCAGCGTGTCCAGCTGCTCGATGGTCGTAAGGTCGCCTGCGCTGAAGTCGAAGCGCAACACCGGGTACTTCTCCCATTTCCAGTTGGTGGCGGCGATGAACAGCTGCGGTTGCTCGATGCCGTCCTCGGTAGTGAACGCCTCGAACAGCTCGCGGCGGCCTTCGAAGACAGCAGCCAGCGTAGAGATAAGGAGCGACTTGCCGAACCGACGGGGACGGCTGAGGAAGTAGGGCTTGCCCTCAGTTATCAACTTATAGATAAGCTCTGTCTTGTCCACATACAGGTATCCACCTTGGCGGATACTCTCGAAGCTCTGCATTCCTACGGGATACTTTCTCTTTGTTGCCATATTCCTTATATCTTATATTGCAAATATACACAATTTTTCTTCATCTTCTGACGATTTCCCTAAATATTACCCCCCCCATTCATCCACGCCGTGACGCTCTGACCGGTGCGCAGTAGGAACGCGCGGCTGAAGGTGCGGTAACTGCCGAATCCGCTCTCCAGCGACAACTGCTGAATCGGGATGTCCTGCCCGGCAGCGGTGAGCTCCCGGCAGCGGCTAATGAAGTGGTTGATGCGCAGGTTATTAATATAAATATTGTAGGTGATGCCCTGCCGCGAAAAATACTGGCTGAGGTACGAGCGGTTGGTGCCGATGGCCTGCGCCAGCTCTTCTAACATGAGGTCGTGCTGCAGGTAAATCTGCTGAGCCACGCAGTACTTTTTCAGCAGTTGCTCGATTTGGTCGAGGTCGATGGTGGTAAGAGCCTCACCCCCGTCCCCTCTCCGACTGGCGAGGGGAGTAGATGGTTCTTTCGCCAAAGTCTCCAGTCTTGGCAGCGACTCCACGCGCCATAGCAACAGGACGACAATCACAAGTTCGATGATATGTACGAGCCAGATTAAGACGATGTCGGTAGCGAGAACATAGAGCATGAACAGCAGCATGCAGCCAAGCGCCACTGCCTGACATAGCCACACTCGTTTGTTCTCCAGGTCGGCATAGTTATCGTTCAGCCACCGCCCGTACTGGCGGATGGAAAATATCATGTATCCAGTAAATATCAAGCCCAGCAATAGCAGGTAGCCCGCGGCAGTCTGCAGGATCCAATCAATGTGAAAGATTATGTACGCTCCTGCAATCAACACGAACGGCATCACGGCCACCATCGCAGGCCATACCTTTCGGCGACGGTCCTGCAGCATAGCCAGCAGCATGCCGGCAAAGGTGACAAACAGCAACACAAAGTCGAGCATCGCGAGCACCAGATAGCCTGCGGAATTCAGGTTGCCGGAGTAGATATAGAACAGCAGCCACCACACATGCGCCAACGTTGTTACGCCGAAGAACGCCGCAGTCCAGCGCCGCAATCGCACTGGCGGTGTAACGCCCGGCGCAATGGCATTTACCGGGCACAACAGCAAATAGAGCGCCGCCAGTAGCGGCACCACGCCCGTCACGCCGTAGAGCACGAAAAACAGTATCGACTGTATTGGTATCTGTCCAAGTGTCTCCATATTAAGTGCAAAGATACAATAATTATCCGAAATGGCTTTCTTTTTTAACACGAATTACCATGAATTACCCACGAATTACCATGAATTACCCACGAATTGCCATGAATTACCCACGAATTGCCCAATAATGATAAATTATATGGGTCATTATATGATAATTATATGTTAAAGGCCATCAGAAATCGTTATTATATTGGGAATGGTCCCAACATTTTAAATCATCTATAACAATGAACAAACAGATTTTGTTTGCGTCGGCCCTGGCAGTGCTGGGGCTGACATCGTGTGAGAAAGGGCTCGACGACGGCACTGTCAATGCCGGCAGCGAGCAAGTAACTAACTCATTATTACAGGTGCGTACTCGAAGCGGCGGCTCGGGCAGCGAGGCTACAATCAGCTACCCACTGCAGGTGTATGTATTCCAAGGCGATGACTGCCTGGCTGCGCAGACCATCGGTGACGAGGGCCAGACGCTGAACATCCCGTTAGTAGAAGGCACGTACTCGGTGTATGCCGTGGGCGGAGCCTCGGCTACTGACTATGTACTGCCTTCGACTGATGATGCTACTACATCTACTGCAATCGCGCTGAAGGATGGGCACAGCCTTACCGACCTGATGGCGGCATCGGCCACGGCCACGCTCGTAGATGGCGGCACGAACACCGTGACGCTCGGCCTTCAGCGCAAAACGATGCTGATACAAAACATCGAGATCAAAAAAGTGCCCACGGCGGCCACGGCCGTCAGCGTAACTATCGCCCCGCTGTGGCAGGCGCTTACAGTGGGCGGTGGTTTTTCCACCGCTGGAACGAGCCGTACCATCGCCCTGACCAAGCAGGAGGACAACCGCACATGGAAACTCCCCTCGCCAATCGGAGAGGGGTTGGGGGTGAGGCTTTTGCCGCCCAGCACTCAGCCCGCCAGCATATCGGTAAACATCACCATTGGCGGCGCCACCAAGACCTACACCTATTCCACCTCCTACCAGTTGGAGGCAGGCTATAAGATTAACATCGATGGCACCTACACTGAGGCGGTAGGTGTGAGTCTCACGGGAACCATCACGGGAGCCGAATGGCTGGGTGAGCGCACCATTAGCTTCGAGTTCGATGAGAACGGCAGCAGCGCCAGCGGTGAAAGCAACGGCTCGGAAGGAAATAACGACAACTCAGACAACTCGGACAACTTCCCAGCTGCGGGTGACACCTACGAAGGTTGCTACGTACTTGCATCAACAGTGGCTGGCGATGGCGAATCGGCAGAACTCACGCTGCTATCGCCCAACGAGAAGAAAACCGCGGGCAATGCCGTAACTATCGACGACTTGAATTCCGCTGCTGCCACTCTTGGTACCGACGGAATCAGCGGCTGGCGCCCTATGACACTCGCCGAGGCACAGCTGCTGCAAGCGGCCCACACCGCCCTTGGCATTGCCGACGACCGTTACTACCTGTTCGACAACGACGGAACAGTGAAACAAATGCGCATGAGCAACGGCACGATGAGCACTCCCTCGTCCAGTGCCGCCTACATCCGTCCCGTGGCCAACGTAACTATTAACAACGAATAATATGGGTCGGCCTTCGGCCTCAAAATCTCTCAAAATCTGAAGGTAAATCAAGTGCCCCTTGCGGGGCAGAAATAAAACATTTAGAGGCCCCCGCCCTTCGGGGGACGGCTATAATGCAGGGGGTCGGCCCATAAAGGGCCTCAAAATTAAACGAAAATTATTCTAAAAATTTAAACAAAATGATTTTGATAGATTTTGAATAAGATTTTGATAGATTTTGAATAAGATTTTGATAGATTTTGAGCGAAGCGACCATAATAAAAAGAAAGAATTATGAAGCAAATCATGTTTATCGCTCTCGCCTTGCTGGTAGCATCGTGCGAGAAGCCTATCCTCGACGAGGATATTCACAGTGAGAAAGAGGCGAACGTCATCCTACACATGACGCAGTTTGAGCAAGTGTCCTTCACCCGCGCCGCTCAGGACATCACCGAACTCTGCTCGCGCCTGAACATCGCTGTTTTTGACGCCGACGGCACAAAGGTAAAGACCGTAGTGCAAAAGGAGGGCGATGCTAACTATGGCACCGTCGCCCTGACCCTCGCCGCAGGCTCCTACCGCCTCGTAGTCATCGCCCACAACTGCGACGGCTCGGCCACCATCACGTCCGAAGAGAAGGTGACGTTCCCGAACAATAAGGTGACCGACACGTTCTATTATTACGGTGATCTGGAAGTGACCGATAGCCAGCAGTCGTACGACCTCACGCTGACTCGCGCCGTTGCCATGTTCCGCCTGGTGCTGACCGACGAGGAAATCCCCTCCAACGTCGCAAAACTGAAGTTCTACTACGTCGGCGGCTCCAGCACCTTCTCACCCAAGGACGGCTACGGCTGCGTGAACTCAAAGCAGACGGAAGTGCGCTCTGTGGCTGACGATGGCATCTACGACATCTACACCCTGCCGCACACCGAAGAAGACGTGCTGACCAAACTCACCGTGACCGCCCTCGATGCCAACGACAATACGGTGAAGGAGCGCCTCTTCGAGAATGTCCCTGTCACCCGCAACCAGATTACCCGCTACACCGGCAGTTTTTTCGGTAGTGGCGGCGGTGGCTCAACCTCTGACGGCACCTTCCGCCTCACCGCCGATCCCGACTGGGATAGCGTGAACGGCTACACGTTTTGATTCTCTTTTGTCGATTATTTATCGATAACTAACAAGATGTGAGGAGTGATATCGTGAACTCCTCACGTCTCTTGAATACACACAGGAGTCCGTTGTGTACTTAAATCCGTTCGCAAAGATACATACTATTATATCTTTTTTTCGTCATTTCTTCTTTCGCTCTCTGGCGATACTTGAGACTAAACGGATACAAAAACGCCGGGACTCCTTGCGGGGATGTCTCGGCGGATATTATTTTCTATTGGGGAAATGTGCGGGATGCTACTCTGTCTGTGAGGCTTGCTTAATCGGTTCGCGGCGTGTGTCCCAGAAATCGACGATATAGATGATGTCTCCATCGACGCGGTACACCATCTTGTTCAGACCGTTGATGATGATGCTGCGGTAGGTCAGCGGGCGTTCGGTGTAGAGTGGGTCAATTTGGCCGATGTTAGGCTGGGTTGCAATTCGCTGCTCAGCGTCCCGGACTCTCTGCATGAATTCTTGACGTGCCTTGCGACCAAACTTTTTGTTTACGTAGCGAGCCACTTGGCGCATGTCGGCTCTGGCCGAAGGGTTCCATTTTTATCTTCATACCGTAGCAAGCTGTTCTTCTTCATGGTATGCGGCGAGTTGCAGGGCATCTTCCTCTGCATCCTCGCGTGCGAACTCTTCTTCCAGCTCGCGCCACACGTCTTCATCATCGATACCCAAGCCTGCGGCAATCTCAGCCTCGGCCTGATCAATCCTCGCGTTCAGTTCCTGCATGGTGAAGGGGCGAAGTTGTTCGTCCTGTTCCTTCTTAGCGTACTCTATTAGGTGTTCTCCCACCCATCTCATGTTGCTGGGCGAGAGTGTGCCGTAGAGGTAGCTGAGCAGTCCTTCAAGTGCCGTTGTACTCATATCGCGTCCTTTCTTTTATTGGTTGAACTCCGTTCGAACCCGCTTCTGCTCGGAATAGCTCGAAAGCATGCTCTCGGCTCTTCGCTCGCTTAATCGCGGCTTTCATGCTGCAAAGATACTATTATTTCCCGATATTCAGCACAGAGAATTGTCAATTAAGTAGGTGTTCAAAATTATTTTACTATATCCAGAATTGTAGGTGTTTTCATGTCTTTGTTTGCTCTTTGGCGCATCTTTTCCTTTTATCCTCAGTCACACCTTTCAGGCCTCCGTCGCACTGATGCAGTGCTCCCCAAACCTTTCGACACGAAATGACATTTAGTCATTTCTCGGAGGTCGAAGTTTGCCCGCTCTGCTCCTTCGGAGGAAAAGAAAAACCTGCATCCAAATAGTTGCCATCATACATTAAACTAATTATGAACACCTACTTAAAACTAATTGTGAACACCTACTTAAATTGATTTGATATGAATATCTGGGACTATTCCCATTCTATATAACGGATACTGAAACACCATTCTTGTAGCTTGTCAACCACAAATCCACCCCATAAATTGCCTTTTTGGGGCAGATGCAGTACCTTTGCAGCCGCATATTATTAAAAGGTATTTAAGACCATGCAGATTGAACAAAGATTGACCGAAGCTGTGATTGCAGCTATCAAGTCGCTTTATGGCGCAGATGTGCAGGCAGCACAGGTGCAATTAAGCACTACGAAGAAAGAGTTTGAGGGGCATCTGACACTTGTGGTGTTCCCATTTTTGAAGATAAGCAAGAAGAAACCGGAGGAAACGGCAGAGGAAATAGGAACCTATCTTGTGGAAAACCTGCCAGAGGTGGTAGCGAAATACAATGTCATCAAGGGCTTCCTCAATCTAACCATAGCTGATTCATGCTGGCTTCAGCTGCTGGCCGACATCAATGCCGACGATAACTACGGCCTGAAACCTGTGACTGAAGACTCTCCACTGGTGATGATAGAGTACTCCAGCCCCAACACCAACAAGCCCTTGCATCTTGGACACGTGCGCAACAACCTTCTGGGATGGGCTCTGTCCAAGGTGATGGAGGCAAACGGCAACCGTGTGGTACGCACCAACATCGTCAACGACAGAGGCATTCACATCTGCAAGTCGATGCTGGCATGGCTCAAGTGGGGCAACGGAGAGACCCCCGAGACGAGCGGCAAGAAAGGCGACCACCTGATAGGTGACTACTACGTGGCCTTCGATAAGCACTACCGCGAAGAGGTTAAAGAGCTGGCAGCGCAGTACATAGCCAACGGTCTTGACGAGGAGGCCGCTACAGAAAAGGCCAAGCAAGAAGCTCCCCTCATCAAGGAGGCGCATGAGATGCTCGTGAAGTGGGAACAGGGCGACAAAGAGGTTCGCGCCCTGTGGCAGCGTATGAACGAGTGGGTTTACGCAGGCTTCGACGAGACCTATAAGGCTATGGGCGTTGGCTTCGACAAGATCTACTACGAGAGCCAGACCTACCTCGAAGGCAAGAGCAAGGTGATGGAAGGTCTGGACAAGGGTCTATTCTACCGCCGCGATGATGGCAGCGTATGGGCAGACCTTACGAAAGAAGGCTTGGACGAGAAGCTGCTGCTACGTGCCGACGGCACCAGCGTTTATATGACCCAAGACATAGGCACAGCCAAGCTGCGCTATGACGACTACCCAATAGACAAGATGATCTATGTGGTAGGCAATGAACAGAACTACCACTTCCAAGTCCTGAGCATTCTGCTTGACAAGTTAGGCTTCAAGTGGGGCAAGGATCTGGTACACTTCTCCTACGGTATGGTTGAGCTGCCAAACGGCAAGATGAAAAGCCGCGAGGGTACGGTTGTGGATGCCGACGACCTCATGGCAAGCATGATAGAAGAGGCTGGCGAGATGAGCAAAGACAAGACTGCAAAGCTAACAGACCTGACCGATGAGGAAGCTGCTGATATTGCACGTATAGTCGGTATGGGTGCGCTGAAGTACTTCATCCTCAAGGTGGATGCCCGCAAGAATATGCTTTTCAATCCCGAAGAAAGCATCGACTTCAACGGTAACACTGGCCCATTCATCCAATATACGTATGCACGAATAAAGAGTATATTGAGGAAGACAAGACCCACCCCCGACCCCTCCCGTGAGGGAGGGGAGGGGGCTGGCGCACAGCTTCCAATTACTGGCAACCCGGAGGCACTCCCCTCCCTCACGGGAGGGGCCGGGGGTGGGTCTTTAGCTCCAAAGGAGACGGCCCTTATCCAACGCCTTGCAGCTTTTGGCACAGCAGTCAAGCAGGCAGGCACCGACTACAACGTGAGTGTGATAGCCAACTACTGCTACGACCTTGCGAAGGAATACAATACATTCTACCACGATTTCCCAATCCTTCGTGAGGAAAATGATGCCCTGCGCAACACCCGCCTTATGCTCAGCGCCACCGTGGCGAAAGTCATCAAGCTCGGCATGGGACTGTTAGGCATTGAAGTGCCGGAGAGAATGTAAGGTTATGGAATATAAGGAGGCTCTCTGTGTTGATGCCGCATGCAGCGGCAACCCTGGCCCGATGGAGTACCGAGGAGTGCATCTGCCGTCGGGTAAGGAGGTGTTTCACTTCGGCCCTGTACACGGAACCAACAACATTGGAGAATTTCTAGCTATTGTACATGCGCTGGCTTTGTTGAAACAAAAAGGTTTGTCCATGCCCGTCTATAGCGACAGCCGCACGGCACTCATCTGGGTGCAGAAGCGCAAGTGCAAGACCACACTTGAGCGAAACGCCAGCACCGAGCCGTTGTATCAGCTCATAGCTCGTGCCGAAAAATGGCTGCGAGAAAACGCTATCACCGTACCCCTTCTTAAATGGGAAACTGAGCAATGGGGCGAAGTTCCCGCCGACTTCGGACGCAAATGAGCAGCAATATATGACTAAATATATAAGTAGGTATTCACAATTATTTTACACAATTTATTCCCTGTAGGTGTTTTCATGTCTGATGTCACTCTTTGTCGCATCTTTTCCTTTTCTCCTCAGTCACAGAGCCCGCTCTGCTCCTTCGGAGGAAAAGAAAAA
>JAFZPZ010000082.1 GCA_017552435.1 Bacteroidaceae bacterium
ATCGAGTAAGTAGAGGGACTTTCACCCTCCCTTCTCACGGAACCGTGCTTGACAGTCTCCCATCACACGGCTCTTCGTACTTAATTCTTTGTTTAACTTGTTAATAATTCACGTTAATTTGTAGCGGCGCGGATATGGGATATACCCACATGCCCAATGAAAGAACATCTGTCTGTTGTATGCTGCACACTCTACAAGCCAGTCATAAGCCTTTCCAAGTTTGGTACGAAAACGCTTATATTTGCGTTTCACCCATCTCTGTAGTCGCTCATTCAGATAACTCGTCACCTTCCAAAACTCAGACTTGCCAAATCTCGAATAGTAAGTCATCCATCCGCTGACTATCGGGTTTATACCTTCTGCTATCTGCTCTATGCTCAGATGTGTCTGCCTATTCAGATTCCAACTGCGTATTGCAGTCTTGATCTTCATAAACGATTTCTTGCTCATCGCAGGGGTGAAAGCAGTAAAGTTCTGACCCGTCTTGCTGTTGCGTGCTGCCCTCGGTCTAAAGGTAAAGCCTAAGAAGTCAAAGGACGTATGCTCAGAGTTACCCTTGCGATTGCTGTCCTTGCAGTAGACTATCTTGGTCTTTTCCTCATTCAGTCTAAGCCCACATTCCTCAAACCGCTTTACCAAGCAGGCTTTCAAGTACTGCGCCTGTTTCTCTGTACGGCAGTGACAGATGGTATCATCGGCATATCTCTCAAACGGTATCGTAGGAAAGTTGATTGCCATCCATTTGTCAAACACATACGTCAAGAACAGATTGGCTAAGACCGGACCTATCACAGACCCTTGCGGTACTCCCATCGTCCGCTCCACCACCCTGCCATCGCTGGTCTGATAGGGAACCTTGAGCCACCGCCCAATATAAAGGAGTATCCACTTCTCACTGACATGCTTTTGGACTGCCTTCATCAACAGACCGTGGTCTATCGTATCGAAGAACTTGCTGATGTCCATGTCAAGCACCCAGTTGTTCTCGTTGCAGCGCTCCCATGCCTTGGCTATGGCACTATGCGCTGACCTCAATGGACGGTAGCCATAGGAATCCTCATGGAAGATGGCTTCAAGGCGGGGCATGATATACATCACAACCACCATCTGCGCCACTCTGTCCTCTACCGTGGGGATGCCCAAAGGACGCTTCCCACCGTTTGGCTTCGGTATCTCAACCAACTTTACGGCTTTCGGGAAATAGCTCCCCGAGCTCATGCGGTTCCAAAGCTTGTACAGATTCTTCTGTAGGTTGCCTTCGTAGGATTTCATGTCTATGCCGTCTATCCCCGCACTGCCTTTGTTGGCCTTCACCTGCAGCCAGGATTCCCAGACCACCCGCTTCTCTACATCAAAGCCTTTCGCTTCATTCATCGTCTCGTCCCTAATTGCTTAAGTTGAACTTTAAAATCGGCTAAGTACGCTGCCCCCTTCGCTCCACACCCATTACAGATACTTCAACACTACTACGAGGCAGTCTGCCACAGGACATCAGCATCGCTACTTTCTACCTCCGCGTGTCAAGGCTTGGTATTTTCACTTGGCATCCGATGCCTGCTTCTCACGTTCCTCCGAAGAGCCTGCGACAAGGTCACGCCGCCTATACACCGCACACCCGACAGACAGCAATACAGGGTTCTTCTGCCGTTTTCCCGAGAACCGAAAGAAATCTCGGTTTTGATGCGACCTGCTGAATTTGCTAACGATGCTTCATCGACGGTTCACTTTCGTTCGTCTCCTTGTTACTCACCTTGCCATCCTCACAGAAGGCTTTCAATTGTCGCTCACTACCAACGCGTTTCCACGAAAGCAGCACAAAGTGGTTTGCAATCAATGCCTGTACATCGAATGCGGTAGGCCTACTACCATCTCTTCGGAAGTTGCTGACTGATTCCACTGAAAGAGCCACTTCCAAGTGTCATTTCATCATCGTGACACACCTTTTGGCTGCAAATTTACGAATTAATTCCGAAAACAAAAGGCTTTTCTACATTTTTGTTAAATATGACCGACAAGGAACTGGTACCTGGCATACAAGAAATGGCACGCGCTGTATTGCCGCATGCCATGCATAACCAATCTAAACAAATACAAAATAAATCCGTCTGAAAAACAGCCTGCAAAGTAAACAAATATTTTCAACATATCGGCAGAAATGCAAATAAATCTAGAAATATTTGGCAGTTTCAATAATAATGCCTACCTTTGCCCTTGATTTCGTGTAGAATGAAGGGGATCGGCTTCCTTGATTTCGTGTAATATTTAGTGTTATCAAACTTTGATTCCGTGATGAAAAGGAAAATATACGACCAGTTGGTCCTATGGAAAGAGAAGCGTAAGGGCAAGTCGGCAATGATGATAGAAGGTGCCCGACGTGTGGGTAAGAGCTATATCGTGAAGGAGTTCGCTCAAAGGGAATACAAGAGCTTTATCCTGATAGATTTTTTCAAGGTGGGCGATGATGTCAAAGACCTATTCAAGAACTACAAGGATAATCTCGACATGCTCTTTACCTATTTGAGCACCTATTTCTCCACCAAACTGTATCCCCGTGAATCCATCATTGTGTTCGACGAGATAGAATTCTGTCCCGCAGCTCGCGCTGCCATCAAGTATCTGGTAGAGGATGGACGTTACGACTACCTGGAAACAGGTTCGCTGCTGGGTATGAAGATGAGCACGAAGAAGAAGCGGAAAAAGGATGAGAAGAAAGAGGACTATCTGGTGCCATCGGAAGAGGAGAGTATCGTGATGCATCCCATGGACTTCGAAGAGTTCCTGTGGGCCATGGGTGAAGAGTCGCTAATGGACTTTATTCGCATGAAGTTCGCAGCCAAAGAGCCCGTAGGTCAATCGATGCACCGCAAAATCATGGATTACTTCCGACTCTATATGATTATCGGCGGTATGCCGCAGGCCATTCTTGAATATTTGGATAGCAAGTCGTTTGAAGATGTGGACCGAGTGAAACGACAGATTCTCAACCTCTACAATAATTGTATCGACCAGTATGCCGGAGTGCATACACCAAAGGTAAGAGCTATCTACGAAGCCATTCCTGGTCAGCTACAGCTCCATGAGCACAAATTCCATTTGGCCGATCTGAACAAGGATGCTCGCTTCCGTGACTATGACAATTCTTTCTATTGGTTGCGTGATGCCAAGATGGTGAACCTTGCCTTCAACACGACTGAGCCCAGCATCGGCTTGGGTCTCAAGCAGAAGGACAACGCTCTGAAATGCTACATGAACGACACGGGCCTGATGATCAGTCACGCCTTTGACGAGCG
>JAFZPZ010000083.1 GCA_017552435.1 Bacteroidaceae bacterium
AGGACTTCTTATCATCTCCCTTTAAGGGAGACAGGAGAGGGTCTTTTCCACGAGCGTAGCGAGTTTACTTCTTGGATGCTTTAGCACCTTCCGCCTGCGCCTGAGCACCCAAAGGGAGCGCAAGAAGGCGCGATGTTCTTACACGCTTTAGCGGAAAGGCGCAATGTTAGTTGCGGTTAGTCGCGGAAGACAATTCAAAATGCCGGCTGGGCTCGTATCGCGATGATACGGGCCCAGCTTTTTTGTAGTTCTTTTATTTAATCACAATCTTGTTTCCGTCCACGATGTTTATTCCTTTCTGCAGCTTCTGGAGGCGCTGTCCGGCGAGGTTATAAACGACACCAGCTTCATTCTTCATTCTTAATTCTTCATTCTTAATTTCATTGATGCCGGTGGACGCTTCCTCGAGCTTGTAGTAGGACCGCTTTTCGGCAGAAGGCAGGTAGCAGCTAAACGGAGGCAGGATGACGTCGGCTGTGGCACGGTAGATGTTGGTACCGGTAGCCCTCATATAATAACCCTCGCCAGCTGCAAGCGTCTTGCCCGGATAGGTGCCGGCAAGAAGATTGACAAGACCCTCTAAATCTCCCTTAAAGGGAGACTTTTTATTCTTCCCCTTTAAGGGAGAGTTAGAGAGGGTCTGCTTGTCTTCTGCTTTCAGCGTGATGGTGGCTCTTGCCGGGCCATGAATGAGGACAGGCGTTCCGTAGGGAACATACTCGCCGGCCTGGGCAATGGGTTTCAGCATGACAGACGAGGAAACAATCTCTGAGACGATGTAGGCTGTACAGCCCTCTGGAACCTGGTAGATATAGGGCAGGCAGACAGCGGCATAGCCGTTGGAGCCAAACGTATAGGTTCTTTCCTGTGTCTCGAGAATGCCCGCCAATCCCTGAATTTCGTTCTGGCTGAGTGACCTTCCATAGATTCGCACCATTGCTATGTCGCCTATGAATGGATAGCCGCCTACCGACGACGTCTGTTCGTAGGTCCCCGATGCATCACCGCCTATGGCGAGCCAAGTCGAGGGCGTCCATTCGTAAACGGGGCACTCCTTGAAGGTCAGCCAGCGGGTATCAACCAGTTCGCCATTGATGTAGAACTGCGAGCGGTAGTTCTTACGGTCATAGACGATGACATAGTGGGTATAGTCGGTGGTGAGACTGCCTGCGCCGACCCATGTCCACTGCGTCTTGGAAGATGAGCCGTCCGCCTTGTTGCCCTGCGTGGTGGTGGTGTAGCCGATGTTGCCCTTGTTGTTCATCTGCAAGCCGAAGCCATAGCCGTTGACGAAGCCGAGCGGACGGGTGCTGAAAGAAGGCAGGGCATCGCTGTTCCGGCAGAAGACCTCGACGCTGTAGGCATCCGAGAGCTGGTTCATGATGCCAGGGTCGTCGCCTATGGCGTATTTGAAGTACTGTGACTTACTGCCACTGAACTGCGACTCGAAGAGGTTGATGGCGGGATTGTAGTTCACCGGCACCTCGTCCATCATGACAATGGGTTTGTCGACAAAGGACGGAGCATGGTTAACTGCGCCGTCGGGCGTGAACTCACAGTCCATGATGAGCTCTGTCCCATACGCCGTCTGCGGCTCCGTGAACCGCTTGACATCGTCGTTATAGAGCTTGAGGGCTGCTTTCTGCGAGAAAGCGCCATTGTAGATTCGTGCAAAAACGAAGCTGCAGGCCGTCGAGTTCTCTGCCCCGCTATTGTATGTACTCGAGGTTGCATCACCGCCCAGACAGATCCACATGCCCTTGCGTCCCTTGACAGAGCCACATTGAGGCATCACCATGTCAGTACCGGCGCGGGTGCCTGTGCAGACGAGTTTACCATTGATGAAGTACCGCATGATATGACTCGTTCTGTCCATTGTCAGCACCAGATGATAGAACTTGCCGGCTACCAGGATGGAGTCGCCGGTGATGCTCTTCACCGTGCTCTTCACCCCGCTCTTGTTCCAATAGCAGAAACTGCTTGCCAGTTCCGAGTTGTAGAAAGCCCAACCGCCATTCTCTTCATTGCCTAGGAAACAGGCTCTGCCGATGCCGCCGCCCTGGTCGGCCAGAGCGTCCAGCCGCACCAGCATCTCCCACGTCACACTGTTGTTGAAGGCATCGACCAGAGGTGTGCCATCGTCGTAGGTTACATAGAAATAATCCGAGGAACGTGATTTTGTACAACCATAATAGGTGTCGTTGCGGGCATCATAGACGGTTGTGGCTGTGCCGTGCCTACCGATCTTGGGAGCGTCATAGGTACCCTGATTGACGATGCCGTCGGCTGTGAAACTGAGGTCCAAGAGGCGTTCTGCCTCTTCCACCTCGTTCGAGCGCTTCAGTGCCCTCGTAATGATTTTCTGAGAAACCAGGGCATTGCAGATATGACTAGCAAGTTGAGTGCCGCCGTATGCAGTGGGATGCAGGTAGTCGAAGGTTGAAGCTCCCCAGTTGCTGCTCCAAGGCACCGAGGTGCAATCAATGTAGTACTGGCCAAACTGTTGGGCGATATACTTGATGCTGGCATTGGCATCGGCTTGCGACCAGCCCATCGCATTCACGTCGTTCACGCCATTACCCCTCGGAAAGATGCTCAGGCAAACGATACGAGCCTTTGGATACCATTTGGTCAGTTTGTACAAAAGCCGCTGATAGGCACCGCGGAAAGTGACGGAGTCGGTGAAGTTGGAGGTCCGGTATGAACCTAAGGGCACCTTGGCCGTATTCCAGTCGTTTGTGCCGCCGGCAATGAAGATGAAGTCGGGCTTGCCGGCTCGTCCAAGCGCATTAACACGATGATTGCTGAGGAAAGGTGCATTGCTGTTGAGCACATCGCATGCCACACGACTGCCGCTCCACGAGGCATTGGCAAGGAAGGTGAGACCCGAAAGGCGGCTAAGTTGCATCCACCAGGTGTCGCCCACCTGAAAGCCATAATTCTTCTCGCGGTCCTGAGTGTAATAGACAGCATAGCCCGCAGGCAGATAGTCGTAGTAGGTCGAAATGGAGTTGCCCAGCACAGCGAACGTTAAGCTGTCGGGATTCTGGGCTCTCAACAATGGACAAGCCAGTAAGATGATAATAATCAGTAATGCGCGTTTCATTTGAGAATCTTTTTGCCATTAAAGATATTTATACCCTTTTGCAATTTGTTCAGACGCTGACCAAGGAGGTTATAGATGGCACCATCCTCATTCTTCATTCTTAATTCTTCATTCTTAATTTCATCAATTCCCGTAGGCGTGAGGGGCTCAATGGTGACACCTTCCAGTTTGAAGGCATTGATGCCGAAGCTGGCCTGACCGGTCAGGTTGACGATGATACCCAGCGAGACTTCTGTCTCCTCTTCGAGGGTGAAGCTGATGCTGCCCTCCGCGAGCTTGCACCAGGCGATTGCCTTCTCCTCGCACTCCGCATCGCTTACCATCGTGCTGCCCGCACATGCCACGAGGCGGCTGGTCTGCATGTCATCGACGTCGCCAGGCGTGATGCTGAAACGGTACCTGCCGGCGGGAAGGGTGACTGCCTGCCAGAGACGATAGTCGAGCAGAGGCGTGGCAAAGCCGCTCCACTGCGTCTCGAACTGGATGTCGCTGTGGTGGCTGGTGTCGATGTGTGCACCGGTGGTGACATTCCCCTTGACGATGGCATTGGCATCCTGCCACTTGGAGCGACTGGTCTTCATCGCCAGCTTCAGGAAACGGCTGCTGTTGGCGGGATTGACCGTACCAGAGGCCGTGATATAGGGGTTCTTGTAGTTGGTGAGGAACGTGGCAGAGATATCGCCATGCATCAGAGCGCCGGTGTCGATGGTGAAGACGCCCAGAGCCGAGTTCCAGGCATCGCCGTCAGGACCGAAGCCGATACGCTGGGCATTGCTGCCGCCAGAGGTGCGGTCCTGCACGTCGCCGCCGTTCTGGTTGAAGTCATAATAGAGCAACAGGTTGCCTGATGCCTGTGCCTCGGCGACATCGGAGATGTGCTGGTTGCAACGAGCCAGGATCTCGTCGGCTGTAAGCGCAGCACCCCAAAGCCGCACCTCGTCTATCTGTCCCTTGAAGCCCTCGCCCATAGTGATACTCTGCAGGGCAGGCACACGCGTGGCGAGCCTGGAGGATGAGGTGCTGAAGGGCTGCCCGTCGCGGAAGAAACGGACGACACC
This sequence comes from Bacteroidaceae bacterium, assembly GCA_017552435.1. Lineage (GTDB taxonomy): Bacteria > Bacteroidota > Bacteroidia > Bacteroidales > Bacteroidaceae > Physcousia. The sequence goes on from JAFZPZ010000083.1 coordinate 4,165, forward strand.
TGTGCCGTAGGTCACAGCATAGTGGTGCCATTCGCCCGTAATGATGAAGCCCTCGTCGGACTGGGCCGTCTTGCTGCCCAAGGTGATGCTGAGCATACCCTTGCTATCCACCGACGTGGAGAGGCTGCCCTGAGCGGAAGTGAGGCTTACGCTGCTCTGGTACTGCTGGGGTCGCATCCACCAGTCGAGGGTGAGGAACTTCTGCTCCTCCGTGAAGGGACAGGGTATCTGCAATGTCTCGACGCCTGTGAAATTGAGGCAGGAAACGGGGTCGTCGTTGCTGACAATGAGGTAGCGGTTGCGGGTCATGGAATTCTCGCCCAGCTGGTTGGCGACAGACAGGCTGACATCATAGACGCCAGGCGCGGTAGGCACGACGTAGGGCGACTGCTCGGCAATCGTCAGGGCTCGGCAACCGTTGTTGAGCTCCCATTGCCAGGAGAGCGGACTATATCTGCTCTCGTCGATGAGCTGGACACCCTCTCCCAGCATGATAGCCGTCTCGGAGAGATCGAAGCGGGCATCCGGAGCCGACTCGCGCACCGTCACCTCGTGGGTAACGCTGCTGGAACCATAGGGGTTGGTGACGGTGAGGGTTACGGGGAAGGTTCCCGTGGTGGGATAGAGCGCCGTAGCATTGGTGCCATGCAGCTCCTCGACCTCGGCTCCCGGCAGGTTCCACAGATAGGTACACCCTGCGCCCTCGCTACGATTGATGAAACTGAAACGGTCTCCAGCCGGCAGATCTGCATCCATCACATCGAAGGCCGCTACAGGAGCCTCGCCCTCGGCAACGACAATCTCCTTCTCGGCAGAAAGCGTAGAGCCGTCGGCATAGGTAACGGTACAGCTCACATTGTATGTTCCAGCCTCCGGGAAAGTAAAGGTGGGAGACATCCCATTGAACATTAACCATTGACCATTGACCATTTCTCCCCCTAAAGGGGGCTGGGGGGTCTGGGTCATCCACTTCCACTCAGTTGCGGTGAGTTGGGTCTGCGCTATGAGGCGGAATGGGATGCCTGCCAGATGGGGCGTCTCCTCCTCCTGGATGGTAAGCGTAGGTGTGGGCTGTGAGCTGGAGAATGGGCCGTCGCCCTCCTCCACCTGCCAGGTGCCTATTGTCTGGAACCGGGCATGCTTGCCGCTGACGTATTCGCGCAGCCTGGTCTCGCCCTCCACCTGGATGGTTTCCATCGGCACATAGACCATCAGGTCGGGCTGCAACGCAGGCGCGGCAATACGGACACGCATGTTGTTACGGATCTCGGCCTGCGTCCGGGCAGTCCGCCAGACGCGTATCTCATCCAGACCGCCTATCCACCACTGGTTGACGTCGGAAGTCCGTCCGAACGGGAGGTCACCGAAGGCAACCAGGCCCGAATAGGACTTGGAGGTAATCGACCCCTTCTTGCTGCCGTTGACATAGAGCGTAAGGGTGCTGCCGTTTATCACGATGGCGATATGATTCCACTTTTTGGTGGTGGTGAAGACGCCGGAGACGTCCAGACGGTCCGAACCGCTGCTGTCCCACCCTACGGAAAGCGTACCGTTGCTGCTGTTATGGAAGAGGAACTTGCCCCAGCCAGGTCCCACCTGGTGTGTGTAGCTGACATTCTTGTCGTTGCGCATCCAGAACTCGATGGTAGCCTGTCCCAGCATCTCGGAAACGGCACCCGGGATGGTGATACAGCTCTCGTTCAGCAGTGTCCAGTGGTTTGTTCCCTGTGGGGGAATCTGCAGCACGACAGGGTTGGACGAAGCCGACTCCTGTCTGTACTGGCCTGCCTGATATACCGCCCTGACGGTAAAGGTGCCCGTGGCGTCGAGAGCAGGCGCGTAATAAGTCTGTTTTTCAGGTAACTGGGCCACGAGTCTTGTATCCTCGTAAACATGATAGCCCGTAAGGGTAAGGCTGGAAGCCTGCGGAGCCGACCAAACCAGCACGCCGTCTTCCACACCGAGGTTGGTGGGAGGATAGAGCTGCTCTCCCGGCACAACAACGGTGATAATGGTTTCCTTGCCATTGTTCTTAATCTCCACATCCGACTGGTCGAAAGGAATCTCCACACCCTCGTTCTCGACCTCGTAATTGATAATGGAGGCTTTGTAGATATGTCCGCTACCGATGGCACCCGACTTGGTCTTGACGATGAAGAAGTACTTCAGGGGCTTCGTGCGGTCCACAGAGAAAGTGAGGTCGGTGAGGTCGTATCCGAACTCCATGGGCTCGTAGTGCATGCCATCCACCCAACGGCCCAGCATGGGAACCTCGGGAGCCGGATTGGCGCCCTTAGTATTGCCTGCATAGCGGAAATGCTCGAAGGGAATGGTCTTCTCCGGTTTGGTGGCATTCAGGTTCTGGGCGATGCCGCCAGAGAGCAAGAGTTCGCTGCGGTGTGAGTAATCCATCAGCAGCTTGATGGTGCGCAAAGGACGGTAATCCTGACGTATGACGTATGCGCTGGGTGTCCACGTCCAGGTGTCGTTGTTCACAGCAAAGCTGTGCTTATAAGGGCAATAGATGAAGCCCTTGTTCTCCCATCCGTCGCCCCAGGAATTGGCAATAATCCAGGCACCGACCTCGTCCTCATCGACCTCTCCGATTTTACCGTCGCCATCGAGGTCGAACTCTATGCGGTCGTCGTAGCCGCAGACAGTAAGGGCATGATTGAAGGTTTCACCCCAAGCCTGGACATACTTCATACCCACCACGCCGGCTGCCTTATTAGCTGCAGAAGAAGGGATAGCCTTCCATGTGCCATAGGCTGCCACACCGATACCGGCCACACCGCCTCCGTGCATGGTGTCGTCGCCACTATGGTTATAGAGCCATTCCTTGAGTTCCTGACGGCCCTCGGGGGTGTTGGTGGGAGCCAGGCTGAAATCGTAGGCCGTACGGTTCCACATGGCGCTGTACCACTTGTCGTAGCCCTGCATCCAACCGTAGTCGGGGTCGTCATGCGTCTGTGCGCCAAAGAGTCTGCTGTAGGTCCGGCCTCCGTATGTGGGAACATTGGGAATGCCATTCCCTTTCGCCATTCCCTCTGTCGTACTGGTCTGATATGCCATTAGCCAGGTGAAGTGGGAAGGATACTGGTTCTCGGGCAGAGAAGCATCGGCGTCGCGATAGCTGTTTATCTCGTGCGTGAACTGATAGCCAATGGCAGCAGCCGAGCCACAGGAACCGCCATCCTGGTTGAAGATGGGAGGGAAATACTTGTCCTGCCCGTTATAGACATAGGGCGGCAACTGCTCCTGAGCCTTTGCCTTGCGTGCCTTGCGGCGTGCCACATAGTCGGCGGGCTGGGCCTTGGGCGTTACATCATACTTGAGGTCGGGAAAGACACTGCGGTCTATCTTCACCACCTTGCCGTCGGGCAACGTATAATCCTCAATCTGGGCTATACTATTTAGGGATGGCATCAGGAAAGCCATCAAAAGCAAACTCCTTGTCTTCATAATTAATACATATAAAAGAAAAGAGGGAGTCTATGGTTATTACTCCAAAGACTCCCTCGATTATAGATTAGTTAATTACTTAACAACGACCTTGACACCGTTGAGGATGTACATACCCTTGCCCAAAGACTTCAGGCTGTTGAGGGTTGCACCGGTGCGGAGCAGCTTGCCGTCCATGCTGTAAACATTTCCGGGCTGGCTGATGTTCTCGATAGCGGTGTTAATATCCTTCACGCCGTCGGCAGCGTCTGCGGCAGCAGCACTGATGAGGATGCTGAAGTCGTAGTCACCTTCGGGATCAACCTTCGGGCAGTTGTCAACATCAAATGCTACGGTAGGACCACTGATGTAATAACCAGACTCACCAATGCACTTTGCATAGTTGCCAGTGAAGTAAATCTCGTAAGGCTGGAGTGTGTGGTTAACGAGACTAGCAAGAACGCCATTAACCATTTCACCCTTCTTTACCAACTCTTCTTCGTTAGAGAACTTGAACTTCACGGGAGCTGCATCTTCGTCGTCTTCTGCATCATAAGATGTAGTGTCACCATAGATGTAGAATGCGGGCTCACCAGCGGGGATAGTCTCAATTGCCTTCAGAGCCAAGAAGGTTTCTGCCTCTTCCTCTTCACCAACAGTGTACTGACCAAGAGGAGTGTAAGCAACGGCTCCTTCAGGAGCACCCACGGGAGTGAGAGTAACGCTGTTAGCCAAACCATAGATCTTGCCGGGCTTGATGTCCTTAACGAAGGTGTACTCAGCTGGAATTTCGAAGGCTGCATCGGCCTCGCAGATAACCAGACCAGAGTTGCTGGTAGGCTCTGTAGAACCCCATGTGCAGAATCTGCGGTTGCTCTCGCCGGCATGCAGGTTGTTGCAGCTTACGCCGTCAGTATTCTTGGCACTCAGCAAGCTTCTCTCATAACCGATAGCCTTGTAACCAACGAGGGTAGGAACGGCCTTCAGGTAGATATTGTTCTGGTTGCCTGTACCGCTAACCATAACGAAGAGGCCGGTAGCCTTGTTCTGGAGTGCATAGGTAGCAGGAGCCTTTTCTGCGCTGTTGGGCAGGATAGCCTTGCCTTCTGCAGCGTTGAACTCAGACTGATAAGCTGTGTAAGCCTTTGATGCAGCAGCGAGGTCTTCAGCAGTAGCGTCCTTCAGGACAACCTTGTTGGCAACGGTGTATGCATCCAGGAGAGCCTTTGCGCTACCTGTAAGTTCCTTCTCAGCTGTTACAGGATAGATCTGGAACTCAGAAGCGTGGAAGTAAGTGAACTTCACGTTGTAGTCGTCGGCTGTCAGATTTTCTGCGAACGGATCGAACTCGATATTGCTACCGCCATCGGAACCAGACCTTTGCGTCATAGTGAAACGCAGGTGGCTGAATGTACCGCCCAGGTCGATAGGCTGGCTGGTAACAGGAGTTGTAGCGTTGATGAAGGGAGTCTCGATGTAACCAACATTGGTCCAAGTCTCGGCATCATTACTGCCCTGAACGTACATACGAACAACGTGTCCGTTGGAAGTATTACGACGTCCTACGTAAACCTGAATGAATCCAGAAACGGGTTCGTTGAGGGCAACCTGCAGGTAAGGAACTTCACAGTATTTCTTTGAGTAATCACTGTGCCAGTATGTTGCAAAGTCGTTGTCGATGAGACAGCCGGTCTCGAGCTTCTGACCGTCATTGCCAGGATAAGAAGCGTTACTTGAGAACTGAGAAGCCTTTGTAATCAGAGCATCACCCTGCTTAAAGGAAGTGCACAAGTCAAGACCAAGACCCATGTTCTCCTTGACATCCAACAAGAGAGGAGTATAGTCAGTTTCCTCGGACTTAATCTCCTTGAAGCGGAACAGGCTGGCATCCACATCCTCGATTGCGTCATCATTCATGAAGAACAGACGGTCACCCTCGCGGAGATCCTCACCGCCAATAGCTTCAAGCCAATTATTGGTTACAGTGACTTCATTACCGTCGTCGTCATAATCTGTATCTTCCTCTGAAAGCAATTTAGCAGTAGAAACGATGGTTCCATACATGGTCTTCTGATCCTCTGGGTAGAGGTCACCACAATCGTCGGCACCTTCTTTGCTGAAGTTGTAAGCATCAAACATTTCCTCTGTGGGATACATGATGCGATACCACTTGTCGGTCTTGACACCATTAGCAGAATCCAGAATACCCTTCTGCATAGCCTTGAGCATTACAGCGTACTTGTGAATCTGGTCAGCATTGTAAACACCAGCCTTGTTGTAAGCCTCAACTTCAGCATAGAAAGCATTGAATGCATTAGGCACTGTCATATCAGACCAGTAACCGGGATTCGTACCTTCTACAACGCCTTCGGTTGCCTTAGCATATTTTGCCAAAGCCTCACGCATTTCAGCGGGATCAACCAGACCAACGGCCTGGAATGCCTCGTAAGCTGCCAGCAATGCATTGTAGTCTTCCGGTGTGAGAGCATCGTCGGAAATAGCAATGTTAGCATCATAAGCATTCTGCAGATTCTGAGCAACTTCACCCATCAGAACGAACTGAGAGTTGGGATTCTCTGTCACTGTGTAGAACTGAAGCTCTGCAGCATGCCAGAAGGTGCGGAAAGCATAGCTCGAACCATCTGTATCATATACGAGCATACGGATATAGGGATAAGAGTCATCAACATGGAGAGAAATTGTGCTCTCTTCGCCGGAACCAGTATGAGGAACTGTCAGGTCGGCAATAAGTTCCCAATCCTCATCCTCGTTCTTCAGGTTATCAGTTCCCAGGAGCGCGAACTTCTTAACACGGTCATTGTCAGCAGCTCTCTCGCGAAGGTATATTTCGCAATCGCCTACGAAATTGTCCATGCCAGTAAGCTGCAGGTAGTGGCATTCGATGTCATTGTAAACCATTCTTTCTGCAGACTCGCCATGCCAGTCGGTATGCCAGAATGTGCTAGCGTCACCATCAAGCAGGTTACCGATATTTGTGCCTTCTACAGAGTCGCTGTTAGGACTGCTCATCTGAGCAGCATCGGTAATCAACGGAGTCTTCTGAACGTCCTTAGCAAGTGTCAGAGTCTCGAGAACCTTTTCACGGAGCTCGTTGTTCTGCTTAACCAGGAGGTCGTGATCCTTGAGGGCTGCGAAATTCTTAATCAACTCAGCAACTTCCTCTTCGGAAACAGACTCCAGATACCATTCGCTGGTACCACCGTCATTGTCGTACTTGTCTTTGCCATAGGTTCCATACCAGAAGCTCAGAGCCAGATCCTTGTGAGAATCCTTACCTGTGCTGTGTCCATTCTGGTGAACATAGTTGCCTTCATGTCTTGCCTTGCTGGCCAGACGGATGTTGAAGGTTTCCTTCTCTACCCAGTTACCGTTACCGAGATCGTCTGTATCCACTTCATCTTCACCTGCCCAGTCGAATACAACGCAGGCTGCATCGTTTACATCTTCCGTGAGATAGATTCTGTTATCTGAACCCGGAGTTTCAGTAATACTGATGTAGGAACCCATACCTGCGTTCTGCATCAGAATGCTATCACCCTTCTGAGTGAGCTTCCATACCTGGTTGGCCATCTCTGGTCTCAGAGTGCCAAACATACCTTGATTCTCGAATGAAGCAAGGAATGCCTTGTCAACATAGCTACGCTCTATGATATCTTCATCCCATTCATCCTTGCCTACTACATTATCTGTATAATAGCGCAGGATGGACTTAATGCGGTAATAGCCATCGCCATTGGGAAGTGAATAAGGAACTTCGCTGTCCAGAATCACCTGATACATAGAATCGGCATCTGCTTCATAGCGCTCAGCCTGTTCCAGAGAGCAAGCTTCAGGATCTGTGTAGTAGTCCTCTTTATAAGACTCGTCTGTAAACTTGTCGGCGATAGCATTCACCTCTTGGAGCATGGTCCATAACTTCTTATAGGTATCCCAGTCAGCAAGCTGACCGAACTCTGTACCCATGTTCAGGAACAGACCCCAGTTATTAGGATCTTCGGGATCTTCCCAGATTAAGTCCTCATACTTATTATAAATATTGCCGATAACCAGTTTAACCTGATCATAGCCTGTCGGCTGTTCCAAGGTCCAGATGTAAGCAGGCTCATAGCTGTATGCGGGCATTGGGCCATAATCGCCCCAAACAATCTCGCCAACCTCGTCAACCTGGAAGGTCCAGAAAGCGCGACCTGCGTCAGCCCAGCTGCTTTCACCATAAGCGGTGTTACAGGAACGAATGGCAAACTTACCTGTCTCGTTCAAGTAGAACACCTGGCTCTCCCAGTCGTTACGGTTGTTAGAACCGTCCAAACGGAAGACGCCCGTCTCGGGATTCAGGAGACACTTGCTGTCAACCAGCGTGGAATTGGAGAAGTGTCCATTGGCACCCTCAATATGCCAGGCGACATCGAAAAGTTTGTCACCAGCGCTAGACGCATCGACCTGATTGATTGTGAACAATCCGTCTGATGCCTCTAAGTCTTCTGTCCGCTCTTCTACAGAGCCGGAGGCAGTCACATAATACTTGACGCCATCAATTTCAGTTGTGAGGTAATAGGCACCACTGGGGAAAGCCTTTAATGCTGCCTGATACTCAGATTCTGGTGGATCTGCTGCAAAAGCGCCACCACTGATGATGAGTTGAACGAACAACATCATCAAAAATAAGTAACATTTTCTCATTGTAAAAATAATTTAATTAAAAGGTTTTAAAAATAAAATATGTATGTTTTAGTACATTTAGAGAGATTTTTCCTTGCAAAGTTAAACTTTATGTCGGAACTATTACCTATGATTATAACAAAATTTTCATTTTCTAAACATTTTTTAACATAAACGCGCCATCCGAAAGGCAATTATAGGCAAAAATCAGGTAACAGATTCACCTCACAAGTACTTTTTTACCACCCACGATGTATATTCCACGAGGCAACGGACGACAGAGGATTTTCCGGCCTTGCAAATCATATACATCCCCCTCTCGCGCAGAGAGGGTTGGAGCGAGTTCTTCTATGCCGTCAATCAGAGCTTCATAGACGCGGAACGTAGAACCGTTGTCGGTGGGACTACTCTGGCTGTCCCAGAACTTCAGAGGCCCGCTGCTTCCACCAAACTGGTTGATACAGGTAAAGTCTGTTCCAGGAATACGTAGGACGAATCCACCGTTATTGGGAAGCAGATCCCAGGTATATTCTCCGGGTCGCATCACAGCGCAGCCGCCATCGGGAGTAAGAGTCTCGTCGAAGCCAGTAGTATAGTTATAGACTTTCACATGATAGGGATCACCACCGAAGGCCCAGTAATAGGCGCCGTCATAGGTAAGGGTTTCCTCATCAACCACAGATGGATAATAAGGTTCCGTATCCTGCTTGCCTACAAAGTAATCGCTGCGAATGGTCATATTGTACCAATAGGAATCATCTGGCGATGTCGAGAAGATGAAAGGACCGTACCATTCCACTTCATAGTCGATTGTTACAGGCTCGACAATCTGATAGGGCATGTCGGCAGGTTCCGAAAGCGATACATAGGCATTGTTCCACCTGTCGGAAGGTTCTGGAGGCACAGAGCCATACGGCATCTGGCGGGTTTCAGAGCCTACAACCTCTCCATTGAACAGATACCGGTTGGTGACTGCAAACAGCGACTGGGAGGCCAGGGCCAAGGCTTCCGTGGGATCGAAGTCACCTACTTCCTCAATCTTAAACCGGTTGCCTGCATCTGGGCTACTATATGTGTTGATGACAAGGATAGAAGTGTTGTGGTTGAAGTAGAGCGTCTGACCATTGTCGCTGGTACAACTCAACATATAAAGGTACTGTCCGTTGGGATAGTTGGTGTTGATGTCAATGGGTGTACCAAGCATATTCACCCATGTTCCGTTGTTGTTGTAAGCGAGATACATCTTTGTGACGGGACTGTAGATGTAGTTCTGTCCCTCGATGTTGATGAAGGCAAACTGGAAATCTTCGTCGGGTGCACCATCCCATCGCTGCTGCTCTGTGGTGAGGCCTTTATGGTCTGACGTCAGCACCAAAGCACCGCGTTGACAGGTGATGGTGTACAGTTTGTCGTTGGCAAACTCGATAGGATCGACAGGTTCTGGTTTATAAGGACGGACATCGTTGAGAATATCCTCATAAATTTTGTTGGCACGGGTCTCCAGCCAGCTTGCTGCTTCCTTAGCCTGCTTCGCATAGTCCGTATTGTCGTTCCATTTGCTTTTGTTGCTGACGAATGAGTTGCAAGCGAAATCATAGTAGTCCTGACAATACTCCAACAGCTCCTGCAAGTTCTCGTCCAGGAACTTCTCCCACAACTCCTTGTAAATGTCGCACAAAGGTTCGTAGTTCCAACGCAAGTCCTGAATGAACTGTACCACCTCCATGTTGGGCATCTCTGTCCAATAGTTGCTGGTTTTGTTGCCCTTGAAATAGTTGTGGTTCTGCTCATAACCGAAGCCCCAATCGAGATCCCAGACAGGTCCGAAGACAAACCTGCTGGTGTCGCTCTCAAAGTTCTCTTTATAGCAAAATGTACTCTTGGGATGGTAAAGTTCGAAATTACAGATGAGCTCATTCACCATAAGGAAACGTGCCAACTGTTCGACATCGACGTGCTTCGAGATATTTTTGCCGCGATAGAGGGTAGCCATGAAACTGTTGAAACTTGACGAGATGGTTTCCAGCGTCAGTGTTGTGGTTCCCTCGCTGAAGTCCGGTTCCTTGATGTTGATAGGCAGGTTATAGGGCTGCGAGCGGAACTTCTGTCCGCTGGGTTCGTCGTAATAGGAATCCAGTTCGAGCAATGCGGCTGCGGTATCATCATCGAGGTCAACACTATTATTTGAAAGTCCCACCTTTTCCGTGAAGTTGTAGCTGCCCCGATATTCTCCGTTGAGATACAGATCGACAGGTACGATGTGGTTGGCGGCTGCAGCTTTCATCAGGTTTGCTGCCTTCATACCGATGGCATTCGACATCAAGGAGCCGGTCTGGTAGTTGGAGAGCAGCACCCATGACTTGCCGCTGGTCATACCCAGAGGTTTCACTTTCTCTTCGAACTTCAGGCGGTAAGGTTTCTTGGGCCAGGACCAGCTGCTGTTTCCTCTTCCCTTAATCTGAACCTCTGTTTTGGACATCGATGGGAAGATACCGTGCCCGTTGATGGAAATCTCGGCATCTTTATAATAGTCCTTGCTGGTAATGGGCTGTCCGTCGAATGTGTTGATATAAATGGTAGGCACCTCGGACCTGTCCGTCAGCCAATCGACATGAACACGGACAAAGCGTCCGTAGGGTTTCAAGAAATACTTGTTGTCAGAATCGGGTGTTAGTATCTTCTGACCTTTTCTGGTAACAAGATAATAGATGTCCTTATCGAAGCGCAAACGCGTTTCCTTACTCGTCTGGAGTTTACCATCCACATATACTTCCACATTTTCGTCTGGCACTTGGAACGAAGGTGTCAGACGCTTACCGATGGCAGTAATCGTAACAAAAACGGTATCCCCAACTAATTCACCCTTTGCATCAGTGAAGACCTGATCGTTGAACTTGTTGTTGAACTTGAACGATTCGAAGGTGGGGAAATCCGTTGGTGTCTTTTCGCTCACGCTATCTACTTCGGCAAGGTTGTAGGTGTAGGTCCAGTTGAGGTTGGTCTCAATAAGCAGTTTCCCGTCCTTTTCTTTATAATTTGTCACATACTTCAGGGGATAGGCTTCCATTCGCCCGTCGGACAGATAGACGTGCAGCGCTTCGGGGAAAGTAGACATTGTTGAGGGGTCAGAATCTGGATCTGTCCCCGGGTCAGGCTTTTCGCCTTTCTTGTGGAAGACAAAGCGTTCATTTTGGCCGGTACCCCAACTGCCTCTGTAGGTTCCGAGCATATTGGTACCAGAACGAAGGTTCCAGTAATACTCAGTATCATAAACACTCTGTATGCTGTACGCACCATCATCGCCCTGAATGATATTCCAATATTGGGAATGATCATCAGGAGCCTCCGGTGCCAACGTCATATACTTGTAATACTGATCGACACGAGAATAAGTAAAAGCCAGAAGTTCTCCCGTTGCTTCGTTGCGGAAGGTGTAGCCCGACCGCGTGTTCGTTATCACCCAATAGCCATCAGTGGTCTTCTCCTTCCCGTCTGTGACATAATAGATATAGGGGGCCACATCGTGATATTTACCCAAGCCCAAGTACCCTTCCAACGCAGTATTAGAGATATAATAAACCCCATCTTCGACAGGTGTATCGGCAAAGGCATTTTGAATGGAACACCCAAAACATGCAAAAAAGCAAATAAAAGCTACAAAAAGACGTATTTTCATATCAGTTTTCTTGATTTTCCGGCGTAAAGGTATGGCTTTTCAGCCACTTTTGGAAAAATTTCCCCTAAAATATTTGCTTAATATAATAAATAATGTGTATATTTGCTGTCTGAAAGTCTGAAAATATAACATATACGTTATTTATAGTAAATACTTTTTTATTAACCCTTAACAAAATCATTATGAGAAAAATCAAACTTCTCTTTGCCGCCGCGCTATCAATGATAGCATGGACCGGCGTGATGGCGCAGACAGCTGCAGAATACGAAGCTGCTCTTGCTGCTATTAATGATGGTGCCCAGTACCGCATCTCCACGGATGTGAGTGGCACGAAGTATTACGTGACCGCTGGAGGCACCTTGACAGCTGACAAGGCGAAAGGTGACGCCTTCACCTTTGCAAAAGTAACTGGTGGAGACTATGTGGTAAATGAAGCTGGAGACAAGGCTGTTGGTATTCAATTAACCAGCAGTGCAGGCACAAGATTCACAAATGGTCCTCTGAGCAGCGACAAAGCTGTTCTTGAAGTAGCAAACTTCAGTACTTCGACGAACAATCGTGCAGGTTGGGAAAGTCAGGTATTCTTCCTGAAAGACGGCAAGTATGCCATCCGTTCCTGCAATGTTGCCTATGGCGAAAGCAGTTGGGCAGACGCAGGCAGAACATTCTGGACTTACACCGTAGATCCTGTTGATCCTGAGTACACTTATGACCCCGCTTACGTTTGGGAACTGGAAGAATATACCGAGTCTGCAGAACAGAAAGAAGCACTTGCTAAGGTTCAGGCATGGCCCGTATATGTTCAGAGTGCAGCAGGCCTCGTAAAAGATGCAGGCAAATTCTACAGCAATGCGAAAGAGCCATCCGAAGGTTCTTACGAAGCTCTGATTGACGGCGATTATTCTTCATTCTTCCATTCCGCATGGAGTGCTGACGGCGCCGTAGATGAAGACCATTACTTGCAAGCCGAGTTGTCTGAGGCTACACAGAAGTTCGAGTTCTACTACAAGAAGCGTTCACAGAACAATAACAACCGTCCTACCAAGATTGTCATTTCTGCTGGCAACGATGCAGAAGGAGAATTCACAGAAATCAAGACCATTGATTCCGGACTCCCCACTGATGCATCTGTAATTGACTTCTTCTCTGAAGCCGTTGATCTCGGTGCTGCATATAAGTTTGTACGCTTCACCATATTGGAGACCAACAATGGTGCAGAAAACAATGGTCACAAGTTCTTCACCTTCTCGGAGTTCTATCTGTTCCCCGAAGCAGCTGCTCAACTTGCTCCCATTTATAACACTTATTCCTCTGCTTTGGCAGGAGACCTCGCAGCAGATGATGTCGCCATGATTAATACTGTCGACAAGGTTCTGAAGTCGCAAATTGCTACCATAACTGTAACCTATCAACTTGTGGAAGCTGATGGCACAGTAGTTGAGAAGAAGGAAGTTGTTCAGAAGCCATACAGTGATGTAGAGATTCCCAGCGCTTGGGCATCAAATACAAAGTTCTACGACTATACTGTAGAAGGAACTATCGGCGATACAGACTGCACAATTACTGTTAAACGTACTCTCAAGGAGGGTATTGTTGGCACATTGGCTGACTTGTCGAACACAAAGGCTTACACCGTTACCTGTGACCGCGGTGCTATGCTGACGAACGGCGAAACCATCGCTTCTACGTCAAACAGCGCCTATGCAGACGCCGAGCCCGGCCAGTTCGCACTTGTCAACTATGACGGCAAGTACTTCCTCTACAGCGTAGCTGACAAGAAGTTTGTGCTCAACAACGGTTATCTGTCCGAGAAACTCGTGAACGGCGAATTAGATGCCCTGCAGATGACTCCGATGACTGTTCCTTACTTCTTCTTCTATTTCACGACAGAAGGAGGAAACTATGGTGTCAACACGAACGGTTCTGGCAACCTTGGAGGTATTGTCATTAACAGCTGGATGAATGCCGACCCAGGCAACCAGTATTATATGGTTGAGGCTGCCGACTTTGATCCCACAGCAGCATTGGCAGCTCTGGATGCTTACTTCAATCCTGCATTCACCGTAACTTACGTAGTGAAGGATACCGAAGGCAACGTAATCTTCACATCCGATCCCGAACCTTCAGAGGAGGGTGCCAAAGTTACCACCTTGCCCGCAAAGTATCAGCGTGCATACTACACCTATGATGAGGTAGATGTAACCGTAACAGAGGCCGACACAAAGGCTGAGTTCACCGCTACATGGGATGGTCCGTTCACAATTTCTCCCGACTTTGAGAACGCAAAATGGTACAACATGACTATGCGCGGCACTTGGTATGTAACAACTGACGTCAAGGATGGCGACGGTGCATATAAGACTCAGAACGCCAACATCATGGGTCTCGGCGAAGATTCCTATCAGTGGGCATTCATTGGCAACGGCTACGACGGCTTCCAGATCTTCAATAAGGCTGAAGGCGCAGACAAGAGCTTCGGTTGGACCGATGCAACTGCAACCAATGCCGGTATTCCTACCATTATGGCTAATGAAGAAGGCTATCATGCATGGAAGATTGTTGCTTCCACCAACACCTCAGTTCCTGCTGGTTCATTCTGCCTGAATGTTCCCGGCACAGACCTCTACATCAACCAGTATGGTGGTGCAGGCGGTTCAGTTAAGTTCTGGAACAGCGGTAACAACATTGGTGACCCAGGTTCTGCCTTCACCGTATATGATGTTCCCTCTGACTTCTCAGCGTATGTTGTATCTGATGTTGCACCTGCTATGGAGGCCACCGGTTACTTCACATTTACCGACGCTGCCAAGGCTGCAATCGGCTACGATCCTGCTTACAAGGAGAGCTGCTCATTCGATACATTCAAGAGCATGATGGCTAAGATCAAAGAAGCTTTGAACGACGTTAATAACTTCATTCTTCCCGAAACAGGCTACTACACTCTGACAAGCAAGTCGTATGGCACATTCATGGGCATTGATCCCAGCGATGGCAACGTCTATGGCAACTACAAGTCTGCAAACGCTGCTAAGAATGTTGTGAAGCTGACCAAGACAGGCGAAGCTACCTATACTATCGGTCTGATGGGTAAGTTTGCTCCTGCTACCGTAGCACAGAGCGGACAAGTTACAGCCTCCGCTGAAGCAGGCACTTACACCGTTGTTGTTCCTGCTGTTGGCTATGCAGCATTCTCTCCAACTCCTGAAGAGACATATACTTATCTGCACTGCGCAAGTGGTGGTTCTGTTGTAGGTTGGGAACCAACTGCCGATGCCACTCAGTGGGCTGTAGCAGATGCTACCAGCATCCAGCTCACCATTGGCGAGGCCGGCTATGCAACAGCTTATCTGCCATTTGATGTAGAAGCTGGTAAGACCATCTCTATTCCTGCTGCTGTAGGTACTTGGACATTCGACGATGGCACAACTGGTAGCCTGGCAGCCACCGCTGGCGTAACAGTTGAGAATGGCGTTGCTACAGTTCCCGTAGGCGACAACCTGGCAATGGCTACTGGAGCTACAGAACTTGGCACCTATACCATCATGATGGATGTTAAGATTGTCAACGAGGATAAAGGCAGATACACTTCTCTCTATAAGGCTAATGATAACAGTGAAGACGGTGCAATATTCTTCTACAACCATAAGACTAACGGCAGAAGAATTGGCATCAATGCTGGAGGCATGGGTTATGGTGGTAGCTATGACGTAGATACCTGGTATCGCGTAGTCGTAACCTGCGAGAACTCTATTCCGACTGTTTATGTTAATGGTACAAAGATTGTAGCTGCAGCTACTGCTTCTGCTACCCACTGGACACTGGGCAGTGTTGTAAGGTTCTTTGCCGACAATGACGGCGAGGAGAACCTGGTTCAGGCAGATGAGATCCGCTTCTGGGACATCGCTCTCGACGAGGCTGAAGTTGGAATGCTCGGTGCTTACGGCGATGTAGTTCCCGAACCGAAGGAGGTTGCTGCATACATTGGCAGAGTTTGTGGCGACAACAAGCTGTGGTTGCAAGAGCTGGATGGCGTTATTCCTGCAATGACTGCTGTTGTTCTAAAGGGCGAGCCCGCTACCTACGAGTTTGCTATCCCCGTGCCCGAGCCTGATGGCGAAGCCCTGAATATCTATGACAAGGAAGTGGATGGCAGCAAAGCCCTCGTAAAAGCTAAGGCCACAGATATTACAAAGAATGACCTGAAGGGTTCGTTCGAACCGGTCGATGCTGTAGGCAAGTATGTTCTTGCTAAGCCCGAAGGAAAGGAAGTTGGCTTCTATCTGGCCGAGTCAGGCACAATTGCTGCAGGCAAGGCTTACCTGGAAATCTTCGCTCCTGCTGGTGTGCAGGCATTCTACTTCTCATTCGATGAAGATCCCACTGGCATTGCAACTGTCGAGAAGACTGTCGAGGATGGTCTTATCTACAACATGGCTGGTCAGCGTCTGAACAAGATGCAGAAGGGCATCAACATCGTAAACGGCAAGAAGATTCTTAAGTAAAGACCCTTATCCAACCCCTCCTCATTTGTGGGAGGGGTTGGATAATTGACAACAAGTATCATCAATTAAAAAAATCCTCCAAAAAAGCCTCCCCATTCAGGGGAGGTTTAGAGAGGGTCCTGAATTATGAAGAAATATGTCATTCCTGCTTTGAAAGTAGAAGAGGCCCTGGCTGCTCAGATGCTAGCCGAGAGCCTGACAATCAGCGATGATCCCGTTGATGGTGGCGATGCTCTCACCAAGGAAGACAACGCATGGGATATCTGGGGCGAAGAATAAACCCCACGTAATACACTCTAATTATGAAGGCAGCTCCTTTGGGAAGCTGCCTTCATTTTTTATCTTGGTCCTACCGCAATATATATGTTCGGCTTAAGGTCTCCTCTCGTAGATCTGCATGCGCTGATTGTGGGTAATCGGCTTCATAAAGTATTTCAGGAAGAAACGCGGCCATGTCAGATTCCACAAGAACTTATGCGGTCCCCAGATAAAACGGAACCGGAAAAGCTCTTCGTTATCATAGATGCAATAATAATTGTCAGGCACAGGTACATCATAATAATCGTGACATGTATTTACTGATCCAAGAACACGCACCAGATACTTTATCCGTCCCGATGCTATCAGATCCGCTTGTTCCTTACGAATCTCGGGGTCGATAATATTGGAAAGGAAATAGTTCTTGTTTGGCGGCAAATGCCTGGTGTACTGATAAATGCCCGTATCATACGAACTGAATGTAAGAACCTCGCTGTCCTCGCTCTTATTGGCGTTGATTATTTCTGCCATCTCGAGTACGCTGAGGGGGAAAGTCCCGTTGAGCATCGTCACAACGTTCCAATTGGTGGCTGTCCCCGCAATAGCAACAAGGACCATGACGAGATATGTCCGCACTGTTGGCACACAGTCGCGGATGTAGTTGACGAGTATGGGGAAAAAGGTAAAGATTGTCAGGAAATAGTAGAACTGCACCGTCAGCGTAGCAAATGAAAGCAGCAGAATTCCGTATGTTCCGAAGACAAGTAACTTTACCTCCCAACGAGCGGGAAGGAAAACAAGCGGCAACATCAGCACAGCCCAAATACCTAGCTTCGCAAGCGGGAACCACCAGACATCTGGTTCGCCGTTGGTTGCCACACCATGATAGTGGAAAATATTAACCACAAAGTACGACTCCCAAAGCGCATCCAACGTACCGTGAATAGCAAAATATGACAACACCAGTACTGTCACTACAGACAATCCGGCTACGACCCATCTTATGATTCGCCGCAATTCTTTCATCTGTTGATGTTTCCAGGCAATAAACAGGAGTGCGAAGATTGCTCCGATATAGAAAAACAGGAGATTGTACTTCATCCAGAAAATGAGTCCCAACCCTATACCCATATCAAAAGCTCGCCACCAACGCGGAACCTGGCGGTCCTTGACGAAACAGAGCATATAGTAAAGGCAATGCGCCAAGATGGGCAAAGCGAACTCCTCAACACTGTCACCATAACAGAAAAAGTCCGAAGAATAGGTTATCATGCCGAGAAGGCAAGTCAACGGCAAGGTGAATGAGGAGGAAGTAAAGAGGCGCATCGTGCGCAGCGAATAGAAAAGGTAGAAGAAGCAGCACACAATCTCCATCAAGTAGATTCCTACAAAACTGTGTCGCGAAAGGACTGCCGCTGCCTCATGCAGGAAGAACAGCACCGGTCCCTTGTGATCGAAAATATCCACATAAAGCTCTTTGCCGCGAAGCATAGCATTGCCGATAGTCATAAAGACATTGGCGTCATCCCAAGGATTTAGCGGATAAAGAAAAGAACATGTGCTGAACAGTGTCGTTACGAACACTGCAAAAAGAAATAGGAGAAATGCTTCTTTGAATATGCCTTGCTTCATAGATGTTGGCACCAGTATTTGGCGCAAAGGTACGTTATTATTATGACTCTGCCATACTTTTCCTTAAAAAATGTAACAAGAGAGGAAGTTTTTTTAATTACCTTTGTCATTGTCGCAAAAATAAGGTAACTTTGTACGGAAAAACAGGAATAGCGACAGACGACTGACAATGAATAAACAGCATATACTTTCCTTCCTCCTCCTCCTTACCCAATGCACAATGGTTTGGGCACAGCCTCGTTTTGTGCCCGACACGGATATCAGAAAGGTGGGCGAAGTGGAATTCCAGAAGCCACGGAAGTTTAGTCTGGGTTTCACGAACAAGGGTGACAAATCCCTGTTCATCAAAGATGTGAAAGCATCGTGCGGCTGCCTTGATGTCTCATATCCGAAGGCATCTATTGCAGCCGGCTCTCGCGGAGAAATTGAGCTGACATTCGATGCCAAGTTGTTAGGCTCTTTCTACAAAGAAATAGAAGTCCTGACCAATGCCTCGGACAATCCTGCCTATATTGCCATTCAGGGTTCTGTCGTGACCGAGGTAAAAGACTACAGCGACGAGTTCCCCATTGATCTTGGCAATGTGCGGTTGATGACAAATATCGTGGAGTTTGAAGATGTCAACCGCGGAGACTATCCGACAGCAACGCTATCCGTTTTGAACACCGACCGCACCGCTTACAGGCCAGAACTGATGCACCTTCCACCCTACCTGTCTGCGAGATGTGAGCCCGAGGACATTCCAGGAGGTAAGGTTGGCACTATACATCTTACACTCGACAGCGAAAAGCTAAATCATCTTGGACTCCATCAAACCAGCATTTACCTTTCCCGCTATCTGGGCGACAAAATCGGCGAGACAAACGAGATTCTCGTTTCGGCCATTCTCCTACCAAGTTTTGCCGATATGGATGACGAGGCACTCGCCAACGCACCAGAACTGACCATCAGCGAGTCTTCTATCGATATGAGTGAATTGTTCAGTCAGCATCTGAGCAAAGGGAAGCGCAACAAGAAGGCTATCAGCCATAACATCATCCTTTCCAATACAGGGAAAAGTGATTTGCACATAAAGCAGGTTCAAGTCTTCAACAAAGCACTTAGCGTCAATATAGCCAACAGTACCATTCGCCCAGGAAAGAGCACAAAGTTGAAGATAAACGTCACTGCCCAATACCTACACAAGAGCAAGGGCCGCATGCGCGTCCTGCTCATCACAGATGCGCCAAAGCAAGCTAAACAATATATTAATGTAGATGTAAATGGAACATCCAGAGAATAATCCCGAATATGCAGGTCTGACCGTTAACAGCGGCGTAGGACCCGTTTCCTCCGTCAACCCCCACCTCAACCGCAACCGTTTCGTGCGCCGACGCCTCTCTGCAGGTGACTATGTGGAAGGCATCCGAAAGGGCGACATTACTATCCTGGGACAAGCTGTGACGCTGGTTGAAAGCACCATCCCCGAACACCAGACCATCGCTCAGGAAGTCATAGAGAAGTGCCTGCCCTACTCCGGCAACAGCGTGCGTATCGGCATCAGCGGTGTCCCCGGAGCAGGCAAGAGTACCAGCATCGATGAGTTCGGCATCCATGTACTCAAAGAGCATGGCGGACGTCTTGCCGTTCTTGCCATCGACCCCAGTAGCGAGCGCACCAAGGGCAGCATACTAGGCGACAAGACACGCATGGAGAAACTCAGCGTACACCCCGACTCGTTCATCCGTCCCAGTCCGTCGGCAGGCAGTTTGGGTGGTGTGGCTCGCAAGACGCGCGAGACCATCATCCTTTGTGAAGCTGCAGGATTCGACAAGATATTCGTCGAGACGGTTGGTGTGGGACAGAGCGAGACAGCCTGCCATTCGATGGTCGATTTCTTCCTGCTCATCCAGCTTGCAGGTACCGGCGACGAGCTGCAGGGAATCAAGCGCGGCATTATGGAGATGGCAGACGGCATCATCATTAATAAGTGCGACGGGAACAACGTGGATAAGTGTCAGCTTGCCGCCACGCACTTCCGCAATGCACTGCATCTCTTTCCCCTGCCTGAAAGCGGTTGGGCACCGCAGGTCCTTACATACAGTGGTTTCTATGGCTACGGCATTAAGGAAGTGTGGGATATGGTCTATAGCTATCTCGACTTCGTAAAAAAGAATGGGTATTTCGAATACCGCCGTGCCGAGCAGGCAAAATACTGGATGTATGAAAGCATCAACGAACAACTGATGGGTAACTTCTATCACAATCCCACCATCTCTGATATGTTACAGGCCGCCGAACAGGGAGTGCTTCGCGGCGAACGCACATCATTCGTCGCAGCCAAGCAGTTGCTCGATTCTTACTTTGCACTCCTCCATTAGCCATTTTGGCGTACTTGTGGCACCACAAATGCCTATCGACTCACAACCTTGCAGCCAGCAGACATCAATCTCGCTGGCTGTATCTATCATATATGAACGGGGATTTGCCTTTCGGCATTCGTTGAAGAGTACGCGTCCGTTGCTGCTTTTCTTGCCGCAAACAAAGAGCACCACATTATGCTTGATGGCAAAACTGCGGATGTTGGGCATGCGGTTTGCCACCTGGCGGCAGATGGTGTCGTAATAGGTGAAAGTCGCCGCGGAGTTGATACGTTGCTGGACATATTCGACAATCTTGCGGAACTCATCGAGGGGCATTGTTGTTTGGGAATAGAGACAGATGTCGCGATTGAAGTCCAGCTTCCTGACCTCGTCTGCCGATTCGATGATGATGGCGGTCTCTTCTGTCTGTCCCACCAGTCCAAGCACCTCGGCGTGACCATTCTTTCCGAAGATGACTATCTGTTTCCTATGCTCTGTGTCCGCATCATACTCCTTTTTGATGCGTTCCTGGAGGTGCAACACAACGGGGCAAGTAGCATCTATCAGGTTGATGGCGTGTTCGCGGGCAAGGGCGTATGTGGAGGGCGGTTCGCCATGAGCACGCAGCAGCACCTTGGCGTTGTGAATGTTCTTCATCTGCTCGTGGTTGATAGTCACCAACCCCATCTGCTGCAGACGATTGCACTCCTTTCCGTTGTGCACAATATCACCCAGGCAATAAAGCTGGCCTTCCGCAGCCAGTTCCTCTTCCGCCTTGCCAATAGCACGCGTCACACCAAAGCAGAAACCAGAGCCCTGATCAATCTCTATCTTCATTCGGCTGCAACCCTGTAATACTGTTCCAACAGCCAAGCTTCCTGCTCCGGAATCGTCATATTGCTGTTATCCAGCACGATGGCATCTTCTGCCTGACGAAGGGGGCTAATGGCACGGGTAGAGTCAATGCGGTCGCGCTCGATAACATTGGCACGAATCTCGTCTAGGCTGCAAGCCTCGCCTTTTGCTATCAGCTCGTCATAGCGACGCTGGGCACGAACGTCAACACTTGCCGTAACAAAGACCTTCAGTTCTGCATCCGGGAAGACAACCGTACCGATATCGCGGCCATCCATGATGACGCCTTTTGCTTCGCCCATCAAACGCTGCAAGTCAACCATTGCCTCACGGACAAAGCCAAGTGTCGCAATAGGGCTGACGTATTTCGAGACCTCCATCGTGCGGATTTCCTTCTCCACGCATACGCCGTTCAGATAGGTATCGGGGCGACCGGTCTCTTCATTCAGCTGGAATGTTATCATGATGTCCGACATGTGCCGGCGCAAAGCCTCCTCGTCAATACCTGCCTCTGTAATCAGGCCATTCTGAAGACCGAAAAGCGTCACTGCACGATACATCGCGCCCGTATCTATATAAATATAGCCTATCTCCCTGGCCAGATCCTTGGCCATTGTGCTCTTGCCACATGATGAGTGACCGTCAATCGCAATCGTTATCAGTTTCATCTTTATATTCTGTTTTTACTTGTCTTTTTGGAAGTTATAAGCCAGCGAGAAGGTCAGGGATGGTGCGCTGACGTGATATTTAGCATAGGCAATGCCGAACTTCAAACGCTTCAGGTTGACACCACCACCGAACGAGAGGCCGGCTGCATGCGATGAGCCTGCAGCATTCATCTCATAGGCGCGACGGAAGTTGAAGCCCAATGCGATATAGAACTTGTCGGAGGGAAGGAACTCTGCCCCAAGCACGAAATGATTCATGAAGATACTGCCTCCTTTGATGGTATTGCCGGTAGTGAAATAGTCGTTCGAGGTCCAACGGGTCAGGTCAACCATCGAAACTGAGATACGGATAGGTGCATGACCCAGCGACTTTGTGAAACCTACTTCAAGGTCTGCCGGCAATCGGTCGTGTGTATCGCCGAAGCTCTTCACCTGTCCGCCAAGGTTGCGCGCCGCAATCGAGAAAGAGAAGTCCGACTCTTCGTTGAAATAGTTTAGTCCCAGGTCTGCCGCCAGACCGCACGACGTATAGGGGCCGTAGTGCGAATAAATGAACTTGGCCGTAGCACCGCCTGCCCATCGTTCACTCAAGATATGACTGTACTGGCCGCCCAGGCAAAAGTCAAGAGGGCTGAACTCTCCGACAATCTCGCCCGACACCAGCGTCTCCTTTGTCTTGCCATACCCTACGAAGTGTGCATAAGCGCCCCATGTGCCGTGTGCACCCACTTGCTGCGAATAAGCTGCAGCACCGGTGTTGCAGCCCTGCATATAGTTCATATAGGAGAGTCCTACCGTCTTGTCACTGACATTTATCAGCAAGGCGGGATTTTGCATCGCCATCGAAATATCATCCTCGACCAAAGAGATATTCTTGCCGCCAAGTGCTGAAGAGTGGGCAGAGACTGGCAGGTTCAGAAAATTAAACACACTGCCGCTTTCCTGTGCTGAGATATGGAGCAAGGAGCAAGGAGTAAGGAGCAGAATGAGGAAAGAACGTCGTATTTTCGTCATTACATTCATAAATCGGCTTCAAAGTTAAGGCTTTTTATATCAATAACGGACAACATAGGCACAAAATTGCATTGAAAAGGAAAAAAATGGCTCTTTCTTGTACACTGAATAAAAAAAATGATGTAAATTTGTGGCAGTAACAATATCTTTTGCCAAAAATAACAACAAAATACAACATGGAAGCTAACAAAACAGTAAACGAGGAGTTGCGGAGTCAGAAATCGACCAACATGCTGATTGGATATGTTCTGGCACTCGCTGCTATGTTCGTCGCCTTCGAGTACACTCAGCGTGAGGTAAAGGTAGTCGAAGAGGACAAGATTTATGATTTCAGAATGGAAGAGGACATGATTCCCATCACCCAGCAGCAAGAAGTGATGGCACCTCCTCCAGCAGCGGCTCCTACCGTAATGGAGTTTATCAACGAGGTCGAGGATGATACCGAAATTCCCGAGGAAGAAATCGAGACCTCCGAGGAAATGAACCAGGCTATCACAGCCGTAGTGGGTACAGGTGCTCCCAGCGCAGCTGTAGTGACCGGCCCTGTTGGTCCCGTAGTCGAGGCCGACGATGATGACCGTATCTACGAGATGGTAGAGGAGAACGCACAGTTCCCTGGTGGCGATGCAGAGTGCTTCAAGTGGCTGACCGAGCACATCAAATACCCCAGCATCTGTCAGGAACAGGGTGTTCAGGGACGTGTTATCGTGGCCTTTGTGGTGAACAAGGACGGTTCTATCGTGGATGTTAAGACAGTCCGTTCCCCAGATCCCAATCTGAGCAAGGAAGCAGAACGCGTCGTGAAGCTGATGCCCAAGTGGAAGCCCGCTCGTCAGGGTAACAAGACCGTGCGCTCTCGTTTCAACCTGCCTGTCATGTTCCGCCTGAACTAATAAACAACGATACAATCCGGGAGGCTGTCCGCCAGATGGCGAGCAGCCTCTCTTCGTTTCTGAACTTCTTTAACTTCTCTAACTCCTATAACTTCTTTAACTCCTATAATATATATATAATGTATAGCAGCAAACAACTATTGCAGATGGTCAGCGATGCCATCGCCAGCATGCCCCTCGAGCGCGAACCACAAGGACTCTATGCTCCCATACGCTATGTCCTCTCACTCGGCGGGAAACGTATCCGTCCCGTTCTTATGCTCATGGCATACAACCTCTACAGGGAGGATGTCAGGCCCTGTCTCATGCCTGCCATCGGGCTCGAGACATTCCATAACTTCACACTTCTGCACGACGACCTCATGGACCGTGCCGAAATGCGACGGGGCAAAGCCTGCGTGCACCGCAAATGGGACGACAACACCGCCATCCTGAGCGGCGACAATATGCTGGTGCTCGCCTTCCAGTATATGATGCAGTGCGACGAGGCGGCAATGCCTACCATCATGCGCATCTTTGCCAAGACTGCCATCGAGATTGATGAAGGGCAGCAGCACGATATCGACTTCGAGAGCAGAAACGATGTCACCGAGGCAGAATACATCGAGATGATACGCCTCAAGACCTCCGTCCTTCTGGCCTGTGCCCTGCAGATAGGCGCAACTCTGGCTGGTGCTCCCCAGCAGGACACCGAGGCGCTCTATCGCTATGGCGAATGCCTCGGACTTGCCTTCCAGCTGCAGGACGACTACCTCGACGTCTATGGCGACCCTGCCGTCTTCGGCAAGAAAATCGGCGGCGACATTCTCTGCGACAAGAAGACCTTCATGCTCATCAATGCCCTGCTCCACGCCTCCGATGCAGACCGTGCAGAGCTGCAGCGATGGATTGGCTGCAAGGATTGCAACCCCGACGAGAAGATTCGCACCGTCACAGCTCTCTACACCAAGATTGGCGTCGACAAGATGGCACAGGAGCGCATGAACACCTATTACACCAAGGCGGAGGCTTGCCTGGCAGAGGTCAATCTGCCCGAGGAGCGCAAGCAGATGCTTCGGGGTCTCGCCCTCGAACTAATGGGACGGCAAAGCTGACACAGCATGATAGATACGCACAGCCACATCTACGAACGCCAGTTCGATGCCGACCGCGAAGAGGTCATCCTGCGTGCCCGTCAGGCCGGCGTGGAATACATCCTGCTGCCCAACATCAATGCCGGCAGCATCGCCCCCATGCTCGATATGTGCCGCCGCTATCTGGGCTATTGTTTCCCGATGCTCGGTTTGCATCCGGAAGACATCGAGGAGAACTACAGGCAGGTGCTGGCCGACATGAAAGCCATGCTGGAAGTCCCCGACCATCCCTACATCGCCATCGGTGAGATAGGACTCGACTATTATTGGGACAAAAGCAAGGTAAAGGAGCAGGAGGAAACCTTCCACACGCAGATAGAATGGGCCATCCAGTATCGCCTGCCGCTCATGATACACAGCCGCTCGGCACACCGCCAGCTTGTCACCACCATCGCAAAGTACCGTCACGAAGCGCTCTCCGGCGTTTTCCATTGCTTCGGCGGCTCGGCAGAAGAGGCACAGGAGTTGCTGCAGTTCCCCGATTTCATGCTTGGCATAGGTGGTGTCGTGACCTACAAGAACAGCCATCTGGCAGAGACCTTGTCCTCGGTTCCGCTGGAGCGCATCGTGCTCGAAACCGATTCCCCCTACCTAGCTCCTGTCCCCCATCGCGGACAGCGAAACGAGAGCGCTTATGTGACAGAAGTGCTGCACAAAGTCGCACAAATATATAATGTGAGCGAGCAAGAGGCAGAACACGTCACAAACAACAACGCAAAACGTATATTTCAGCGTATTAACCCACAATAAAGCATTCAAAACAGCAAAAAACGCACATAAATCGAAACTTTTTGCACAAAAACTATGGCTGTATAAGAAAAAAAAGATATTTTTGTAACCGAAAAGCGCGAAGTTTAGACACAACTCACAGGAATGCGCCCATAAAAAAGGAGAGATGCTCGAGTGGCTGAAGAGGCACGCCTGGAAAGCGTGTGACCGGCAAAACTGGTTCGCGAGTTCGAATCTCGCTCTCTCCGCAAAATAAAAGAAATATAAATTAGTCATAAACATCTAAACAAAAAACACAATGAAAAAGTTATTTGCAATTATTGCAATGGTTGCTGCTTGCTCTTTCGGAGCAACATCATCAGTAATGGCTCAGGAAGACGAAGTCGAAGCCGTAGAGGCTGTGGACAGCGCTGCTGTTGACACCGCTGCAGTGGAAGAAGAGACAATCGAAGCTGCTCCCATCGTAGAGGAGGAGAACGAAGGCGTCTTCAAGAACCTCAAGACAAAGTATATCGAAGGTGGCGCAGGCTTCATGTCACTCGTAGCCATCGCCCTCGTACTGGGTCTTGCTTTCTGTATCGAGCGCGTCGTTTACCTGACTCTCGCTCAGATTAACACCCGCAAGTTCACAAAGGAACTGGCCGACCTCGTAGCTAAAGGCAAGATTGCTGATGCCATCGAGAAGTGTAAAGGTACCCGCGGCCCCGTAGCCCAGGTTAGCCGTAAGGCTATGGAATGTCTCGACAGTAACGACCGTAACGACATCGGCACCATCGAGCGTACCATCAATATGGAGGCAGAGGTACAGGGTTCTTACCTCGAGGAGAACTGCTCCTGGATCACCCTGTTCATCGCCATGGCTCCCTCTCTCGGCTTCCTCGG
Organism: Bacteroidaceae bacterium; assembly: GCA_017552435.1. Classification (GTDB taxonomy): domain Bacteria; phylum Bacteroidota; class Bacteroidia; order Bacteroidales; family Bacteroidaceae; genus Physcousia. The sequence goes on from JAFZPZ010000083.1 coordinate 30,870, forward strand.
CACTGTGATCGGTATGGTGATGGCCTTCGACGACATCCAGCGCGCTGGTGATATCAGCCCGACCGTCGTTGCAGGCGGTATGAAGGTCGCCCTTATCACAACCATCTTCGGTATTATCGTTGCTCTGGTTCTCCAGGTATTCTACAACTACATCCTCGCCAAGGTTGAGGCATTGACCGGCAACATGGAAGAGGCCGCTCAGGAACTGCTCGTAATGTGCGTCAAGAGCGACAAGTGTAAGAAGTAAGAATTTTAGGATTAAGGATTAAGGATTAAAGATTAAAGATCTGTTCTTTAACTTTTTAACTCTTTAACTTTTTAACTCTTAATTTATTAAAGGTAGAACTATGAAGATTGAGAAAATATCAAGTCGTGTGCTGCTCGGCCTCGTCGTGCTGATTGTGATATGCTTCGGAGCATTCATGACCATCGGCTATGACAATATGGTAGGCGACAACAACGAACCAATGCTCACCGACGTCATCATGTGGCTCATGTACCTGCTCATCCTGGCAACAGCAGCCCTCACCGTCTGGTCGGCAATTCGCAGCGCACAGAACAGCAAGGGCAACGACCCAGCTGCCACCACCGGCGTTCCCGGCGGGAAGATTACCCTGTTCACCGCAGGTCTCACCATCGTATCCCTCATCATCGGATGGGTATGCGGACTGGGCGAGAAAGCCTTCACCGCCAGCGACGGCACCGTCACCAGCGCAGGCTGGGTAACCGTAGCCGACGTGTTCATGGTCAGCATGGGCATCCTCTTCCTGGCAGCTGCTATCGCTGTCATTGTCAGCATGACTGGCATTGCGACCAAGAGTGCAAGTAAGTAACCGACCCTAAAAAACGAGAAAGATATGGCAAAGACAAAAAAGAAGATGCCGGGTCTGAACACCACTTCAACCGCCGATATCTCTTTCATGTTGCTCATCTTCTTCCTGGTCACCACATCTATGGATACCGACATGGGTCTGGCTCGTCGCCTGCCCAAGCCACCAGAACCAGATCAGGAAGATGCCACCATGGACATCAAGAGCCGTAACATCCTCTTCGTCCGCATCAACGCAGCAGGACAGCTGTGGATCAAGGACGAAATGAATAGCGGCTTCGGAGACATCAAAGAGCTTCGCCAACGCGCCAAGGACTTCATCAAGAATGAACAGAACCTGAGCAAGTGGCCCGAAAAGCACGTCAAGAACATCGACCTGCTGGGGCAATGCTTCGTAACGGACAAGCATGTGATCAGCGTACAGACCGACCGTGGTACGCCCTACAACATGTACTTCCAGGTGCAGAACGAACTGGTGGCAGCCTACAACGAGATCAGAAACGAGTTGGCCAAGCAGAAGTTCGGCCGCGAGTTCCAGTATCTCACAAAAGAAGAGAAAGACGCAGTCAAGAAATACTATCCCCAGAACATCTCTGAGGCTGAACCTAAAAAGTACGGAGGAGAACAATAATGGCATTCAAAAAGAAAGAAAAACGCGGCATGCCAGAGATGAACACCTCATCTCTGCCCGACCTGATCTTCACCATCCTATTCTTCTTCATGATGGTTACCACAATGCGTGAAGTGACCCTCAAGGTCAAGTTCACCATCCCCCAAGGTACAGAGCTCGAGAAACTGGAGAAGAAGTCGGTTGTATCATTCATCTATGTTGGCCCTCCAACAGACAATCTGCGCGCCCAGATGGGTAGCAGCACCCGTATCCAGCTGAACGACCGCTATGCAGAGGCTCGCGAGGTAATGGACTTCATCGCTGCCGAGCGTAAGGGCATGACCAACCAGGCCGAACAGATCATCAGCATCAAGGCCGACCAGCAGACGCAGATGGGCTACATCACCGACATCAAGGAGGTATTGCGTAAATCCTGGGCACTGCGAATCAACTACTCAGCAAGCCGCAGGAACTAAGAGTGTAACCCCCACCCCATCCGGGGCATCATATCAAAAGGAGCCGACAGCAATGCCGACTCCTTTTTTGTAATAATATTCCTCCGTCCCCCCAGGAGAGAAACTGTAATAGAGAAGTTGCAAATATTTGTTGACGGATTCTCGTTTGTTGTTGGAAGCACTTTATATATATGTGCTTCCAACAACAAACAAACATCTTTCCGCGGCGAAAATTTCAATGCACTGGAAATTTTGCTGGAGCGCAGAGAAAATATTTTTTCTCTGTGGAGCAGCAAAATCTCCTCCGCACTCCAGAAAAAAGTCACGCATCAATAACATGCCCTTATTTGCTGATAAAGGCATGTTATCGGATGATAAGGTTTTGTTTTCCTTGCAAAGGGTCATTATATGGATTTCTGTAAGCGGATTCCGAGGATTCGAGGATTGCACTGTATATATATGTACAATCCTCGAATCCTTGAAATCAGAACGCATTTCAGAGGGCCAACTTCATTTTCGTTGAAACATGTTGGTCTGTCTTGCTGTATCTTGTGATGCATGACATGTGCTTTTTCAATTTTTCTGCTTAAAACTTTTGTCCTTTCAGAAAGAAATCGTAAATTTGCTATCCTGATAGTGCAAAATTCCAGCAGCTACAACGACTCCGGTTGGGACGACTGGTAAACTCATTGGCAGGATGGCTCGATAAATGGATGATGTTGCACTCAATTATAAAACTATAAATATGAAAAAGCAACTGCTTTGGCTTTGGCTCGCAGCCGCTATCCTTATGGCCAGCCCCCTGCTGCTGACCTCGTGTGCGAGCGACGACAACCCAGTTGTCGCCCCCGAGTATGCCACGCTGAAAGAGGCGCTGCAGGGTATTGACCGCATCTCGGATATCAAGGAGAATCCAGACACGGCAGCCATTAGGAAGAAGACGGAGGGAGTGCTGGATTACAAGGAACAGTACAGCATGTTCTTCCGCCAGAACCTGAACCACAACGTGCAGGGCGGCGAGACGTTCGAACAGCGCGTGTGCATCCTGTTCCGAGGCTTCGACCGTCCCACTATCCTCGTCACGGAGGGATATTACTGGGATGAATTCAAGGATGGAGGCGACCTGGGCATCAACCTGAATGCCAATATGGTTCACGTAGAACACCGCAACTACGGGGAGTCCTGCAATCAAGACCAGGGCCAGTGGCAATATCAGACCATCGCCCAGGCATCGGCCGACCTCCATGCCGTCTATCAGGCGCTGAAGCCCATTTTCAAAGGCAAATGGATGAGTGCAGGCACCAGCAAGAGCGGTGAGACATCCATCGGCTATGCCTATTGCTATCCGCTGGACATGGATCTGGCCGCTGCCTTCTGCTCGCCCTTCGTCATTGGCCAGAATGACGAGCGTTTCGGCTATTATGTCTTCAACGAGTCGGGTGCCGCTGAGGAGCGCGAATGGATGAAGACCGGTATTCGTAAAGCCCTGAAGGATGGTGAAGAAGGATTATACAAGGCGGTCTGCGAACAAATGAAAACAGAAGGTCAAAGGGTTCCCGTCTATACGGAATATGTCTTCAATCTGTTTGACACCTTCTTTCAGGTGTTCCAGAGTACCCCACAGAATGACGGGCGACCGGAGAAACTGGAGGAGATGGCCACCAATGACGAAACACTGGTGACGGAGGTCAGCAATACCATCGGGGACAACAGGGATGAAACCATCTATCCCTTCTTCGTGGAATCGGCTAAGGAAATGGGCTGGCAGGACAATGGCTACGACTATTTCGCCGACCTGCTCGAGGGCACCAGCTTCAACCGCGACGAAGTGCTGTCCTCTATCCTGAAACCGGAAGACCGCTGGGTGATTCCGATCTACGACAGCAGCACCTACACCGGCATCGTCAACAACTTCTTGATGACCAGTACCACGCCCCTGCTGCTCTACTATGTAAACGACGACCCATGGAGCGCCGGCATGCCGAAGCAGGTAGGCCCCAACGTCAAGTTGGTCGTCAACCCCATAGGTCGGCACAGTCCCTACCTGAACGACCCCAAGCTCTGTCCTGCGGAAACCAAACAGGAAGTGATGAATTTCGTCAGTACCTATATCTATTAAGAAGGGATTATGAGAGAAAAAAAGAGGAACCGACATTGCTGTCAGTTCCTCTTTTCTATGGTGCCCAGAACAGGAATCGAACCTGCACGCCTCGCGGCACGCGCACCTGAAACGCGCGCGTCTACCATTCCGCCACCTGGGCAAAAAACGAGACTCGATGCGTAAGGCACCTTGAGCCTCGTTTGGAGCGGAAAACGAGACTCGAACTCGCGACCCCAACCTTGGCAAGGTTGTGCTCTACCAACTGAGCTATTTCCGCCTGACATTGTGTGAAGAGGAGGAGACTCGAACTCCCACGCCTCGCGGCACTACCACCTCAAAGTAGCGCGTCTACCAATTCCGCCACCTCTCCAAACGAATGTTTTTTCAGTAAATTCAGTGCCTTTTCAGGGGCTCCGTCAGTGCCATTCCTCCGAATTGGCCTTGCAAGGACAGCGCAAACCGAACACAAAAGAGCTTGCTTTTTGTTGAGGTGCAGCCTGTTCTCGCAGCGCAATTTTGTTTTTTGCGCTGCAAATGTACAGCTTTTTTTGAAACCAGCAAAACTTTCTTGCACTTTTTTACTCCATTACCGGAAAATTTAACAGCAAAAGCCTTGCGAGACCTTATTTTTTGTAGTACCTTTGCCACGCGAATACAAGGAAGAATTAAAAATCAGGACCCCCTAACCCCTAGGGGGAATCAGTGAAAAATTAAGAATTAAGATAATATGAAAACTTTAGCATTGACTTTGGGACTGGCAGCAGCCGCGATGATGGTTGCTTCATGCAGTCCGGCGCCGAAAGAGCAGAAAGCTCTGGTGATTTACTACTCGCAGACTTCGAACACAGAAACGGTGGCCCAAGAAATCGCCTCCCGACTGAATGCAGACATCGAGGAAATTGTGTCTGCAGAACCCTACGACGGGGATTTCCAAGCTACAATCGAGCGCTGCATGAAGGAACGCGAACAGGGTATCACCCCCGACATCCTGCCCATCACAGCCGACCTCGCGAAATACGACGTCATCTTCCTGGGCTATCCCATCTGGTTCGGAACTTACGCCCCGCCAATGAAGGCATTTCTGAGTCAGGTGGATCTGAGCGGCAAGAAAGTGGTGCCCTTCTGTACCTTCGGTAGCGGCGGACTGGAATCCAGCATAAAAGACCTGGCCGAAGCGCAGCCCAATGCCGAGATTCTGCCCGGCTATGGTGTTCGTGCAGCACGCATGGATGCCGTTTGCGACGAGGTGGACCGTTTCCTGAAAGCTGGCGGCTTCATCGAGGGTGAGTATGTTCAGTCCGAGGAATTCCCCGAACAGCACGAAGTTAGCGAGGAGGAAGCCGAGATTTTCAATGCTGCTGTGGGCGACTATCCGATGATGCACGCCCAGGCCAAGACAGTTGCCGCACGCGAGGTTCCCGATGGCACCGAGTATCTCTTCACGGCTGTCGATTTGCCCCGCGAGGAAGGTTCCAAGATGCCCCCTGCTGGCGAAATGAGGGTCTATGTCCTGGTGAAAAACGGCGAAGAACCCGTATTCACAAGAGTGGTGAGAAATTAAAGGACAACAGACAACTGACTTCCGCCTGCATCCATGAAAGGGAAAAAGACAGTTGTCAATAGTCTATAGTCTGTAGTCAAAAAAAAACTTAAAATATTAAAATATGAAAGACCATTTTAAATATGTGGGTGAGGCGCTGATTCTCGCCATTGGGCTCTTCCTGGCTGGAGGTGCCATCAGAAACGGTATTGTGCAGTTCAAGGAAATGGACCGCACCGTGACAGCTAAAGGACTTTCGGAGAAAGAGGTGAAGGCAGACAAGGTGACTTGGCCCCTGAAGTTCAAAGAACTGGGCAACGACCCTGCCGAACTCTACGAAACCATCGCAAATGACACACGTATCATCGTGGACTTCCTGAAAGCAAACGGCATTAGCGACGAGGAAATCACGCAGACACCGCCACAAATGGTTGACCAACAGGCTAATATGAGCTATAGCAGCGAGACTGTTCGCTACCGCTACAAAGCAAATTGCGTAGTGACCGTCGTGAGCAAGAACGTGGATCTCGTGCGCAAGCTCGTCACCAAACAGGCTGATCTGATGCGACAAGGCGTCACTATCATCGGCAACGAGTACGATGACAATGGAGACGTGAGCTACGAATTCACCGGTCTCAACACCATCAAGCCCGAGATGATTGCTGAAGCTACAAAGAATGCCCGCAAGACTGCAGAACGCTTCGCTGAGGACTCTGACAGCAAGCTGGGCAAGATTCGCACAGCCGACCAAGGTCAGTTCAGCATCGAAAACCGCGACCAGAACACGCCCTGGCTGAAAAATGTGCGCGTTGTTACCACCGTGGTTTATTACCTGAAAGATTAAAGATGAATTCATATAAAGTAGGGCCGGATGGCTTTTACGGTCAGTTCGGCGGTGCCTACGTCCCGGAGATTCTCTACGGAACACTGGAGACGTTGCGCAACAGTTATCAGGATATCATAGACAGCGAGGAGTTTTTAGGGGAGTATTACCAGTTGCTGCGCGACTATGTGGGTCGTCCCAGCCCGCTCTATTATGCCCGTCGCATGAGCGAGAAATACGGCTGCCGACTCTACCTGAAGCGCGAAGACCTGAACCACACAGGTGCTCACAAGATAAACAATGCCATCGGTCAAATCCTCTTGGCCCGCAGGATGGGCAAAAAGCGCATCATTGCCGAGACGGGAGCAGGGCAGCACGGAGTCGCAACTGCTACAGTCTGCGCCCTGATGGGAATGCCTTGCCGCGTCTATATGGGTGCTCTGGACGTTGAACGCCAGCACATCAATGTGGAACGCATGAAGATGCTCGGAGCCGAGGTGTTCCCCGTTCAGAGTGGCAACAAGACCCTGAAAGATGCGACCAATGAAGCCATCCGCGACTGGTGCTGCCATCCGAGCGACACTTTCTACATCATAGGCAGTACAGTAGGGCCTCACCCCTACCCCGAAATGGTCGCAAAACTGCAGAGCGTCATCAGCAAGGAAATTAAGTTCCAGCTTCAGGAAAAGGAGGGTCGCGACTGGCCCGATTACCTCATCGCTTGTGTGGGTGGCGGCAGTAATGCGGCGGGCACCATCTACCATTACCTTGATGACGAGCGCGTGAAGCTCGTTCTCAGCGAAGCAGGCGGGAAAGGTATGGATACAGATATGACGGCAGCATCGCTGAACATCGGGACAGTCGGCATCCTGCACGGCAGCCGCATCAAAGTGATGCAGACAGACGACGGTCAAATCATCGAGCCTTACAGCATTAGCGCAGGCCTCGACTATCCCGGCACAGGTCCTATGCACTGTAACCTCTTCGAGACAGGCCGTGCCAAAGTTTATGCAGTCAACGACGACGAGGCGCTGCAGGCAGCCTTCGAGCTGACGCGACTGGAGGGCATCATCCCGGCTTTGGAGAGCAGTCATGCTCTGGCTCTGCTGCCCAAATTGCAGTTCAAGCCCGAAGATGTTGTCGTGCTGACCGTCAGCGGAAGAGGAGATAAAGACCTGGGAACCTATTTAGTTCATAGTTCATAATTCATAGTGCATAGTTGGGCTACGCAAAGAGAAACGTTTTGAACTATAAACTAAAATAACTATGAACTCATAACTATGAACTATAAATACCATACTGCGAGCAAGAAGATACTGGGCGACCTGATTACGCCTGTCAGCGCTTATCTGAAGGTGCGCGATGCCTATCCGCAAAGCGCCCTGATGGAAAGTTCCGACTATCACGGCGGAGAGAATGCCAAGTCCTTCATCGCGCTTCACCCTATTGCAAGTGTGAGCATCGAGCACGGCACAGGCATCTGCCGTTTCCCTGACGGCAAGGAGACTCGCCATGAAATCAGCGAGACCTACGATACCGCAAGGCTCATCAATGATTTCCTGAGTCACTTCGACATCGAGGGGAACGACGTTCAGTATTGCGGTCTGTACGGCTACACGACGTTCAACGCTGTCCGCTACTTTGAAAACATTGCCGTCAAGGACGAGACGCAACCCGAGAACGATGCGCCAGACATGCTCTACATATTATATAAAGATGTCGTCGTGTTCGACCATTTCTGCAATGAACTGACGCTTATCGAACTGCTTGCCGACGGTGAAGAAGACGACCTCGACCAGCTGGAGCGCGACCTGGGCAGCCGCAACTACCAGACTTACGATTTCCATCCCGTCGGGGATTTCTGGAGCACCTTGACCGACGACGAGCACCGCAAGAACATCCGTCGCGGCATTGCCCATTGTCTGCGAGGAGATGTCTTCCAGATTGTACTGTCTCGCCGCTTCAAGCAACGCTACGAAGGCGATGACTTCAAGCTCTACCGCGCTCTGCGGAGTATCAACCCCAGCCCTTATCTTTTTTACTTCGACTTCGGAGGCTTCCGCATCTTCGGATCTTCGCCCGAGACGCATTGCCGCATCGAGAACCGCCGCGCCTACATCGACCCCATTGCCGGCACAACGAAACGAACCGGCAACAGCGAGACCGACCGCAAGAATGCAGAATATCTGCGCAACGACCCAAAGGAGAATGCCGAACATGTCATGCTGGTCGATTTGGCCCGAAACGACCTTTCGCGCAACTGCCACGATGTCAAGGTCGATTTCTACAAAGACATGCAGTTCTATAGCCACGTAATCCATCTGGTGAGCCGCGTCAGCGGAGAACTGGACGAAGGCGCAGATCCCATCAAGGCATTTATCGACACGTTCCCGGCAGGCACTTTGTCGGGTGCTCCTAAAGTGCGCGCTATGCAACTCATCTCGGAATACGAACCGCATAATCGCGGTGCATACGGCGGCTGCATCGGCTTTATAGGCTTCGAGGGCAACCTCAACCAGGCCATCACGATACGCACCTTCGTCAGCCGCAACAACGAACTTTGGTTCCAAGCGGGCGGCGGCATCGTAGCCAAGAGCGATGTGGAGTACGAACTCCAAGAAGTCAACAACAAGCTGGGCGCTTTGCGCAAAGCCATCGAAATAGCAGGAGGGACCCCCTCTAACTCCCCCTTTAGGGGGAGAAACAATGGTCAATGTTCAATGGTCAATGTTCAATAAAATCATGAAGATCGTCATCATAGATAACTACGACTCGTTCACCTACAACCTGAGTCACTTGGTAAAAGAGCTTGGGGCGGAAGTGACCGTCTATCGCAACGATAAGTTCAAGATGTCGCAGCTCGAGGTCTTCGACAAGATTATCCTCTCGCCAGGGCCAGGCATTCCGAGCGAGGCTGGCTTGCTGCTTGATGTCATCAAGACATACGCAGGAAAGAAACCCATACTGGGCGTCTGTCTCGGTCATCAGGCTATCGGCGAGTGCTTTGGCGGGAAGCTAACCAACCTCAGCGACGTCTATCACGGTGTAGCCACGCCCGTCACGTTGACTGCCGACGACTATCTCTTCGAGGGACTCGGCAAACAGTTCGAAGTAGGCCGCTACCACTCATGGGTTGTGGATACCGACGGTTTCCCCGCCTGTCTCGAAGTGACCAGCGTCAGCGATGAGGGCTACATCATGTCCCTCCGCCACCGAGAATACGACATCCGGGGCATCCAGTACCATCCCGAAAGTGTGCTAACCCCCGGCGGACACACAATCATAAAGAATTGGTTAAAACACTAAATATGAAGCAATACTTACAACGACTCATTGCCGGTGAAACTCTTTCACGGCAAGACACACATAACATTCTGGTGGGCATCACGCGTGAGGCCTATCCCGCCGAACAGATTGCAGCTATGCTGACAGTTCTGCAGACAAGAGGCGCTACGGTCGATGAGTTGCTCGGCCTTCGCGACGGTTTGCTTGAGACAGGCAAGCGCATTGACCTCGGTAATCACGATACGCTCGATATCGTAGGAACTGGCGGTGACGGAAAGAACACCTTCAACATCAGCACTTGCGCCAGCTTCGTTGTGGCAGGTGCGGGTTTCAAGGTCACCAAGCACGGTAATGGCGCAAGCACCAGCGTGAGTGGTGCCAGCAATGTTCTGATGGGGCACGGCGTGAAGTTCACGGATGATGAAGGTAAGCTTCGGCGTTCGCTCGACGAGGCAGGCATCTGCTACCTGCATGCACCGCTCTTCGCGAATGGCATGAAGTTCGTGGGCCCCATCCGCAAGGCCCTTGGTGTGCCGACCTGCTTCAACCTGCTTGGCCCCCTCATCAATCCCTGTTCGCCGAATAACTCCTTGCACGGCACTGCCACCCAGGCACAGCTTCGCCTCTATGCCAACATCCACCAGCACATCGGCGACAACTATGGTGTAGTGACCAGCTACGACGGCTACGACGAGATTTCACTCACCAGCGGTTTCAAGTTCGTGACGCGCCACTTCGAGAAAGTCTATACCCCCATTGAAATGGGGCTCTCATACGTCAAGCCGGAGGAGATTTACGGTGGCTCGACTGCCGAGCAGGCGATGCAGATCTTCGACAATGTGCTCCAGAACAAAGCCACCCGCTCACAGACGGATGTGGTTGTAGCCAATGCCGCCTGCGGTATCAGCCTGATGAACCCGAACCTCCCGATAACCGACACGGTGGCTATGGCTCGCGAATCCATCGAAAGTGGCAAAGCACTCAAATGCTTCAAGAAATTCATTGAACTGAACTCATAACGCCCATTTACCCCATGGATATATTAGAGGAAATCATAGCGCATAAGTGCGAGGAGCTGGAGCGAATGCGCGCCAAGAAGCCTTCGCTGCGTCAAGCACTCCTCGACAGTCCTACCGGCATCATCGCCGAGTTCAAGCGCAAGAGTCCGTCGAAAGGTTGGATCAAGGAAGACGGTCGAGCCGACATCATCCCGCTGAGCTATCAGCAGAATGGTGCCGCCGCCCTCAGTATCCTAACCGACAAGAAGTACTTCGGCGGACACGATGATTTTATCCGAGTTGCCCGTCAGTCAGGCGTAACAATACCCATACTGTACAAGAACTTCGTCATCGACAGGTTCCAACTCTATGAAGCTGTGCTCTGCGAAGCCTCCGCCGTGCTCCTCATTGCCGCCTGTTTAACCCGCGAACGCTGTGCAGAACTCATACAAACAGCGCATGAGCTCGGCTTGGAAGTCCTCCTCGAGATGCACTCCGAAGACGAACTGGAGTACGCCGAACTGGAGCCTGACATCTGCGGTATCAACAACCGCAATCTGGGTTCGTTTGTGACGGATGTCGAAAATAGTTTCCGTCTCGCCAAGCTATTACCGAAGGATGCCGTAAAAGTCAGCGAAAGCGGCATCAGCAATCCCGACACCATCAAGCTCCTTCGCCAAGCAGGTTATCGCGGTTTCCTCATCGGCGAAACGTTCATGAAGACCGATGACCCAGGGCAGGCGCTCAAAGAGTTTATAGCCCAAATCCCATAAGCCCTATTAGCCCCATGAGCCCCATAATCAAAGTTTGCGGTATGCGCGATGCCGAGAACATCCGAGAGGTAGAAAGAATCGGTATCGACCTCATGGGCTTCATCTGCTGGGAACGCTCTCCGCGTTTTGTCAGCGAGGTACCGTCCTACCTGCCGAAATGTCCTCGCGTCGGTGTTTTCGTCAACCCTACGCTCGACTTTGTTTCGGAATGCTGCAAAGCCTTTGGTTTCAGCTATATCCAGCTTCACGGCAATGAATCGCCCGAATTCTGTCAAGAAGTTCGCCAACAGACAGGACTGAAAATCATCAAGGCATTTAGCATAGAGAACTCAACTGGTGCTATGGAAGCCTCCCCTTTAAGGGGAGGTTTGGTAGGGTCTTACGAAGGCATCGCCGACCTCTTTCTCTTCGACACAAAGGGCAAATCTATTGGCGGCAATGGCGAGAAATTCGACTGGAGCGTCCTTGAGGACTATCATGACGATACGCCCTTCCTGCTTTCTGGCGGTATCGGTCCTGAAGATGCAGAACGCCTCAAGCATTGGCGGCACCCAAAATGCATCGGCATCGATATCAACTCCTGCTTCGAGACAGCTCCGGGTATCAAAGATGTCGCAGCAATAGCAAAGTTCACGAGCAAACTGAAATCCTAAAATAATAAATCCTTAAATCATTAAATAATTGTCGTGAATAGAATAAACAAAATATTCCAAGAGAAGAACAAAAATCTGCTCTCACTCTACTTCTGTGCAGGACACCCGACGCTGGATTGTACAGCAGACATTATCAAGACGTTGGAACAGAACGGCATAGACTTCATCGAGGTGGGCATCCCTTTCAGCGACCCGATGGCAGACGGTCCCGTCATCCAGGATGCTGCCACAAAGGCGCTGCGCGGCGGCATGACCCTACAGAAGCTCTTCTCGCAACTGGAACCACTTCGCGGCGAAGGCGTCAAGTTGCCGCTCATCCTGATGGGATATATGAATCCTATCTATCACATGGGCTATGAACCTTTCTTCAAGCGTTGCAATGAGGTGGGCGTGGACGGCGTCATCATCCCTGACCTGCCCTTCAAAGACTATATGGACGAAGTGAAACCCATTGCCGACCGCTACGACATCCGCATCATCATGCTTATCACTCCCGAGACAAGCGACGAACGCGTCCGTTTCATCGATGACAACACCGACGGCTTCATCTACATGGTCAGCTCGGCTGCCACAACCGGAGCACAAAAAGAGTTTGATGCAACCAAACAGGCTTACTTTGCGAAAATAAACAGTATGCAACTGAAACACCCACGCATGATAGGTTTCGGCATCAGCAACCGACAAACGCTGGAAAGTGCCCAAGCCAACGCTGCAGGTGCCATCATCGGCAGCAAATTCGTCAGTCTGCTCGATGAATACCAGGCTCCTCAGCCAGCCCTCGAAGCACTCTTCAAAGCACTGGAACTGAAGTAATAGATAATCTAAAAAGTAAACCAATGGAAGTCATTCAGAGTTTTACAATTGACCACAACCATCTGAAACCGGGCATATATGTATCACGCGTGGACAAAGGATTTATTACTTTTGACCTGCGAATCACAGAGCCTAACCAGGAGCCAGCCGTGGCCCCAGCTGCCATGCATAGTTTAGAGCACCTAATGGCTACTTGGTTCCGCAATAGCGAGGCAAAGGAGGATGTCGTGTATGTGGGGCCCATGGGGTGCCTCACAGGCATGTATATTATCATGACGGGAACATACACTGTAGAGGAGATGCAACGTCTGACCATCAAGTGTCTGCAATGGATTCTCACACAGACGGAGGTGCCAGCAACTACACCCGAAACGTGTGGCAACTATCTGCTCCACGACCTGCCAATGTGTAAGTGGGAAAGCGCTCGCTACCTAGACCGTCTAGAGCACAATTTCCACAGCGAGTACACCAAACTCCATATAACCCTCGATGACGGAAAAGTGTTTGCCGACGCTTAATAACCCGTTTTTAAATAACTTCCATTCGCGCGCGTATTATATATAATGTATAATAGGTAAAAACGCCGGTTGTTTCCGAAAAAAAATCCTGCAATGTTTTGTCAGTTTGCAGGAAAGCTGTACCTTTGCATCCGCAAATGAGCGCTGGCCGCCCCTCTGGGACGGTAGGGCCTTGATGCGCTCCACTGGAGTTTGTTCTTTGAGAGATTTACATAGACAGAATTTGTAGTACAAGAAAGAAAGTTGAACCGTCAATATCCTTAATGGATAATGATTAGAGGAGTACAGGTTCCGACTCTATCAGACAAAGAAA
>JAFZPZ010000084.1 GCA_017552435.1 Bacteroidaceae bacterium
GCTGGAGAACAAGGTATATGCTACCGTCTATCTCAGCGACGGTGACAATATCCAGTACTGCCAGCATGCCATGGCGAAGATTTTCGAGCAGAGCGGACGCGGCAAGATGGCAATGAACTGGACTATCAGTCCCGCCCTGGCGGATTTCTCGCCCATGATGCTGAACTACTATTACCGCAAGGCAACGACCAACGACTGCTTCGTCAGCGGACCCTCTGGCATGGGCTATGCCATGCCGTTCAATGGGCTGGGCAGTGGCAGCGGCACATACTACACATCGTCAGGCCCTGTACTTACTCCTTACATCAAACTAACCCAACGCTACATCGAGAAGGCAGGACTGCGAGTCATCACTATTTGGGACAATATCAGTACACCTCAACGCAAAGCCTTTGCCGACAACTGCCCTTACCTCTACGGACTTACCATCAACGACTATGAGAGGCAGAGTGGCAGACTACCCTACGCAGTACAGTCTGGCTGGCTGCCCATCGCACCTCAGTACCCTTGCTATCGTGGCGACATAGACGGGATAACCGATTTCTTCAACCGCGACATCAAGAACTTCAAAGGCACTGCACCCATGTTCGTCACAGGACAGGCTGAAGTCTGGAAACTAGGCCCCGACAAACTCATCGAACTAAAAGACAGACTCGAAGCACTCTCGCCAGGCAATGTGAATATCGTTCGTGCCGACCACTGGTTCAGCTACTACAGCGAGGCTCACCATTTGCCATTCAACATCACCCTGCTGCAGGATATGGAGATTACCTCCTCTCCGACCAAGACAAATGTGAAGTTCGCAGCCGACGGGTCGCCATCACAGGGATATGTATGGACTTCCCAAACCGCCAACGAAACAGGATGGGTGAAGATGGACTTCAAGGAACCCTACCAGATTAGCCGTTACGTGGTGCGTCATGCCGAGGCAGGCGGTTCGGAACCAGAACTCAACAGCCGCGACTTCACAGTCGAGACCAGCCTCGACGGCGAGACATGGACTACTGTTGGCACTCATGTCGGTAATACAGCCCCCGTGACCGATGTCAGCATCAGTCCTGTCGAGGCCCGGTACGTGCGGGTGACTGTCACCGACGGCGGCAGCGACGGCTTCGTCCGCATCGGCGACATTGAGGTTTACGGCGCTCATTAATCACAAACCGAGAATACCACCAGACAAATTATTTTCTTTCAATTCGAATAACCATGAGGAAATTTTTATTATTACCGTTCTTATCTTTAATTGCCCTTAGTGCAATTGCTCAGGATCGGGTGTCTCTCATCAGGGAGAAACTGATAAACCGTGACAACAGCTCGGTTATTGTTGCTTCGCATCGTGGTGATTGGCGAAACTTTCCGGAAAACTCTCTCGAAGCTATTGACAATGCCATCAAGATGGGAGTTGATATTGTTGAATTGGATGTGCAGCGCACGAAGGACGGGCACCTTATCCTGATGCATGACCCGACGCTGAACCGGACTACAACGGGCAAAGGTGCTATTGCTGATACTACGTTGGCCTATATCAAGACCTTGAAGCTGAGAAACGGTTGCGCCATCCGCACCATCCATGATGTGCCAACCCTGGAAGAGGCACTGTTGCGTGCCAAGGGTAAGGTGATGTTGAACCTGGATAAGGCAGACCGATACTTTGAGCAGGTCTATGAGTTGATGGAAAAGACAGGGACCACGAAGCAGATTGTCATGAAGGGCACTTCTTCAGCAGAAAAAGTGAAGGAACTGTATGGCGACTATCTGAAGGATGTCATCTATATGCCCATAGTGAACCTGGATAACCAGAATGCAGAAGAGCAGATAGAACAATTTATCAGCGACATGCACCCTGTGGCTTTTGAGCTGTTGTATAAACTTGACTCTAATCCTCTGCCAAAGAAGCTGAAGGAGACGATCAAGGACCGTTCCCTTATATGGTATAACACGCTGTGGGACACTATGGCTGGCGGACATGATGATGATGCCTCGCTACAGGATTTCGATAAGGGTTATGGCTATCTGATAGATGTGCTGGGGTGCAGAATTATCCAGACGGATCGTCCGCAGTTCTTGCTGGATTATCTGCGTTCAAGGAATCTTCATGATTAAAGGATCATAGCGTATATTCAGATATGTTGGAACACATTGCTGATTTTACGGCATGGCCGATATTAACAGGTATCTGTATTGGCTACATAGCCAACCGCATAATGAGCGGTGAAGGCAAAGGATGTTGCATGAACCTTATCGTGGGTATCATCGGAAGTTATGCAGGTACATTCATCAGTCACCTGCTGGATATAGAACTGTTAGGCAAAGGCTATCTCACCAATTTCGTATTCTGTGTAGTTGGCGCAATAACAGTCTTGTGGATATGGAAAAAACTGTTTGATTGAAATTTTCATTTATGCGTACATTATTAAAACTCCTCTCGCTGCTCATCTTTGCAGCTATTCCAGTTTTCTGCCAGGCACAGCTGCTGAAACACGTAAGCCCCGAGAAGGTTGGCATGGATTCGAAGCGACTGCTCAAAGCTGACTCGATTATTGAAGACGCCATCAGGCAGGGTGATATCCCTGGCGCCGTGCTGGCTGTGGTACGACACGGCAAAATGGCCTACCTGAAGGCCTACGGCAACCGCCAGGTGTGGCCCGTGGTGCGCCCCATGACCACAAACACCATCTTCGACATGGCCTCGTGTAGCAAGGCGATGTCAACGGCAATTTCTGCACTCATTCTTTGCGAAGAGGGGAAGTTTCGGATGCTTGATGCCGTGAGCCGCTACGTCCCGGGCTTCGAGGACTGGAAAGACGAGAAGGGCGAAACGACCACCATACGTATCCATCACCTGATGACACACACCTCCGGCTTGCCTGCATACTACTCTCCTGACCCCAAGGCTACACCCAATCCCGATGCCTGCATCGAGCACATCTCACACATGAAGCGCGGCTTCGAACCTGGTAATGGCTTCCGTTATAGTTGTCTGAATTTCATCACCTTGCAACGTATCGTCGAGAAGACCAGCGGTATGTCGCTACGCGACTTCTCGCGCAGCCGTATCTTCGCACCGCTGGGTATGAACCACACCGACTACATTCCCTGCGCCCCCGATGCAGATGGGGTTTGGCACAATACCGATGTGCCTTGCTGGGCTGCCTTGATGCCCCAGGGCGAGGACTGGCGTAGCATCGTCGCTCCAACCACCAAGCAGACAGCTGACAGCGTGCTCTGCGGTATGGTGCACGACCCGCTGGCTCGCATCATGAATGGCGGCATCAGCGGCAACGCCGGACTCTTCAGCTCTGCCGAAGATATTGCCATCCTGTGTGCCATGCTCCAGAATGAAGGTACATGGAACGGCAAGCGCATCATGAGCAAACAGACAGCTCGCCTGCTACGAACGGTTCCCAGTTTCGCCGAGGCCTACGGACGTACCTACGGCTGGGATTGCTACAGCGCATACGCTTCGTGCAACGGTGATATTTTCTCCCGACAGACCTACTGCCACACGGGCTTCACGGGAACGGGCATCGTCATAGACCCCGAACTGGATTGCAGCGTCATCCTGCTCACGAATTCTGTTCACCCCGACGAGGGCGGAGCCACAGTCCGTTTGCGCTCAGTGGTAAGCAACGCGGTGGCGTCAAGTATTACAGACCGGTAAACTCGAGAACGATTCAGCTTCTCACTTCCAGTGTGCCCATTTGGTTTCGAAATCCCAGATTTCGGCATCCAGCTTCAGGGCACGCTCGCATTCCTCCTTTGTCTTGCCGTTGGGAACACGTGGGCCTCTGAGGTTGACGAAGGGTTCGCCAGCATCGTAGGCTGCCAGAACGGCATCGAAGAACATTTTCCAGCGTACCTTGTAGAAGGTCTCTACCAGTCCGTCCCAGTCGCGGTTTGCATAGTCGGCAAGGTGATAGGTGTCGCCCCAGACGGTGATGATGGTGCGGGCGTTCATCTCGAAATAGTCCTTCTCTTCATCGGTTGTGCCCCATGCACGGGCATCGCGAATCCAGTCGTTGAGCGAGAACTCAGGGCATTTCCTAAGCTCCGCAACCATCTTGTCGCACATCCCCAGAAACTCCTGCGAAGCTGCTACCATGCCGTCTCTGTCGCCAGCCTTATAGGCATCTGAGAAGCGTTTCCTGACGGCCAGAGCCCTGTTGCGGATGGACTGACGACGCGTGTTGGCGAGGTCGAATTTGAGATAGTTGGATTTGCCCTCAACTTTCTCCAAGATAGCGAGTGCCTCGTCCAGATTGTTGATGTCGTAGCCCTTGCGAAGCTCTGTGGTCCAGTTCCATTCGCCCTCCAAATTGGGGTGAGCATTGATGATGCCGGCCGCGCCTGTGCTGGTGTGAGTGGTGCAGACCTTATCGACCATCGTGTGCCAGAATGCCCTGTAGTTTGCATCTACGCGACCAAGATGGCGGTCGGCAATGTTGTCGATATACTGGTCGAAATCAACACCTGTGTCCCAAGCTTGGGCCAGCATGTGCTCATAAACGGGCTCGTTGAGACCGAAACCTTCCAGTGTGGAGCCGATGCCAACGAATTCTGCTCCGCCTTCGGCCTTGGTGCCTGCAATCAGCTTGGCGTTGTGTTTGTAGTCGCCCTCTATCTCCGTCATGCCTCCGAAGTTGCCCAGGTAGCACCAGATGAATTGGTGACCATAGAAATGTTCGGTCATTCGCCATATCTCGGTATAGTCGCACTCGTAGTCGAGCATAATCATCTTGCCCTTGGGAACGGCAGAGAGGTAGGCCTTGATGCGCTCGGGTGTCCAGGCTCTCTTGTTGCTGATGAAGAGCCAGGCCATCTGAAGCCAGACGGCTTCGGGGTCAACACTCGACAGGGATTCATAGACACCAGCAGAAATCTTGGCCAGCGAATCGGGCTCCCATGATGGGGGCGACACCTCGTTGAAGAGGTCCACACCATAGATATGGTTGGTGCCGTACATCTTGGTCTGCTCCTCGAGGAAATCTTTCTGGATGCGGGCAAAGATGGGGTCGGAGGGATTCAGGTAGGTGCAGCGGTATTTCTCGTCGAAGTTGCACCAGCGGTTCACCTTCGAGGTCCTGATGCCAGGCTGTGTCTGTTCCAGGTCGGCAGGAATATGTCCGGCAAAGGCTGGGAGAACTGGTGTCATGTTCAGTTCGCGCTCGCGCTTCAGGATTTGCTTCTGCAGCTCGGCTTGTCCGTCGATCCAACTCTGTGGCAGCGGTCCCTGCCAGCGGTCGATGTTGATCATGCGTTGCCAGGGCAGATGGGCAGGACCGGTATAGTAGGCGCGGATCTGCTCGTCGGTCATACCGTACTTACGCCACACCTTCTGCCAGACGGCTTCCTGACCCGTGATGGCAAGCGGCATGTTCACGCCGTTCAGCGCCATCCAGTCGATGAAATGCTCCCATTGCGGCCATTTCCACCAGGGCATGGTGTAGCCGAAGGTGCAGTAGTTGAGGAAGAAGCGGATAGGCATCTCCACCTTGCCCGTTACCTTCTCGGGAACCTTCGGCATTGTTTTTGGCAGCTCCACGGGATTGAAGTCATACCAGCTGACATTCGCCAGGCAATACTGCTGGATGTAGCGGTTCAGTCCTACTGCCATGGAGTTGGCGTTGTTCCCTCGGATGAGGACTTTCTTGCCCTTCTGTAGCAGTTCGTAGGAATCTGTCGTTGCGTTGGTCTGTTCAAAGACAACGGCTTTGGCTCTGCTGCCCATCACTCTCTGGGCCAGTGCCTCAGCAGCCTGCTCGTCGGCAGTTTTGAACGACATCATAGCCAATGAAACTACTAAAAGCAGGACTGATTTGAAGATTTGTTTGTGTGTTATCATAGCGATATGTTTATGGTAATTTTCTTGCAAAGATACACATTTCCTCATGAACATTCATTATCCTGCAACACTTTTTTCAAAGAATCTGCTGTTTTCTCTCACTCCTCCTATTGATATTCTATAGCAGAATGTACTCTTGCTCGTAAATAAAAAGAAAAATATGTTTTCCTTTTGTATTTCGCTCGCTTATTTGTACCTTTGCACATAATTTTAAATAAATGCGGCATAATTATGGCTACAGAGAACCCAAACAGGTACATTGCAGTAACATACAAGCTCTACACGAGCGCTCCTGGTGAAACTCCCGAACTGGCAGAAGAGACAGCCGAAGGCGACCCCTTTGTTTTCGTCAGCGCCTTGGGTATGACGCTCGATGCCTTCGAGGAGCGGATTGTTCCCCTGAGGGTTGGCGATACGTTCGATTTCACTCTTCCTCCTAGCGATGCTTATGGCGACTATGAGACATCTGGCAAGCAGTTGGTACCCCGCAATATCTTCGAAATCAACGGCAAACTGGATACACGCTTCATCTACGAAGGTGCAGTTGTACCTCTGGCCAGTCCTGACGGAGCTCGCTTCAACGGTACTATCGTCGAGATTGGTGAGGAGAAGATTACTGTCGATTTGAACCATCCCTTAGCGGGCAAGAGTCTGAACTTTGTAGGGACAGTCGTTGAAAGTCGCGAGGCCACGAACGAAGAGGTTCGCGATGCCCTGAATCAGATAACTGGTTGTGGTGGCGGCTGTGGCGGTTGCAGTGGTGGCAGTTGTGACGGTTGTGGTAAAGGCAACGGCTGTGGTGGCTGCAAATGACCTCATAATTTTTAATTTTCTATGAATTCCATCGGAGCTCTTTTCCGCCTTACATCTTTTGGCGAGAGTCACGGCGCTGCTATAGGCGGTGTTATTGACGGTATGCCGGCTGGCATCGAGGTTGATATGGCCTTTATCCAGAATGAACTGGCTCGCCGCAAACCTGGGCAGAGCAATCTTACTACTGCTCGAAAAGAAGAGGACGAGGTGGAACTGCTCAGCGGCATCTTCGAGGGTAAGACAACTGGCTGCCCCATCGGTTTCCTTGTTCGAAACACCAACCAGCATAGCGAGGATTACGAGAATATGCGGGGGGTGTACCGTCCCTCTCATGCCGACTTTACCTACAAGCAGAAGTATGGCATTCGCGACCATCGCGGCGGCGGACGCAGCTCGGCCCGCGAAACTATCAGCCGCGTTGTGGGCGGTGCCTTTGCAAAACTCGTCTTACGACAGCTCGGCATCAGCATACAGGCCTATACGCAGCAGGTGGGAAACATCGTTCTACCGGGTTCCTATCTCGACTATGACTTGGCAAAGGCAGAAGAAAATGCCGTGCGTTGCCCAGATGAGAAAGTAGCAGAGAAGATGTCGCAACTCATTATGGAGGTGAAGGCAGAGGGTGACACCGTGGGTGGTGTGATTGCCTGTGTCATAAGGAATTGCCCTGTTGGCCTTGGCGAACCCGTATTTGACAAATTACATGCTCGTTTGGGGGCTGCTATGCTCAGCATTAATGCCGTGAAAGGCTTTGAATACGGGCTTGGATTTGCTGGGGCAAGCGGTCGGGGTAGCGAGCAGAACGATATCTTTGAACCTGACGGCAAAGGCGGCATTACGACTCGCACCAACAATAGCGGCGGTATTCAGGGCGGCATTTCCAACGGACAAGACATCTACTTCCGTGTCGCTTTCAAGCCCGTTGCTACATTGCTCAAGGAACAGGAAACAGTTGACAATCAGTGCAATGCGACAAAGTTGACTGCAAGAGGCCGTCATGATGCCTGTGTTTTGCCGAGAGCCGTTCCTGTGGTGGAGGCAATGGCGGCCATCACGATTCTTGATGCCTATTTACTCAATAAATCTACCCAGATGGGTAGGTGATCACTGAATCCTCCCTTATAGACGGGGCCTTGATAGGTGCGCCAAGGCGTACCATTTTCTGTTACCAGAAACGGAAGACGTCCGACTGTTGCACGGCTCTCGGTAAAGTGGTGCAAACGCTGGCTGACTAGAATATGATCGAGAAAACCCCACAGCCGCCGGAAGTAATAAGTGCCTTGAGCGCGACGTAGTTCTTTGCGGCTTTGCGGTATGAGGGATATCATGTGTTTTTCGATATTGCGGAAGATTTTATCGTTCGGTTCGGCATTAAAGTCTCCCATTAATAATACGTATTTATCATGCATGTTATCAATAAGATGACATAGTGTTTCTACTGCGATACGTCGATGTGCTTCGCCCTTTCTGCCACTTCCTGCCCGACTAGGCAGATGAACCATAACGAGATGCAATGTGTCGGGCAAGGAGGCACAAAGCCCCCAGACATGTAGAATGTCGCGTGTGGGGCGAAAGCCGTGTTCTGCCGAAGGGATGTGTATTGCTTCGTGTCCATATGGACGGAACTGTAGCGAGTCGTAAAGCATCGCCACGTCCACACCTCTTATGTCCGGTCCTTCTTCGTGTATATAGGCATAATGAGCAATGCGCAGCGGGCTGCGTCGGGTCAGGTCGCGAAGACAAGAGTCATTCTCCACTTCGCACATACCAATCACCATCGGCCAGGTGTCCTCGCCAGCTATTGCAGCAATGGTTCGCGACAGATTATCGAGTTTCTTCCAATAGCGTCCTGGAGTCCAATGATGGTCGCCTTCCGGCAAGAATTCATAATCTTCCTTGAGCGAGTCATGCTGGCAATCGAAAAGGTTTTCCACATTCCACCATACGATTCTCTGCGCCCAGGAATTGGCGCAGAAACAAAGCAGAATATATAACCCAATCAAACGATACATTCTTCACTCTTCATTCATAAAAACGAAGTCCTGTAATGCCTCATTTCTTTTCGCAATGCATGGGAATTTCCACCGCAGACTTTGTCGAGCTGTGCCCAGAAACGTGGGCTGTGGTTCATTTCGATAAGGTGCGTCAGTTCATGCTGCATGACGTAATCCTGCAAATGTCTCGGCAGGAGTATCAGGTATAGCGAAAGATTGATATTGCCTTTTGAACTGCAACTGCCCCAGCGTCCTTTTGCAGAGGACACTCTTACATTATTGACGCTAAGACCTCGCTGTGTGGCCATACTGAGCAATCGCGGCACCAGCCTTTCTTTGACGCGTTTTCGGGCAAAAATTATCAGCGTTTTCGTAATCCATTCCTGCGCCCCCAATTCCGCCAATAATTCTCGGGAGCGATAATAACAGACAATGCCGCCTTCATCCATCTCTGCGGTTACATAGGGTACTTCCTTTTGTTGGAAAGTCAGGTGGAAGTCTTCGGCATCGATGCGCGTCTCAGGAGTATAATACAAACGAAACAACTCTTCTTGCGCTCTTTCAGATGCTCAGGCGGCAAAGCCGGAGTCCATCTTACATTGTACATCGTCCATCTACAGTCTCACCTTCTTCTTGACGCCTTTTGATTCATTTTGCAAGCGATCCAGGGCTGTGACGACATAGGTGTATTTTGTGTTTCCGCCCTGATAGGGTAGGGCTATCATCGTTTCGCGGGTGATGCACAGAATGTGAGAGGCATCGTTCAGATTCACTTTCTCACCTGGAGCAAAGCGATAAATGACATACTGATGCGCCACATCCATCTCGCTTCTGGCGTTGGGTGCTGTCCAGCAGAGAATGGGGCCGTCTTCGGTCCAGATGATAGCTGCCTTGCGGGGCTTCCCTGGTGCTTGGTTATCGATCCAGGGCATTTGGGGTTGCAGGGCTGGTGTGTTGTGATATAGTTGACGCAATGCTTCCTGATAGTTGCCCGGATTCTCGCATACAGCAGCAGCATACCATTGGCAGCTGCCGTAGATGCCTGGCAGAGAGCGCTGCAGCTGGAACTTACGGTGCATCTGGTGCTGGTTCGGTGCGGTCGGATCGGGATACTTGACTGTACGATTAACGTCTTGCCCGATGTAAAGCGGACGCGAGCCGGCATTGTCACTCCACCAGTGGATAAGTGTTTCATAGTCAGCTGCTTTGTTGCCAATCTCCCAGTATATTTGCGGAATATTGTAATCTACCCATCCTTGGCGTACCCATTCCAGAACATCGGCATAGAGGTCGTCATAGTTTTGCAAACCGGTGGTTGCACTGCCTTTGGGGTCGGTACGCTGGTTGCGGTAGATGCCGAAAGGCGAAACGCCGAACTTCACCCAGGGTTTCACCCGACGGATCTGCTGACACATCTGTTTCACGAACATGTTGACGTTGTGCCTGCGCCAGTCAGCACGGTTCAGGTTTCCTCCGTAGGTATAGTACGAGGTATCGTCGGGGATATCAACACCCGCTACCGGGTAGGGGTAGAAGTAGTCATCCATGTGGATTCCGTCCACATCATAGCGGCTCACGATGTCGCACACTACCTGACAGATATAGTCACGGTTCTCGGGACGTCCCGGATCGAAGAGAAACAGCCCGTCGTAGTTGAAGAAACGGTCTGGGTGACGCGAGTACTCATGATTCGCAGCCAGAGCCGTTGTGCTCTTCGTTTTGGCACGGAAGGGGTTGATCCAGGCATGCAGTTCCATCTGGCGAGCGTGGCATTGCTCGATCATCCATTGCAGAGGGTCCCAGTAGGGGTCTGGCGGTAGTCCCTGCTGACCTGTCAGGTAGCGACTCCAGGGTTCTAACAGGCTGGGGTAGAGCGCATCGCCTTCCACACGCACCTGGAAGAAGATGGCGTTGATGCCGTCTTGTTGCAGGTCGTCCAGCTGATTGATGAGCATGGACTGTATTCGGTCACGTCCGAGGTTCTGGAACTGTCCGTTAACTGCCTGTATCCAGGCTCCGCGGAATTCTCTTTTGGGATTGGCTCCCATTGCCGTCGCTGCCACGAAGAGCAGCAAAATAAGTAGTTTCTGCTTCATGATGCTGCAAATTTACACATATTTTAATAAATATATAGTAAGAAAAGGGAAATATTTCGAATAATTCTCTTAATTCTTAACTCTTAATTCTTAATTTTTAATTTTTATTGTACCTTTGCACGGTTTTTACGAAACGATTTTTGAATTTAATAATTTTGAATTTTGAATTTGAATAAGATGCATAGCCCCAGCGTTCTCCTTATTTATACAGGCGGAACCATTGGCATGAGGGAGAATCCCGAAACAGGGGCACTGGAGAACTTCAACTTCGACCTGATTCTCGACGAGGTCCCAGAACTGAAGCGATTTGACTACCGGATACACGCCTGCACTTTCGATCCTCCTATCGATTCCAGCGATATGGGATTGGAACATTGGGCCCGTCTGGTCCGGATTATCGCAGACACCTACAACCGCTTCGACGGCTTTGTCATTCTGCATGGCACGGACACGATGGCCTATACCGCTTCTGCCCTCAGCTTTATGCTCGAGAATCTGGGTAAACCCGTGATACTGACGGGTTCGCAACTGCCTATTGGTAAGCTCCGCACAGACGGGAAGGAGAACCTCATAACAGCCATCGAGATAGCAGCAGCCCGGCATGAAGACGGCACCCCCATTGTGCCCGAAGTGTGCATCTATTTCAAAGAGAAACTGATGCGAGGGAACAGGACGACAAAGATCAATGCCGAGCAGTTCAATGCCTTCCGTTCGTTTAATTATCCTGATCTGGCTACGGTGGGAATGTATATCAATTTCAACGAGGCCGCCATTCGAAAACCTGACCCGAACAAGCCCTTCAAGCCCCACTATCTCGTGGCTCCGGATGTTGTGGTCCTGACGCTCTTCCCGGGCATTCAGCAGAGCCTGGTACATTCTGTGCTGAACATACCGGGCCTGAAGGCTGTCGTGTTAAGGACTTTCGGCGCTGGCAACGCTCCTCAGGTTCAATGGTTCCAGGACGAGCTCAGGGATGCCAACGAAAGAGGGCTCCTCATGGTCAACATCACCCAGTGCCAATCGGGTTGCGTCCACATGGGGCTCTACGAGACCAGCCTGCCTCTCATCCAGGCCGGCGTAGTGAGCGGTTATGACAGCACCCCCGAATGCGCCATCACCAAGCTGATGTTCCTCCTCGGCCACAAACTGCCAAAAGAGAAGATCCAGGAAATGATGAACAGCAACCTTTGCGGCGAAATTACCAAATAAGGAGAGTATAGAAAAAGGTTAATTTATTGAGTCAAAACAGAAAAGTTTCTTATTCTCTTATTTTTTTAATTTCTAATTTTCTACTGTCCCAGCCATAGGAGGAACATACTGAGCAGGACAAGGGCAAGGTCGATGGCTTTGCTCCGCAGGTTCTTTTCGTGAAAGAGCAAGGCGCCAAGCATGAAGCTGACCAGGACACTACTCCTGCGCACCATACTTACGACACTTATCAAGGCACCATCTAGCGAGAGGCTGTAGAAATATACGTAGTCGGCTACACTTAGGAAAACACTTATCAGCAAGATGCTCCAGCGCCACTTGAAAGGTGTTCCATCTTTGCGTTTGGGCCACCATAGCAATAGCAGCATCGCTCCCATCATAACGGTCTGGTAGAAGTTGTACCAGCATTGTACCGTCAGTCGTGGCAGACCCAAGCCGCCGTCTGTTGCCATCAGATACTTGTCGTAGAGACCGCTGATGGCACCGAGTATGGCTGCACCCACAGTACACAGAATCCACCTGTTGTGACTGAAGTCTATACCTTCTTTCTTTCCGCTGCGGCTGAGCAGGAAGAAGCTGAGGATAGCCAGCAAGACACCCAGCCATTGCAAGAGGTTTAGCCTTTCGCCGAAGATGATGAGTGCACCTACCAGCACCATAACAGGGCGGGTAGCGTTGATGGGGCCGACAATCGTGATGGGCAAGTGCTTGATGCCTATATACCCGAGTAGCCAACTGCTCAGCACGATGCACGACTTGAGTAGGATGTATCGTTGTACTTCCCATCCGCCAAAGGGTGTCTGCAATGCTAGAGGCAGAAAGATGAGGGAGCAGAAGAGCGTATTGAGGAAGAGGATGGGGATGACGGCATTATCGCGCAAAGAGTGTTTCTTGCAGACATCATAGAAGCCGAGCAGGGCCGCACTAAGAAAGGCAAAGGCTAACCACATTTAATCATTTAACCATTTACTATTAGACGCTTTATCTCTATTAATTTTTCCCTTTTAATTTTTTATTTTTCATTTTTCCCCCTTAAGGGGGCGACTGGGGTCCTTAGAGTAGCCACTGAATGTGGCTACGGCCCCACAAAGGGGAGCGACTACCCAGTCGCGACGGAGGATAGGGGGTCCATATTTGATGTCAACCAGAAAGAGCCCTTTTCCGGGGACGCTTTCACCGGCACTACAACGGTCTTTCGCCTCGATGATTTGGCGAACCTCCTCTATGCTTATCCTTCCCCGACCTACCTCAACGAGCGTCCCGACAATAGCTCGAACCATATTTCTGAGGAAACGGTTGGCTGTGATGGTGAAGCGCCACTTGCCAGGTTCCACCTCGTCCCAATGTGCTTCCTTGATGTCGCAAAGGTTTGTCTTCGTGTCGGTGTTAACCTTCGAGAAGCTTGTGAAGTCCTTGTATTCGAGCAAAACCTGCGCAGCTTCATTCATCTTCTCAAAATCGAGCTTAAAGGGCACCTGCCAACTATAGGCATAGAGGAACGGGTCTTTATGGGTGTGGATGAAGTAATGGTATGTGCGCGAAGTGGCGGAGAAGCGTGCATGCATATCGTCGGCCACCTGCCGGACTTCCTGCACAGCAATGTCGGGAGGTAAGAGACGGTTGAGCTTGTAAGAGACCCCCTCTAACTCCCCCAAGGGGGAGAAGTCAAAATGCGCCACCATCATTCGGGCATGCACCCCTGTGTCTGTCCGGCCTGCCCCGACTACTTCAATAGGCTGTCGGAGTAGGGTAGAGAGTGCCTCCTGCAATCGCTGCTGTATGCTGTCGCCGTTTGGCTGGATCTGCCAGCCGTGGTAGCGGGTACCGTCGTAGGATAGTGTGATGAAGAATCTCATAGTAACCCCCTTTTTGGGGGAATTTGATTAGAGATTAAGGATTAGTGATTGAGGTTTTCTTGCCTTGCTTGATATATATACCCTTTGGTAATTGGCCATTGCCCATTTTACGGCCGGAAAGGTCGTAGATGGCTTCCTCATTTTTCATTTTTAATTTTTCATTTTCAATTTCTCCGATGCCATCCGGAACCGTGTAGGCTGTCACCTTTACATTCCTTACTTCCCAGCAATAGGCGGCCTGGCTGTTGCTCTGGAAGCGGAAGGCCAGCGTGACTTTCTTTCCGCTGTATCCATTGAGGCTGATTTCGCCGGAGTTGACGAAGCTGGTGAAGTTGCTGCTCGATGGAAGTGGCGGGAAGGCAGCATCCAGCATGTCCCAGCTTGCATCTTCCGGAACGCCGTCATAGTCCTCGCTGACGAGAACCTGGAAATAGGTGTCCTTCACCGCTTCTGTCTTGTTGTA
The DNA here is from genome assembly GCA_017552435.1 of Bacteroidaceae bacterium. Lineage (GTDB taxonomy): Bacteria > Bacteroidota > Bacteroidia > Bacteroidales > Bacteroidaceae > Physcousia. The sequence goes on from JAFZPZ010000084.1 coordinate 14,274, forward strand.
GCCCGTAGCATGCTCGAAGGTGAGAGTGGCTGTCAGAGAGCACGTCAGGTCGATATCCACCATCAGGTATTCGTCTGCTTCCTTGTTCGGCAGATTAAAGGCAGTGGCTTTGGCTCCATATTTCGAATCGCTTGTCCAGGCCTCTCCATCGCATCCCTCGTAGGTTCGGACGAAGAAGGGACTGAAGCCTGTCGTCAGAGGACAGTCAACCAGCGTGGCCAATTCTGGTGTCTCATCGCCGCCTTGACCTCCGCCTCCACCGGAAGACGAACCGTCGGTGCTGAAGGCATAGTCGATGCTGTCACCCCAGATGTATTCGGCCAGATAGGGGAAATCGATGAAGGGGTTGCGGTTGCCCTGTTCAGCGTAAACACGTTCGTTGCGGGTAATCTCCCATTCGCATACAGGGTCGTTCTTGGCCCATTGCAACAGTGTCGGCAGGATGTCTGCCTTCAGTGTCGGATAGTCTTCGCGCCTGAACGAGACATTCACATCGGTAAGCTCCTTCCAATTGACATCTGGGTAGCAAGTTGCCACATAGAAGAAGATTCGCGCGAAGTCCCCTTTGTACTCATTGCAAGGCTCGAACACCATCTTGCCGTTCTTGTCTTTTCCTGTCTTCATACACGGGTTGGAATATGACACCTTGCCTGTCACCACCCCAAGTGGATAGTTGCTCTTCGCGCTGTTGGCATTCGATTCCGACGGGATGACCTGGAAGAGGTCACACCCCACAGGTATGTCTGTGCCCTTTCCCCACCAACTCTGGGGGGCCACATGTTCCTTGTTCATGCCGCTCACAGCCGAACCGTCTCCTGTGAAGTAGAACACCTTGTCGCTGTAATAGTCCATCACCTGGTGCTGTCCTTCTGCATTTGTTTTGTCCAGGTAATCTACTTTCTCGTAGTACACCCAAAGGCTACTGTAGTATATCTTCGTGTGGGGAGCAATAGCATCGTGCATCGCGGCTTTCAGGTCAGCCTTCTTTTTGCCGTTCGCAGCATCGTAGTATCCCTCTGGAATACCCGCCAAGGCCATGCCAGGAAGCAGCATCAGAAGGCTCAGAATGAGTGGAAAAAAATGTCGTTTCATCGCTTTTTTGTGTGATTTCGTCCTCAGAATCGTTATATCGTTTGCAAAGGTACGAATAAGCGAAGACAATACAAAACAAATACGATTATTTTTATTGTAGAGCGAAAGTACCTGCCCTTTTTGAAAATAACCTGCGGCTGCAGCTCGTGTATATGTATATGTTTTGGGCGGTTACGGATTACGGTTACGCCCTAGAAATACATACAAAAAATCCTAATGGATTTATCAAAAGAATTCATCCGGAATACAGCTGATGTATTGGATGTTGCTAACATCTACTGCACTTTCGTCTATGGTGTAGCGTGAACGAATCCAAGCTACATCTTCTATAAAAAACTGCCAATGTTCCCATTCCATCCATAGATCAAACAACTCTTCTTCATCTTCGGGCACTTCATTATAATTGTCTGACTTTTCGATAAACTCTTGTGGTTTAAACAGTCCACTCTCCAAGTCTTTCTTGAAATTTTGGCGCTGTTCTTCTTCATCGAGTTCTAAATTGTAGCTTCAGAAGAAAGCACGGAAGTTTACGACCTGCAGGACCGCAGGCTGGCTGACAAACCTGTCAGGGGGATATATATCGAGGACGGGAAGAAGAAAGTGAAGTAAATAAAAAAAAACATCTTTCCCGCAAGGCACTATCTTTTAGAGCTTTGCAGGTTTTCTTTGGCTGGCTGAAACGTAAATTTTTTCGGAGCGGGAACTTCGTACCGGTGCGTCCTGGACGGGGGGGGGGAATTTCCCTTAGAATGAGTCTAAATAAGGGAAATAAAAAATTTGTTAAATCATTTTGAGGTTAGCCATTTTCTTTGTAATTTTGCAACCGCTTTGCCTCATGAATTTCATGGCTGTTTGCAGGCAGAGGGTAAAAAAATTGTATCTTTGCATCAATTAAGCGAATAAATATAAATATTATGACATTATTTGATCAGATTAGTGAGGACATCAAGTCCGCAATGAAGGCTCATGACAAAGTGCGTTTAGAGACTCTTCGCAACATCAAGAAAGTATTTCTGGAAGCGAAAACGGCTCCTGGAGCCAATGATACATTGGCTGATGCTGATGCGCTGAAAATAATTTCAAAACTGGCTAAGCAAGGTAAAGAAACGGCAGCGACCTACACTCAGGCCGGACGTCAGGACTTGGCTGATGCGGAGTTAGCCCAGGTTGAGGTTATGGAGAGTTATCTGCCAAAGCAGCTCTCCCAGGAGGAGATAGAGGCAGAGGTGAAGAAGATAATCACAGAAGTAGGAGCCACAAGTATGAAGGAGATGGGCAAGGTCATGGGTTCTGCCAGCAAGCAGTTGGCAGGTAAGGCTGATGGCCGGGTCATTTCTGAAATCGTGAAGAAACTCTTGGCATAACTTCAATGAGGACGAGTACTAAACAAAGAAAAGCGGTGTAATCAAACACCGCTTTTCTTATTTTGTTATTTCTTTGCTTCCTCTTCGAATTCGCGGATGAATTGTTCCTGGGGACATCCCTCGCGGTGCATAGCCTTGTACTTCTTCATCAGGCGAAGCAGGTCTGCCCATGTGCCATCCTTGTAAGAGTCGGCCTTGTGGCGCATACATTGTAAATAAAGTGGCTGCATCCTGACACGGTCCACTCGTTCGCGAATCTCGTCGTTCTCTGCCGCCTGAAGTGCTTCCTGGAGAATGGCAAAGGCTTTCTGCGTGAATTCGTCGCTGTAGATTTCGTGATTCTCGCGAATGTAGATGCCATAATGCACGTCGGGCTTCACCAAGCTCTGGCACAGACGGTAGTAGTCCATGATGTGTGGGGCGGCCTTTCCGTAGTAGCCGTCAATGAAGATGCTGACCAGCGAATCCACATTCTGCTCTGGATTCCACAACAGCTGGTTCACCGTCCAGGCCTTCATCTCGTCGAACTCCGCACCTGCCGACTGGTACTGCGCCTCCTCGAAGACGCCAATGGCTTTGTTATCGCCGAAGACGCGGATGTTTGGCCCCAGCACCTGGAAGTTAGGCCAGGGAGCCATGTATTGGGCGTAATCAACGATGTAGTCCCAGATGAACAGGTGGGGTGCTATCTCGGCCCAGCCTTTCAGGTCGCGCATAAAAGCCTCATTCTGGGGACAGCCGGCATCCAGCGGGTGGGCGAAGCAGCATTCGATGCTGCACAGCCGGATAACCACATTCTCGCGGGGCTTGATGCCCATAGGCGGTTGGCGCGAGTACTGATAGGCGAAGGTGCCGATGTACTTGTCGGGAAATTCGTCCTTCACGGCGTCTGCCACCTGATTCACAAACCACACGATAATGCCGGAGTGCCCGCCGTACTGCTGCTCGATAGCTGCACACTTCTCGCACTGACAGAAGCGGAAATTGTCGTTCTGCGAGAGGCTGTAGATGCGGTAATTGGGTTCATCGCGCATACGTTGTGCCAGTCGCGTCTTGCATATCTCCAGCACTTCGGGGTTGGAGAGACAGAGCTGTCCGTAGCCGTCGTAGCGTTTACCGTCGCGCATACAGAAATATTCGGGATGCGTTTCAAAAAACTCCTTGACGGGGACAAGCCATTCCATCGTGTGCGCACCATAGTAGGCTTCGATGTTGCCGTAGTCGTTGGTCACAGGAACCCATTTCGTGTTCTCATAGGTATGAGCGCTCCATTCGGGAACCCCATTAGCCACATGATAGTTGCTGTAACGGTAGCCGATGAAGGGACGTTCTGTTCGGTTCAAGCGAGGGAGCTTCCATGCTTCAAGTTTCGGCATCACGGTACATTTTGGCGTGAGCCAATGGATGCCTAACTCCTGTTCTAAGAACTTGAAGACACCATACATTGTGCCGCGTCCGGCACCTCCCCAGATGAGCAGGTCATTTCCCACTGTGCGGTAGGTGAAGCTCTCGTCGTTTTCATCTGGTTTCTGTGCTCCAGTCAGAACTGCCACCTGTTCGTTATACCCGACATAGATATTGCGACTGCTTGCCTTCAGGTCGGAGGTGATGGGCAGTTGTACGCCGCTCACCTGCTGGATGCATTGTTGCAGCTCGCGTGCTGCGGTCTGTTCCGAGGCTGATGCTTCTGTGGAAACTACAATCCGGTAGCTGCTTTTCCCATTGCGGAAGAGCCAGTCGGCTGCATGGAGATTGACTTCCAGGAGTAGAATAATTCCTGTTACAGCCATCCGGCTTCCGATACGTAAAAGATTCGTTCTCATGTCTCTGATTCTTTTGTGTTGCGATTTTAGTTCATTTCGGTCACAAAGTTACATTTTTTTTACGAAAAAAACTTTTCTTCCAGCCGAAAATACAGTCTGAATAAAGAAGAACGATTTCCTTTTTGCAGTTATTGTAAAAAACTGTATCTTTGGGGCAGAAAAAGTGAGAGTGAAGAGTGAAGAATTAAGAATGTAGAGGTGCGAACAGCAAAAACAATAGATAGCGAAAAATTTTTCAGTTTTCTTGTTACAAAATGATAGCTTTGGCGTTATATATAATAAAGAGTCTGTGAATAATGAGCAAAAACTTCCTGATACTGGCCTACAAAAAGTTGCAGCAGAGGTTGCAACGTGGCCTTTCATATTCGGAGGAGGATGCCCTGAATGATGCCTTTTGCCTGCTTTGGGGTGGAGAATACAATCCATCGACTAAAGAAGAAGGAGAGAAACTGCTCTACCAGACATTGCGCCGCAGACAGATTAGCTTTTGGCGAAGCCAGAAACGACACCCCCAGACATCGCTTACGGGGGTTCGGATAGCCCAGCCACCGCCCGACACCAATGCCGAAGATACATACCGGCAAATTTGGGAACTGATAAAGACACAACTGACACCACTGCAGCAAGACATACTTACACGACATGACATTAACGACGAGACATACAGCGAAATAGCCGACAGGCTAGGCATGCAAGAAGCAGCCGTCAGGATGCAACTGAGCAGAGCGAGAAAAAAGATTAGAGAAACGTATAGAAAGTTAAGAGTGAAGAATGAAGAGTGAAGAATCATATTGGGAGCAGTTGGCTGAACGCTATTTTCAGGCCGAGACCTCCGAGGCGGAGGAGCAGCAGCTGCGTCGGTTCCTTTGTAGCAGCCAGGCTCAGGACTCTCGTTTCGACGAGATAAGGGCCACGATGTCCCTCTTGTATGTCTGCCGAAAAGCCTCCCCCGACTCCTCCAGAGGGGTGAATAAAACTTCCTCTCCTTGGGAGAGGGCAGGGGAGAGGCTTAGGATTATTGCAGTAGCCGCCTGTCTATGTGTTGCAATGTTTCTGGGATGGCGACAATATCAGCAGCACAACATCAGCAGTGTACGCATAGCAGGCGAAGATGTTGAGGCGGATGCTTCCCTGCTGATGCAGCAGCAGATGGCGGAAATGTTTAACCCAATTGACCAAAGTAATAGATGAAAAGGATTCTTTGGCTCATACTGATACTCGGGGGTATGTGCATCGATGTGCAGGCCCAAAAGGGTTTTGCCATCGGGGCGGCTTTTGACGAACTGGCGGTGAAAAAGAATGCTACGGAGGTGGTGATGGGAGCCGGAAGGCTGAAAAAGTACCACCTGAGCTTTTTTCACAGCATGGAGATAAAGAAGCCATCGGCCGCAGAGCAGCAACGCATAGAAGCACTTCTACGCAATGATGCTGCACAGGCGATACTGCACGAGGAAACCGCCGGGCATAAAATTTACGAACTTCCCGGGCGCAAGGGGATGCATTACTACATCTTCTACCGTTGCTCCAGCCACTCCATTATCCTTATTTATATAGAAGGGAAAGCCAGCTTGAAGGAGATAAAAGAACAATTCTTGAAGAATTGAAAAAATATAAATTAAAAGTGAAAAGTGAAAAATTAAAAGTGAAGGCTTTAGTCTGTTGCCTGTTGTTTGTTGTCTGTTCTTTGCTTTGCGCAGGCGGAAGTTCGTTGTCTGTTCTTGCACAGAATGACAGTCTGAAATGGGACTTCACCGACATCTTCCAGGGAACAAAGCAAGACCCGGCGCTGCCCTCATCTCTGGAAGGTTGGAAAGAGCACCTTGAACTTTTTGGCAGAAACATTCCGCAAGAGGAGGTCTTCGTGCATATGGATAATACCTGCTACTTCGCCGGTGACACGCTGTTCTTCAAGGCATACGTACGCAGGAGCGACACGGGAAAGCTAACCAACCTGAGTCAATTGCTCTATGCTGAACTATGGAACCAGGAAGGCTACATGTTGATGCGCCATCAGGTGAAACTGAAAGACGGGCAGGGAACAGGTTCCTTCGTCCTGGCCGATACGCTCTATGGCGGTTTCTATGAGTTGCGAGCCTATACACGTTGGCAATTGAACTGGGGCGAATATCAGCATCCCCACACATGGCCGGCCGAGAGGTGGTTCTTCAATAAGAAGATGGCCAAGGAGTTCTATCGTGACTATGAGAAACTCTACTGCCGCATATTCCCCCTCTATGACAAACCCGAAGTGCCTGGGGTCTATAACCACGACATGACGGAGCGTCCCCACATGCGCTATTACCGCACGGAAGTGAAGAAGGCTCCTCCCGTGTTGAAATTGTACCCGGAGGGAGGTGTGATAGTGGAGGGCACGAAGGCGCGTGTGGCTTTCGAAGCAAACGAGGCTGACGGTGAACACCTGTCGGGCACAATGCGGCTCTATGGAAGGGGAGGCCGCTTGCTGCAGGAATGCCGGACTGAGAACCGAGGACGTGGAACGCTGGAGTTCGACTACGAGCCAGATGTGACTTATTCCACCGTCTTTACCAGCGACAGCAATGTCGTGATTCGTCAACGAATGCCAAAGGCCGAAACAGATGGATGTGCCGTGCGGGCCGACGTGACGGAAGACCAACTGTTGCTCACCCTGCAACCTCGCGGCGATGCGGCCAACGAGACTCTGGGTGTTACGGTTATGGTGGGTGGTGCGCTGCACTATTTCCAGAAGTTCCGTGCCAAGGACACGCAGATAAGCATCCCTACCGACTCTCTTCCTACCGGTGTGGCTCAGATAACGGTCTATAATGCCCAGGGGCGTGTCTATAGCGACAGGCTTTGCTTCGTGCGCCATCAGCAGGATATCGAGGATGCTGGCATGCACTTCGGTGGCATAAAGGACAGCTACGAGCCCTTCGATTCCATTCATGTCTCTGTGAGGAATCCTATGGCAGCTGGCTCCACCATCTCGCTAGCCGTAAGGGACGCATCCACGTCGGAGTACCTTTTCGACAGCAGCAATATCCTCACCGAAATGCTTTTGTGCAGCCAGATCCGGGGTTTCGTGGAGCAGCCGCACTATTACTTCGAAGAGGACGACGAGACGCATCGCCGCCACCTGGACCTGTTGCTGATGGTGCAGGGATGGCGCCGCCACAACTGGATAACAATGGCTACTCCGGGCATCTTCCGCATCAACCATCCCATCGAGAAGACACCTGTCTATTTCGGCGCCGTCTATCGCTATGTGGCCATAGGGCACGAGGGGTTCAACGGTTGGGGCAACATGACAGATCAGGAAATCAAGCACTATGATTTCTCGCGCCCAGTGGGCGGTGAGTGGTTCTCGCGAAGCAAAGAGCAAAAGCTGCAGGGTGTGATTCCCCTCTTGGGAAATGCCGGTGAGGAGCGCGATAAGCACAATGCCTACAGCTATCTGCTCCGGGACAACGAATCTGCCACCTTCGACGGACGCAACTACTACGACGAGGGCAACCTGCGGCGTGAAGTACGCGTACATGCAGAGTACCGACAGGTATCCGATATGGGTTTGAAGAGCGTCTATGGCGACATCACTACGCGAAACGGACGCTTCGTGCTGGAATTCCCGGGATTCTACCACCAATGTATACTGGATTTGTCCGCTTCAGACACTACGAAGTGGAATGAAAACAAGATGGACACCAAGAAGATGAAGCGCAAGCTGCGGAAGCGTCAGACAAAGATGGATAAGGGTCACGCTGTCCCATCACTGAAGCACCAGTGGATAATGCCGACTGAGACGGAATATCCCGAGTTTTATGTCCGCTTGACGCCGTATTATCCCCGCTTCTGCAAGCCCTTCAGCTATTATCATACGCATGTGGCTCCGCCTCGCGAGGGAACGGTGTTGATACCCTCTCTGCGCACCGACCATACATTGGCCCAGGTAACGGTGCGAACCAAGCACGGCGGCTTGCGAACCTACGACCCTTCGCACCCAGCTGTCTCGCGCGATGCCTACGAACTCTTCAACGAGTGTGTCGATGCTGGCTTCACTCCGGGCTGGTTTGCCGGAAAGCAGTCCTTCGCCCAGTGGGTACAGCGTCTCTTGATAGGCGACATGAACATGTACCGCGAATACCAAACCTACGATGAGTTCACCCATCCCCACCATGATTATGGCGGATGGGGCGGAGGTTCCGGTTGGAGTTCGAACTGGAGCACAGACACGTTCTGGAATGGACCAGCTCCCGATTATGTGATGTCCTCGCGCTTTATGTGGACAGATCCGGCGGACATGCCTTTCTCGTTCGGGTCAAATTATTCCCGCTACGGCGGTGGATGGAGCACCTCCAACAGGGCAGCGTACTCGATGACAGGGCTCGACGAGACGACACAGTCACTCGATTACCTTCGCTCCCTCCGGTCTGTGCAGCTCATCACCGACTATGCGCCGCGTATGGAGGGCAGTCGTCGGTATATGGGAGGCAATCAGCCCACCGTCGATGTCGGCTTCGAGCCCCTTAGTTCCGGGCTGCGAGCCACCTATCGAGACCGTCACTACATCCTGCAGGGATATGATGTCAGCGAGGAGTTCTACAGCCCCTGCTATCGCCAGCGTCCACTTCCCGAACTGAAGGACTACCGGCGCACGCTATATTGGAACCCCAACCTGGAACTCGACGAGAAGGGCCGGGCCGACGTCGTGCTTTGGAACAACAGTTCCTCTACCAGCATCACCGTGAGTGCGGAGGGTATCACGCCGGCGGGAAAAGTCCTGACGGGTATCAGCTATCCGGAAGACAGGTGATTTAGAGATTAAGAATTAGGGATTAGGGAATAGTTATGAAGTTAAGGTTAGTCCTCAATTTTTCAATTTTTCAATTTTTCATTTTTACTTCTCTTATGGCCCAGGAGAGGCTTGACTCGGTGGGTGCTGTCGTGGTGGATGCCGACACGGGAGAGCCTGTTCCGTATGTCAGCGTCTATGTCTCTCCCTCTTGTGGCACCATCAGCAATTACGATGGCGAGTTCAGCCTCGAGTGTCTGCCTTCCGATGTGCTCCGCATCTCCTGCATAGGCTACAAAAAAGTTAGCTACAAAGCCTCCGAACTTCTTCGCAAGGCTCAGGCGGAACCCGACACCATCCGGATGAAGCCCCTGGCGAGCACGTTGCGCGAGATAACCGTAATGGGAACCGACAATATCCTGGGCCGGTTGGTCCGCAAGATGCAGAAAGAAGCCAGGAAGAACGTGAAGGCGGAGGGGCGCTATTTCTTCCGCCTGAGCACCAGGTACCCGGGAACCGACGAGTTGGCGGAAGCCTTCCTCACGGCCAAGTCGTGTGTGCAGATGCGCGACATACACTTCCATAGTGGCATCCGTGGCCTGCTGTCGGAAGGCAAAATCGACAATCCCGACTTGAAAGGCCTGGGGCGGACGAATCTGCACGTCTTCCTGCGGCTGGCTCCCATCTTGCTCTTCGAAGACGCCTGGGACTTTGCCGTCGTCCCGTCGGATATTGTCTTAAGCAGGAAGGGGAAGCTCCTGTCTGTCACCTCCACCTCCTTTACCGACGACGACGGCACCGAAATATACAAGATGAACTTCACAGCAGAAACAGATAATCCCTCCTTTACCATTCTCGAGGGTACTATGTTTGTGGACCGCAAGAAATGCCAGCTGCTCCGTTTCGACGGAGAGGTGAAGGGGTTGTACATAAGATTTTATGACTACGCCCGTCAGCGTTCATCAATAGAAATGGTCGGGTGCACCCTGCACGTCGATTACCGCCACGACCACGGATTCACCGAGATAGCCAACATGTCGGGAACCATCCTCAGGGACAACGTGATGGTGAGGTACATCCTGTTCAACCTTGGCGAAAAGGAGGTGACGTTCAACAGGACGGTATATTCGGGCAACGACATGATAGAGGCCATCGACAAGGTAGGGTACGACTCCACACTATGGGCTATGACAGGCATCGTGAAACGTACTCAGGCGGAGGAACGTGTCGCCTTCCAGGACAGCACTTTCTTCATGCCCAACAAATCGAAATACAATGTCCCTCCATCAGAGCATGAACGCAATACAAACAAATATCTAAATGATGCCATCCGTCAGCTAAAAGCCGGCACTATGCAGCTGCATCATGGCCTGCCCAACTAGCTCTCGTCTGCAAAAGTGGTATGATATTTGCTTTTTTTTGCGCTGGATTCCTCTTTGTTGTGATTTTTTTTGTAACTTTACGCCACAAAACAATCATTTAGACAACATGAAACGCCTCTTTTTACTCCTAATTGTCAATTTTCCACTCTTCATTATTCACTCTTCATTTTTCATTTTTAGTTCTTCCCTTTGTTCTGCTCATGAGCCCCCTACGATGGGGTGGAGCTCGTGGAATACCTATGGCGTGAATATCAACGATGCCCTAATTAGGAAGCAGGCCGATGCGATGGTTTCCAAGGGACTGAAAGCCGTGGGATTCAATCACATAAATATCGACGATGGATATTTCGGAGGCCGTGATGAGACAGGACAGCTATTGATTCATCCCACACGTTTCCCGAACGGATTGAAGGGTATTGTAGATCACATACATGCCAAGGGGCTGAAGGCTGGTATATACTCTGATGCAGGCCGGAATACCTGCGGCAGCATGTTCAACGGCGATGTCATAGGCAAAGGCGTCGGCCTCTATGAACACGACCAGCAGGATGCGGACTTCTTCTTCAAGGAACTTGGTTTCGATTTCATCAAGGTGGATTTCTGCGGCGGTTCATACTACCACAACGAGGACCATTTGGTGCTGGACGAAAAGGAACGCTATACCGCCATTGCCCAAGCCATCAAGAATACGGGACGTGACGATGTGCGCATGAATGCCTGCCGATGGGCCTACCCGGGCACTTGGATTTCGGACGTCGCATGTTCATGGCGCACCACAGGCGACATCAACGACAGTTGGAACAGCGTGAAGGGCATCATCAGGGAGAACCTCTATATGAGTGCTTATTGTCACGACGGGCGCTACAACGATATGGACATGCTGGAGGTAGGGCGCTCGATGACAGCCGAGGAGGACAAGACACACTTCGGCATGTGGTGCATCATGGCATCACCCCTGCTGATAGGCTGCGATCTGACTTCTCTCAAGACAACGACATCGGCTCTGCTCAGAAACAAAGAACTCATTGCCCTGAACCAAGATCCTCTCTGCCTGCAGGCCTACATAGCCGGACTGGTGAACGGCTGCCACATTCTGGTGAAGGATATCGAGCAGCTGGGTGGTTTGCGGCGTGCCTTCGCAGTATATAATCCGAACGATGAGGAGAAAACGGTTCAGCTCTCCTTTGCCTCTTTGGATCTGGGCGGGATTGTCAGCCTGCGCGATGTTTTCTTGAAGAAAGACCTGGGCGAGTTCGAGGAGAAATACGAGGTTACAGTTCCTGCTCACGGCACACGCATCTATGTGGCGCAGGCTACAGAACGCCTGGAGCGCAAGCTCTACGAGGCCGAAACCGCCTACATCAGCGACTATCAGGAGCTGAAGAACAACCAGAGCGAACGCACAGGCATTTACGAAGAGGCCTCGAACTGCTCGTCGGGCTTCAAGGCCAGTTGGCTGGGCTACAGCGAGCAGAACGACCTGCAGTGGCGCGATGTCTATAGTACCGATGGCGGCACCTATCGGATGATAATTTTCTACATGACCGGCGAGAACAGGAAAATTACAGTAGAGGTCAACGGGCAGAAAGTCCAGACCGTGAGCGTGAATTCCGGTGGCTTTCAGCAAATCGGCAAGAAGAACTTCTCCATCCAGCTGAATCCAGGCCGCAACACCATACGCCTGTCTAACCCAACAGGCTGGATGCCGGATATCGACTGTATGACGCTTCAGTGCACCGCTAAGCCCGATGGACTTCAGCTTCCCGACTCATCTTCTTCCCAAGGCGACGAGACCGCCTACAGCATCGACGGCAAACTGCTCGTTGGAAATGCCAGGAACCAACCCGGCGTACAAATCACCAATGGCAAAAAAATCGCAGTAAAATAATTTTACATTTTCATGAAAAAGATTCTTACTTCTATTATTGCACTGGCTCTTGCGACGGTTGCACACGCAGCGACCATCAACGTAACGGTGTTCAGTACCCGCTATCAGACGATAACTGGCTTTGGCGCTGCCTGCTGCGATGGTGCGATGTGTCCGTTCGGCACCGATACCCAGCCTGTGAAGCTGCTCTACGGACCGCAGTCGAAAATAGGTCTGAACATTATGAGAATGGAAATCTCGCCCAACTTCAAGGGCGACATCAATGCCAGCGATATTGGTTGGGATACACCCTACGACTGGCAGGGTTCCGTTCCATCGGCAAAGATTGTCAAGCAGCGCGGCGGCATCGTCTTCGGAACACCCTGGTCGCCCCCGGGGGAATACAAGACCAACGGAACGGCTGCAGGGGGCAATAGTGAGGAACAGGGATATCAGCGTGGCGAACTGCGCGAAGACTGCTACGAAAAGTTCTTCCCCTGGCTTAACACTTTCCTGAAGTATATGAAGTCGAAGGGAGTAGCCGTAGATGCCGTGTCCATCCAGAACGAACCCGACTGGTGGGTGAACTACTCCGGCTGTCTCTATACACCCGAACAGCAACTCAAACTTGTCAAGAACTATGCCCAAATGCTAGATCGCGAGACATACAAGGGGGTACGCCTCATCAGTGCCGAACCGTTGGGATTCGACCCCAAGTATTCCGACGCGTTGATGAAAAGCGCCCCGGCACGCAAACAGATTGACATCATTGCGGGTCACCTCTATGGCCATCCGCCCTTGGGGAACATGAAGGAGGCAGCCACCCTCGCCTCCAAGTATGGCAAGGAAGTGTGGATGACCGAGCACTCGGTGACAGACAATATCGACCACCTGCCCACCTGGCATGAACAGCTCATCTTTGCCGAGGAACTGAATGAATGTATGTTGGCTGGCTGCACCGGCTACATCTACTGGTACATGCGTGCTCATTGGGCCTTCGTCGGTACGGGCGAAGCCAAATACAATCCCGGCAACACAAAGAACAAGCTGTTGCCTCGCGCCTACGTCATGTCCCACTTCTCCAAGCATGTCACTGGTTCCACCCGTCTCGGCGTCAAATCCAATGTCACCACCGGTACCAATTCCTACTTCGAGACATCCGCATACATCAAGGGAGATTCGCTCATCGTAATGGCTATCGATACCACAAAGAACGCCTTCGACCTGAACCTTAGACTGCCCTTCAAGGTGAAAAGCGGCACCCATCTGCTGTCCACATCTAACGAGTCACTCTGCCAGGAAACACCCATTGCTATTGATGAACCAGTACAGGAGCTGACCGTCTATATGCCCGAACGCAGCCTGAACACCTACATCTTCATGATCGAGCGGGGAACAGGCATCCAGGAAGTGCCGCAAAACACAAAACGCAATTCTTCGGGCCGCAGGTATTTCGATTTGCAGGGACGACAGCTGAATACCCCTCAAGGTCTGTGTGTCGAACAAAACGCAGACGGTTCCTCCAGAAAAGTATATATCGACAAATAACCACGTTTGGCACAACCGCCCTCGTCTCCTCGCATACTTCATCGAAGGTCAATGTACCGGAAATAGTTGCTATAGGAGGCCTTTTAGAGTTAGTGGGTAACTATAATAGAGTTAGTGGGTAACTGTATTAGAGTTAGTGGGTAACTCGAAATCCCCTGCTTTTTAACTCTCTTTCTCTTTCCGTACCAACTATATCTGTCTCCTTCGATGATTCTGGTGCAAAGGTAGGCGGTCCCTTTTTGTGCATTCCCTCTCTTGTACTCAATATTTTCGCGATAATGTTATTGCTGTATCGGAAATAATTCGTATCTTTGTACCGCATTCATGCAAAATTGTACATGCCTATGACATAAACAAAGGGATTTAGACATACAGAAGAAGCGTCCGCTTAGATTCTTGTTCTCCTAATTCGCCAAAATTAAAGAACTGTCAAGAGTAAAAGTGAGTCGCTCACGCTTCGGCGTGGGCTTTTACTCGTATATGACAGTATGGCGTTTGGCGATGCCTGGAGAACGTAGACGATAAAGTCCACGTTTTTTTTTGTTCTATACAATTAATTCAAACTAAACAACTCTAATATTAATCATTATGAAGAAAATTTTTCTTTTTGCGCTAATGGCGCTTGTGTCCGCCTTTCAGGGTTGGGCTTTCGACTTTGAAGTCGATGGTATCTACTACACCATCACGGGTTCAGGCACAGTCAGTGTTGTTAAAGGCACATACGACTACGACGGTGATGTTACCATTCCCAAAACTGTCAGCAACGGGGTGGAGACATTCAATGTGACAGGCATTGGTGAAGGTGCTTTCAAGTCTTGTGGTGAATTGACGAGTGTTACATTGCCCGAAGGATTAACCTCAATCGGAAACGAAGCTTTCTATCAGTCCGGCATTAAGACTGTCAGCCTTCCATCCACTCTGAGCAGTATGGGTACTAGCGCTTTCCGCGAGTGCAGGAACTTGACAGGAGTTGTGTTACCTGATGCTTTGAAGGAGATTAAGGAGTATGCTTTTTATCAGTGTTCTAATTTGAAGACCATGACTTTAGGACAAAACACCACGATGATTGAAACTAATGCTTTTCGGCAAACTGGCATTACAAATGTTGTCATTCCTAAATCCGTAAAGACAATTAGCCATGATAGCTTCTGCGAGAATTCCGCCATGAAGTCACTTGTCATCAATAATGCAGCCGTATTCATTGACTATGATGCTTTCTGGGATTGCACTGGTCTGGAAACAGTAGACCTTGGAAATGCCGTGACAGGATTTGGTTCTAATGAATATTATGGTTATGGTACTTTCCGAGGATGCACAGCATTGACAAAAATAGTAATTCCTGAATCTGTTACCCAATTAAGTTATACATTTGTTAAATGTTCGCGTTTATATGACGTGACATTACCAAATACTCTTATAACAATTGGAAATAGTTCTTTCGCAAGTTGTGCAATAAAGGAACTAACGATTCCCTCGTCTGTAACATCGATTGGGAAGTCGGCATTTGCGGGGTGTCCTCTAACGTCAATTAATTTGCCTTCTTCACTAAATACAATTGAGTACAATGCTTTTGCAAGCACAGCCTTAACAGAAGTTGTTATTCCCTCTTCAGTAACCCTAATAAACTCACAGGCTTTTTTCGATTGCAAAAGCCTAAGAAAAGTTAAGATTGAGAATGCACCCGTTAAACTTATAGATGCTTTCAGGAGTTGTCCTTCACTTATGGAGGTTGATTTGGGTAATTCGGTAATAGAAATCGTTAGTCAGTGTTTTAGACATTGTACAAAACTAACGACTATCACAATTCCCAATACGGTTAAAGCTATCGGGGAATATGCATTCGGGGAATGTTCTTTATTAGAGAAGGTAATACTTCCAAATGCGTTAACATCAATCCAAAGAGATGCGTTTTATAATTGCACTAATTTAAAGAATATCGTATTTCCAAATACTTTGCAAAGCATAGGAGTTAATGCTTTTATGAATTGTTATCAATTGCAAGATTTTGCATTGCCAACCTCGCTTAATGTTATTGGAAGTTCTGCTTTTCAGAATTGTGCATCTTTAACAAGCATTCTTATTCCTGAATTTGTAACCAGTATAGGTGGTTCTGCTTTCAATGGCTGTACGAGTTTGAAGTCAGTAGTGTTTGATAATTCAGTGTTAGCTATTCAAGGAGCCACATTCTCAGGTTGTACAAATCTTAAGAATGTTGAATTGGGTAAAGTCACGTCGATAGCAGAACAGGCATTTGCAAATTGTACAAAGTTAGAAAGCATTGTGATTCCAAATAGTGTAGAATCATTAGATAGAGTGTTCCTGGGATGCTCTGGCTTGAAGAGTGTTATCATAGGTACAGGCGTAAAGTCAATTGGTGGCTATGACTATTACAAACAAGGACTTTTCAGTGACTGCACGAAACTAACTTATGTTGAGATAAAGAGCAACGTACTGACATCGGTGGGCGACGACTGTTTTTACAACTGCCGTAGCCTGAAGAAGATTGAATTGCCTGCATCTGTAACTTCTATCGCAAAGAATGTTTTTAGTGGTTGCAGTGTTCTCTCGCATATCTATATGAATGCCACAACTCCTCCAACGATTCAAGCTAATACCTTCTCAGACTATGAAACGCCGACATTACATGTGCCTTCTTCAGCAAAGACATCTTACACAAAAGCTGATAACTGGAAGAATTTTACGAACGTGATTGCCATTGGTTCTGAGCCCAAGGCTACAGCTGAAGAGATTGCCGCACTGGATGCTTTGCTGACGGAAGCTCAAGCTCTCTACAATGGTTCTGTAGAAGGCTCCGAACCTGGCAACTACCGCCCTGGAGCTAAAGCTGCTTTGAAAGCTGTTATCGATGAGGTGGAAGCCCGCTTCAATGACAATATGTTGGCCGAAGATGTGGAGGACTGCATGGAACTGCTCAACACTGCCATCAAGTCGTTCAAGAACAAGCAGGTGAAGAACGACATTCAGACAAACAACACACTTGCCTTTGCCGAAGCCCTGAAGGCTGCCACAGGTTCTGAGTTCCGTCTGCCTATAGAAATGAACAATACAGACGAAATAACTGGTGTTCAGTTCGACCTCTATCTGCCCGAAGGAATGCAGCTGAGCCAGGACGAATATGGCGACTACAACATAGAGTTGTCTGAACGCACAACAGCACGTCGCCACTCTGTAGCATCGCGCGTGATGCCAGACGGTGCCCTGCGTGTAGTAGTTTCTTCTGCGCAGAATGCCACCTTCAGCGGCAACAGCGGCACACTGCTCACTCTGGTACTGTTCCCCGCAAGTACATTGGAGGCCGGTGACTATGACGTCGAGCTGAAGAATGTCATCCTGACCGATCCGCAGGCTAACCGATATGCAGCTCCCGACATGAAGAGCGTCATTACCGTCTCTACCTATACGTTGGGCGATGTGAACAACGACGGATTCATCGACGTAGCCGACCTTGCTGGTGTGGTACGTTTCATCCTGGAGAATGCCGATGCAACCCTCGTCTTCAATGCTGCCGATATGGATGGTAACGGCGTTGTCGAAATTAACGACTATGCAGCTCTTGTGAACGTAATCCTGGCTCAGGATGCTCCACAGAGTTCATCTCTGCGAAAGGCCAATGCCTTAAGGAATACGGTAATCGGACTTTCCGATCTTTGCCTGAACAATAGTGGCGAGGGTGAGTTGATGGTTCGTCTTGACATTAACGATATGCGCTACACAGGTTTGCAATTCGACCTCAGCTTACCTGACGGCATCGAACTGATGGACGAAGGAGCCGAGGCTATAAGCCGCCAGCACGGAGCATGGGCCCAGAAGCGTGCAGACGGAACATACCGTGTAGTCTGCTCATCGATGGTAAATGATGAACTTCGCGAAGGCGATGTGCTGCGCTTACAGGTAAAGGTTACAGGAGAACTGAATGGAACCCTTGACGTCGAGGCCAGCAATGTGGTGCTTTCTGATGTTAATGCAGTAAGACACGAAGCTGCTTCTGCAAAGGCTACCCTGAATACCGATGATGCAACTTCTATAAGCGAATTGAAGAGCAATGAATCTGTCAATGTTATATTTAACCTCGCAGGTCAGCGCTTGAACAAGATGCAAAGGGGCATCAACATCGTGAATGGAAAGAAGATTGTTGCTAAATAAATAAGGTAATTATGATACGACAAATATTAACCGCAGTAATGGTTGTTGTGGGTCTGTTGACCCACAACAACGCTTTTGCCACAGAAGAAGCCAACAGGCTGGAGCTACCGCAGCAGATAGAAGTAGAAGCAGGAGCTACAGAACTGTTGTTGCCTATCCTGATGACAAATGAGGAGAAAATGACGGGATTCCAATGCGACCTGTATCTGCCTGAAGGTTTCGCGGTTGCTACAGATGAGTATGATGACTATCTGATGGATTTGGCCCGCACGACAACAAAACGTCACAGCATAGCTACACGAGAAATGTCTGACGGCGCTCTGCGTATCGTGCTCAGTTCGATGACCAACGCCACATTCTCAGGAAATAGCGGTGCAGTACTCAACATCACCATTTCCATAAGCAATAATGTAAAAACTGGCAGTTATGTTGTAAACCTGAAAAACATCATCCTGACTGACCCGCAGGCAAAACGCTATACTTCGGAAGATGTTTCTGGAACGATTGTAGTAAAAGACGGACAGCCTGTAACAATTACCGCACAAAACCTAACGATGGTGTATGGTGACGAAGTTCCTGAGTTGACCTATACCTCAGAAGGTGCAGAACTGAAGGGCATTCCGTCACTCTCGTGCGAAGCAACATCAACATCTCCAGTTGGTACATATCCGATTGTAGTGTCACAGGGAACAGTTGAGAACAATAATGTTATTTATGTAAATGGTACTCTTACTATTACAAAGGCTCCGTTGATTGTGATTGCTAATAGTTTCACCATTACTGAAGGTGACACTCTACCAACTTTCACCGCCACATACAAAGGTTTCCGTAATGGCGAAACAGAGAGTGTTCTGACGAAACAACCGAAATTCACCTGTGCAGCTACCACGTCTAGTGCTCCTGGCACCTATGATATCATCGTTTCTGACGCAGAAGCAAAGAACTATGCGATAACATACGTGAAGGGCACACTGACGATTGAAGTTTTGAAGAAGTGTGCAACACCAACAATCAGCTATGTTGGTGGCAAATTGAAGTTCAGCTGTGAGACAGAGGAAGTGCAGTTCGCTTCTACAATCACAGATGACGATATCAATTCTTACAATACGGATGAGATTGATCTGAGTGTGACATATACTATTAGCGTTTATGCCACAAAGGATGGTTATGCAAATAGCGATGTGGCAACGGGTACGCTCTGCTGGATAGAACAGCATCCGGATGTGGAAGGCATCATAGACGAGGATGCGGTTACAGAGGTGAAGGCTCTGCCGATACTGATTCAGATGCAAGGCGGTATCATCACCATTCAGGGCGCAGCTGAAGGTACTCTGATTGACATTTATGGCGTTGATGGTAAGAAGTACGGCACTGCCATTGCAGACAGAGACCGCGCCACAATTCCGACTTCACTACAACCTGGCTCTGTAGCTATTGTAAAGATTGGGGAAAAAGCAATAAAGGTCTTGATTAAGTAAAACTCATTGACAATAACCACGCCATCCCCGCTGCGGAAACATGAGTTCTGCGGCGGGGATTTTTGTATGTGGGGATTTTTCTTTGTTCCGGATGGTGAGGATTTCAAAATTATTCACTAACTTTGTGCCGAGATATATGCCCTTTGGGCGCAGAAACTGGTCATTATGAGAAAAACAATCTTACTTCTTCTGGGACTTTGGTTCGCTTTGGGGATGCAGGCCCGGCGGCTGAATATCATTTTCGAAACTGACATGGGCAACGATGTGGATGACGCTCTGGCGATAGACATGCTCTATAAATATGCCCGGCAGGGACAAATCCGGCTCATGGCCGTCATGCTGAACAAGGAGGGAGAGTTCCCGCCCAAGTACATCGACCTGCTGAATACCTGGTACGGCCAGCGGCGCATCCCTATCGGGGTGAGCAACAACTCAGCAAAGAGCATTGTGGCCGGCACTAATTACACGCAGGTGGTCTGCGAGGAGACCGACGGGCAGGGTAGGGCGCTCTACAAACGTAGCATCAAGGACTACAGCAAGCTGCTTCCCGCACCGAAACTCTACCGCAAGTTGCTGGCAAAGGCTAAGGACCATAGCGTGACCATCGTCTCGGTGGGCTTCAGCACCAACCTGGCGCTGCTCTTGGAAACAGAGGCCGACGAGTATTCGCCCCTGACGGGTCGCGAATTGGTGGCACAGAAGGTGGAGCGACTTGTCACGATGGCCGGGCATATGGAGAATCCGACTTTCCGCGAATACAATGTGGTGAACGACATTCCGGCCTGCCAGAAGGTCTATCGCGAATGGCCGACGCCCATCTACACCTCTCCCTTCGAACTGGGACTGCAAATCAAGTATCCCGCTCGCAGTATCGAGAATGACTTCGGTTGGACTGCCCATCATCCCATCGTGGATTCCTACAAAGTCTATCTGCCCAAGATAGAGGACCGGCCCACCTGGGACCTCACCGCCGTACTCTTTGCCGTAGATCCGCAGGACTTCTTTTCTGTCTCGGCTCCAGGGCAGATAACTGTCACAGACGAGGGTTATACGCACTATCAGGCGCAGACTGACGGACAGCACTATTATCTCTCCGTCTCGCCCGACCAGGCGCGTCGCATCCTGGATTACTTCGTGGCAAAGATTACAAAGAAACCGTGATAGTTACTTATGCAAGAACGGCGAAAATTTCAACGCGTTGGAAATTCTACGAAAGCGAAGAGGAAATATTTTTTCTCTGTCTTAAGATAGGTAAGACAAAATAAGCCTAACTTATCATCCAATAACCTGCCTTTAGTAATAATAAATCGGTGATTTTTTATAACTTATTGGCTTTCAAACGTGTTTAGAGCCAAGAAATTGGAGAGGTTACGAATAAGTTACATACAGAAGTTTGAAATTCTCCGCGATTTGCGTAAACATCAATAACTCTTTATCGACCTCATTTGCGGCAACAAAGGTACAAATAATTGTTGAACGAAACAAACTTTTTGTAGA
>JAFZPZ010000085.1 GCA_017552435.1 Bacteroidaceae bacterium
CCCCAGCGTGGAGCTGAAGGACGAGCTGGCAGGCACCAGCATCCAGATCACCTGCTACGACCGCAACGGCGAAGAGGTGAAGCGCGTGACCAGCGCCGACGACGGCACCGTGGAAGATGAGGGCCTCACCCCTGACCCCTCCGAAGGAACAGCCTCCCCCAACCCATGATACTGCAGCAACGGAAATACGGGCAATCCTTCAATTTAGCGGCAATGACTTCCAGGACATAGTCCTCACTTCCTGTGACAACAGCATATTTAAAGGGGATGATATTGAATATCTCCTTTGCATCGCTCGTGTTCTGGATATAATATGTTACAAAGTATTCCATTTTCTTTCTTATTTAGGTAATATTTCACAGAGATAGTCTTCTCTGATAATCTTCGGAGCAGCCTTGCCTGCCAGTACCAACACCTTCTTACCACTACGATAGATATGGAGCTGGCGTGAGCGGACTACAGCCGTCAGCTCTGGGTCATCCTGCATAGCAAGCCAAAGATGATGATAGATGCCATCTTCTTCAAACAACTTCCGCTGCAGGTGCGAGCACATGTTTGTTGTATCGATAGTCATATCATTCTCTTTTCAAACTTAAACAGTCCATCCTCTTGGTCAAATTGAGCTTCGCTCTTCCTCTCTCGCGACTCGGCAGAGCTGATGTTAACATCGCTCTGCTCTCGCTGCTCGTTCGGTTGTCTCGGCATATTGGGGTCTGGATGATGCTCATTGAAGAACTCAACGGCATGGAATCCGCAGCGGTTGATGTAAAAGTGGATATTCCGGCGGTCGAAATAAGGGGTGCAGGTTTCCCACACCTCAACCTCCGGATGCATTGTCTCTATGGCTTCCCAGATGGACTGGCCGATGCCTTTGCTCTGAACACCCACTTTCACATAGAGGAAGGCAAGTTGACCTACGGTCTTCCTCTGTCGCGACTCGGCAGAACTCAAGCAAGCTTGGCTCTGCGCTCGCTGCTCCATCGGTTCTCCCATAGTACCATTAGCAGTAATGATGGCACCTCCCACACGCTGGCCATCCTCGTTGACGGCTTCATAAGCTTCGGCACCTTCTGCCTCCAACGACTGATAGAAGTCCTTGTCAGGCAACACCTGCCACTGATTCGTTTCTTCGCCATCTTTGTTATATGCCTCGAAACCATGTTGGAAGGCCTCCTGCATTTCCTCTTTGAGGGCGTTTGTATGCTCCTCTGGTAATCTTACGAGTTTAATATTGTTCATATCCCCCCCCAATTCCTGCAAGTTGATGTCATCGCTATTGATGAGTTTCTGGGGCTGGGCCTTCTGGGCCTCCCAAGTGGAAGGTATTGTACCGTTCATCTGTCCCAGCACAGAGGCAGCACGCTTCTCCAGCAAAAGTTGCAGCATCTTCTTCGCTTTGTGGAACTGTTCGTTGTTGTAGAAGGCATTGGCTTCCGTTCCAGCAATCTCACCTATCTCGTTTTCGATGGTGGAAAGGGTCTTGGCAAATTCACCGCCTTTGATGTATTCATTACAGAGGACGTTCAGGTAATGGTAGTAACGTGCTTTGTACTTCTCATTAGCCAGAAGCTTCACGAAGAAGGAACGTTTGGAAACGTCGGCTAAGAAAGGGGTATCAATGGGGAAGTTAACAACCTTGCTTGTTTCCTCCTTGCTTCGTTTACCGGCATCTGCAGGCAGAGCCATTCTCTGTGACTGCTCCAGCATGTCTTCGCCTTCCATGTGCTCATCATCCTCTGGATAACCGCCCCAAGCCAGGTTATAGTCCCAGGGAATGAGACTGATCTTGCCATCCGCCTCGCGCAGATAGTAGTTCTGAGTATTATTACCCGTCATACAGTCGTAATTGACGACAATGGTCTGGAGTGCCATGTATTTCATTACGTTTTCGATATCCACATACTCGTCAATATCCTTGCCCTCAGCTACACTCTTTAGAGCCTCCACTATGCGCTGCATGGAAGCCTCGCCTCCTTTCACCTTGGCGTAGTTGGCTATCTCGGCATAGTTCTCCATGTTCTCGCCTGTGTAGGCCAGGTTGTGATAGGGCTTGTAGATGTTGCTGACCTCATCGGGCCAGTTGCGGCGGGCGAAATGCTTATCCACAGGCTCCACCATCAGGTAGCATCCGAACAGCTTTCCGTTCACAGAAATCCTGGCATAGTTGGTCAGCGGAGCAGGCAGTCCGATGTAACGGCACATATCATAGACAACGGCATCCTTCATTTGCGTGGCATCCCAGATGTTGTTGTTCAATAGCAGCTTTCTAAATCCGTGATACTCTTGTCCCTTCTCATATTTATTCAGTTTCAGGGTGAAGCTGTAGCGGTCGGACTTCATTAGCTGTACATCGTCCAGGCTGCTGGCTCCCTTGGTGCGGATAGCCACGTTGTCGAACCGTTCCCCGTTGATGGTTACGGCACATTCGTAATAGTCCTTGTCCGAGGCTTTCTTGATGATGGTCTGCCACGTTGCTTCTGGCATCTCCAGTTCTACCGTACTGAGTTCCCCAAGCGTGAACAGCGCCTCGGAGTATTCCTTTTCCCCTTCTGCCGTTTTGAACTTGGTAGAGCAAGCCACCATTCCCAATAGCATTACAATTGCCAAAATAATCTTCTTCATACAGTTATTTCAATCAATATGTTCTCTGGCCCAACGATGCTGCTCTCATAGTAGCCATCGCCTGTTGTTCTCGGACCGCTCAACACTTGGTAGCCATCCTCATATAGAACTTTCGTGAGGCTGTCAACAATCTTTTCTGAGCCAACGGAGAAGGACAGATGTATGAAGCCTTGACGATAAATGCCCGAAGCTTCTTCCTTTACTTCCGGTCTTGTCATCAGTTCCAGCCTTGTATCGGAGTCCTCAAAACTCAGGATATACGTTTTCAGTCCAGTCTTGGGATTATGGTACATGTCGTTTGGAACACCATTGAAATAGCGGACGAAGAAATTCTTCATCCCTTCCAAGTCAAGACAGTATAATGCTATGTGGTCGATTATCATAAAAATTTTATTTGAACAGTTTCTTTTTCAGCCACTCACGGACTGGCAAGTCGTAGAGCTTGTAGGCTCCGTAGGCAATTAGGATGGCAAGAATGAACACACAGACTGAAACGAAGATGTGTGTGCTGAGTGGCACATTCTTGTGGCTGTCCGTCCATGACATCAGCATATAGATAAGCGGGAAATGCGTAATATAGAGCGGATAGGAAATGTCGCCAAGAAAACGATTAATGGCTTCCGACTTGCCGCCTTTCACACTGCTTCCTGCTCCAATGGCAACTATAATTGGGAAGCAAATGATGATACAGAAAGCCTCGTAGAGTCCGTTCGTCCAACGTGAATCGCCCTCAGTACCTAATCCCATCCAAGGCATACAGAATAGTACTGCTATCATCAATGAGCACCACCAGAAACCGCCTCTAACCTTTATCAGCTTGCCAACACGAGAGACGAGCAAGCCACTGAAGAAGGGATAGAGCAGACGGGTGAGGCCTACCTGAAGCTGGTCGGGAGTGGTGCTCCAGCCTCCAACTACGGTATATGAGCCATAACTCCGTTCCTGAAGGAATCCCGTCACATCAATGTCTAGACAAAGTGTGATGGTCATTGCAGCAAAAATAGCCACACAGATGCCTAATGCTGCCTTCGAGAACCTGCGGAAAAGCAAAGCATAGAGGATATTTGCCAGATACTCCCATTGTAACGACCAGGCAGGCCCATTCAGTGGATTGGTTTCTGCCCAGCCTCGGATGTCCATTGAGTGCGGCAGGGGTATCATCGTGAAGCACCAAAGCATTACAAGTACCACCATCCACCAGGGGGTATCGTTAATCAGCGGAAACTCCGCACAACTGCCAAAGTAGAACATCAAGGCTCCAAACAGTGTACCGAAAATGACCATAGGATGCAATCTTATAAGACGACGCTTGAAGAATGCCCATGTTGACATTCTGTCCCATCGGTCATCATACGCATAGCCAATGACAAAACCAGACAGCACAAAGAAGAAATCCACCGCAAGATAGCCGTGATTGATGGGTTGGTCAGGTCCTCCGTGATAGTGTATTTCAAACAAATGATAGGCCACTACCAGCATGGCAGCCACTCCACGCAGTCCGTCAAGGATCTCATAGCGCGGTTTTGAAGCGAGGTAAATGTTATTCTTTGTCATATTGGCTGCGAAATTACAAATAATCCTCCATACCGTTGTGATACGAAGGAATAATTTGGGAATAATTTTCCATATTGCTTTACTTTTTTAGTGACATGATTTTTGTCGGACAGGCCAGTGTGCATTTGCCGCACTTGAGGCAGTCGGGATGCAGATAACCTGACTCCAGTCCTCGGCTGTCGTAGGGCGTAAGCTGCATGGGGCAGACACGGGCACAGCTCTTGCATTTCATCTGACACGATGCTTCTACATGTACAGCAGTGTAGGGCTTGGGTAGTGGCTGGTGCTTTGGAGCAACCCACGACGAGATTGTTCCCATCGGGCAGAAACTACACCATGTGCGAGGCGCATAGATGAATGATAAAGTAACGCCGACGATGGTAGTCACCACGATAATCGTCCAGAATACGCGACCAATGCCACTCCACATAGCTGATCCGCCCTCGCTCCAGGGAACGGTGAATGTGAGCTGGATGCCGAACATGCTGAAGATGAAGAATACCATGAACAGGCGGAAACCGAAGGTACGCACAAACGCAGGAATCGGCTTGTGGGGTGAGTACTTAGACAACAAACGGTCGTACATGTTTCCGCGAGGACACACATGTCCGCACCACCAGCGCCCTTTCCAGATGCTAGTCATCACGGGACCTATCATGCAAATGAGTGCGATAAGTCCCACAACGGGGAAGAACCACCCGACGATGATATAGGCGATAATAATCCAATACAGGTTTAATCCTGGTGTTGCAAAGTGACGATGGAAAGTCTTTTTCTTATTGTTCTGATCCATAATTATTGTTTTTCTAATTTATTGCAAAAATCATGCCACAGCTGAAAGCGTGAAGATAATCGCCCATCACGGTTTTGAGAGTAGCAAAGACCTTATCGCCCGTACAATGGCTAGTGTAGAACTGTGTATTGGGATAGTTCGCTTTTAGCCTTAGAGTCAAGGCTGTAAGCTCCTCTTCGCTCTCATGATCGTCAAGAAGATGGAAACCACCTACTACAGCCTTGACGGGATAAGGGCAAGCCGATAGGATGTTCTCCAAACCGCTATGAGCACAGCCTGTAAA
>JAFZPZ010000086.1 GCA_017552435.1 Bacteroidaceae bacterium
TAATGTGATAGACTTTCCACTTTGAACTGTGAACTTTAAACCTTGAACTTTCGTTTGCGTGTCCAGTGTCGGGGCGTCGTTGTAAATGGTCACGTCGTACTTGCCTATTGGAAGAAAGTCGGTGGGGATACTGACGGTGCGTGCCTCTGTGTTGGTCATGGTACCTACAAACCAGTCCTTTCCACTGCGCCGGGCTTGGATGATATATTCGCCTGGAATGCCGTCGAGGGCGATGCTCTCATCGAAGACCGTGGGGCAATCCTTCCAGAATGTCAGTTCCTCGCTGTCCCAACCGTCGGGATAAGGATTGTCATACCAGAACAAGAATTGCAGGGGCGAGTAATAAACAGCAGCCATTGCGAGCTGATGTCCCTTGGTGCTCTTCACGCGATTGTTGAAATAGCAGAGTGTGTAGTCGGCTGGGCCACAAAGGAAACGGGTAAAGGGCAAGGTAACATCGTGAGTAGCATCGGGCATACACTCGTTGCCCATAATGCCTTCTTGCGTCAACAAATGAGGATAGGTACGACTTAATCCCGTCGGCCGGTACTCGTCGTGGATATCAACCATCAACTGATACCTGGCGCACTTTTCTACGGCATCGTGCAACCATGTGCTCCATTGTTGATTGCCAATCTGTACAAAGCCGAACTTGATACCCTTGATGCCCCACTGATGATATAATGGAAGTAGCTCGTCCAGTTGGTTATAGAGGGCACGCTGATTCACATATACCCAGACACCGATGCCTTTGCTTTTGGCATACTCGCACACTTCGGGCATAGTGAAATCACGTGTCTCCATCACCTTGCGGGCATCACTGCTCACCTTTCCTTCAGGTCCGTACCAGCCTGCATCCAGTTCAACATAGTCGATGCCGAACTCTGCACAAAAGTCAATGCTCTTGAAGATTGAAGCCTTGTCGAGGCGGCAGGAGCGGAAGGCCTTGCCAGGCATTACAAATGAAGGATGAAGAGTGAAGAGTGAAGAATCTGCTGGTGCGTTGAGGTTTAGCACCAAGTCTTTGTGATTAATGAGATCCACAGCTTTTTCACCCGCCATGATCACGCGCCAAGGCGTATCATAGGGAGAAATAATGTCGGCGCAATCGTACATAGCAATTTGTATCTCATTATCTTTCTTTAGGCGGAACTTGCCACGAGTATAGTCCTTCATCGCCGCCTCCAACAAAGCGACATACGTTCCATCAAGCAATTGCATCAGCAGCGGACGTTCGCTTTCAAACCACTCACACTCAACTCCTAATTCTTTACTCTTCACTCTTAACTCTTCACTTTTATACGGTCCTTGTGCCCATTCCTCATACCACGCCATCGTTCCTTCTGGCATACGGAATGAAGTCTGTTCTCCTGTGATGTGCAGGAAGAGGCTGTTGGCAGTCTCGGGGAAATGATAACGGAAAGCGATACCCTCGTTGTAGGCACGGATGATGATGTCCATCGCATAGTACTTGCGTTTGTCGTAGGCACCTTCTAAGGCACCCTCCTGACTGCCTTTTTCGTAGTGAAGAACCAGTTGGTTATAGTAGTCACGAATCTGTGCATTCTCGCCATACAGCGGTATCCATGTGGTATCAACCGTTGTACGCTCCTCACCTTTTAACTCAAGATCGCTGCACCAGTTCTTATATTCGCCTCGCGGCACACCCAGCGCCGACTCAAACAGGCGGTTGTCGATATCTACACCTAGCTGACTCTGTTCAACAATCTTTTTTCCTTTAAAACTAACGCTATATGTCATACCGTTTCCCATGGTCAATATATAACTGCCATCGGGCGAACTGATGGCTTGCGCTGTTACTGTGAGCGGCAGGAGGCCGCAGAGGAAGAGAATGAGTAGTCTCATATTGTCAGTTTGTTATCTTAGAACGATTTGAATAGGTTGCACCGTGCGTTTGTGGGTTTCGTCACCCTCACAGACTGCAACAATCCATGCTGAGTGACTGCGCTTTGGGTTGTCCATGCCGCAGTCATAGGGAATAATCTCAAAAAGGGTGTCCGTCAGTTTGCGCACGGGACCGCTGATATAGTAATATTGTTTACCTGTCTCTAACGCAAACGACTCTCCAAGCACAAGGTGTCTCAGGTCGAGTTTCTGGATCTCTGCTACCTTTTCCTCTTTGCCATCGGTCTCTGCGTAGCGGGCAGCAGTGAGGCGGGCCATCTCTTCATCGATGTACCAAAAGGCTGTGTGTGGGTCACCTGTATATGCGGTCCACGGGGCAGGTGATTCCTTGGGAAAGGCTGTAATGGGTTCACCCTCTTTGTCGCTACCCACAGGGCAACCGAAGCGCCAACCGTCTGAAGGATTGAGCCGGCGAAGGCTCGTGCCTCTCTGCTCCCATACCTTCTGTATGTACAGCCCAATATAATCTATGGTAGCGTCGCATAGGTCGAAGTGTCCGCTACCGGCATCACATAGCATTGAGATACAAGCTTTCGGATACATCATTTGAAAAGCCAAAGCGGGACGCACCCTCGCCTGCCACCACTCATATTCTCCCTCAATCATCAGTCCTGGGATACCGTCGATATTGCGCGTCCGTCCCCATTCCACGTTAGATGTACCGTAGCCGCAGAGGTTGGTACGTGGCGCATCGCCATGAAACGAGATAATACAGAGTGTACGGTCAGAATTCCAGGCTGCGAAATTCCAAGGGAAGGTGGCTTGTGCCGAATGACCGAAAGGAACAATCGGCACCGTTGTCATCTCCTTGTGACCGCTCTGTCCCGCCAGTCCTACCATCATCTCCTCGAAGGTCTGCTGACAACCCGTCATGGGGCTCCAATTCTGTGAGAACCATGGTGCTACCCAGATGAGTGAGCCACCCAGTTCCGCCATCTTCTTGCGGAAACGCGGGCTGCGCAACAGGGCCTCCTCTGTCATGTTCTGCTGTGCCAGCACGGCAAAGTTCACATGCTCACACTCCTCCGGAATCCACAGGAACGCATTCGGTGCCTTACCCGTCTCGTCACTTACATAACCCGTGAGCGCTACTGAGCAAGTCCAGTCGCCGAACTTACCAAGGGCAAAAGCTGAAGTAATGAATAACTGCAGAATGCATAGAATAACAAAACGTTTCATTTCTATTTATTGTCTTTTGATTTCTTTTGTCGGATTCCATGTCTCTCCGTTCACTGTCACATTTTTGAAAGAAATGCGGTCACCAACGCGGTGGGTAGCATCGTAATCGCTGATGAAACTGGGACGGAGCTGAGTGGTGTCATTCGTGACGCAAATGTTCTCGAAGGTGATGTCGTCAATGCCGTTTCCAGGAGCACGGTTGTACTTGGAACCGAAAACCACAGCAATACCAAAGAGGGCTGTTTCTTCTAGTCCTTCAAGACGTATGTCGGTGAAGCGCACGTCCCGAACCCAGTTCTTGTCGCCACAAGAGAATTTTAGGGCAGCATCGGTGCGGGAATAGACGATATCGCAGTCGTGGATACGGACATTCTGTAGTGTCTCACCTGTCTCTGATCGATCATCGCCATGACTGCCAATGTTCACAGGGTGTGCCACGTCTGGCCACATCGTACAGCGCGTCACCTCCACGTCCTCCGTTCCTCCCCAGTACCACCAGCGGTGGTTGTACAACGCTATGCAGTCATCGGAGGTGCGCAGGAAACAGTCCTCGATTCTCACATGGCGGCAGCACATCAAGTCAAAGCCGTCCGACCACGAGCGGCATGAGAAGGTTTTGATGTGGCGCAGAGTGATGTCTTCCGACTGTCCGCCATAGACGGTGTAGTGTGCAGGATTCAGAACCGTAATACCGTCCACGAGCACGTTCTTGGAATAGGTAATCTCAATACCTCTTAGTGGATGGTCGAGAATGCCGCGTCCGATGATGCGCACGTTCTCGGCACGATCCACAATGAGACGTGCTTTTACTACGGCTCCGGGAGCGAGATAGACGGTGCAGTTCGACGGTATCTTGATCTCTTCACTAGGCAAATCCTTCGGTTTGTGTACGCCAGGACCAAAATAAATCATGCTGGCATCTTTCACGAAGACATCCTGCGAATTCAGAGCTGTCCAGTTGATGGCTCGCGGCTCGTCGGGCGTGTGATGTTCATCAAGCATAGGGTTAGCGAAGATATGCAAGTTATGCGTCCGGTCACCGTCAAATTCCACACTTAGGTACTCGGGCTTGTCCAAGATGATCTCTATCGTCTCGTCATCGATACGTTTTGGAGTAATGCTTCGTGATGAAGGCCTGACGATGATATTTTCAACTTTACATTTTTTACTTTTCACTCTCACATAGGCCTTCCCTTGCATATCGAACTCCGCGAACGCCGCCTGCTGTACGCGTTTCAGATCCACATCACAGCGTAGCACTTCCACTTGCTTCCACTCTGTGTCACCCTCTGCACGCACGCTTACCTCATAGGCATCGCTGCGATAAGGCGCATCTTTCTCAGGAAGAGACCACACTTTCACCTGAGCCGTCACTGTCAGACAAGCCATCACCATCAAGGTGCTCAATATCTTTTTCTTCATAGGCTTATTTAATAAAAAGCTTTTGACCATTCACGATGCACAATCCCTTTGTCAGTTTCTCCATACGACGACCACTTAGGTCATACATCGTGCCAGCCCACTCCCCTCCATTACGGGAGGGGTTGGGGGTGGGTCTTATTCCCACCTGCGTCTCATCCACCTTTCGCCCATAAAACTGCACTTCCGCTACATTACAACTGCCTTTATCAGGACCCATGTAGCGGAGGTAGCGGTAGCGCTTAGCAGTACCACTGGCAGCTGTAAGTTTGGTGAGGACACCCTCGGTAGGGGCTTCGGGAACGGTGGCGATGGTGACGGCATCGGAGAAATCGGCCTCGTTGGCAACCTGAAACTGCCCACCTGTCATGCGAGCGGGGTAGCCGGAGCGAGGTGCGTATTTGACATAGACAACCTGAGCCGTGTAGCGTGTACCGAGGTCGTAGCCCACCCAGTCGCCAGAGGCGTTAGCGGCATCGTAGTAGGTGTTGAGGTTGCCATCGAGTGCGGCCTTGCCTGTGCGGGAGGAGTTGTTGCCGTAGCTACCGCTGGTTCCGATGATGGTACCTGTTATTTTCACAACCTTGTCCGTCGTCACTTGCTTGGCGGTACACGCCCTACCTTCGCCCTTGGCGTTCCAACCCGAAACCTTATACAAGTAGGTACCAGCTGCGGCCTCGGCATCAACATAGCGTGTGGCTCTCGTTTTCGCAATGAGCAGAAAATCATTCTCCTCCCCCAGGGGAGAGGTCGGGAGGGGGCCGCTCCTATACACATAGAACGAATCGGCATCCGCGACGGAATTCCACGTGAGCGTTGCCTCATCGGTGTCACTCCATACGGCGGTGAAGTTGGTGGGAGCTGAGGGTTTGGCAGTCGGTACAGCTACAGTGCCGTCAAGAGTAACATGGTCGAAGATGGCCTGATAGGTTGTCGTAGTGCTACCCGAACAGGAAGCCATACCCACGTAGTAGGTCTTGGACATCGATACGGTAACAGTATGAAGTTGATACCATGTGATGCTGTCGCGACTGAGGAAGGTTGTAAACTTGTTGCCCTCGCGCTTGATACGCATCCACAGCGGAGCTCGTCCGTAGTTGGTGCCGTTGACCCACGAGGTGTTGCCGCCTGCAGAGGAACGGACACAGGTGCGCAGCATACGACATCCCGTTTCGCCAAGCGTGATGCCCACACGCTGCGCATCGCCGCTGAGTGTGCTACGCATCTGAATACCCACCTTGTAAAAGTCCTCGATCGTAGAAACGAGGCGCACGGTGAGTGTTGCGTCACCCGTCATCTTCTTATAGAGGAAGCCCTCGGTGTCAGTCGTACCGCCAATGTCCTTGCCTGCACCGCTGACGGCAAATGTCGAATCCTGCGCTTCTGCGAAGAGCCCGCCACCCAGTTTGGTGCCGATAGCAGTGAAGCCCCAACCCAACGGCAATTCATTGCTGCCCGTTTGTGCTGTAGCACTCACGGCTTCGCTCTGTGGGCTCTCGCCAGCGCGATTCAGTAGCTGCACCTTATAATAATAGGTCTTACCGGCTTCTACGTCCTCGTCCTTATATTCATTGTTTGTGTAGTAGTCCCACGTCTTCAGCAGCGAGAATGTTTTACCATTGGTGGAGCGGTAGATCTTGAAACCACGTGCGTCCTCCAGTTCGGGATGTTGCCACGAGAGGTAAATACAATTGTAGCCGCTCTCCGCTTTCACCTCCTCAGGTTTCGCAGGCTTCTCTGTCATGTATGGACTGTTGGCAGCATCGATCGTGAAGAAGAGTGTGCCATAACCGAGCATCTGGTTGTTGGTGTCGGGACGTGCCAACTTGGTCGCAATACCCAGATAAGGATAGTTCGTAGCCTCGTCCAATCCCTTCACCTCCTTGTAATGGTGATAGACGGCCTCGAACGAGCAAGCGTCAGGGCGCAAACGGAATCCGTTGTTGTGCGTGGAAATATAATAGAAAGAGTAACCTGTTGCATTGTCCAGCCCTGAGCAGTCCATTGGCTCAAAAGGTGTGTCGGTGTGACCCGTATTATAGCGACACCAATATTCCATGCCTTTCAGCAGGCGGTCGCCACCCTCGGCAAACATATCATCGCCCTGATTCCAAGCGATGAGACACGACTGTGCGATGTCGCCCAGCGT
Organism: Bacteroidaceae bacterium; assembly: GCA_017552435.1. Classification (GTDB taxonomy): domain Bacteria; phylum Bacteroidota; class Bacteroidia; order Bacteroidales; family Bacteroidaceae; genus Physcousia. Next base: position 6,674 of record JAFZPZ010000086.1, read on the forward strand.
GAGCCCACCATGAACGTTGTCACGTCCCATCTCGCGCATCTGTCCGCTCGGCTCAATGCTGCCACCGTACATCGTTCCCCAATGATTAGTATTTATTTGAAGGTCATAACCCTCCTGATACAACGCTTCATCGTCTAGTAGCACACCAGCGGCCTGTACAGCCAAAGCGCAGGGCGTGTACCACGAGGGATGTGTGCCTTGATACGTACAGAACTTGCGGCAGGCTGGCACCATCACCGTGCGTACCTTATTTAAGAAGGTCTCGCGGTCGGCCTCGGCCCAACCCTCGTAGAAACCATCAGCAGTGCGCAACATCTCGGCGGCCACAATGAAGGCACGACAGGGGTACTGATAAAGTTCGTCCTGTGCCGTCTCTAACTTATTACCCCATGCCGTGAGTATCTTTGCCGCGCAGTTGGCGTATGCCACCTTGCCCGTCACGTGCCACTCAATGGCATTCAACATGGCGGCGTAGGCATCTTGTGCTGCCCGCTGACGAGTACCATTCGAGCCTCCAATCTCAGTCGAAGGACTGGCAGTATAGGAACTTTTAGCCAGGTTGTCTGCCTGCAGTTCTTTCCAACACGAAGCCCACGGCTCGTCACCAGCCTCCACATGCGTCCTGATGCGGTCAAGATCAGCCTGTGAGAGAATGCTGCCCGGATGGTTGAACGTTCGCTGGGCGAACAAACTTGAAACATGAAACTCGAATCTTGAATTTTGAAACAAGACGGCTCCGAGGAGCACAAGGGTGAGGAGAAATCGTTTCATTGTTATCGTTATTTTTTTTATGATGGTGCAAAGTTACCACTTTTTGAATAATGTATTTGTCTTCACTTATGCAAAACGACCCGTAAGAATCGTTCACGGCGATGAAATGGACGATTTTATCATGTATGTGTATAATTTTGGACTATTTTTTGCAAGTTCTTCGATGTTTTTCCTTACTTTTGCAGTTGAAAATCCTCATAAGAATGCCTATGCGACGTTTCTTTTCTCTGTTTTTGCTATTATTTTCTCTCAGCTTCATCCTATATGCTGCTGAGCGGGTTTGGCAACACTTCACCGTGGGCGACGGATTGATCACCAACGAGGTGCGGCAGGTGGTAGAGCTACCCAACGGGCAGGTGCTGGTGAATTGTGAGGGGGCTTTCTGTCTGTTCGACGGGCAAACATTCCTGGATGTTTCATGTGATCTCAGTCGTGCATATCGGCTGGAACATTTCAATGGTTATGCCCATCTGTGGGAAGGCGACTCGTTGTTGTGGCTACGCGACTTTTACCATCTTTATCTTTTCGATGCGCGTACGAGGGCTTTTCGCTATGATGTAGAATCGCGGCTTACGTCAGAACAGGTTAGGCAATTAGCGACAGGGGAAGGGACTTACGAGCGCCCGGATGAGCTGTGGCAGCAGTTGGCAGACAGCCTGGGAGCCGCATCGAAGGTGGCACATGCGATGACCGATCGGCAAGGAGGACGATGGATAGGCACTCGTGGCAATGGCCTGTTCTATGTTCGTCCGCCACGTCCGCAGGCCATATCTATCGGACGCAACGACAGCCTACTTTCTGCTACACGCTACATGCAGGACTCTCAGGGACGAGCTTGGCAATGTACAATGAACGGACTCTATTGCCGCTCGCAGTCCGACCTCTTGTGCCCAGATAGCAAAGCTGTGCGTTATGGGCAGGATAATGTCACGGGATTCGTACATAATCGGATA
>JAFZPZ010000087.1 GCA_017552435.1 Bacteroidaceae bacterium
CTGAACAATGCAGGCGAGTTGCGCGGTAGTCGTATTTTCGGTCCTGTTGCTCGTGAGTTGCGTGCTGCCAACATGAAGGTGGTTTCACTGGCACCCGAAGTTCTTTAATCAATTAATGATTTCAGTAATGAGTAAGTTACACATTAAGAAAGGCGATACAGTTTACGTCAACTCTGGCAATTGCAAGGGTCAGACTGGTAAAGTGTTACAGGTGCTCGTGAAGGAGCAGCGCGCCATCGTGGAGGGTGTTAACATGGTCAGCAAGAGCCAGAAGCCCAGCGCCAAGAACCCTCAGGGAGGTATTGTTAAGCAGGAAGCTCCCATTCAAATTTCAAAGCTCAACCCTGTTGTGGACGGCAAGGCTGTTCGCTCCAACGGTAAAGCGATGAATGTAACTGTTAAATAATAGGAGATGTAAATAATGGCAAATACAGCAAGCCTTAAAAAAGAATATGTCGAGCGTATTGCTCCTGCACTGATGAAGCAGTTTAACTACTCTTCGACGATGCAGATTCCTGTTTTGAAGAAAATTGTTATCAATCAGGGCTTGGGAATGGCAACAGCTGACAAGAAGATTATTGACGTCGCAATCAATGAGCTTTCTGCTATCACTGGTCAGAAGGCCGTTGCTACAGTTTCCAAGAAGGACGTTGCTAACTTCAAGTTACGTAAGAAGATGCCTATCGGCGTCATGGTAACCTTGCGTCGCGAGAGAATGTATGAGTTCCTCGAGAAACTTGTGCGTGTGGCTCTGCCCCGTATCCGTGACTTCAAGGGCATCGAGAGCAAACTGGATGGCCGTGGTAATTATACCCTTGGTATTCAGGAGCAGATTATCTTCCCCGAAATCAATATTGATACCATCGAGCGTATCCTTGGTATGAATATCACATTCGTTACTACTGCGAAGACAGATGAAGAGGGTTATGCACTGCTCAAGGAGTTCGGTCTTCCCTTTAAGAACGCTAAAAACGACTAAACGATATGGCAAAAGAATCAATGAAGGCCCGCGAGATTAAAAGAGCAAAACTCGTGGCTAAGTATGCTGAAAAGCGTGCAGCGTTGAAGAAGATTGTAAATAGTGGTGATCCCGTTGAGGCATACGAAGCAGCCCAGAAACTGCAGGCTATTCCCCGCAACGCCAATCCTATCCGTCTTCACAACCGTTGCAAGCTCACCGGTCGTCCAAAGGGTTATATCCGCCTGTTTGGCCTTTCTCGTATTCAGTTCCGTGAAATGGCATCCAGCGGTCTTATCCCTGGCGTGAAGAAAGCGAGCTGGTAAGTATTTTTTTTAATATTGTCGGGAGAGTCCCGATCAATTAAATTTCAAATTTATATGACAGATCCAATTGCAGACTATTTGACAAGATTGCGCAATGCAATTCAGGCCAAGCACAGAGTTGTGGAGGTGCCTGCGTCAAATCTTAAGAAGGAAATCACAAAGATTCTCTTCGAGAAGGGTTACATCCTGAACTACAAATTCGTGGAGGATGGCCCTCAGGGTACAATCAAGATTGCCTTGAAGTATGATACCGTCAACAAGGTGAATGCTATCAAGAAGCTAATCAGAATATCCACGCCCGGTATGCGTAAGTACACCGGTTACAAGGATATGCCGAGAGTTATCAACGGACTGGGTATTGCTATCCTTTCCACATCCAAGGGTGTAATGACGAACAAAGAGGCTGCCGACCTCAAGATTGGTGGCGAGGTTCTTTGCTACGTTTATTAATTGAAGGAGGAATACATTATGTCAAGAATAGGTAAATTGCCCATAAGCATTCCTGCTGGAGTGACCATCACAGTCAGTGATGACAACAAGGTTACCGTAAAAGGCCCTAAGGGTGAAATGTCTCAGGTTGTTGATCCTTCTATCAAGATTAACATCGCTGATGCTGAGGTAACATTCGAGATTGTGGAAGAAAACGACACCGTCGAGACGAAGCAGAAACAGGCTTTCCATGGCCTCTATCGTTCTCTCATCAACAACATGGTTGTTGGTGTTTCCGAGGGCTATAAGAAGCAGCTGGAGCTCGTAGGCGTAGGTTATCGTGTATCTAATCAGGGCAACCTCCTGGAGTTTGCGCTTGGCTACACGCATCCTATCCTCATTATGCTCCCCTCTGAAATCAAGGTCGAGACAAAGTCTGAGAGAAACCAGAACCCCCTGATTATCCTCGAGTCTTGCGACAAGCAACTCCTGGGTCAGGTTTGTGCTAAGATTCGCTCTTTCCGTAAGCCGGAGCCTTACAAGGGCAAAGGTATTCTGTTCGTTGGTGAGCAGATTCGCAGGAAGTCCGGTAAGTCGGCTGGTGCTAAGTAACTTCTAAAACATTAAGATTATGACAACTAAAATAGAAAGACGAATCAAGATTAAGTACAGAGTTCGCAATAAGGTCTCTGGTACTGCAGAGCGTCCCCGTATGTCTGTCTTTAGGAGCAACAAGCAGATATATGTTCAGATTATTAATGATATGAACGGAACTACTTTGGTGAGTGCTTCTTCTCTCGGTATGGAGACATGCCCCAAGAAGGAACAGGCTGCCAAGGTCGGCGAAATGGCTGCCAAGAAGGCTCTCGAAGCAGGCATTACCACAGTTGTTTTCGACCGTAATGGTTACCTCTATCATGGCAGAGTGAAGGAAGTTGCTGATGCAGCACGTAACGGTGGACTTAAATTCTAAAGAATTATGGCAAATAAAGTTAAGATAAACAGCGAAATGGAGCTGAAGGACAGGCTCGTAGCCATCAACCGTGTAACCAAGGTTACAAAGGGTGGTCGCACGTTCACCTTCGCCGCTATTGTTGTTGTTGGTAACGAGAATGGTATCATCGGTTGGGGCCTGGGTAAGGCAGGTGAAGTCACTGCAGCTATCGCCAAGGGCGTAGAATCAGCCAAGAAGAATCTTGTGAAGGTTCCCGTCTTGAACGGTACTGTGCCTCACGAGGCTGCTGCTAAGTTCGGTGGTGCTAGTGTGCTTATCATGCCTGCCTCTACCGGTACTGGTGTTGTGGCTGGCGGTGCTATGCGTGCTGTCCTCGACAGTGTTGGCATTAAAGACTGTCTGGCTAAGTCCAAGGGTTCTTCCAACCCTCACAATCTGGTTAAGGCAACCATCGCTGCTCTCTCTGAGATGCGTGATGCAAAGACCGTTGCTGCCAACCGTGGTGTCAGTGTAGAAAAAGTATTTAGAGGATAAGGAGGTAAAAACATGGCAACTATCAAAGTACAGCAAGTAAGAAGCCGCATTCATGCTCCTCGCACTCAGAAGGCCACTCTGGACACACTGGGTCTGAGAAAGATGAATCAGATTGTTGAGATTGAAGACAATGCCTCTAATCGTGGCTTGATTAACACAGTTCATCATCTGGTGAAGGTGATTGGCTGATAGTATTATGAACAATTAACGTCGATTATATTATGAAATTGAATAATTTGAAACCTGCTGCCGGATCAACACATAGTCGTAGAAGGCTTGGTCGTGGTCCCGGTTCTGGTTTGGGCGGTACTTCTACCCGTGGCCATAAGGGAGCTAAGGCTCGTTCCGGTTATAAGAGGAAGGTCGGTTTCGAAGGTGGTCAGATGCCTTTGCAGCGTCGTCTGCCGAAGTTCGGCTTCAAGAATATCAACCGTGTAGAATATCAGGTGGTTAATCTTTCCACTATTCAGAAACTTGCAGAGAAGAAGAATCTGGAGAAGATAACCATCGAGGATATGGTAGTAGCAGGACTTGTTTCCGCCAAGGGACTGGTTAAGGTTCTGGGCAACGGTACCCTGACCGCTAAGGTTGAGGTTGTTGCTAATGCCTTCTCTAAGTCAGCCGAGGAAGCTATTCAGAACGTAGGTGGTACCGCAACTAAACTTTAATTCTGATGAAGAAGTTTATTGAAACATTAAAGAACATCTGGCATGTTGAGGACCTGCGAACCAGACTCCTCATCACGCTGGCATTTGCTGCGATGTATCGTTTCGGATCATTCATTGTCCTCCCCGGTATCAATCCGGAGGCTCTGACTGCTCTGAGGGAACAGACCAACACGGGACTTATGTCTCTGCTGAATATGTTCTCGGGTGGTGCATTCTCCAACGCATCTATCTTTGCATTGGGTATCATGCCTTACATCTCGGCATCCATTGTTATCCAGCTTTTCGCTTTCGTTGTGCCTTACTTCCAGAAGATGCAACGTGAGGGCGAGAGCGGACGTCGCAAGATGAATCAGTACACGCGTTGGTTGACTATGGGTATCCTGCTCGTTCAGGCTCCGTCATATCTGGTCAACCTGAAGATGCAGGCTCAGGGTGCGATTAATCCCAACATAGATCAGACACTGTTTTTCATTGCCAGCACGGTAATCCTTGCTGCAGGTAGCATGTTCATTCTGTGGATTGGCGAGCGCATCACCGACAAGGGCATCGGAAACGGTGTGTCACTCATCATTATGCTGGGTATCATTGCTCGTCTGCCTCAGGCTTTCGGTCAGGAGGTTGTCTCTCGTCTGAATAACCTGACAGGTGGTGGTTTAGTAATGTTCATTCTGGAGCTCCTGCTTCTCTTCTTGGTTATCCTCGCAGCAATCATGCTGGTTCAGGGTACCCGCAAGGTGCCTGTACAGTATGCCAAGAGAATGGTTGCAGGTCAGCAGGTCGGAGGCGTTCGTCAGTACATTCCCCTGAAGGTATTTGCTGCCAACGTGATGCCTATCATTTTTGCACAGGCCATTATGTTCATTCCCATCACTCTGCTTGGTCTCGTTGCCAATGGTGGTCAGGCTGCTTCGCCTGTCCTCATGGCTCTGTCCGACCACACGAGTCTGGCATACAACATTGTCTTTGCTCTATTGATCATTGCCTTCACCTATTTCTACACTGCCATTACCCTGAACCCTGTTCAGATGGCAGAGGATATGAAGCGCAACAACGGTTTTATTCCAGGCATTCGTCCCGGAAAGGAAACTGCCGATTTCATAGACAAGATAATGGACCGCATCACATTGCCTGGTTCTCTGTTCCTGGCTGCGATTGCCTGTATGCCTGCCTTCGCAGGTCTGCTGAATGTGAAGCCCGAGTTCGCACAGTTCTTTGGCGGCACATCTCTGCTCATCCTCGTTGGTGTGGTTCTCGATACGCTCCAGCAGATCGAGAGTCACCTGCTCATGAGGCACTATGATGGTCTGTTGAGTTCCGGCCGCATACATGGCCGCTCTGGTATATCTTCACGTTAAGAAACGGTCACCCTGGGATGATTTTTCTTAAGACGGAAGACGAGATAGAATTAATGCGAGCTGCCAACCAGCTTGTTGCCAAGACCCTGGCCGAAGTGGGGAAGAATGTCAGGCCGGGTGCTACGACAAAGGAGTTGGATAGGGTAGCGGAAGAATTTATACGCGACAACGGTGCGGTGCCTACCTTCAAAGGTTTCCCCAATCCTTGCGGAGGCACACCGTTCCCAGCGTCGATTTGCACCTCAGTCAATGATGTTGTGGTGCATGGTGTCCCCAATGACACGCCGTTAGTGGACGGAGATATCGTGTCGGTGGACTGCGGAGTGCTTCTGAATGGCTTCAACGGTGATTCTTGCTACACGTTTCGTGTGGGTGAGGTGACGGACGAGGTTGCTCGGTTGCTGGATGTCACGAAGAAGGCCCTCTATGAGGGAATCGCCAATGCCCAAAGGGGCAGGCGCATCGGTGATATCAGTTATGCAGTACAGACACTTTGCGAGTCTCATGGCTACGGAGTTGTTCGCGAGTTCGTAGGTCATGGCATAGGTCGCGAGATGCATGAAGACCCACAGATTCCCAATTACGGGAAGAAGGGGAATGGCCCGATGATAAAGAGTGGTCTTTGCATCGCAATCGAGCCTATGATAACGATGGGCAGTCCGAAGGTCTATATGACAGAGGACAACTGGACCATCAAGACGCGCGACGGGAAACCCTCGGCCCATTTCGAGCACACCATAGCGGTGCACAAAGGGGAAGTTGAGATTCTGTCTTCCTTCGAAGATATAGAAAAGGCAAATTAAACAAAATATGGCAAAACAGGCTGTTATAGAACAAGACGGTGTGATTGTGGAATCGCTTTCAAACGCGATGTTCCGGGTTGAACTGGAGATTGGTCAGAAGATTATCTGCAACATCTCCGGCAAGATGAGGATGCATTACATCAAGATACTTCCGGGCGATAAGGTCAAGGTCGAGATGAGTCCGTATGACCTGACGAAAGGACGTATCGTATTCAGATATAAATAAAAACATCAATATGAAAACAAGAGCTTCTTTGAAAAAACGCACTCCAGACTGTAAGATTGTACGTCGCAAGGGTCGTTTGTATGTTATTAACAAGAAAAACCCCAAGTTCAAAATGCGCCAGGGGTAGTCATTATTGCAAACAAGAAAAGTATAGTATATGGCAATTAGAATTGTTGGTGTAGATTTACCTCAGAACAAAAGAGGAGAAATCGCTTTGACCTATATATACGGTATAGGTCGCAGTAGCTCCGCCAAGATCCTGGAGAAGGCTGGCGTAGATAAGGACAAGAAGGTTACGGAATGGACCGACGACGAGGCAGGTAAGATTCGTGAGATTATCGGTGCCGAGTACAAGGTCGAGGGTGACCTCCGCTCTGAGATTACGATGAACATCAAGCGCCTGATGGATATCGGCTGCTATCGTGGTGTTCGTCATCGTAATGGTCTTCCCGTGCGTGGTCAGAGCACAAAGAATAATGCCCGCACACGTAAGGGTAAGAAGAAGACTGTCGCAAACAAGAAAAAGGCTACTAAATAATAATTGATATGGCAAAGAAAACAGTTGCTACAAAGAAGAGAGTGGTGAAGGTTGACGCAATGGGTCAGCTCCACGTACACAGCTCGTTCAACAATATCATTGTCTCTTTGGCCAACAGCGAGGGTCAGGTGATTTCCTGGTCTTCTGCCGGAAAGATGGGTTTCCGTGGCTCTAAGAAGAACACTCCCTACGCTGCCCAGATGGCTGCACAGGACTGTGCAAAGACAGCATACGACCTGGGTCTGCGCAAGGTGAAGGCTTACGTCAAGGGTCCCGGTAACGGCCGCGAGTCTGCTATCCGCACCGTTCATGGCGCAGGTATTGAGGTTGTCGAGATTGTCGATGTAACTCCGCTTCCTCACAATGGATGTCGTCCTCCGAAGCGTCGTAGAGTTTAATAACAGGCGTTATATCGTAATAACGTTATATCGTAACAAGGAAAAATTTATAGAATAGATTATGGCAAGATATACAGGACCTAAGTCAAGGATTGACCGCCGTTTTGGCGAGGCTATCCTGGGTAATCCCAAAGTACAGGCTAAGCGTAACTTCCCTCCTGGCCAGCATGGTAACAACCGTCGCCGCAAGACTTCCGAGTATGGCATCATGCTTGCTGAGAAGCAGAAGGCAAAGTACACCTATGGCGTACTGGAGAAGCAGTTCCGTAACATGTTCGAGAAGGCAGCCCGCACCAGTGGTATCACCGGTGAGATTCTCCTTCAGAACCTCGAGAGCCGTCTTGACAACATCGTTTATCGTCTGGGTATCGCTCCCACCCGCCGTGCTGCCCGTCAGCTTGTCAACCACAAGCACATCGTTGTCGATGGCAAGGTGGTTGGTATCCCTTCTTATAGCGTCAAGCCCGGTCAGGTAGTAGGTGTTCGCGAGCGCAGCAAGAGCCTTGAGGTAGTACAGAATGCCCTGGCAGGCTTCAACCACTCCAAGTATCCTTGGATTGAATGGGACGAGAGCCAGAAGTCGGGCAAGTACCTCCACAAGCCCGACCGCGCAGACATCCCCGAGACTATAAAGGAGCAGTTGATTGTTGAGTTGTACTCTAAATAATAATATAAGAATGGCGATATTAGCATTTCAAAAACCCGATAAGGTTATAATGTTGGAGGCGGACGATAAGTTCGGCAAGTTCGAGTTCCGCCCCTTGGAAGGTGGTTTCGGTACTACCATTGGTAATGCTTTGCGCCGCATCCTTCTCTCCTCGCTTGATGGCTTTGCTATCAACACCGTGTCTATCTCTGGCGTTGAGCACGAGTTCGCTACCGTGCCTGGAGTCAAGGAAGATGTCACCAACATTATATTGAACCTGAAACAGGTAAGGTTCAAGCAGATTGTAGAAGACTTCGAAACAGAGAAGGTTGCTGTTACGGTCGAGAACACCACAGAGTTCAAGGCCGGTGACTTCAACAAGTATCTGGTAGGCTTCGAAGTGCTGAATCCCGAGCTGGTGATTTGCCATCTCGATCCCAAGGCATCCTTGCGCATTGAGATCAACATCAACAAGGGTCGTGGCTATGTTCCCGCCGACGAGAACCGTCCCTTCTGCACTGACGTGAACGTCCTGCCCATCGATTCAATTTACACCCCAATCAGGAATGTCAAGTACGCAGTAGAGAACTTCCGCGTCGAGCAGAAGACCGACTACGAGAAGCTCGTGCTTGAGATTACCACTGATGGTTCCATACACCCGAAGGACGCGCTCAAGGAAGCTGCCCGCATCCTCATCCACCACTTCATGCTCTTCTCCGACGAGAAGATTACGCTCGAGAACAGCGACATGGAGGTGAACGAGGAGTTCGACGAGGAGGTTCTGCACATGCGCCAGCTCCTGAAGACCAAGCTGGTGGATATGGACTTGTCCGTACGTGCCCTGAACTGCCTCAAGGCTGCCGATGTCGACACCCTTGGCGACTTGGTACAGTACAACAAGACCGACCTCTTGAAGTTCAGGAACTTCGGTAAGAAATCGCTCACGGAGCTTGATGATTTGCTCGAGAGTCTGAATCTGTCGTTTGGAACCGATATTTCTAAGTATAAATTAGATAAAGAATAAAAAGTCATGAGACATAATAAGAAATTCAACCATCTGGGTCGTACTGCATCCCACAGGGCAGCTATGTTGAGCAACATGGCCATCTCCCTGATCATGCACAAAAGAATCACTACGACCCTCGCCAAGGCAAAGGCCTTGAAGAAGTATGTAGAGCCCCTCATCACCAAGTCGAAGGAGGATACTACCAACTCACGCCGCGTCGTGTTCAGCTATCTGCAGGACAAGCACGCCATCACGGAACTCTTCACCGTCATCTCCCAGAAGGTCGGTGATCGTCCCGGTGGCTACACCCGCATCATCAAGACCGGTTTCCGTGCCAGCGATGCAGCTCCCATGTGCTTCATCGAACTCGTTGACTTCGACGAGAACATGGCCAAGACCGCCAAGAAGGCAAAGCGCACACGCCGTTCTTCAAAGAAATCTGCACCTGCAGCCGAGGCACCCGCTGAAGAAGTTGCAGAGACAGCAGCTCCCGCAGCAGAAGAAGCTCAAGAATAATTTCTAATTGCAATAATGAAAGCCGCTTCGTCCGTGAAGGATGGAGCGGCTTCTTTGTTTACAGACGACAGGCACAGACACGAAGTATGTCCCGTCGTTTTTTTACTTTTCATCAATTTAATCCGGGCATTAAGCCCGGATTAAATTCACTCAGCGTCCCCGATGGGGCCATCACCGCCGCCGTTGTCGCCACCTCCGTTATCTCCGGAGCCTCCTCCGCCCGTTCCCGGGTCGGGAGTCACGGGCGTGGTGCCGCCGCCCTGGTTGTCGTCGGTCTCGCCACTATTGGGGTCAACATTGGAATTGCCCTGCGTGATGTCATCTTCCTCCTCAACTTCATTGCCGTTTTTGTCAACCTTCTGCCAAGAGACAGAGGCAGCGAACTGAGCAGAAAATTTGGAAGAAACCGTACAGCCCAGACGGGACTTTGCATTATTGGCTCTCACATCTTTGGCCTCCGCAGCCTTCTTCACAGTGTTGTCGGGATTCAGTTCATCCTTTACGGAACACTGCAGATTAGGATAAACCGTTAGGAAATCATTGCCGAGCCTGCAACGGAAGCCACGAGTTGCCTCTCGTTGGACTACTTTCATGAACTTTGACACACAGCCAGCCATTTCCTCAACGCTGTATGTGTTGTCATCACAAGCCTCCTCACAGAGTTCATTGAACGAAAGTGTCCCATTAAAAACAGGGACTGCATACCAAGAGTGTCTTCCGGTCTTGGTATTCTCTTTTACTGCATACTTAATCTTTGCCATAATAGAATAAATTTAGAAATATAAATAAAATAGTTTAGAATCAAAATCCACCCATTTTGGGGAAGTATACTTAACCTTTTAGTTTTAGTGGGCAAACCTGCCAGGTTTACTGACTTTTTCTGCCAGGTTTAGTGGGTAAACCTAAAAGGCCGTATCAGTGTTTGTTTTTTAAAGCCTTAACTTTCCTGTGCCATAACACCTCCTTTCTTGATTGTTTATTTGAGTTCTCACGACTGCAAAGGTAGCGGATACGTGGATTGCCGCCAAATAAATTAAGTATTTTAAAGATACCTTAATTAAAATTATTTACCCAGCTGTTTCCCATTTCTTATTATATGCAAAAAGCTGCTCCAGACCGTTAAGAACAGCTAAATCCTCTTGCACTGTTTTCCATTTTTATTCCGTCGTAATCATTATTTTCTTCTAAAAGCTTTTGTTATTATTCTAATTATTCGTAAATTTGCTCACGAAAGGGTCAAAAATGCGCCTTAATGGGTGCAAATAACCTCAGCGGAGGTTCCTTTTCTATCTTATCGGAAAATAAACGAAGCGTTATGCTCGTCTTGCAAGCTGAAACCTGAGAAATTTCGAGTACAGCAAGAGAACATGATGGCTTCCGCGTGTTAGCGTGGAATGTTATCTGCATCTTCTGTACAAGGTTTTCTCAGGACCCCAGCTTGGAGAAGTGGATTCTGTTCCACGCTTCTGCATCTAATAACGGCTCTTTATGGAACAGGGGGAGCAAACAAAACTTATTGAACCATGAAGAGAATTTTACTATGCCTCATCGGTATTATTCTTATTTCTCAACCCGTAAATGCTAAAACTGTTCCAATTGTCAAAAACATTAATGCGACCGTAGGTATATCTTTTTTACTTATTCCCTTACCCGATACAGGAATGAATACATATTATTATGCTTCCTGTGACCCATATACTTTGTCAGATGAAACAGCTTTCATAATTTCCACCCAGAATTCAGTATTGACTAGCACATACTATGCCAAGATGATGCATACAACGAGTACATACTACAGATACACTATAATGCCAACAAAACCTGGAATATATTCATTTAAGCAAACTTTGTATGATTGGTATGATGCAGTGACTTCAAACGAATATAACGTTACTTACAATATTAATGTTGTAGACATTACGGATATTCTTCTTGAGTCAAATGTTGAAGTTCAGATAGGCGACACATATACCCTTAAGCCCCAATTGGTTCCTGGTACAGCAACGACAAGTTTTACTTGGAGTAGTCTCACCCCGCAAGTTGCAACGGTATCTGATGGTGGAGTCATAACTGCAAACGCAATAGGAAATGCGACTATTACCTGTATGGCGCACAATGGAATTACATCCCAGTGTAAGGTGAAAGTCAATCCCATTCTAATAAATGACATTACCCTAAACGAAACAGACACCACCATGCTTGTCGGTGAAGAATTACAGTTGGAACCAATGATTGTGCCAGAAAACGCTACGGATAAGAGCGTGATTTGGAGCAGTACAAATGATAATGTTGCTTTGGTCGATGAGAAAGGATTTGTGACAGCTGTCGGATCGGGCATTTGTCAGATTAAGGCAATAGCCAACGACGGTAGCGGCAAAATTGCCTCATGTATAGTAAAAGTTGAGAAGAATAACAAACTGACAGTGACAGATATGACTCAGTGTAGCGGCGGACGTGGAGTATTGAACATATTGTTGACAGACGAAGAGACCATCATGGGCTTCCAGTTCGACTTGGAACTGCCTGAAGGCATAACTGTAGCAGAGAATGAAGGGCAACTGATAGCAGAATTGACAGGCAATGCTGTAAACACGCATAATATTTCCGCGAACAAGGTTAGCGAAAATCTTTACTGCTTCGTGGTAACACCGCAAAGCAACCGCGCCATTAGTAATGACGATGGCGGTGGCATGACCATCACAATTGATGTGGCCGATGATGTAGCAGTAGGCATATACAAGATGACAATCAAAGACATCGAAATGACGGTAAAAAAAGCAGGTAATGTCTACGAGGACATTCACCCAAAGAATAGCACTGCATCGCTGGCTATTACCGAGGCAATGATGGGTGACGTGAATGGTGATGGACGTGTCAGTGTAACCGATGTCATTAGTATGAACAGCTATATTCTTGAGGAAGAGCCAGCTAAGTTCATTCGCAAAGTGGCTGACATGAACGGAGACGGCAAAATTACCATCACTGACTTGGTACATGTGATTGACATTATCTTAGGACGCTAATCCATACCACTATGAGAAAGAGTATATTATTTCCACTAATAGCCTGTCTTTACTGCATAGGAAAAGCAGCCGCTGGCAATGTACTGACAGTAGCTGATGTGAACGTACCTCAGGGCGGGCAGGCTACGATAGAGATTGGCTGCAACTTCAACACGGAATATACTGCCTTCGAACTTCAGCTGTCCTTGCCTGACGGCCTGTCATTGGTGACGGACGAATACGGTAAGCCCGTGATAGAGAAATGCCTTTTGATAGATCATGTTTTGAGCGGAAGTCTGTTGTCGGACGGCAACTACAAGTTCACCTGTTACCATAATGAAAATTTGTCGATGCCTACTTCTGGCGCGTTGCTTCGTGTCACAGTACAGGCAGATGCCAGTTTGGCTTTAGGCTCAATGCATACAGCCCGTATTTTTTCTTGCGAATTTACGCGCACAGCCGATTCTATGGGAGAGGACTTAGATGATGTGGTGTTTCCGATAAACATAACAGAGATGCGCACCATTCTTGACGAAGAAGCAACAAAAATGCCCGTTGCAGAAGGAGGCGCAGATGTCCGCGTGAAGCGCACTATCTATGCAGGGAGGTGGAACACCATCTGTCTTCCCTTCGCAATGACAGATTCACAGACAAGACAGGCCTTCGGCGATGGCGTGGAACTGGCTGATTTCTCCGGATGGACGGCAGAAGAAGATGAGGCGGGCGAAACGATATCTCTGTATTTTAAGAGTGTCTCGAAGATGGATGCTAACCATCCCTACTTCATACATGTAGAAAAGGACGTGACGGAATTCATCGTAGATGGCGTGAACATCGAACCTGTGGAAGAGCCTTTAGTTCAAGTGGGCAAAAGGTTGTCTGAGCGCGGCTACATGGTAAGTTCCTACATCGTGACAGCAGTGCCCGAGAACGGCTTGTTCATTAACAAAGACACGTTCTGTTACTCTGATGGGCAGCAGGAAATAAAGGCGTTCCGTGCTTGGTTCGATTTGACCTATGTGTTGCAGGACACGGAGACCTCTAACGTAAAGTTATTCATAGACGATACAGAGACATCAGTCTATGGAGTTCTGCCCCTGTTCCCTGACGACACAACTGTCTATGACTTGCAAGGCAGAAAGATTGCAGAGGATAATGCACAGAGGGGGATATTCATATTTGGCAGGAAAAAAGTATTGAAATAAAGTCTGTAATAAAACATATTATATTATAAACAAGAAAGAATCCAAACAACTAAAAACATCAAGAAAATGAAGAGAATTTTATTTGTTATTGCATGCCTCGCGATAGCAGGCATACAGAGTGTGAAAGCGCAGCCCTCTATTGCTGCATTACATCATGCGCGTAGAGTAACCCTGTACAGCGGCGCTCAGCTGCAAACAGTTATTGATAAAGCAATGTCAGGTGATACGATTTACCTGAGCGAAGGAACATTCGGAGGTGGTATTACAATCAATAAAAGCAAAATAGCGCTGATTGGAGCAGGAGAAAGAACGGTTATTTCCGGGACTGTTAGAATAGGTAATGGTGATGATGCAATTAATAATTTGTTTTTAGAAGGGCTGAATATACGAGGAGACATTAACGTATCAGGTGGAAATGTAACAGATATAGTCGTATCACAATGCCAATTATATTCAACCGAGAGTGGCGGAAGCTATGTGGGTATGATAAGAGTAGTTAATATGGTTCGGTGTAATTTAAAAAACACTTTAAAAGGAAATTTCACAAGCATATCTCTCTCAAATTCCAAAATAAAAGAAGTTAGTACATATCATGCATCTTTAAACCATTGTAATATCGGAAAAGTGGATTCTGAAAGTGATGATGTCGGCAATATATATACCAACTGTATTATTGATAACTTTGCAGCCAGATCTCATAGTAGTGAATCAGATAAAGCTGTCTTGATTAATTGCTTAGTTTCGGGTAATACACAAGATGCAATTGTAGAAAACTGTAAAAAGGAAAATTCTTCCATCCTTGACGAAAATTTGGAAGCAAGCCCTTCATTTATAGGCAATGACGGCACGGTAGTTGGTATAATGGGTGGTGATACACCATATACGCTGATACCATCGGCTCCACATGTTTCTGAACATAAGATAGAAGTGGATGCAGAAAGCCAGAAGCTGAATGTTACGCTGACCATAGAAAACTAAATCTTTGACGTTATGCGTAAACAATTATTATTCTGGATATTCATGCTGATTGCATCGGGAGGCATTGCCCAAACGATGCAGGGGTATGAATATTGGTTCGACAATGACTATGACAGTCGAATCACTGCGGAGGGCAGCCTACAAAAAGTCTCCTTGGATATAGACATCGGCAATGTCAATTCAGGCCTACACTACCTGAATTTCCGTGCTCAAGGCGATGACGGAAAATGGGGAGGTCTGTCACGATACATTGTCTATTTGGGTACCAAGAGCACACAATATGAGTACTGGATGGATAATGACTACGACCACCGAACCTTGGTAAACGAAGCTCCGTCTCCAATGTTTAACGTAGATATCAGCGGTCTATCGCATGGGTTACATTACTTTAATTTCCGTTCCCGCAATAGTGGAGACCGATGGGGCAGTCTTTCCAGATACATTGTCTATATTGGCATCGAAAGTATGCAATATGAGTATTGGATGGATAACGACTATGCTCACAGAACAGTAGTGTATGATGTACCGTCTTCAATACTCAGCGTAGATATCAGCAAGCTTTCGCCCGGATTGCATTACTTTAACTTCCGAACCCGGTATAAAGGGAATCAATGGGGCAGCTTGGCCAGATATATGGTTTATGTTAATAACCACCTCAACAGGCTTTCCAGCCTAAACTACTGGATAGATGACAATGTAGATGATGTGCAGACGGTAAAGGTGACTGACAATGTCGTAATGGTAAGCTATGACATCAGCGAATTGACAAGAGGCAGTCATAAACTCTCTTATCAGGGAATTACAGCAGGCGGCAGATTCGTAATACAAGAAGATCAGTATTTCGAGGCTATTGATTGGGATGATGCAATCAGTGCACCATCGGCAGATACCCTCACAGACGAAGGTTCCTGCATTTATGACCTGCAAGGCTGTAAGTTGGCTGCTCCGCAAAAGGGCATTAACATCATCCGCTACTCCGACGGGACGAGCAAGAAAGTCTTGATAAAGTAAAACTCATTGACAATAACCACTACATCCCTGCTGCGGAAACTACGAGTTCTGCGGCGGGGATTTTGCATGCTGAGGAAATAGGCGCAGGCGGTGGACTCCGTCGAGCTACTTCTGTGCTCGAAAAAGCTCAAATTTATTTGTTTTTTTACTCGTTTATTCGTACCTTTGCACCGAAATAATCCCAAGTTGTACCACTATGAGAAAATCTTTACTCTCTCTGCTGGCCTTGTTACCGTTTATGGCTTACGCCTGTGATGCCAAGATCGATGGCATTTACTACGACTTCTATGACGACGAGGCCTGGCAGGAGTGTAACGAGAGTCTGCCCGAGGGTACGCGCATCATGCCCTTCCGCTGTTCCGACAATACGCACGAGACTGATGGGCTTGCGCAGCACACTCAGGATGGCGACATAACCACCATATATCACACCCAGTACAGAGGCCGTATATTTAAGGTCTCGCCCGAGAATCCTGCAGAACTGGTCTTCGACTTCAAGAAGGTGAAGCGCATAGACTATCTGGAATACATCCCTCGCCAGATAGGAAGGAATGGCATCATCAGCGATGTGGAAATATACGTGAAAACCACCAAAGACAAGGATTACCGTCTGTATGAACATTGTCAATGGACGTTCGACAATACCGCGAAGAGGGTCGTCTTCCAGGGCGGTTTGCTCAAGCCCCAAAGCATCAAGGTGCGATTCCTCAAGGGATATGGCAATTTTGCCTCCTGTGCCGAGTTGAAGTTCATGAGGGAAGAAGAGATGAGTTATGACACCAACCTCTTTGCCGACGATTTGCTGACAACCCTGAAGCCCGGCACCACCCAGGCTGATGTTGATGGGATACGACAGCCCCTGCTGCGCCATTTGGCTCAGGAATTGCTGCAAGGCACCTATTCTGCCGATTACCGCGTGGCCTCGTACGAGTGCTACAATTCCCCCTTTTGGCTCTCGAAGGAATGGCATACGCCCAACAAGTTCTACGACCAGCTGCAGGGCGTAACAGGCATCGTCATGGAGCCGGGAAAGCACATGCTTGTGGTAAGCGGAGTGCCCGACTCGGTGAATCTCTGCCTAAACATAATGGCTTGGTACACAGGGAAAACATTGCAAGATGCTCCCGTTGACCTATGCATGTGTAAGCCTGTCCGTCTGCAAAACGGCATCAACATCGTCAATTACGATTTGCAATGGGAAGGCCTTGCCTATATCTCCTATTTCTCCGACGGCTATGCCGATGCCAACCCGCCCATACGAGTGCATTTCGTGGGAGGCACCGTCAACGGATACCTGACACCTGATATGACCAACGAGCAGATGCACCAGATGACCGCTTCTGCTCCAGGACGTTTCATAGATGCCGTGAGCCGCAAGGTGCATACCGTATGGACGGCTGCCGGTATGCACGAACATTGCAAGGCCGACGATGGCAAGTCGCCTGGCTACCGCCAGTACATGAACATCCTGGATACGCTGATGACCTGGGAGCAACGCCTGGTAGGGCTGGAGAAATACGGCCGCATCCCCCGCAACCGTACGCTGTTCTACGTCAACTTCTCCTTTAGCGGCCTCTACCAAAGCTCGCTTGGCATCAGCACCCATGTGGATAGTGAGCCTAAGTACCTGAACTGCAAGACAATTCTCTATGACGACCCGGATGCCGTCTGGGGAATGAGCCACGAATGGGGCCACCTGCACCAGCTGATGCTTAACTTCTGTTGGATGGGATTGATGGAAGTGAGCAACAACCTGAACTCATATTATAACCACATGCACATGGGCTACAAGTATGAGCAGCTGGACAAAAGCAAACGCGAGGGGATAGAAGAGGGCATCAGGCATTATCTGGAAGACGAAAACGACGATTGTCTTTTCGAGATTAATCATGTTTACGACCACGCCTTCGAGCGTCTGGGGCCCTTCGTCCGACTCTGCAACTACTTCATGAACGAAGGCGGCAAGCCCGATTATCTGCCAGACCTCTACGAGGCACTGCGGCACACGGAGGTAGAACCCGAGTCCACTAATATGGTCCCCTATGTGCTCAACTTCATCCGCACAGCCTCTGTCGTCGGCGGCTACAACCTGTTGCCGTACTTCCTGCGCTTTGGATTCCTGCGCGCCAAGTATTTCCCGATAAAAGATTACGCTCCAGCGTATTACCAGCTGAACCAAGAGCAACTGGATGCCTTCTCTGAAGAAATGGAAGCCTTAGCCCGCGAGAAGAACCTGAAAACCATGCCCGAAGGCATGATAGAGCGCATAGCCCATACCCCGGATGTAGAGTACGAGCGTCCGCATTTCGAGAACTGATTTAGCCAATATTATCGTAAAAAAAGAAATATGAAGAAACATTTTTCCCTACCTGCAAAGCTGTTGCTCGGAGGCCTGCTCCTAACCGCATGCGTCGATGACAGCTATGACCTGGACAACATTGACCTCACGATTGGTACGAGTGCCAATCTGGCCTTGCCCCTGATCAACACAAGTGAAATCAAGATAGCCCACTTCTTGCTCTCCAAAGTTTCAGACGGGAAAGACTTCCTGGACGCTGTCACCATACCCGGAGTGGTCGGAAAGGTCATCTATGCCCATACACAGGGCAATTTCTCTACCCTCATTCCAACTGTCCTGGACGGGGTTGTCGATTTCGAAGCTACAACCCCCGATATCGCCATTCCCGAACTGCCCGACTTCATGAAGGATGAAGGAGTCCGATTAGACCTAAAGAACCCTATCTTCATTGCAAATGTCAAGAGCAATCTTCCAGAAGGCTGCGATATCAAGCTCGATATTGAAATCTCAACCCCAGAAGCAAGCTGCAAGGTGAACGGCCTGAAAGCCAGTAGCAAGAAAAAGCTCTGTCAGTACATCGCCGCAGAAAGGGACGATAACATCCCGGCCGAACTCTTGGACGGGGACTACGGCACACCCGTACAGCTCAAACCCGTTGCCGGGAGTAGTGTAAACGACCTGTTCAAGAACAAGATACCCGAAAATCTTCAGGTGAAAGTCATCAAGATGACTGCCGAGAATGTTGGTTCTGCTCCCATAGCCGGTCCGTTCGATATTTTTGTAGACCTGACTCTATATGCACCCTTATGTGTCGGCTCCCAGGATTTCTGTCTTTCATACGTGGCCACCGAGACGGGATGGGCAAACGAGTTCGATGCCGATGTGCGCAAGATAAATCTCGATGCGCTGGAACTGAGGGCCAACCTGACAAACAACCTGCCTCTGTCTGTTGATGTAACCATCGAGCCCATTGACCCCGATGGCATTGCTATCCCAGACCTGAGCGTGCTCAAAGCCAATGCCGAATCGGGTAAGACTTCTACTGTCGAATACATCATGAAAGCCAACAAGAGTGGCTTGACGCTCCGTGACTACCTGAATGGCTCTAACGGCGCACAGCAGCTGGATGGCGTCAGAATAGTGTCCAAGCTCAAAGCCAATGCCCAATCTGTAGGTAAATACATCACAGACGAAGCCTCTGCCCGTTTCACCAGTATGGAACTCCGTGCCAAAGGTACAGTCACATACGATGCCAACTAAACCATTCACTTAAGAAAAAACCTGACACAAAAATGAAAACAAGATACATTCTGAGTGCAATCCTGATAAGTGTCGGCCAGCTTGTCTTTGGACAGAACCTCAGCAGCGCTTATTTCCTCGATGGCTATGCCTATGGTCATGAAATGAATCCCGCCAAGGATTATGACCGTGATGCATATTTCAGCTTTCCTTTCTTCTGTAATTTGAACATTTCCATGCGCGGCAATGTTGCCCTCACCGACTTCCTCTACAAAGGACCATCCGGCAGTCTCGTCACAGCCCTGCATCCGAGCATCAGCGCTACAGAATTTTTCGATAATCTCCATGCCAATAACAAGATACTTGGGGATTTGCGCTACGACATCGTCGGCGTCGGCTTTCATGCAAGAAAGGCCTACCACACAATTACCATAGGGATGCGTTCCAACGTGGGATTTAATATCCCCTATGACCTTTTCGAAGTGACGAAGCAGATAGAGAACAAGAATTATAGTTTCGACAACCTGGGTATAACAGCTACGTCATGGGTCGAGACGAGCTACGGTTACAGCCGAGATATCAACGAGGCCATCCGTGTCGGTGGTAAGTTCAAATTCCTCGTCGGTCTGGGCTATGCGCGTCTCAAAATGGACAATGTCAATCTGAATCTAAGTAATGAAAATGAATGGACAGCCACGGTGAATGCCTCGGCAGAAGTGGGAATCAAAAACTTCAGCTGGGGAGCTTTGGAAGAAAAGGAATATAAGACGACTGGCGTGAAATACCAGCAAATCAACCTGGACAACATCGATGTGGAAAGC
Source organism: Bacteroidaceae bacterium (assembly GCA_017552435.1). Classification (GTDB taxonomy): domain Bacteria; phylum Bacteroidota; class Bacteroidia; order Bacteroidales; family Bacteroidaceae; genus Physcousia. The sequence goes on from JAFZPZ010000087.1 coordinate 19,914, forward strand.
CCTGGCGTGAATGGATACGGTGCTGCTATCGACCTCGGTGCAGAATGGGACCTGGAGAAACAAGGATGGGTCGATGGGTTGAAGGTCGGCATTGCTGTGCTCGACTTTGGTTTCATCAAGTGGAGGAATGTGGCACAAGCTCAAAACAGCGGTGAACCTTTCACCTACCAATTTGAAGATCTGAGAGTGAAGGATAGCGAGGGTGCGTCTTTGGATGAACAGCTCGACGAAATCAGCGACCGTCTCTCCAACCTCATCAGTTTGCGAGATGCCGGAACAACCAGCAAAGCCAAAATGCTCGGGGCAACCCTCAACATCAGCGCAGAGTATAAGATGCCTTTTTATCGCCAACTCAAGGCGGGCCTGCTCAGTACCACATGCATTCAGGGGAAGTACACCTGGAATGAAGAACGCATTGCACTCGCCGTTTCGCCAATCAAATGGTTGGAAATGAGCGGAAATGTAAGTTTCGGCACCACTGGTGTCGGATTGGGATGGGTTCTCAATATACATCCCCGGGGTTTTAATCTCTTTGCAGGAATGGACTATTCTGTTTATAAGATGTCCAAACAGTACATTCCGATGAACAGCAATTCTAATTTCAGCTTTGGCATCAACTTCCCCCTCGGCAAGAGTCGGGTTGATTACAGTCGCAAATAAAATGTAAAAATCCCTTTCAAATGAAGAATTTCTGCCGTGGGTTTGGGTTTTATGGCTTTTTTGTGTAATTTTGCAGCAAAATTGTAAATAAATCGAATCATAACAATGAAAAGTAAATTCTTTCTTATCGGTCTTTTGCTTGCTGCTACAGCGCAGGCCGAGAATTATGCTGAGTATGTAGATCCCAGAATAGGTACTGGCGACCACGGACATGTATTCATGGGTGCCAATGTGCCCTTCGGTATGGTGAACGCAGGCCCCAACCAGCTTGAGACGGGTTGGGACTGGTGTTCCGGCTATCATGAATCCGGCACGAAGATTATCGGCTTTGCCCAGATGCACCTCAGTGGTACCGGTTGCGGCGATCTGGGTGATATCGGTCTGATGCCTGCTTACGGTGACGTAGAACTCACCCGTGAGGGCATAGCCAGCGAATACCGCCATGAGACAGAGGATATGGCCCCAGGTTTTTACAGTGTTATCCTCGACCGTTTCCACATTAAGGCAGAAGTGACGGCTACCGAGCGCACCGCCCTCTATCGCTTCACCTTCCCCAAGGGCAGCAACAATGCTCGCATCATCATCGACCTGGAGAACACCATCGGTGATGAGGCTCGTGATACTCGCGTCGTTCCCGTTGATGACTACACACTGATGGGCTATCGTCGCAGTCATGGTTGGGCAAACGACCAGATTGTCTATTTCTGCATGAAGTTCAGCAAACCTATCCACAACTGGCTGAGCGAAGGCCTGAATGCCAAGTACGGACAAGCCACCTTCGAGGTTGGCCCAGGCGATGATGTGATGGTCAAGGTGGCTCTCTCGCCCACAAGCGAGGCCAATGCTCTGCTCAATATGAATGTCGAGCAGCCTGGCGGTTTCGATTTTGAAGGTGTTGCCAGTGCCGCTCTCCAGGCTTGGAACACACAGCTCTCCCGCATCAAGGCAACATTCCGCACAGAACGCGAACGCACCATCTTCTACACAGCGATGTATCACTACATGGTAGCTCCCCAGCTGTGGAACGATGTGACGGGCGACTACATGGGTGCCGATTTCAAGGTTCATCGTGGTGCCGACTACAACACACTTACCACCTGGAGCCTTTGGGATACCTACCGCGCAGCTCATCCTCTGGCAACCATCATCATGCCAGACCGTATGCGCGACTATGCCAAGACGATGCTTGCCATCTATCGCGAGTGGGGCGAACTGCCCGTATGGCATCTGGTCAGCAACGACACCTATTGCATGGTGGGCGAACCCGCTGTCCCCGTCCTGTCCGATATCATCCTGAAGGGTGAGGCTGGTGACGATATTGACATCAATGAGGCTTACGAAGCTGTTTGCGCAAGTATGCTTCCTACAGAATACGGCAAGATGCGTCGTGTTCCCCTTCGTGGCAAGGACTATCTGGCTGAGTTAGGTTATTTGCCCTACGACGGACGCGAAAGTGAAGTCATCGGCAAGAGCATGGAGTATTACATTGCCGCTTGGGCTGCTGCACAGCTTGCTGGCCGTCTTGGTCACAAGGAAGACAGCATTCGCTTCTACGAACTCAGTATGAACTACAAGCGGCTCTATGACCGCCGTGTGAACGTGATGCGTGCTCTTGATATGAAAGGCGAGTTCCGTCCTCTGCCTCCAAACTTCAACCCCAATCAACAGACGCGCGACTATACCGAGGGCAACCCCTGGCAATACACCTTCCTTGTTCCCCACGATGTGAAAGGACTGGCTGAGGTGATGGGCGGCGACAAAGCTCTGGACCAGCGCCTGGACGACTTGCTGTCTGCCAGCAGTGACCTGGGCGAAGGTGCCGCGCCTGACATCTCTGGCCTCATCGGTCAGTATGCTCACGGCAACGAACCCAGCCACCATATCCTTTATATGTATAACTACGTCGGCCAGCCTCGCAAGGCACAGAAGCGCATCCGTCAGGTCATGAGCGAGCTCTATACAGACCAGCCTGCAGGTGTGTGTGGCAATGAGGACGTCGGTCAGATGTCAGCATGGTACATTCTCTCGGCCCTCGGTTTCTATCAGGTAGAGCCCTGCGGTGGTGTCTATCAGCTCGGTTCGCCTATTGTCGAGGAGGCTGTTATTCCTGTTCGAGACGGCAAGACCTTCACCATCCGCACTCACGACGGTAGTGACAAGGCCATCTACGTCAAGAAGTACGTGCTGAACGGTCAGACCATCAAGGGTACCACCATCACGCATGAGCAGATTATGGCAGGCGGCACGCTGGATGTGTATATGACGGCGAAGTAATTCAGAATAATCATAGTATTCGGAATAATCAGAAACAATCAACATAACAATGAAGAAATTAATGTTAGCCCTGCTGATGAGTGCGCCAGTGTCCGCTTTCAGCACCACGAACCACACGATTCCCGAGCCTGCAAAGAAGCAGCAGGTGGCAGTACAGTCAACCATAAAGGATCTTCGTCCTGAGCCGGAAAAGCGTCTCTTTCGCAGCGAGGCAGTTGAGAAGCAGATTCTTGATTTAAAGTCAAAACTGACGGCTATCGACCCTAAGCTATACTGGATGTTTGTGAACTGTTTCCCCAACACGCTGGATACAACTGTATGGTACAGCAACGAGAGCGGTGATGACGATACCTTCGTTATTACTGGTGACATCGAGGCTATGTGGCTGCGCGACAGCGCTGCACAGGTATGGCCCTATCTGCGTTATGTAAACAAGGACGAACCGCTGCGTCACCTCATCCGTGGCGTTATCCGTCGTCAGCTGGCTTGCATTCTCATTGATCCATACGCCAATGCCTTCAACATCAAGGCTATTGAGAACGGCCACTGGATGTCTGACAATACCAAGATGAAGAAGGAACTGCACGAGCGTAAGTACGAAATCGACTCGCTCTGCTATCCCCTGCGCCTTGCCTATGCCTACTGGCAGCAGACGGGTGATACCAGCATTTTCGACGAGAAGTGGCTTCAGGCTATCCGCGAGATTCTGCATGTCTTCCAGGATCAGCAGAACTGGAACGGCCCCATCACCAACTACCGTTTCACCCGCAAGACAGAGGCTTTGCACGACACACGTTCTAACCGCGGTTACGGTCATCCCGGTAAGCCCTGCGGCTTGATTGCCAGTGCCTTCCGTCCTTCAGACGATAGCACTATCTTCCCCTATTTGGTACCCAGTAACTTCTTTGCTGTAAGTGTATTGCGTAAGGCTGCTATCATTCTGAACGATGTGAATAAGGAGTACGGCCTGGCAAGCGACTGCCGCCGTATGGCATCTCAGGTGGAAGAGGCACTGGAGAAGTACGCCGTTGTCGAGCATCCCAAGTATGGTAAGATCTATGCCTTCGAGGTAGATGCCTACGGCTCAGCCCTCTTGATGGACGACTCTAATGCACCCTCTCTGCTCTGCCTGCCTTATCTGACCGATGTGTCAATCGACGACCCCATCTATCAGAATACACGTAAGTTCGTCTGGAGCGAGGACAATCCTTACTTCTTCAAGGGCAAAGCCGGCGAAGGTATCGGCGGTCCTCACTGTGGCTTGAACAAGCCTTGGCCCATGAGTCTGGTTATGAAGGCCTTCACTACCAACGACCGTGCCGAGAAGGAATGGTGTGTACAACAGATTCTGAAGACTGATGGTGATACTGGCTTTATGCACGAGTCCTTCAACAAGGACGATGCCAAGGACTTTACCCGCTCTTGGTTTGCATGGGCTAACACCCTCTTCGGTGAACTCATTGTAGATATGTATGCTGAATAAAAGAAGAATGATATTGCAGGGAGCCCTCGTTGTGGGGCTCTTTGCTTTTATGGCCGCCTGTACCGACCGCCGCACTGCTGAGGAACAAGATGCATTGGAGTTCCTCTATGAGGGTATGCCCCTGCCCGACAGCGTGGATTATCCCCGCGAGTTCTGGGAAGCGAATGTAAGGGTTGCAGTGAAAGCCCGTCACGAAATGCCTTGGGGTGGAAAGGTGCCTGGGCGTGAGTGGCGCCATTTTGTGCTTCCGTTGCGTGTCAACAACGAGGATCTTGATTCCTTCCGCATCGTCTATTACGACGAACTGAAGGAGCGCGTCAAGGACAAGACGATGTATGGTGCTGTGCTTGAGGTGAACCACTGGTGTCACGAGCACGTCTGCTACCAGCCCAGCGACAGTCGTACTTCATCGCCTATGAACACGTTGCGTTCCGCCATCGGACGTTGTGGCGAGGAGAGCACCTTTACGGTCTCTGCCCTCCGTACTATCGGCATTCCTGCCCGCCAGGTCTATACCCCGCGCTGGGCACATACCGATGACAATCATGCCTGGGTGGAGGCCTGGGTGGATGGCAAGTGGTATTTCCTCGGAGCCTGTGAACCAGAGCCAGTGCTGAACCTCGGTTGGTTCAACGAGCCTGTTGCCAGAGGTATGCTTATGCACACGAAGGTTTTCGGTGACTATACCGGTCCGGAGGACGTAGTGAAAAAGACGGGTTGTTACACCGAGATTAATGTCACAAAGAACTATGCCGATGTTTCTACCGTTATAGTAACGGTGCTCGATGCAGACAGCCTGCCTGTCGAGGGAGCTACGGTCGATTACCGCCTCTATAACTATGCCGAGCTGTATCCTATTGTGTCCAAGCAGAGCGATGTCAAGGGTCAGTCTTCGCTGACTTGCGGCAAGGGCGATCTGGTTATATGGGCAAGCAAGGATGGTCGCTTCGGTTTCAGGAAAGTAAGTGTCGGCAAGGAAGCACTGGCAACTGTCGTTCTCGATAAGGACAGTACCTATACAGCCTCCTTTGACCTGGACCTGACCCCGCCTATTGGAAAGGATAACAAGCCGGATGTCAGTGCCGATGCCATTCGGGCCAACCGCGCCCGCTTTGTCCGTGAGGACAGCATCCGGACTGCCTACATGCAGCAGGCTTTCTGTCAAGACGGAGAACCCAATAGTCCTGAAGTCTTGGCCCGAGCTAACTGGCGCACCATCGTAGAATTTAGAGACAAGGAACAAAGGGCAGGGGGCAAGTGTGACGTGCTCTCTACGCTATCGAAGAAGGACTATCGTGATGTCACGATGGAGGTTTTGCAGGATGTGGCAGAGCATACGCCTTTCCTCGCCAATCCTCTATGGCACGACTATGTACTCTGTCCGCGTGTCAGCAACGAGCGCCTGACACCTTGTCGCGGCAAACTTGCTGAATACTTTGGAGGCATAACGGCTGAAGAGCTTTTGCAGTGGGTAACGGACAGCATTACGGTTGATGACACCCGCAATCCGCAACATCTTTGCATGAGTCCACTTGGCGTGTTGCGGCACCGGACATGTGATGCCCATAGCCGCGACATCTTCTTTGTTGCAGCGGCTCGCAGCGCAGGCATCATTGCCCGCATCGACGAGGTGACAGGCAAGGTACAGTGGGCTGACGAAGAGACAGGTACTTGGCATGATGTGCTCTTCGGCTCTTCCGAGGAGCAGACAGCTCCGCAAGGGACTCTGCGTCTCACATTCAAGGACCAGACTGTCAAGAAAGATCCTTCCTACTATTCGCATTTCGCTCTGTCGCGCATCAACAATGGTCGTCCCCAGTTGCAGGAATTCCCAGAGGATGCGACCTGGGCAAGCACCTTTGCCGATGGCGTTAGTGTCGATGCAGGACAGTACATGCTCCTGAGCGGCACGCGTCTCGCCAATGGTGGCGTATGGGCTCATTTCGAGTTCTTTGGCGTCAAACCCCAGCAACAACAAAGTGTTCCTCTTCACCTGAGAGTCGAAGAAGATCGCTTGCATGTCATCGCCAACTTCAATTGCGAACTAGGATTTACCAATGTCCGAGGCGTGCATAAACCTATTCTCGAAACGACTGGACGTGGCTTCTATATGATAGCCCTCATCCGTAGCGGTCACGAGCCGAGTACGCATCTGCTGCACGACATGGAGGCTGTAAATATCCATATCTCGCAGTGGTCGCAATGCTACCTTATGCTTTTCGAGAGTCAGGAGGACTATGACCACTTCGACCGCAAAGAGTTTGACGACTTGCCCGGCAACGTTCTGTTTGGCGTCGCCGACCCAGAGACCGTCGAGGCCATGCATATCCAGGAACTCACTCATGGCAACGAGGAACTGCCCATCCTGATGATCTGTGATACTTTCAATCGCGTCGTGTGGTTCAGACAAGGCTACAATATCGGCTTGGCTGACCAGTTGATGGACGCCTTGAGGAAGATTATTCTGAAGGAATAGGGCAAATAGGGCAAATTGAACCAATGGGGCTTATAGGGCCGGTAGGCCTTATAGGCCCTTTCTCAATTCTCGCCAGAAGATCAAAGCCGCGAAGGCGAGGCAGAGCACCGTGCTGATGCCGAGGTAAATCCATACTGGCCATTCTTTCGGAACAAGTACCATTACCCCATAGAACATGGCGGCGATGGCGGTATAGGCTGCTATCGAGCGAATCGGGTAGGGGATTGGATTGATGCGTTGCCCTACGAAATAGCTCAGGAGCATAGCCGTTCCGTATCCTGCAACTCCACCCCAGGCACAAGCCATATAGCTGAATCTGGGAATGCCCCAGATGTTGACGGCTAGGAGCGCGATGCAACCTGCCAACGAAAACAGGGCTCCGTAGATGGTTTTGTCGATGAGTTTGTACCAGAACGACAGGTTGAAGAAGATGCCCATCATAATCTCGGCAGCCATCACGATTGGGATGACCTTCAATCCCTCCCAGTAATCGGAGCCAATCATATACTTCAAGATGGGCAAGTATCCCATCACTCCGAGGAAAGCCAGCAGGGTGAAGATGACGAAATACTTCATGCCCAAAGCGTAGTATTCGTTCTTGTCGGCGTCTTTCGACTTGGCGAAAACGATGGGTTCGTAGGCGAAACGGAACGCCTGCGTAATCACTGCCATAATCATGGCCACCTTGACACAACCTCCGTAAACGCCCAACTCGACGTTTGCCTGAGCCTCGTCTGGATAGACCTTCGGGAAGAGAATCTTGTCGGCTACTTGGTTGAGGATTCCCATCATTCCCAATACGAGTATCGGCCATGAGTAGGAGAGCATCCTGCGCAGGAGTCTGCCGTCGAAGTGCCAGCGTATCTTGAACAAATCCGGTATGAAGAAGAAGGTAATGAAGCTTGTGCAGAGCAGGTTGATGAAGAAGACGTAGAAGACGGACGTCTTCCCGAGCAGGACGAAAAAGATAAGGTTAAGCGTGATGTTGAGGATGATGAACAGCATCTTCAGCGACATGAAGCGGATGGGACGATGCTGGAAGCGCAGGAAACAGAATGGCAAGGCCTGTATGGCATCCAGTGCGACTACCGAGGCCATCATCAGTAGGTATTCGGGATGTTCAGCATAGCCGAGGTAGTTAGCTATGGGTGTGATGAAGCCGAAGATGAGTATCAGGAAGAGTGCGGTGAGGCTTCCCACCATGGCAAATCCGGTAGAGAATACGGTGTCGGGCTTCTCGCGCTCATCGTTGGCGAAGCGAAACAGCGTTGTCTCCATTCCAAATGTCAGTATCACGAACATCAGTGCCGTGTAGGCGTACATGTTAGTGCTTACGCCGTAGTCGCCCGATGCCTTGGGCATGTAGTGCGTGTATAGGGGAACGAGCAGGTAATTGAGGAAGCGCCCCACGATGCTCGAAAATCCGTAGATGGCCGTGTCCTTGGCCAATGCTTTCAGGTTTGCCATTGTCAGCTTTAGCTCTTATTGCTCGCAAAGTTACGCTTTTTAATTCATAATTCATAATTCACTGTCCATAATTATAGAAGTTATCGAGTTTTTTTGTATCTTTGCGTTCAAAGAACATACATTTTATCTCATGAAATATGTCAGTTGGAACGTCAACGGCCTGCGCGCTGTTGTAGGGAAGAATTTCCAGGATGCTTTTATGGAGTTTGATGCCGATTTTGTCTGCCTGCAGGAAACGAAGCTACAGGCCGGACAGCTCGACCTTAACTTTCCGGGCTATACCTCGTATTGGAACTATGCCGAGAAGAAGGGTTACTCGGGGACTGCTGTGTTTACGCGGCAGACACCCCTGGCGGTGACTTACGGCATGGGAATCGAGGAGCACGACCACGAGGGGCGGGTCATCACGCTTGAGATGGAGGACCATTTCCTCGTCTGCGTCTATACCCCGAACAGCCAGGATGGCCTGCGGCGCCTGGGGTACCGTATGTCGTGGGAGGATGCGTTCCGCCAGTATCTGCTTGGGCTCGACGGGAAGAAGCCTGTCGTGGTGTGCGGCGACATGAACGTTGCTCACGAAGAGATAGACCTGAAGAATCCCAAGACGAACCACATGAACGCAGGCTTCACGGATGAGGAGCGCGAGAAGATGTCCACATTGCTTGGCAGTGGCTTCATCGACACTTTCCGTCACTTCTACCCCGATGCCGCCAACCGTTACAGTTGGTGGAGCTATCGTTTCCATGCCCGCGAGAAGAATGTCGGGTGGCGCATCGATTACTTCCTCGTCTCCGAGCGCCTTGCGCCGCGCCTGAAGTCGGCTGAGATTCACGACGACATCATGGGCAGCGACCACTGTCCTGTCTCGCTGGTCCTCGATTAACCTATATATTATATAAAGATGTATAGAAAACTCTGGGGGATGACGGAGGGCGTCCTGGTTAGCTGCGGATGGGTGGCTGTGGGCGTGTTCTTGCAGTGGCTGGTGGGCCCGGTCTGTTGGGAATTGATGTCATGGCCGGTCAATGCCATCGTGCTTGCAGTGCTTTTGCTATGCATCTTGCTGATTTACATGCTTCGTGGCCGCTTCCGCCTGTTCCGGTGGATGGCAACGTTGCAGGCCGCTGTCCCGGCAATCATGGCATGTGCCCTGCTGACGATACTCATGGGCGTTACGCGGCAAGTTCCGTCGGGGCACATACCGGCCGATCCGTTCGGCATCACAGACATGCTCTCCTTCTGGCCGTTCGTGCTCTCTTTTTTCTGGCTGATGGTGCTGGTGGGCTTGGTCTGCTTGACGAGACTCTGTCGGCCGACGTGGCGGAGCGTTCCCTTTCTGCTGAATCATCTCGGCATCTTCTTGGCCCTCGTAGCCGGTACGCTCGGGCATGCCGACATGAAGCAGTTGCGCATGATTGTACAGGAGGGAAAGACCGAGTTCCGGGCCATCGATGCCAGACACAGTATGTATGAGTTGCCGATTGCCATCGAGCTGCACGATTTCTTCATCCAGGAAGATCCCGAGTTGAGCTATATGTCCGACGTGACGGTCCGGACGCGGAGCGGCATCTCCGTCCGTGACACCATCCGCGTGAACAAGCCCCTCTCCGTCCGCGGTTGGAAGATCTACCAATACAGTTACGACGAGGCTATGGGCGGCCAGAGTGAATACAGCGTGTTCGAGCTGGTGCGTGACCCGTGGCTGCCCTTCGTCTATGCCGGTATCTTCATGATGCTGGCGGGAGCAGTACAGACCCTCTCTAACTCCCCCTTAAAGGGGAAGAAAAGGGGCAACTAGTAAATGGTAAAATGGTAAATGGTTAAATGATAAACTGGGATGACCTTTGGCTCTTTGCCTTGCCGGCGTGGATTTGCTGGCTGACGGCAGCGCTGCTCTCTCTGCGAGGTGGCTGGCGGCGGTCGGTCTATCTGCTGACCATCACTGGACTGCTCATCTTCGGTGCTTACATTGCCTTGATGTGGCTCTCGCTGCAGCGGCCTCCATTGCGTACGATGGGGGAGACCCGGCTTTGGTACTCTTTCTTCCTGCCTCTTGTCGGACTGATCACTTACAGCCGCTGGCACTATCGGTGGATTCTCTCGTTCAGCACTTTGCTCAGCGGCGTCTTCATCTGCATCAATCTGCTGAAGCCTGAGATACACAGCAAACTGATGATGCCTGCTCTGCAGAGCCCGTGGTTCGCGCCGCACGTCATCATCTACATGTTCGCCTATGCCCTGATGGGAGCCGCTGTGCTGATGGCCATCTGGCAGCTGCTGGGCAAGCAAGACCAATTGCCGGCCATCGACAACCTGACGCGCGTCGGCCTTTCCTTTATCACCGTGGGGATGCTCTTCGGAGCGCTCTGGGCAAAGGAGGCATGGGGAACCTACTGGTCGTGGGACCCGAAGGAGACCTGGGCCGCGGCGACCTGGCTCTGCTATCTGGTTTACCTGCACCTGCGCCGTGCACGTCCCGCCGACGTCAGTCCGGCCCTGCTCTGGCTGATTTTCTGTTTTCTCTGCCTCCAGATATGCTGGTGGGGCATCAATTATCTCCCGTCGGCACAGGGAACGAGCATACATACATACGGAAGTTGATTACTTATACCTAAATTATTTATTATCGCTATGGTAAAGCATGTCATTTTATGGCGACTGAGGGAAGACCTCACTGCCGAAGAGAAGGAAACAGTGAAGCGCGACATCAAGACCGGTCTGGAGGGCTTGTTCGGCCGCATCCATGGGCTGATCTACATTGAGGTCATCGTGGATGGACGTCTGGATTCGTCCAACGCCGATGTAATGCTGGACTGCACATTCACCGACGAGGCTGCCCTCCGCGCCTATGCAGTACACCCCGACCACGTTGCGGTTGCCGACAGCAAGGTCCGGCCCTACACCAGCCTGCGCGTGTGTCTGGATTATGAAGTAGATTAATATCGACATTTCGATATTTCGACATAACGACATTTCGCAAAAAAAAAGAATACTATGAAAGGAATTGTTCTGGCTGGAGGCTCCGGCACCCGGCTTTATCCCATCACGAAGGGCATCAGCAAGCAGCTCATGCCCATCTACGACAAGCCCATGATCTACTACCCCCTCAGCGTCCTGATGCTGGCGGGCATACGCGACATCCTCATCATCTCCACGCCCTTCGACCTGCCAGGCTTCCGGCGCCTCCTGGGGGACGGCTCCGACTACGGCGTCCACTTCGAGTATGCCGAACAGCCTTCGCCCGATGGACTGGCGCAGGCCTTCACCATCGGCGCGGACTTCGTGGGTGACGACTGCGCTTGCCTCGTCCTGGGCGACAACATCTTCCAGGGCAACGGGTTCAGCGCCATGCTCCGCGAGGCCGTCCGCACCGCCGAGGAGGATCAGAAAGCCACCGTCTTCGGCTACTGGGTGAACGACCCGGAGCGATACGGCGTCGCCGAGTTCGACAAGCAGGGCAACTGCCTCTCCATCGAGGAGAAACCGGCCAACCCCAAGAGCAACTACGCCGTCGTCGGACTCTACTTCTATCCGAACAAGGTCCTTGAGGTTGCGCGCAACATCAAGCCCAGCGCTCGCGGCGAGTACGAGATTACGACCGTCAACCAGAAATTCCTGGAGGACGGCGAGCTGAAGGTGCAGACCCTGGGCCGCGGCTTCGCCTGGCTCGACACCGGCACGTTCGACTCCCTCTCCGAGGCATCCACCTACATCGAGGTGCTGGAGAAACGCCAGGGACTCAAGGTCGGCTGCCTCGAAGGCATCGCCTACCGCAAGGGATGGATCACGGAGGAGCGCATGCGCCAGCTCGCCCAGCCCATGCTCAAGAACCAGTACGGCCAGTACCTGCTCAAGGTCATCGAGGACGTCAAGCGCTTCGGCACCGGCAGCGACGATTTCTGAGGGAATCAGTGGCTCATCGTATCGTATATATAATGTATATAGTACGCGCATTCGTTTTTCTTCTGGTATGCCTGTTTTTCGCGTCCTGCCGCAGGAATGCCGGGCCGGTTATCCGCCGGGCAGAACTGCTGATGCAGGATGAGCCCGACAGTGCACTTCACCTGTTGCAGAGCATCAACCGCCGTAAACTTTCCGGCGAGACGCTTGCCCGCTATGCCCTTGTCTATTCCATTGCGCAGCACAAGAGCAGGATTGACCTGGCGAGCGACTCCCTGCTCCGCTTTGCCTACAGCTACTACAGCCGCCACCCCGAGGATTCCCTCTATGCCCGCAGCCAGTTCTACATGGGGGTGTACTACGTAAGGGTTGACAGCTCAAAGCTGGGCGAGGACTGCCTGCGCACGGCCGTCCGCTATGCAGAGGAGCGCGGGGAATACTACACCCTCTATCTGGCACTTGACAAGCTGTCCAGAGTCATCAAGTATTCCGACGCACCCCTTGCAGTGGAGTACAGCAAAAAGGCTCTCCAGGTCTATTCCAATCATTGTTCTCCCATCGTCACCAACAAAGTTCTCCTTCTGCTGGGCATTGGAGATGCCTATTTGCTGTCTAATCAAGAAGATTCTGCCCTCTACTACATGGACATGGCCCTTGATGAGGCAAACATGACGGGCGACTCCACCCTAATTGGTGCAGTTTTGCAGGGAAAATCACTGCTTTACACCAAACGGGACGATTACAATCAGGCGCTGTCCCTGGTAAAAGCGGCATGGGACATAGCTCCGGCAAAGAACATCAATCTCGCCTCCAGACTGGCAAGTTGTTACGCCGATGCAGATTCTGCTCAGCAGGCAAGGGAACTGTATGCTGCGGTTGTCCGCATTGGAGACTACGGACATCGGTACATAGCATACAAGGATTTGGCAACCCTTTCGGCAAAGGAAAACGATTTATCCGCGTTGCTGGCATACTCCGACTCTGCATACGAATGTATGGAGGGGATGTACAAGCAGGCGTTGCAGACAAAGGCTGACTATTATCAAGACCTGATACGCTTGGAGAGGGAGAACCGACGACAGGAGGCGGAAATCTATCACAAGAAGATACTCATCCTTTGCAGTCTCCTGCTACTGGCTATTGCGGTCATGGTTGGCGTCCTCGTATATATTAATATAAGGAATAAGGCCAAGCGCAAGCTGGAGGTCGAGCGGGAACGACATCGGCTTCAAGAGCAGTTCGCGCGCGAGCAGCACGACAGGGAGCTGGCATACAAGAACGACCAGCTTGCCATGATGCGGAAGATGGTCATGGAAAAGTACGACTTCCACAAAAGGATTGAGGAACGAAACCGGAGCGGCAAGCACATCACCCTTGCCCCAGGGGACTGGAAGGAGATATCAGCCTTTCTTGATGTCACAAGCGATGGCTTCCCGAAGCATTTGAAAGAAACCTATCCCAAGCTTCAGGAAAAGGACTATCAGTTCTGTATGCTGGTCCGTCTGGGCTTCTCCATTAAGAGCCTCGCCAATATCTATGGCATTGCCGAGGTTTCCCTGAAGCAGAAACTTGTAACTTATAAAGAACGGCTGGACATCCCCGACAAAAGCATGTCCTTCAAGCAATTTATAGCCAACTTTTAGGATTACCTGCAAAAACCTGTGTTTAGAGTTTTAAGAAAACCAGGAAAACCCTTCTCGATAGTTTTAGCACTTTGTGCTTCTGTTATGCTATCGTCACGAATCTGGTCGTAAGTTAACTTCCACCATCTTCATGCCAATACCTTAACATCTCCTTTCGGATAAAAAACTATCAAGAAGAAGAACCCCGCTTACGCTAAAAAACCGCTAGCGCAATGACTCTACTCATAAGCTATTAAGTTGTTAAGCAAAAATGCTTTTCTTGGTTTTTCCTTGATGAGAAAGAGTCCCTGAAAGGGATAACGGTATTAGTTATAAAGCTGGCTGGATGCTTGCATTTGGGGCAGATTTAGAACTAATAACGTTAATACTCTGACAAGAGTATCTTTCTCAGCGAGGGGTTTTCTCAGGTTTTTGTTTAAATCAGACACAGAGTCTTGCAAGTGAACTAACTTTTAGCAGTTTTCCAGCCTTTTTTAGCGAAAAACTTATTGGCAAGACGAAAATACTAACCTCTCCCAAACGCGGAAGAGGCTGTAAGTCCTTGTGTCATAGCCGGAAACGACAGAATCAAAAACTAACCTATGAAAGGAGCAACGAATATAGGAATCGCCTTACCTTTGCAGCGACAAATTTTTCTTTTAACCTAAAAACACACTCAAAACTATGAAAAAGTTATTCTTATTTGTTGCCGCATTGGTGGCTGTCATGTCAATCACAATGGTTTATGCAAAAGACATTGTTATTGAATTGAAAGAAGGGGGAGTTACTCTTGACCCGCGCTCGGAAATTCCTGTCATCACGGCAAGTATTGACGACGGCGTTTGCAGAACCAATGTAAGCGAGTATTCGGGAAATGTTCACGTAGCCGTAAAGGATGCAGCAGGCGACACACTGATTTCCCAGACAGAAGCAGTCTTCGACAGCACTCAGATTTCAACAGACGTGTCCGGCCTTGCCGATGGCAGCTACACCATCACCTACACGCTGGAAGACAGTACTGTCTTTGCCGGAGAATTCGAGAAAGAATAAAACTCTTAACACAACTTAATTAAAATACAATAATCATGAAAAAGATACTTATTATGATGATTGTGGCAGCTACTGCCACAAACATCAATGCACAACTTGTAGTTGATTCATTAGGACATGTAGGAATCGGCAGGGAGACTGCCTGGCCTAATTCAATCCTTTCTGTAGGAAATTATGGGAACATTGATTATGATGCTGCCATACAAAGTACAGTCCGTGGAAAACAATTTGGAACTTATTTTTTGAACCATACAGATTCTCAATATGAAGTTTTCGGTTCCTTTTTTAACGCAAAGAATACCATAGGTCGATGCTTGGGAGGAAGAGCAGAAGCCAGAGGAAGTAATGACATGACCATAACTCAGAGTGTAATCGGAATGGCAGGTGCCGCAGGCGAAGGTTATTCTGCCGCTGGACTGTTGGGAAGAAAGCTATCATCGGGCACAACTGTGAACTTTGCTGGCGTTTATGGAACAGAGTCTGCA
>JAFZPZ010000088.1 GCA_017552435.1 Bacteroidaceae bacterium
ATAAACGATATGCATACCCTCAGACACTGCCCATTCGATAGCAGCATTGATATTGTCAACAATATCGCGGTAGTGCTTCGTGATGTCATTCTGGATGTCGATAACGACAAGTGCTTTTGTATTCATATTTCTCTTTTCATTTCAATCGTTTCACCCCGGCACGCCTCGTTATCCTGAATGTACAACGATCGCCTCCTCTGAGAATTGTATTCTCAATCCGGACATCGAACTGGCTGTCAGGTTCAAGCTGCGACAAAATATACAAAATGCTTTGCCTGGAGCACTCGCATTGACTGTGTCTTTGCCTGTCACGACTCGGCCATCCAAACAAGTTTGGTGGCTCTCGCTGCTCCAGGCATTGTTCCGGATTGCTCCTGAGTCCACATTTTACCTTGGGACACGAACATTCCGAATAACTCAGTTCATAAACCTTCCCTGGCTCAATAACCTTACCCTGATACGACTTGCTGTTGTACCCTTCCGAGTAGATCCTGTCGAAATCCCCATCATACTTGGCATAGATTTGCTTATGTAACGGGAGGACATGATCCTTGACGCATTCTATGGCCTCTTTCCTATAACCCATATTATTAGATTGTCTATTTCTTATTGTATAGTAATCAATTCACGGCCTTGTTTGGCGTAGTAGGCCAGCATCTCTGGCAGTTTCTTTAGATCATAGTTGGTGACACAGTCAGAGAATACATGCGCCGTTACCCATCGCAGATTGTCAATCCAATATCGCCTCATCACATCTTTATTTTTTAGTTTGACGCTGCAAAGATACAGATAGTTGCCGATATAGCCAAATTTCTGGGATATTCCGTACGATTCTGTGACAAATAGAGATAATCAACGAGAATTATTTTGTGTTCTGCAGAGAAAAATGTATTTTTGCAACGAGAAAGTTTATGTTTCCGGACGGAGTACATAAGTTTCCGGTGCAGAAACACATGTTTCCGGAGCAGAAACATAAGTTCTCGGTGCAGAAACATAAGTTCTCGGTGCAGAAACATAAAATAGTACGAAGGAGAAAGAAAAATTAATAGAGTATTAAAAACAAAAAACGACGAGGAATATGCCAAAATACGTTTTACAGGAACTCCCTGGGGAGATGACCGACGGAAAGACAATCGTGTATCCAAAGATGCAGACATACACGCTGCACGACTACAAAACGGTGATTGAACACATGCACGACTATGCCGGCAGCTTCAGCGAAGGCATGATCAGAGGTGTCTTCGATGCGCTGGTATCTGTCATGAAAAGTTGGATGCCTATGGGCCACAACATCAAGATTGACGGGTTGGGCGTGTTCTCGCTGACACTTGGCTTCGATGAATCGAGTCCATCGGAAAAGGCGGAATTGAAGAACGTCGATGACAATCCGAAAACGAAATACAGGCACGTCTGTATCAAGGGGATAAACTTCAAACCCGATCCGAAGCTGTTGCAAGCGTTGAACCAAGAGGCCACTTTCGAGCGTAGTGAGGCTGACGTCCAGGTGCCGCAGAAGACAAAGTTCAGCCTTGAGGAACGACTGGCAAAAGCCAAGGCCGTTATCGCGAAGAACGGTTTCATGACGCTCTATGACTATGCCAACGCCACGAACCAGAGTCGTTCTGTTGCCTCGAAAGACCTACGCCAGATCGTAGCCGACCCCAACTCTGGCATCACAACACGCGGAACCCATTCCCACAAAGTGTGGATAGCAAAGGATTAACTCTTTCCCTGCACAGTCAAAATCAAATAGTAGGAAAAACATGTCACAAAAACGTACAACACCAGAATTTATTACAGAACTTCAGCCTGGCGAGATATTCGTCTTTGGCAGTAACCTTGAAGGGATGCATGGCGGTGGAGCAGCCTACATAGCCTACCGCAAGTTCGGAGCCATCATGGGACAAGGCGTAGGCCTCCAGGGACAAAGCTACGGCATTCCCACCATGCAGGGTGGCGTGGAAACAATCCGCCCATACGTGGTTGAATTCATAGAGTTCGCCAAAGAGCATCCAGAACTGACGTTCTTAGTCACCCGCATTGGTTGTGGCATAGCAGGCTTTACGGATGACGAAATCTCTCCGCTATTCGAGAAAGCCCACAACATAAATAACATCGTGCTGCCTGAAGGGTGGTGAGTTGGATGGTCCTTGGGTATGTAAAAGCTTGACTATATGAGAAATAACCTTGTAATCTTTCTATGGGCTGCCTTTATTTTGATGAGTGTGCCGACTCATTCCCAGGAAGCTAACTATGATGAATCTAAGGTCGGAACATATATCTTACCCGATGCCCTGACCACCAACGATGGAAAGAAGGTAACTAACCAGCAGCAGTGGGAAAAAACACGCCGTCCTGAAATCCTGAAACTTTTTCAGGATAATGAGTATGGCATATTGCCTGAAGCTAAAATCCAGACGAGCTATCGCGTTGTTGAGGAGAGTGAAGGCGCATTCGGAGGAAAAGCTATCCGACGTCAAGTGGAGATTACTTTTAACAACGACGGAAAGACCCGCCAGATGCTCGTACTGCTTTATATGCCCAAGGGCGTGAAGAAATGTCCGGTGTTTGTGTCTCCCAACTTCCAGGGGAATGCGACCACTACCACCGACCCTGCCGTGATAGAGTCGCCATTCAGCACGCATGAACGGGCTCACCAAGCCAGTCGATGGTCATATAATCGTATCATCGATTCGGGGTATGCTGTAGCTACGTTCCACTACTACGACATATATTTCGATAAAGATAATATGCTCAGTGAGACTATCTATCCCCTCTTTGGCATCAACTCAAACGCTGACCTGCAGGACAATACCGGCAAAGCCATCGCTGCTTGGGCGTGGGGATGCTCACGAGTGCTGGATTACTTGCTCACGCTTAGAAATATTGACAAACAACGTACCATAGTCATGGGCCATTCCCGTTTGGGAAAGGCAGCCCTCTGGTGTGGCGCTATGGATCAGCGCTTTTCCATGGTTATCTCCAACAATTCCGGCTGTTCGGGTGCCGCCTTGTCCCGTCGCAATTATGGCGAGACGGTATCACGAATCAACAATGTCTTTCCCTGGTGGTTCTGTAACAAATACCAATCTTATAACAGAGATGTTTCTTCACTTCCCATAGATCAGCATGAGTTGCTTGCCCTGATTGCTCCCCGTCCGGTATATGTGGCCAGCGCCCAAGAGGACCAATGGGCAGACCCCTACGGAGAGTTTCTCTCACTACAAGAAGCCAGCAAGGTCTATGCGCTCTATGGATTAGAGACTCTTGAAGGATGCGCCTACCCTGCTGTCAATGAACCTCTTTGGAAGGGCAATTGCGGCTATCATATCCGCACAGGAATCCATGATGTAACAGATTATGATTGGCAGTGCTACATCAAGTTTGCAGAGAAGATATTTTTTAGTGCATATGGACGATGATGATAAGCTGACCCGACAAATTGTCGTATCAGGTCAAGGACGAAACACCTATATCATCAACGAATCCGGGCTCTACTCCTTCATCCTCTCTTCCAAATTGGAGCAGGCGAAGGCTTTCAAACGGTGGGTGACCTCGGAGGTACAAAGGTACATGCTAGTTTGCACCTGAAACCGGGTGTAGAATCAATTACGGATGATAAAATGGAGTTAAATTGCTCCATTATTGAAAAAATTCCGTCAAACTGATATTCATTTTTCATTTTTATTTGTAACTTTGCACCCGATTAGGTCGGTCTGGTAGCTCAGCTGGATAGAGCAACAGCCTTCTAAGCTGTGGGTCCCGGGTTCGAATCCCGGCCGGATCACAAAAATGCAAGTAAAATCAAGTCTAATCATCGAAAGATGACACAAAAGAGTTAGGCGGGAATCCCAAAGGTTCCCGCCTAACTCTTTATATACAATTGAATGAACTATTCGAAATTGAATGTCAGGACAATCATATTACAGTGTCCGCTATTCACACTGCTAGTGTACTTCTGCAGCGTATTGTCAATTAGGTCGCTTCGGTCTCTATGAATGACGTCCAGCAAACCTAAGCAGAATTTCAGCTCTGGGTTGAGTTTAAAGAAAGGAAGATAGATGTCGCATCCCATACCTACCTCCAGATAGAGGTCGAAGGGTTTAAGCCTTAAAGCATCATGCTTGCGAGCAGTGAGGTTAACCATCGGATTCAAGCCTGCGATGAGGTATGGGCGAAAGTTGTTGTAGCGGGGTGCAGCAAACTTTATGTCGGCAGGCACAGAAATATAGGTATTTTTGAACACTTGTGTAGTTTCTGCTCCACTCACCTGCTCATGATAAACAGCATGCTTTTGCCCAAAATGAATTGTAGGAGAGACACGCAGTGAAAAATAAGTGTTCAGGCGAAGGGAACCAAGTACACCAACCGTGAAACCGGGACTGTAGTTATCTATCTCAGCATACCATTGCTCGCCAGTATTCGGGTCTATGTATCCGTTGTTCTCCAGTTCCATATCCTGCATATGCAGGCCGAACAGAAAGCCATAGTGAAACTTCCGCTGATCGATGTACGGGCGGTTCTGAACCTTGCGCGTCTGTGCAGCAAGACTCAAGGATAGGATAAAAGCAAGGAGTGAAACGAAACTCCTGAATATATTTGTGCGCATCATAATAATAACGTATCCAAGGGCCTTTTTATTGCTTAAATCATTGTTTTTGGTGATAAAGAAGAAAAAAAGTTGGGTAATACGATGTCATTATCATCAAATTTAGTTATCTTTGCACACAGTTTTAACATTTAAACTCTTAAACATTTAAACTTTTTCAAGACTATGGCTTACGTAATTAGTGATGATTGTGTTGCTTGTGGCACATGTATCGATGAATGTCCCGTAGGAGCAATCTCCGAAGGCGAAAAGTATTCTATCGACCCCGAGCAGTGCACAGAATGCGGCACTTGCGCTGATGCTTGCCCCAGCGGTGCCATCTCTTTGTAAGAAAAGACCCCTCTAATTCTCCCCCCGGGGGAGGATTTCAGAATTCATCCAAGTCTTCCTTTTCTAGGGAAGACTTTTTTTATTTAAAAGGCTCTCCAATTCCCACTTCTATCGTTCCCAGGAAGCGGGCATTCTTGCCCTGATGATCAACCAACACCTCATGACCTTTTTTATCATGAAGGTAGTGTGGCTCGGTAAAGTAAGTGTGGGTGTGCCCGCCAAGGAGGACATCAAGACCGGTAGTATGGGAAACAAAATCGATGTCCATATCAGAAATATTGCCCCAACCAAGGTGACTAAGACAAATAACTATGTCGCAATGCTCTTCTTTGCGCAGACGATCAATAATGGGTTGTGCTGCCTGTGCAGGGTGAATATAGCGCATACCCTCGTAATTGTGTTTCGTAATCAGTCCTTCAGGTTGGGGACAGACACCGAAAATGCCCACACGCACGCCCGCACGTTCTATTGTAATATATGGCTTCACCAGTCCTTCGCAAGGTGTTCCGGAAAAATCGTAGTTACAGCAGACAAATGGGAACTCTGCCATCCGTATCAGACGCGCCAGATTCTCCAGGCCGAAGTCAAACTCGTGATTTCCGATGGTGCAAGCATCATAGTGCATCAGGTTCATCAGCCTGACCTCTACCTCGCCCATATAGAGATTGTAGTAGGCAGAGCCTTGACTGAAGTCGCCGCAGTCGAGTAGCAACAGATTATCGGGATGTTCGCGACGCATCTCTTCGAGAAGCACGACGCGACGCATATAGCCGCCTTTGTTAGCCTGAGCCGTATCGCTGAAGTTTGGTGAAATAGGCTCTACGCAAGAGTGTGTGTCGCTGGTGTGAACGATGAAGAGCGAACTCTCTTGCGAAGCGCCAGCAATAGAGAACAGAAAACAGACAATATATAATAGATAAATGCGTCTCATAACCCTTAATCTTTAATCCTTAATCTTTAATCCTTAATCTTAATCCGCCCCTCAATCTTGCTGTCTATCACTCTGTGTTTCAACACATACTCCATCATAACGTCGCGGGCCAAGATACCTGTCTCATAACGATTAACAGCTTTCTTCAGGGCTGACATCTTGTCATTCCCTTCGGCCAGATAGTCGATTGTGGCGATAGTATAAATGCGGTGATGGTCAATTTCCTTACCGGCGATGGTGCAAGAGAGCAGATCTCCCTTGTCGGAAATCTCCATACGAACACTGCTGCTCACACCCTCGCCCCGGACGGCAGCGATGTTACGCATCAGCTCGAGCAGGTCGGAGCCTTTCATCTCAAGCACTACAACGTGGTTCTCGAAGGGCGAGATGAGCATGATGTCGCCGCGGCGCACGATACCCTCGGGCATATTATTGCGCAGACCGCCCACATTGATGAGTCCCATGTCTGCCGGTTCCAAACCTGTAGCCGTTCCGCCCTCCACCATCACATCAGCAGCCCAATTGCCAAGCAGACTCTCGGGGCGGCCAGCCGACATTGCAACCTTGCTTATTCCAAGCACAGGAGCCATCATGCTATCTACACTTGCCTTGTAGGGAGCCACCAGAGCCATCGCATCAGCCGAAGGCATCGAGTCAAGCTCCGCAGTCACCTCCACCCGCTCCCAAGCAAAGGAATGAACCCTGTAATTCTGGGCAGAAGCATAGTGAAGAGTGAGGAATGAAAAGTAAAAAATGAAGAATAGTATAATACGTCTCATAGTACAATTCCTTTAATCTCAATTCTCAAATCACTAATTCGAAAACATGTTTTGTTGTGCAAAAGTACATAATTTTAAGCAAAAAAGAATAATTTTTCTCTTTTCATTTTTCACTTTTAATTATTTATTGTACCTTTGTGCCCGCTTTCCCGTAGGTCGCTGGCAGGAAAAGAGAGACCTGTTATGCCTACGTGCGATCGACAAAACAATTTTAAAACAAAAAAGCATTATGGCTGATTTAATCAAAATTGCTGAAGAAGCATTTGCAACAGGCAAGAGCCATCCCGCATTCAAGGCTGGTGACACAGTAACCGTTGCATACAAAATTGTCGAAGGTAACAAGGAGCGCATTCAGCTCTATCGTGGTGTATGCATCAAAATTTGTGGTCACGGCGATAACAAGCGCTTCACTGTTCGCAAGATGTCCGGCACAGTTGGTGTAGAACGTATTTTCCCCATCAGCAGTCCCAACATCGACAGCATCGTGGTGAACAAAGTTGGTAAGGTACGTCGTGCTAAGCTCTACTACCTGCGCAACCTCACCGGTAAGAAGGCTCGCATTGCCGAAAAGCGCTTTGCAGCTCAGAAGGAGGACTAATATCCCCTACCTTTCTTACGCTCCGACACACGGAAAAGTCAAAAAGCATCAGACCTACAAGGTCCGATGCTTTTACTTTTTATTCATCTTCATCTGCAATACTATGATCGGATAGCGCTGCAAAAGGGGCAAACTGGGCTGCTCGCTGATGCATCGACATTTGTGGATGCTTCTTCGAGACATGATGCGGCAGATTTATTATATCCGCATATTGCCGGATCTCAGAAATCTCGTCAACGTTCATTCTTCACTTCTATGCTTTGTGCCCTCCTATTTGTTTATTCCTTTCTTTCGCCGTAGCGCCTTCTGCATAACTAGTACCTTTCAGAACAGCATTCTTTCCGAAACGCTGCTTTATTTTGAGTAGAGCCTCCTGTATGCGGCGTTCCTTTGCGCTTTCTGCCTTCTTGGACTTTTCCTCCCTGGAGAGTGCCTCATAATCCGTAAAAAGATCAAGTTGAGCAGGTCCTTCAACTGAGGTCTTTTGGCTATAGTCTTCCTTTATCACATGATTCGCACATACATTCAAGCGACGTATTAACAGATTACGGTTAACTATCCTGTCATACAAGGAAATAAAAGCACCAATAATCTGCTTACTCGAGGACGAATAACTACTGAGTTTTGTCGATCCATGGACAGGCTTAGGCACAGGTCTGCCATAGTGGTCTGTCACGATTTCTCCTTGATAATGAGAAGCAATCTCTGGCCTCATAAGACTCTCTCGGTCATAACTGACATAGAGCACAAGCTGGTCCGTTACGAGACGTCCTCTCACGAGGTCAAGGCTGAGTGCATCTGCCATTTCCATCACGACATTCCTTGCTTTCTCGAAAGTATAGGGTTCTGTCAGGACTTGTCCGCTACTCATTGAATGCGTCTCGGGCTTATAGGCTTTTATATAATCGATGGTGCAGGGTTCCCAGCCCCATGCATGGTCTATCAGGAGCTCAGCATTTACACCGAACATGCGGTAGAGCAGGTCTTCGTTATCGACAGAGCATCGAGCCAACTTGCCCATTGTGTCGATGCCGTAGCGAGAGAGTTTCTCAGCAATGCCGCGACCCACTCGCCAGAAATCCGTCAGAGGACGATGGTTCCACAGCTTTTGGCGATACGACATCTCATCGAGCTCTGCAATACGCACGCCATCTTTATCGGCAGGCATTTTCTTAGCCACAATATCCATCGCTATCTTGCTGAGGTAGAGATTGGTACCGATACCTGCTGTTGCCGTAATGCCTGTCTGCTTCAGCACATCACGAATTATGGTTATGGCCAACTCGTGAGCCGTTTTCTTATAGCTCGCCAGATAATCGGTAACATCCATGAAGACCTCATCAACGCTATACACATGGATATCCTCGGGGGCAACGTACTTCAGATATATCTTGTTGATGCGAGTGCTATAGTCTATGTAGAGGGCCATACGGGGCCGTGCGATGATGAAGTCGATACCCCGTGCTTTCTGTTTGACCTCGAACAATCGTGCCCGCCCGGGAATGCCGTATGCCTTCAGCGCAGGCGAGACAGCAAGACAGATGGTTTTATCTGTCCTGCTCTCGTCTGCAACCACCAGTCTCGCCGTCAGCGGGTCGAGACCTCGTTCCACGCATTCCACGCTGGCATAGAACGACTTAAGGTCAATGGCGATGTAACAGCCCCCCCTTCCCCTTTTAGGGGGAGAGTTTTCGACTATCGCCTTTTCACTTTTCATTATTCAATCTTCATTATTCCCCCTAAAGGGGGTTAGGGGGTCCTATATGTGAATATCAACTGGGATACTGACTTTGATGCAGAAGTTCCGGCCCATTGCGGAGATGCCTTGCCTTCCTGTCACAGGGTTCGCGTCGGTATATTTCAGGCGCGAAAGGTGCGGCTGATAAACCTTGTCGAAGAGGTTCTGGCAGGAGAGTGTGAGCTCGATGCAGTTGTGGCCGAAGATATGCAGATCCATACCGGCCGAGATGTTGAAGAGTGCATAGTCGGGCGTGGCTGTCTCCGTATCATCGAGGGCATAGAAATTGTTCTGACGGAAGTTATACTCCATTCCTGCAGCAAGAAAGGTTCGACGACAATGGTTATGAGCGAAACTAGGGAACTCGTAACGCACATCACAAGTCCATCTTGGCGCAGGCATCATGGGCAGATTCTTGCTCTCTTCCGGCTGATGAAGCTGTATGCCTCGCACATAACTAAAGGCGTTTGCAATGTGAAGCGGGTCAACAGGATGGATATCAAGCGACACCTCACCTCCCATCAGCCGGGCATCACCTTGTCGGTACTGATAGGTGCGGTAACCGTCTGTCTCGTAGGGAAGACGAGACAGGAAAATGTAGTCACTGATCCAGTTTGAGAAAAGCGCAGCCTGAAGACTCACGATATGCGAAGTATAGTCAAGTCCCAGGTCAATCTGTGTGCTCTTCTCCGGATTGAGGTCGGCATTGCCTAACTCATACTGCACGCTGCCTTCGTGTACGCCTTTCGAGGACAGTTCGCTGACTGTCGGAGCACGGAATCCTCGGGCAGCATTCAGACGCAAGTTCAGTTTATCTGTGAGATTCCAGACAGCACCCAGGCTGCCCGTAACACCCGTGAAGTTCTTGCTCATGCTGTCGAAACGGAGACCCTTTTCATCGGTCAGCGAAGAGGTATTGAGGTGTCGGTTGTCGATACGAGCGCCGCCAGACAGGTGCCACTTTCCGACTTGCCATTCTGCTGTTGCAAAATAACCGAAATCGAAGAGGTGATAGTCCGGTATCAGGTATTCTTCACCCTGATTGATGTTGCGTTGCCACATACCGCCAATACCCGTAGAGATTTTCCAGTCATGAGGAAGCGAGTGGAGGTACTTGATATCATAATTGACGGTATGCAGGCGCATTGCAAGCGCTACTTCGGGCTCCCCGGAGGCATCCGTTTCTTCTTCTTCCTCCACCTCAAACTCCCTGCGATAGTTTTGCTGATACCCCACAATGGCTTTCAGAGTGCCATCACCGAAATACCAGGCATTGTCGCTCACCACCTTTGTGTGGAGTACTTTCTGGAAGTTCGGACTCTCGACGAGGCTGCCGTCATCAGCACGCTTGCCTTCGGTAATGCCCGGCTTGAAGTTGACATGCGAGAAGCGGAGCCAGGAGTGTCCCCTGGACCTGTTCACACCCAGCATTCCCTGCACATCGCGCTCCTTGAACCACGAGCCTGGCACCCGGCCGTCTGTTGCATTCTTGTAGCACCCAGCATCCTTATCGAGGAAATGCCAGTTCCAGAGCCAACCTTTCACATTTCCAGCAAAACCGACATGATAGTCATAGAGGTTGTTGTTCGACTGGTACTGGCTGCCCACCTTGACCTGCATCGTGCCTTCCTCCAGAGGGTTTTCCGGATGCAGAATCATCACGCCTGCAATGGCATCGCTACCGTACATGAGCGAGGCAGGGCCCTTCAGTACTTCTACGGAATGAACACCCTCCTCATCGACTTCCAGGCCGTGCTCGTCGCCCCATTGCTGACCTTCCTGACGGATGCCCTGGTCAACGACAACCACTCTGTTGTAGCCAAGCCCGCGAATAACGGGCTTCGAGATGCCTGTTCCTGTGCTTATTTGTGAAAGGCCGGGCTGATGACTTATCACATCTACCATATTGGTACCCGCCAGATTGTGCAGGAGTTTTGGAGTAACCACCATAAATGGCGAGGCGGCATCCTTCATTCGTTGTAAACCAGCCACTCCCTGCACTGTTACTTCACTCAGGATGGCTTCTTTCATTGGGTTGATGCTGTCTTCCAGGCAGTCACTGTGCTCGTGCACATGCTGAGCGAAGACAGGCATGGAGACTGCCCATAGACAGACTCCTATATATATAATAATGTGTTTCATTTGGATTCTGTTTTGATAATTATAATGTGTCCTCCTCTGCACACGCCATTGGTGTGGCAGAATTAATAAAAGTAAAAAGGGGAAAGTGTTAAAAAACCAGAGTTGGAGGAGCACGAAGGCTGATGAATCCCGCGTATGTCAGGCAAGGTTTCTGACGATACTGGGCATAGACGACCTTATGTTTGGGCTGGTAACAAAGCAGCACTCCTACAGCGGTAGCCACATAGGTCAATGTGAGAACCTGGCACAGCACACATTGGTGCATCCCGTCCGAGAGCTGCGACAGATGGCCGTGACACTGGTGCTGCACGCACGCCGCGCACTCCGTCTCATGGGCATCTGATGTCTCATGAATGTGGAGCGACGAGACAAGGAGCATCGGCAGATAGACTGCCAGCAGCACCCACGAAGCGATATGTCTCTTCGTCATCGGATTCACAAGTGCAAAAGTACACTTTTTATTTCAAACGAGAGACATCATAAGCATTAAAAAAACAAAAAAAAGAGAACTTTCTCCTTATTCCCTTCATTTTCATTTTTATAAATCCCAATCTCTCCACTTTGGGGAAGTCGGAAGGGACCTTTTACCCTACAAGCTTCAGAATCTGCTTTTCCGAAACCCCAGGCAGAATCTTCTTGAATTGCCCGACGATTCTCCGGAACGATTCTTCCGGCGGGTATTCACATCGACATGCATCTTTCCCATACAGCGCTTCGGGGGTGTTCAGCAACGACCAGCCCCAGCCATATTCCCGGTTATGCTTGTCTCGGGGATAAACAAAGTCCTCGGTGACAATATATGTCGCCATTTCCAGACATGTCACATAGCCGTCGAACCTCGAGCGCATGCCTTTCCCGTTGAAACCGCAGGCCGCCCTCAGCTCTCTGGTAATCAGGCTTCCTGTCATTCTCAGGGTATCGAGGATAGTGCCTTCGATGGAATCGTCTTGCGGATGGGGATATTTGCTGCGGCGGTAATTGCAGAAGTCTGCCCACCACTGCCTGCTGATGAAGCCGGCCTTCTTATTGAAAAACTTGCCGTAAAGGCAGGGCATCTCCGTCACAATCTGCCCCTTCCATTTCCACAGAGGCCAGTCCCACCCGCCATCGGGAAAAACGACATAGCGGCAGTCATCATCCACAATCTCCTCTGCCGAATAGCCATAGATGCCGCTATCCAACAGAGGCAGGAAACCGATATCATCAATAAGCTCCATCATTTCCACGACGGAGCTTACGCAAGGAAAATCATTCATTATGCGGGTTCAAAAAGTCTCCCCTCTTGGGGGAGATTTAGAGGGGGCTATTCTTCTGCGAACTGATCCTTACCTACACCGCACAGGGGGCATTCGAAATCCTCGGGAACTTCTTCCCAGGGCGTTCCAGGGGCGATACCCTTTTCGGGTACTCCAACTTCGGGATCATACTCCCATCCGCATACTTCACAAACATACTTTGCCATAATCGTAGATGTTTTTTTTGAGGTTAATAAATAATGTACCAAGGGTTATGTTTCGTGTACAAAGATACAAAAAAGTTCATAGTTCATAGTTCATAGTTCGTAATTTTTCTCTCTTCTTTCTTCTTTCTTGATTATTTGTTGTACTTTTGCAACATAATTATCGGAAATTACCACAGTATGACCACAGAAAGACAAGACATAGTGCTCAATTACCTCAAGGAGCACAACATTCCCTTCACCTGCTACAATCACCCGGAAGGCAAGACCATCGAAGAGGCAAAGCGCTGGTGGCGGGACGACGGGTCGGTGCATTGCAAGAACATCTTCATGCGCAACCACAAGGGCAACCAGCACTACCTCATCTGTTTCCATTGCGACCACGACCTCGACATCCACGACCTCGAAGCGCGACTGAAACAGGCACTCCAGGCACAGGGAAAGCCCTCGTGCGGCAAGCTCTCATTCGCCTCTCCAGAGCGCATGATGAAGTATCTGGGACTCGAGCCCGGCAGCGTGTCGCCCTTCGGTCTCATCAACGACAAGGAGCATCACGTTCACCTCTTTCTCGATGCCGCACTCCTGGATGACAGCAACTATGCAGACCCAAGCAGGAAAACGCTTTCCTTCCATCCCAACGACTGTCGCGGCACAGTTGTCATCGCCCTCCAGGACTTCGAGCGCTACCTGGCCGAATTGGGCAATACCTACGAATATATACGGCTTTATTGAGGCTCAGGCGGCAAGCCGGACTCCTTCCGGTCGGAAAAAGAAAGAATAACAAGTAATTTTTTACTTTTCACTCTTAATTTTTCATTTTTAATCCTTAATTTTGAATTTCGGATTTTGAATTTTGAATTTTAAGTCGTACCTTTGCACCCGAATTTGAACGGAGAGATGCCAGAGTGGTCGAATGGACCGCACTCGAAATGCGGCGTACCCTTACGGGTACCCTGGGTTCGAATCCCAGTCTCTCCGCTGAAAGGGGTAGGAAAGGCATTGCACTCTTCCTATCTTTTTTCGATCATATTCAACGTTTTATAAAACTAACTGCTTGATTCTTAGTATGCATACAGGATTTGAACCTTCAAAAGTGTATATGGTATCATATGGTGTCATATGGTATTATATGGTGGATTTGTATTACCAAAAAATGGCAAGTGTAATACATAATTAGGAAAAGTGTAATACAAAATCAATAAAAGTGTAATACCTCTGAGCGCGTTTCTCGGTCTGGGGTGGTGCAATAGCTTGAAGCGATTCTGGGGCGTTCTAGAGGGGAAATATTGGGCATCTGGGGAAAGAAGCGCTATTTGTCAACCAGATAGCTGAATCAGACATGTTGTCCAGAAGACAAATCGCAAAGTAACAGGTAACATGTTACTTTCACACACACCCTATACGTCACTTCTGAGGTCTATTATTATATAAAATATAATAATAGAAGTAATTTCCTCAGGTAGGGTCTCTGTTATGGTAACATGTTACCTGTTACCTTGACGTTGAAAATCGGTCGTCGTGAAATTTCTTTTACACTCTATGCGGGTCACAAAAAATGATAGGTGATGCGTCATTTTCTGCTTGGCCGAGGGGAAAATTTTCCTTGGGCAGGGAACAAATGCGCCCCCCACCCCCCTTTGGGGGAGAAACAGAAAAATCTTTACAAAATCAGAGAGAACAAAAAACCAAGAAAAACATCTTTGCTTAACAGCTTAATAGCTTATGAGTAAAGTCATTGCGCAGGCTGTAGTTTGCCTCGTTCCGCCTGCGCCTGAGACGTCCGGCTTTGCCGCCTGAGGCTTCAGCCGAAGACCTACGGAGCGCAAGAAGGCACTCCCGCTCGAAAAAGCTCAAAAAATTTGGCTTTTTACTCGCTTATTCGTACCTTTGCACCAGAAAAGAAAACAAAGAGAAGGAGCAGATATATGAGAACATGCAAAAGTGGATACGAATTGGCGGTTGTTGTCACATTCCTTTTGGCGGCATTGTGGTTTTTCTTCCCATTTGGAAAACCGGAAGGAGAATGTCTGCTATTCGCTATGCGATTGGCTCTGCCTGCGGCAATATTGGCCATAGGTGGAATCGGGTTGCTACCCAGGCTAATGACGGCCGGCTTTGTATTTTGTGCTGTTGGTGATGCAATGGGAGTGATAGGCAGCTTCGAGGGACAGATGGGGGGCTTTGCCGTTGCTCACATCTGCTTCATCTGCCATTTCTTAGGTGAGATACGCCGCAGGAAGCCGCATCCGGCTGTATTATTTGTCACCACTCTACTCTGCCTGGCACCACTGGTTCTTGCAGCACAGAAAGTGATACCCATGATACAGGATTTGCCCATCCGCATCGGATGTTCGGTCTACGCCCTGCTCCTGACTGGAACAGTGTGGACTAGTATTGTGCGCAGTCATCCCGACCCGAACAATCGGATAAACTATAGTTTTGTTGCTGTGACTGGTGCATTGTTCTTCCTCGCCTCAGACTTCATCCTGGCGTGGAACAAATTCGTGGAGCATATACCACACGCTTCCCTCTGCATCATGATTCCCTACTATGCCGCCTTGCTGCTGCTCTTCATCGGCACCAGCATCGAGAAAAGGGAACAGATACCCTCTAGAACTCCAGATCGAGATTGATTGGATCGCCGGGCTCGGGACGCGGTTCGGCTTCTCCTTGCTCGCCTTCAACAAAATTGAAGGCTTCACACAGCGCATCGTTGAATTTGCCGAAATCCTCGCGGAAAAGGAAGATTTTGTGCTTCTCGTAGCTCACCTGAGGCATCTCTGCCGAACCACTGAACATTTTTTTGCTTTCCGTGATGCTGAGGTACATTTCGTCCTTACGATTGCGCTTTACATCAATATAATAAATGCGCTGTCCGGCCTTGACGGTTCTTGAAAAAAGGATGTCGGCTTCACGTCCGTCTGTGGTTTTCTTGTCTGTTTCCATAAGTTCTTCGCCTGTTTTGCTCCCCAAATTTCTTCATATTTCTGCTAACTGCCAAAAAAAGATGCAGGAAAATGTCGCTTTTTGCGCGAAAATAGCTAATTTTGCAGCAAGTTTTATACAAACGCGCTCTATGATAAACCGTGAATTGATACGCATTAAGCTTGTACAGGTACTCTACTCCTACCTCCAGAAAGGCACTAAGAATCCTGATGTCGCAGAGAAAGAACTGCTGCTGAGTTTGGACAAGGCATATGACCTCTACAACTATATGCTGTTACTGATGGTAGAAGTGGGCCGGATGTCTGTCCGGATGCTGGAGATGCGTCAGAATCGTAGCAAAAAACTGAAAGACGGGGTGCAGTGGAGCCGCAAATTTGCGGACAACCGTTTTATTCTGCAACTTGAATCGTGCAGGCAACTCAAGGACTATTGCGTGGAACAGGCCCTCAGCTGGGCAGATTACGAGGAATTCGTACGCAGCCTATATTATAAGGTAGAGGAAAGCGAGTACTACAAGCAGTACATGGCCAGCGAAACCTCGTCGTATGAAGAAGACCGCGAAATCTGGCGACTCATATACCGCCATATCATCGTGGGAAACGAGGAGCTGTCCAACCTCCTGGAAGACATCAACATCTATTGGAACGACGACAAAGCCATTGTAGATACCTTCGTGCTGAAGACCATCAACAGATTCAAGGCAGAGAGTACGACATCACAGCTCCTGATGCCCGAATACAAAACCGATGCCGACCGCGAATTCGCCACGAAACTGCTGCACCGGGCCTTGGTCAACCAGGAATACTACTACGGACTTGTCGCCGCAAACGCACATGGATGGGAATTCAACCGCATAGCCCTGATGGACCGCATCATCCTGCAACTGGGACTGGCCGAGATTACCACATTTCCGAACATTCCCATCAGCGTCAGCATCAATGAATACGTTGACATCGCCAAGATGTACAGCACCCCCAAAAGCGGAAAATACATCAACGCGACTCTCGACACCATCGCAAAGAAGCTGTTGGAGGAAGGTAAGGTCGTGAAAGAATAAAAGAAAATGAACAATAATTAAAATTGCAAACAATATGTTAACATTACTTCAAGCTCAAGGTGGCGGCAGTATGTCGTTCCTCCTGATGATGGTCATCATCTTCGCCATCATGTGGTTCTTCATGATTCGTCCGCAGCAGAAACGCCAGAAAGAGATACAGAACTTTAGGGCAAGTATCACTAAAGGCTCGCAAATCGTCACTGCAGGTGGCATTTACGGTACCGTCAAGGAAATCGACGAAACAAACAACACACTCAAGGTTGAAGTTGCCAACGGCATCTGTGTCAAGGTGGATCGCGGCAGCGTCTTCGCTTCCCCGCAACCGGTACAATAGGAGAGAGAAAAGAAGAAAATAAGAGATAAGGAGATTCAGAAATTGGCGAATGCAAAACGCATATATAAGCAACTGAAGGACTCGCTGCTTGGAACGAAAAGTCACGAGCTGCTCGTCTTCTGCTTTTTTCTAGCTGTTTCTTTCGGTTTCTGGCTGCTCCAGGCTCTGAACGATACTTTGGATCGGGAAGTTCAAGTCGGCCTTGAGATGGCCAATATTCCACCGGATGTCGTCATCATCGACTCCTTGCCATCGACCATCAGCGTCACCATACAAGACAAGGGACTCGCATTGGCCCGGCACAGTATCTCCAGTATCTTCCGCCCCAACCGGGCAAAAATAGATTTCAGCAAGTACGATACTGGGAAGAGCGAAGCAGAAGTGTATATTTCTGCCAGCGACATGCAGCGAACGGTAGGACGTATCTTTATAGCATCGACGAAGATTCTCTCTTTCCGTCCTGACACACTTCATTTCTCCTACAATCACGGCCTGTCGCGCACATTGCCTGTCAAGCTGGCTGGCACCGTCAAAACGACGCCGCAGAACTATATCCAAAACTTCCGTGTCGAGCCGGATTCTGTGCGGGTTTTCGCTCCGCAGGCAATCCTCGACACGATGCAAGCCGTTTATACCGAGGCTTTCGTGCTGGATGGATTACACGACCATGGAAACTTTCAGATTTCAATGCGCCAGCAGAAATTCATGAAGTACGAACCGGAGCAGGTCAGCATCAAAGTAGACGTGGGATACTACACAGAGAAAACACTCCGAGTGCCCGTCATTGGGCTTAACTTCCCAGCCGAGAAAAAACTTCGCACATTCCCGGCAGAAGTATCAGTTACTTTCAAGGTTGAATCAGGACGCTACCATCAGGTTACCGCCGAGGATTTTGTATTGGCCACAACCTATGAGGAACTGCTGACGAACCCGGAAAGCAAACTCTCGCTACACATCAAGACTGTTCCGCAAGGTGTTTCGGATGTCAGAATATCACCAAAAGAAGTAGATTATCTAATCGAACAAGTCGCATATGTTCAATGAATATCGTTCAATAGGAATTACAGGGGGAATAGGAAGCGGAAAGAGCTATATTTCTAACCTCCTGCGTCAGAGATTTGGCATTCCCGTCTATGACTGTGATATTGAAGCCAAACGGCTGACCGTTACAGACGAAGAGATACGTGGAAAACTGATTCAACTGGTCGGGCCCGAAGTGTACAATGGTGAGAAACTTGTTCGGCAACGCCTTGCCCAATATCTTTTTGCCAATTCCGAGCATGTCGGCCAGGTTAATGCCATCATCCACCCTGCCGTCCTAAAAGACTTCAAAAACTGGGCAGACAGACAGCACAAACCAATCGTAGCTTTAGAGAGTGCTATCCTCTATGAGAGCGGATTCAATGAATATGTCGATTACGTCCTCTTCGTCGATGCCCCAAAAGAAATCCGTCTTGATAGGGCGATGCAACGAGACACCGCCTCGGCAGAAAGGATAAAGGCGCGGATGCAAATGCAATACCCTGAGCTGCATAGGAAACTGGCTGACTTCATCATCGACAACAGCAAAGCAGATGACAGTTATCTGGAGAAGCAGTTAAAAACCGCCCTACTCTACCTCAGAAACAGATAAAACCGTAGAATAATTCGAAAAATTATATTATGCTTGAAACAATTTTAGCAATTTCCGGTAAGCCCGGACTCTTCAAACTCGTATCACGAGGAAATCGCAATCTTATCGTAGAAACGTTAGATGCTCAGAAGAAGCGTATGCCTGCCTTTGGTGCAGACAAGGTGATTTCCCTAGCAGACATCGCAATGTACACCGACGAAAAGGAAGTGCCCCTGCGCGAGGTACTGGAAAACATAAAGAAAAAGGAAAGCGGCAAGGCCACCAGCATAGATTATCGCAAGGCCTCGAAGGAAGAACTCTACAATTTCCTTGGTGAGGTTCTGCCCAACTTCGATCGCGACCGCGTCTATCCGACCGACGTCAAGAAACTCATTCAGTGGTACAATATTCTCATCGAGAACGGTCTTGACGACTTCGAGGAAACCCTGAAAGAGACAGAGGGCAACAACATCGAAGACCGCAAAGGATAGTCCCGGGAATCAGACTTTACGCTCCAGCAAGACCACATTCTCCACATGCTGAGTATGGGGGAACATATCTACCGGCTGGATGCGTTTCACTTCATATCGTACAGAGAGAAGCTGCAGGTCGCGAGCCTGAGTTGCCGGATTGCAACTGACATAGACGATGCGCTGCGGGTCGGCAAACAGGATGGCTTCGATAACGTCCCCATGCATACCGGCACGAGGCGGGTCGGTGATGATGATGTCGGGTTTGCCGTGCTGCTCGATAAAATCGCGGTTCAGGATATCCTTCATGTCTCCGGCAAAGAACTTGGTATTCTCGATGCCGTTTATCTGGGAATTGACCTTCGCATCCTCGATGGCCTCGGGAACATACTCGATGCCAATTACCTTGCGGGCGCCCTTTGCCACGAAGTTGGCAATAGTGCCGGTGCCGGTGTAGAGGTCATACACTAATTCATTGCCCGTAAGGCTGGCAAAGTTGCGCGCTACCTTATATAATATATAGGCTTGTTCGGTGTTGGTTTGGTAGAAACTCTTGGGACCGACCTTGAAACGCAAGCCTTCCATCTCGAGGAAGATGTGGTCGGTGCCGCTATAGAGCTGTACATCCAGGTCGCCGATGGTATCGTTGAACTTCTCGTTGTTCACCCATAGCAGGCTCGTCACCTCGGGGAAGTTTTCGTGCATCCATGCCAGCATCTCCAAAGCCTGCTCCTTTAATTTCTCTGCAGATAGCGTGTCGAAGGGCACGAAGCAGAACTGCATCAAGACCATCAATTCCCCAGTATTGGACAGGCGAATCATCATGTTGCGCAGCAATCCATGATGCTCACGGGCATTGAAGAAAGTGAGCCCATGCTCGTAGGCATAGTCTTGAGTACCATTCCTCAAACGGTTGTTGATGTCGTCCATAAGGCGGCATTCGCAGATAGGCAATATCTTGTCGAAAGCTCCAGAAGTGTGGAAGCCGACAGCTCCGGGCTGCTCGAACTTCTTGCCAGAACGGATTTCATCATCCGTCAGCCAAATCTTGTCGGCATACCCGAACTCCAACTTGTTTCGATAACATTGTGTCTTCTCCGAACCAAGAATCGGTTCGCACTCTGGCAAAGGAATCTTTCCGATGCGCTCCAGATTGTCCATCACTTGCTTCTGCTTGTAGCGCAACTGGTCTGCGTAAGGAAGAATCTGCCACTTGCAACCGCCGCATACGCCATAATGCGGACAGAAAGGCTCTGCCCGACGCTCACTCTTCTTGTGAATAAAAGCGCAAACCGCCTCTGCATAGTGATGCTTTTTGCGAGTAACCCGCAAATCCACCACATCGCCAGGCACAACATATGGGACAAAAACGACCAAGTCATCTATGCGAACAAGTGCCTTCCCCTCGGCTGCCACATCTTGTATCTCAACTTCCCTGTAAACAGGTAATTCTTTCTTTTTCCTCGACATATAAAAGCATGTTTCGATGTGCAAAAGTACAAAATTTAGCTCAATCTGCAAAATTATTCATTACGAATTATGATTTATGGATTATTTACAATATCTTTGCCGATTGAATAAAAACAAAACACACAAATATAATCAATTATGAGTCAAAAACGAGTTTACACCTTCGGAAACGGACAAGCTGAAGGTAATGCGAAAATGCGCGAACAGTTGGGTGGCAAGGGTGCCAACTTGGCTGAGATGAATCTCATTGGTGTCCCTGTTCCTCCTGGTTTCACCATTACTACCGACGTGTGCAACGAGTACTACGAGGTTGGTCAGGAGAAGATTATGGAGTTGTTAAATGACGATGTTATGGCAGCTGTCGCCCACATCGAAAAGCTGATGAACAGCAAATTCGGCGATGCTCAGAATCCACTGCTGGTGAGCGTTCGTTCCGGTGCCCGCGCTTCTATGCCCGGCATGATGGACACCATCCTGAACCTAGGCCTAAACGACGAAGTAGCCGAGGGTATGGTCAAGAAGACTGGCAACCCCCACTTCGTATATGACAGCTACCGCCGTTTCGTGCAGATGTACGGCGACGTGGTGCTTGAACTGAAGCCCGCCAACAAGACCGACATCGACCCGTTCGAGGAGATTATCGAACAGGTGAAGGCCATTCGCGGCGTGAAGCTCGACAAGGACCTGAGCGTAGAAGAGTTGAAGGAACTTGTTGTTCGCTTCAAGAAGGCTATCAAGGAACGCACAGGCAAAGATTTCCCCAATGATCCTATCGAACAGCTTTGGGGCGCAATCTGCGCGGTGTTCCGCAGCTGGATGAACGAGCGTGCTATCCTCTATCGTAAGATGGAAGGAATTCCCGACGAGTGGGGTACAGCTGTCAGCGTGATGGCTATGGTGTTCGGTAACATGGGTGACACCTCTGCAACGGGTGTTTGCTTCAGTCGCGATGCTGCAAATGGTGAGAACCTCTTTAACGGTGAGTACCTTGTGAATGCTCAGGGTGAGGATGTCGTAGCAGGTATCCGCACTCCGCAGCAGATCACCAAGATCGGCTCTCAACGTTGGGCTGAGCGTGCTGGCATCTCTGAGGCAGAGCGCGCCGCCAAATATCCTTCAATGGAAGAGGCTATGCCCGAAATCTATAAGGAACTCGACGCCATCCAGAACAAACTCGAGGAGCACTATCGCGACATGCAGGATATGGAGTTTACAGTTCAGGAAGGCAAGCTTTGGTTCCTGCAGACCCGTAACGGCAAGCGCACCGGTGCTGCAATGGTGAAGATCGCTATCGACCTGCTCCATGAGGGCAAGATCGATGAGAAGACCGCCATCACCCGCTGCGAGCCCCAGAAGCTCGATGAGCTGCTGCACCCCGTATTTGATAAGAAAGCTCTCTCCGCTGCTAAAGTCATCGCTCAGGGTCTGCCCGCATCTCCTGGTGCAGGCTGCGGTCAGATTGTATTCTTTGCTGATGACGCTCAGGCTTGGCACGCCGATGGTCACAAGGTGGTTCTCGTTCGCATCGAGACCAGCCCCGAAGACCTCGCAGGTATGAGCGCTGCTGAAGGCATCCTCACCGCTCGCGGTGGTATGACCTCTCACGCTGCCGTCGTAGCTCGTGGTATGGGTAAGTGCTGCGTCTCTGGTGTAGGCTCTCTGAATGTTGACTACAAGGCCAAGACCGTTGAAATCGACGGTGTTGTCTATAAGGAAGGCGACTATATCTCCATCAACGGTACAACCGGTCAGGTATATGCAGGAGAGGTTCCCACGAAGGCTGCCGAGCTCAGTGGCGACTTCAAGGAGCTGATGGACCTCTGCGACAAGTACACCAAGTTGCAGGTTCGCACCAATGCCGACACCCCGCACGATGCTGAGGTGGCTCGCGCTTTCGGTGCCAAGGGTATCGGTCTGACCCGCACAGAGCACATGTTCTTCGACGACCAGAAGATTATCGCTATGCGTCAGATGATTCTGGCTGACAGCGCAGAAGGTCGTGAGAAGGCTCTGGCTAAGCTCCTGCCCTATCAGAAGGCCGACTTCAAGGGCATCCTGAAGGCTATGAACGGTCTGCCCGTGAACATTCGTCTGCTCGATCCTCCCTTGCATGAGTTCGTTCCCCACGATCTCGCTGGTCAGGAGACGATGGCTAAGGAGATGGGCGTAGATCTCGCTACGATCCAGCGCCGCGTTGAGAGCCTCGCTGAGAATAACCCGATGCTCGGTCAC
>JAFZPZ010000089.1 GCA_017552435.1 Bacteroidaceae bacterium
GCTACATCGGGTGGCCATTCCCGCTTGTAAAGTGAAGAGTGAAGAGTTAAGAGTGAAGATTTTTAGGATTGGCTACGCCCTCCGGATGGCGGTTGCGACTCCCTGAATCGGCTCTTTTATCCTCTCTCTTTTACACTGCAAAGTTACGACTTTTTTCTCAAATATGCAAGGATTTAGGCAATTATTTTTAAAGTTTTTCTTTAATATTTTTCGTGCACAAATAACCTGCCCTTATTTGCGGATAAAGACAGGTTATTGGGCAATAAGGTTGGGTTATTTTCCCGGCAGGTGTCGGTTCGTGGGCGGCGGGGGATTTGTGTGAGATGTCAGAAAATTGCAAAATTGCAAATTGCGTCCTGTTTTTCTAAGCGTGGAATATGAAGGAGATAGGAAATTAGATAGAATTATAATATAAATAATTATATATTAATAAGTTATATAAAATATTATACATATTTTAACATTCTTCTTTTCTCCACCTCCAAAAATGTGGACGCAATTTGCAATTTTGCAATTTTTGCGTCCATTATATTTTGTAGGTTGAAAGAAAAGTTGTAACTTTGTCCCCAAACTAACGGCAAATTATGAAAACCGAGAAACAGATGGCTGCTGCGGCAGCGGAGTTTGCGCAGAGATGGAAAGGGCGTGGATACGAGAAGGGTGACTCGCAGCCTTTCTGGATTGACCTACTGGCGAATGTCTTTGGCGTAGAAAATGTCACAGAGTTCATCCGCTACGAGGAGCAGGTGAAGGTGGATGCCACCAACTTCATCGACGGGCACATCAGTTCCACCCGCGTACTTATTGAACAGAAGTCCATAGACAAAGATCTGCGCGCTCCCATTACGCAGAGCGACGGCCAGCGACTCACGCCTTTCCAGCAGGGCAAGCGCTATTCTGCCGAGTTGCCTTATTCCCAGAGGCCGCGCTGGATTGTGACCTGCAACTTCCGGGAGTTCCTGGTCTATGACATGGAACAGCCCAACGGCGAGCCCGAAAGCATATTGCTGGAGAACCTCGGTA
Organism: Bacteroidaceae bacterium; assembly: GCA_017552435.1. GTDB lineage: Bacteria > Bacteroidota > Bacteroidia > Bacteroidales > Bacteroidaceae > Physcousia. Next base: position 1,024 of record JAFZPZ010000089.1, read on the forward strand.
AGGAGTACTACCGCCTTCAATTCCTTGTGGACGTTAAGAGCGAACACCTCAGAAAAGAGATGGAGGTCTCCATGCAGGCGGGCGAGATAGTGGGGAAGATATACGAATCCCTGCTTGCGCAATATGATGACGACAGCCCCGAGGCTCTGCGCTGGCTCAACATTCTGTGCGTGCGCATTGTGTTCTGCCTTTATGCCGAGGATGCAGGCGTGTTCTTGCACGACCAGTTCCACGACTATCTGAACCGTTACGAAGCCGACGATTTGCGCAATGCGCTGATGCGTCTCTTCAATGTACTGAACACTCCACAGGAAAAGCGCAGCAAGTACTTGCAACCGGAGTTGGCCGCTTTCCCTTATACCAATGGCGGACTATTTGAAGAAGAAATAGAAATCCCACAATTCACCGAGGAACTGAAGCAGACACTCTTGCAGAACGCAAGTCTTGACTTCGACTGGAGCGAAATATCGCCCACCATCTTCGGCGCCGTATTCGAGAGCACCTTGAACCCTGAGACGCGCAGAAGCGGCGGCATGCACTATACCAGTATAGAGAACATCCATAAGGTCATCGACCCGCTGTTCCTGAACGACCTGCGCCGCGAGCTGGACAATATCCTCGAAGAGACGGTAGAGAAGCAGCGGCAGAAGAAACTCGATGCCTATCAGGAGAAGTTGGCGAGCCTCACGTTCCTCGACCCTGCTTGTGGCAGTGGCAATTTCCTTACCGAGACCTACCTGAGCTTGCGCCGCTTGGAGAACGAAGCCATCAGCGCCCGTTATCACGGTCAAGCATTCCTGGGCTTCGAGGAAGTGAACCCCATCAAGGTCAGCATCCAGCAGTTCTACGGCATCGAGATAAACGACTTTGCCGTTACCGTTGCTACTACTGCCCTCTGGATCAGCGAAGCCCAAATGCTCCGCGAGACAGAGCGCATCATCCGCCACGACATCGACTTCCTCCCGCTGAAGAGCTACCCAAACATCCGCGAAGGAAATGCACTGAGAATGGATTGGGACATTATTGAGGTACCATCGAATGTTCCCACCATTCATGCAAAGAATGTCCATCTGATTGTTGAGCCGGAAACATTGAAGGTTAGTGAGCCTGTTGTGGAATATGATGAAGTAAATGTGGTGACTAAACATTTTGATGGTAATGCCCAACCCGACGTGCAACGCTATGAGGTGCATTTCAACTACATCATGGGTAACCCGCCGTTCGTGGGATATTCTTTCCAGAGCAAGGAACAGAAAGAAGATATCTTGAGGCTATTTGTCGATAAGTATGGCAAAACCACCAAGACTGCAGGCAAGATAGATTATGTGGCTGGCTGGTATTATAAAGCCGCTCAATTGATGAAACATTCCAAGGATACCCGTGCAGCACTTGTTTCTACAAACAGCATTACTCAAGGAGAACAGGTGGCTGCCATTTGGAAGCCTTTGAAAGAATTGTTTGGCATTCACATAGACTTTGCTTATCGCACATTCCGATGGGATAGTGAAGCTTCGCTGAAAGCACATGTACATTGCGTGATTGTGGGGTTCAGTAATGTGAATACATCGAAATACATTTTTGATGATAAAACAAAAAAGGAAGCAATCAATATCAACGCATATCTTATCGATGCACCGGATGTTTACATAGATAGTAGGAAGACACCACTTTCCGACGTGCCAGAAATAATAACAGGAAACAGACCTGCTGATGGTGGGAATCTGATTATTGAAGCAGAGGATTATGCGGAGTTCATCAAGCGAGAGCCATCTGCAATACCATATATAAAAAAGTTGTTAGGAGCTGCAGAATTTATTAACAACAAAGATAGATGGTGCTTATGGTTAGTTGGGGCATCACCTGCAGAACTTCGTAAAATGCCATTGGTTATGGCGAGAATCCGTGCTTGTAAAGCAGACAGGGAGAATGCGCCTGATGAAGGAAGAAGGAAACTTGCAGCGACTCCACATTTATTTAGAGAACAAATCAATCCGCAAACCTACATTATTGTACCTTCGGTGTCCTCAGAGCGCAGGCGCTATGTTCCGATGGGTTTCCTCAAAGCAGACACCATACCAACAAACCTTGTCCTTATTATCCCCGATGCTACATTATACCACTTTGGTATTCTAGAAAGTAATGTCCACATGGCTTGGATGAGGGCTGTTTGTGGAAGATTGGAAATGCGTTATAGATACTCTAAAGACGTTGTATACAACAACTTCCCTTGGCCAAATCCTACGGAAGAGCAGAAGCAGAAGATAGAGCAAACAGCACAAGCCATCTTGGATGCACGAGCCCTCTATCCCGACTCCTCCCTTGCCGACCTCTACGACGAAGCAGCAATGCCACCAGCATTACGCAAAGCACACCAGGACAATGACCGGGCTGTGATGCAAGCCTACGGATTCCCCATTAAGCGAGACCTCCAAGAAAGTTACTATGTCGCAGAACTATTCAAATTGTACCAGGAACTGACGAAATGAGAAACACATCAGAACATTCATTTCCTGTTTTATATGCAGGAGGATTTATTCAAAAGGCAGATAGGGTTATATCTGTTATCAAAAACATAGACCTAAGTAAAGCTGTAAGTACTCGGCTCATGTCGGCTGCCGCATGTATAGAGGTAGCAGAATTCAATGAGTGTTTGGAAGCGACACGAGAATCAGAGCAAATAATCTATACAGGTAGCCTCCTACAATGCACCCCTTCCCTGGAAACTTACATTAAGCGTTTCAAAGAAGCGAAGGAGTTATTACACCATTCAGAAGACCCTGAAGCTATATGGACAGAAAAGATGAGTATCATCTGTTATAGAGGAGAACCTGAAGCTTCAGCCCATATTATCAGAGAAAAACGAACGAAAGCACAGAAAAGGGACATTAAGACACTCGAATGTGTAAAGGAACATCATACTGTGCAAAGAATGCAACATGAAGAAGATGAACAATTCATTGACTCCTTTGTGATTAATGGAGAATTATATAAAAAAGCAGATTTTGTAGAATTAGAAAGGGAGCATATTGATTATGGCGCATATATTGATACTTGGGCAACAGGAATTAAAACAAACATATCTGACCACATTTATATTCTTTCAAATCAAATAGATGACACCATTAGTGAGATATCATATCTAAACAATATCATAAATAACCCTAGAATAGATGCATTGGCAAAAGGATTGGAGCAAATGTATCTCAGTTATTTGTCTCTTTACTGGATAGAAGAACAGGCTAAAATAGAACTTAAAATAGAATTACTTTTGAGAGAATATGACGAGGAAGACACAGAAGGAATAACTCATGCACTCCTAAATTTTTACAAGGAGTTGAAAGAAAAAGAAAAGCCTGACAATCAAGATGATTGTTTTGTGCAATTATGGCATAAACATCTGTCGAAGAATAAAACTCCTGAGAATTACCTCTCATTAGCAAAAGCCATGCTCTTTAATTGGAACACCTATATAGCTTTTTTTAAAGACGGGTTACTTCTCCGTTGTTTTTATGAAATCCAAATGGATGAATATATAAGCTACGAATTGAGAGATTTGCGTAAGGCTCAAAAGCATAAAGCAAAGGATTCTAAAGGAAAACTCACAGACGTTCTCAATACGGAATTAGCAAGAGATATATTTGCCGAGTGTCTCAAGAAAGGTTGGATGCATGAAACAGAAAACGGATATCATTGGGAAGGCATCCCTGAAATACGTGGCAGAGTAGCTCAACTTGTCTACCTTTGTGGCAAGATATATGGATTCAAGTATAGTGACAAGCTGGGACGAAATGTTGGAGCAGCATTCCCCGATTCTGAGCTGTGTAAACTATTCAATGTGAAGGATATGGAGAAACAACTCGTCCAAGTATATCAAGCGGTAAATAAGCAAATATGGAGAGCTATAATAGACAAGCTTTTTGAATAGAGACACCTGTTTTGGTGTCTTTTTTTATCTTTTTTTTTATCTTTTTTTATCCCGATATATTCTTCATAAATCAATATCAGGCATTTCGTACCTTTGCAGCGTCATTCAGAAATGAGTGGCGCTGATCTCGTTATTAACATATATATAATAATAAAGGTATGGTTACAACAGACAACACAAAGTACCTGGCTCGACCAAAAGGGAAGCCAGATGTGACAACAAAGGGAAAGATGAACGAATGGTCGAATGGCTACAAGGAATTTATTCCGCAAGGCTCGAAGCCAAGTAACAGAACTATGCTCAAGCAACTGGGCAACTCCAGCTTCTACAAATCGGAGGGTGAAAAGGAATCCAGCTATTCTCTGCACCTCAATGTGGACGCTAAGGACTGCGCCGACCCCGTGGGAGCATTGTATGAGCAATTCCTCAACCTTACAGAAAACGAGCGCAAGGAGATGCCACAACTGCCAGAAGGCTCTGAAGGTCGCATGCTCTACGACAACGGATCGTCCCTGAAGGTATGGCACGACACGGCACGAGGCGAGGTCTGCATCCTCACACGCCTTCAATGCTCGCCACAGATAGAGCGCGAACTGCTACAGGCACAGGCCACGATGAACGTCACACTGGGACGCTACCGCACAGAAATCATTAACGACAATAATAATAAATAATGTTATGGAACAGAACTATCGTTTTTGTTATCAAGAGAATCAGTATTGGGGCGAGTGCATGCCTTGCACCCCCACATTGTTTAACCATGCCATCGACAGCCAGGATGTTGCCTACAAGATTGGTATGCGTCAGGCTGTGGAGAAAGCCATCCGCGATGGGCAGCCTCTCGATAGCTTCACAATGGAGAAGGAGTTTGTCCGCTTCTGCACAAAAAAGCAGGGTGAGAAATCCTTCGAGGATTTGACCCTTGCAGAGAAGCTGTTGCAGTGGACGAACTCGCTGAAGAACTTACTTCCATGCTTCATCTTTGCCGTGAAGGACTTTGAAAGCACTCGCCGCAAGCAACCCGAGATTCAGCATCTGAGCGGACTCTTCATGTTCGACGCAGACCACCTGCTTTGCGCCCCCTACGAGATATTCAAGCGCACGCAGGTGCCCGGGTTCCCTTGGAAGGTGCCGTTTGCACACAATACATCCTCTGGCCATGGTCTCAGGCTCGTCTGCGAGGCGCGTCCGGAGCTTGGCAATATTGCCGACAACCAGATCTGCCTGGCTCGCGACCTCGGACTCATGGGCATGAAGGGTAGCACAGGCAAGCCCGTCGTGGATGACTCGTGCATCGATGCTACAAGAATCTCATACTGTCCCCGCCGTGAGGACATCTACTACATTGACGAAAACAAATTGTTTAATTTTTAAATAATCACTATTATGGCTAATTTATTTAATTTTTGCGACTTCGACGAGAAGTTCGCAGCTGAGTACCAACAGGGTAACACTCAGCCCACAAATCCTGCCAACGTGTTCGACAGCGAGACTGCCGATGCTGGCACAATAACTAACCCCTCAGCTACAGCTGCCAAGGAATTGGCGAGCCAAGTGGCTCCAACACCCTCGGCCTTGCAGCCAAAGGAGTTGACGGATGAAGAGATGGAGGCACTGCTGACAGTGTTCGGTCATTCCATCTTGGACTTCATCAACACCATGTATCCCCATGGTGCGCCGGTGAATACACGTCACAAGAGCGCCCTGAAGTTGGCCAGCGACCTCATGATTCTGCTCGACGGCGACGAACGGCTGGTGAAGCATGTATTGCTGAAGCAGACATGGGTGCAAGACGTCATCAAGGAGCGTGGCGCAAAGGAGATTGATGATATCATCGATTCCGCCAAGAAACAGCTGAAGAAACGCGAGAGTGAGTCACTCAGCGACCTTCGCCCGTCAAAGGAGATGCAGCGCGCCATAGAAACTGTTGTGAAGCGTAAATACACACAGATAGTGGCCGAAGCACGTGCCCAGCAGACAGGTGGCAAACTGGTTGGCGGCGAAGACATCGTTGCGACCCTGGACCGCATGGGCCGCAAGGTGGAGAAGTTCTTCAAGTACTACCCTCTGTTGCGCCTGATGTGTCACGGTCTGCAGCGCAAGCACTACATCGCTGCGCTCTTCGTTGGCGGCGCGTTCTGCATGAACCTTATGACGAGGATGTGGTACAGCTTCTGGCCGGCTCCAGGCAAGAAATGCAGGATGAACCACCTTTTGGAACTCATCGGTCGCCAAGGCTCCGGCAAGCGCTTCGCCGTCACACTCTATGAGATTCTGATGGAGCCCATCAAGAAGGCAGATCAGGTACAGATTAATGCCCTCAACAACTGGAAGGCAGAGCGTTCACAGAACAATGGCGCTGCCAAGAACAAGACCCCAGAACCCAAGGGTATCTACCGTTGTCTGCCATCTGAGTCCTCGGCTGCAGGTGTCAGGGATGCCGAGGTTAACGCCAAGGAAATCATCGACGGCGAGGAGTGGTATCTCCATGTCAGCCAGTTCGACAGCGAGTTGCAGAATACACTCAGCCAGCTGCAGAAGGGCTATTTCTCTGCTCTCTACACCCTTTGGCTCAAAGGCTTCCACAACGAGCCTCACGGCGCGCTGCTGAAGTCAGCTACAAGCATCGTAGGTGAGTGGCCTGTACATTACAACGTGGTCTATACGGGCACGAAACATGCCTTGGACAAACAGGTGAACATTACCAACTATGCTACGGGCCTGAACGGACGTATCACCGCGGTTCCCATGGGCGATAGCAATTTCGAGATGATGGAGAATCGCGAATACACCGATGAAGACCGTCAGCGGGATGTTGAGCTCACAGAATGGGCGTACAAGTTGGATGCCACAAAGGGCGAAATCCCCTGCAAGGACATCAGCGATGCCTTGCATGACTGGACAGAGCGTCGCATGGACGATGCACGGGAGAATCAGTCCCTGGCAGACGAAGACCTACTGAAGCGTCCCTGCTGGCATGGCATCAACTATGCATTGCCCTACATCATTGCCCGACACTGGGACGAGATGGTGGACGAGGGTGGACGGTTCGTCTGCGGTGCAGGCTTTCAGACAGATAAGATTGACCGCGAACTGGCCTTGCTCATCTGCAACGCACAATATACCTTCCAGCAGCATTTCTTCGGCGCTATTGCCGAGCAGCACTACGAAAACTCTCAGACGTTGGAAGCTTCGAAACACCGTATGCAGCAGAAGACGCTATTGTCTTATCTGCGTCTGCCAAATCCCTTTACAAGCAAAGATGTGGATATTTGCTACGGCTATGAAGGTGTGAAGGGCAGTATCACCAGCCGCATCAAACACCTGCAAGACGACGGTCTTGCCCAAAAGATTCGTTCAGGAGAAGACAAGGGCAAGTATCGCAAGTTGGTTTAGACAAAATTGCAAAATTGCAAATTGCATCCACTTTTTTGTGGTTTGGCATTAACATCATCCGCTACTCCGACGTGCTCCGGCACTACAATGCCGCCTTGGTTCTAAAGAATCCAAGAACGAGTAGAAAGGTCTTTGAGAAATAGCCAGACAAACCATCAATAACAAGCGAAGGGGAACGGTCAGCTCCCCTTCGGTTTTTTTATTCTTTCACCTGGGCTGCCAAAGCATCTGGTTCACGCCTCACATCCCAGAAGTCAACCACTTCAATATGATCGTCTGCAATATGATAAATCATCTTGTTTAATTTGGTGACGACCACACTACGATATATTCTAGGGCAATCTGACAGAAGTGGTTCTACTGGTCCCAAACGGGGATTGTTTTCAAGATATTGTCGCACCTCTTGCACCTTGTGTATGAAATTGTCCCTGTATTTCCTGCCAAACTCCATCTGGATATATCTGGCAGTTTCGCGAATTTGTTGCTTTGCAAAACCAGTAATAGTTACTTTCATACTGCCTTTGCTAATTCTCGTGCGTCTTCGTCTGCAAACTCTTCTTCCAACTCACGCATCACATCATCGAAATCATATACGCGTCCCTCGGCAATGTCAAGTTCGGACTGTGCAATTCTTGCATGAAGTTCCTCCTTTGTGTAGGGCTTCAATCTGTCTTCAGAACCTCGCAAATGGCTTTTCATTTCTTCCATCAACCACATCATGTCTGCAGGAGAAAGCGTGCCATAAAGATAGTCGCGAAGATTTGTCAATGTTGCAGTACTCATATTCTCACTTTTTTCTTGTTTTCTGCCGCAAAGTTACGATTAAGCGAGCACAATACAAAACAAAAAGCACTTTTATTTTGCTGGAAACAATACTTTTTATATCTTTGTAGCAACACGCGGATAATCTATTGAATATAGTATCATAAACTTTGGCTTAAAGAGACGACAATGACAATACAAGAAGCTATTATTTCCCGCCACAGCGTGCGGCAGTATCTCGACAAACCAATCGAGACTGAGAAAATCGAACGGTTGCAGGATTTCATTGCGGAATGCAACCGCAAGGGGAATCTCCATATTCAGCTGGTTACCAATGAACCCAACGCTTTTTCGGGCGGATTGGCCAAGTACGGCAAGTTTTCGGGCATCAGAAATTATATCGCTATGATTGGCAAGAAGGGTGACGATACTACGCTCGGTTATTACGGCGAGCAAGTTGTGTTGCTGGCACAAACACTCGGGCTGAATACCTGTTGGGTGGGACTTACCTACCGCAAGCAGCCCGACAAATACGAGGTGCTGGATGGTGAGAAACTGGTTTGCGTAGTAGCACTCGGCTACGGCGTAACACAAGGCGTACAGCATCCTCAGAAAAAAGACAATAAGGCCTATTGCAAAGACGCCCGCAAAGATTCGGAATGCTTCCCCGAATGGTTCGTGAACGGTATGCAAGCGGCGTTGTTGGCACCGACAGCTATCAATCAGCAGAAATTCGAGTTCATTTTACACGACGGCAACAAAGTGGAGGCTAAGACTCGCTTCACGATATTGAATAGCTATGCGCCTATTGACTTGGGGATTGCCAAGTGCCATTTTGAGATTGGCGCAGGAAAAGACGTTTTCGAATGGGTCTAATCTACCATTTTATTTGACTTTGAAAAGCACAGCAGAGCAGAGAATGTGAAAAATGCATTCAGTAGCAGAAGTTCGTAGCTGAAATGGTAGTTCCACAATACAGGTGCGAGATAGTCTAAGAGTGCGCAAACTATTGGGGATGTGATGGCAATGTAGGGAACCGCTTTGTCTATTATCCGCCTATGGGTGAAAAGGCCGAAACAGAAGAGTCCCAGAAGCGGACCATAGGTGTAACCGGCCAGGCGGTAGATGGTGTCGATGATGGTACCGCTGCCTGCAACATAGAAGAGGATAATACAGAGCGCAAAGGCAAGGGCAACAGAAGCATGGACACAGTGACGGATGTGTAATGCCCGCTTGGGATCGAAGCCTTCGCGTTCCACACGAAGGATATCCACACAAATACTGGTCGTCAGAGACGTCATTGCGCTGTCGGCACTCGACAGAGCTGCCGCCGTAATGCCAATGGTGAATGGAAATACGACGATTGTTCCCAGAGCACCGCTGCGAACCAGCATCGGCAGCAGGCGGTCTCCGGCATCGGGAACGGCAATACCTTGCTGCTGGGCAAAGGTGTAGAGCAGGACGCCGATGACGAGGAAAAGCAGGTTGACGGGAAGGATGCAGACGCCATAGAGGCACATGTTCTTCTGCGCATTACGCAGGGACGTGCAGGTGAGGTTCTTCTGCATCATGTCCTGGTCCAGTCCGTTCATGACGATGGTAATGAACATGCCGTTGATGAACTGCCGCAGGAAGAACTGCGTGTTCGATGGCTCCCAGCAGAACATCCGTCCCATCGGGCTTTGGGCAATGGTTTCTGCAATACCCGAGGGCGAGAGGTTCATTTGGGCCGACACCACCCAGATGATGCAGAATGTAGCCAACAGTAGGCAAAACGTCTGAAGGGCATCGGTACGGACGATGTTCTCGATGCCTCCGCCCCGCGTGTAGAGGAATATCGCCATCAGCACGATGCCGACGGTAAACCAGAAGGGGAGCCCGAGCGGACTGATGGCCATCTCGTGGAGCACGACGCAGGTCAGATACAGGCGGGCAGCTGCTCCCGTGAGTTTGCTGAGCAGGAAGAAACATGCGCCGGTGAGGTGGCTCCGCCGTCCGAAACGCTGGGCCAGATAGCTGTAGATGCTGGTGAGCCGAAGGCGATAGTACAGGGGCAGCAGCACAAAGGCGATGACCACATAGCCGGCAAGAAAGCCCAGACACATCTGGAAATACGTCATACCACTCGTTCCGACCCACCCGGGGACACTTACAAGGCTCACACCGCTGATGCTTGCCCCTATCATACCGAAAGCCACAAGCAGCCATGGCGATTTCCTGCCGGCACGGAAGAATGCGTTGTTGTCACCCTTCGACTTTACTACATTAGTAAAAATAACTAGCAGCAGAATATAAAGTGCCAGAGCGGAGAATACGAGATAATTTACCATAATTCATGCATGAAGTTACGCTGCAAAGTTACGAATAAGCGAGTGAAAACTCAAATAAATTTGTTTTTTCGCTTGCTAAATTGTAAATTTGCAGGGAAAAAACGAATCTAAAAACAACTATTGTTATGAAAGAACAGCAATTACCGACTATCGAGGAGGTTTTCTCCTGGATGCGGAAACTTTACGACGAGAGTTATTCCGGCCTCACCAAGACCGAGAAGAGTGAACAGCACATGTATGGCACGATGGTGACTACGCCCAGCGACAAGAAATTCATCGTGCGCATGCTCGACGAGACCAGCCAGATACGCGACCGCAAGAAGCTGGCCCTGCGCGTGAAGGAACTGATTGACCAGTACGGAATCCCCAAGTTCCTGGACAGCTCCGACCATGCACTCTTCTGGATGTATCAGAAGTTCGCCTACCTTCCCCTCTTCAACTGGGCTGCTGTGCCCATCATCAAGTGGCGCCTGCGCAGGGATACCAGCCGTGTCATCATCGATGCCGCACGTCCCAGCCTGACAGAGCATCTGGCCACACGTTTCCAGCAGAACATCGGACAGAATGTCAACCTGCTGGGTGAAGTGGTATTGGGCGACGGCGAGGCTGACAAACGCTATTATTCTTATCTGGAGGCCCTGAAGGAACCCGACATCAATTATATCTCCGTGAAGATTTCCGGTATCTATGCGCAGACGCACGCCCTGAACTATAAGGAGTGCTTCCCCGAACTTGTACGCCGTATGTCGGAACTCTATCAGACGGCTATCGACTATCCCTATACAGATGTGAATGGCGTGACGAAGCCCAAGTTCATCAACCTGGATATGGAGGAGTACAAGGATGCCCATCTGACCATGAAGCTGTTCAAGGATGTTCTTTCTCTGCCTCAGTTCAAGAACTACGAGGCTGGTATCGTGGTGCAGGCCTATCTGCCCGATGCTGAGGGCTTCCAGAGCGAGCTGCTGGAGTTTGCCCGCAAGCGTGTGGAGGAAGGCGGTTCGCCCATCAAGATGCGTATCGTGAAGGGCTGCAACATGGATATGGAAAACATCGTCAGCGACCTGCGTGGATGGCCCAATCCCGTGCGTCCCAACAAAACGGAGGTGGATGCCAACTATCTGCACATCATCGAGCGCGGCCTGAAGCCCGAGAATGCGAAGGTGCTGCATATCGGTATGGCTTCTCACAACCTCTTCACCATCTCCTACGCCTACCTGCTCAGCGAGATGTATCAGACCCCGAAGGACTGCTTCTGCTTCGAGATGCTGGAGGGTATGGCCAATCACGTATGGAGGGCTCAGAAGAAGTTGGGCAACCACGTCATCCTCTATACGCCTGTCGTGAAGAAAGAGCATTTCCTGAATGCCATTTCCTACCTCGTTCGCCGTATGGACGAGAATACAGCTCCCGATAACTTCCTGACCCACAGCTTCTCGCTCAAGCCTGATACGAAGGAATGGAAAGAGCTCCAAGAACAGTTCATTGCAGCCTACAACATGAAGGACAGCCTGAACCATACGCCCACCCGCACTCAGGACCGCAACCAGCCCTACGTGGGACAGGAACCTCGGGACGAAATGCTGAACGAGCCGGATACCGACTTCGACCGCTTCTGCAACCAGCAATGGGTAGAGAAGATATTTGCAAAGTGGAAAGCAAATGGCAATATGTCGGGCGAAAAGTCAGCTTGGGGCGAATGGAAACCTGGCGACCTGCTGCCTACACAGATAGGCGACGAATTGACCTACAACGACGACCACGTGAAATACTTCGACCGAAGTCAGGACGGCGATGTGCTTGTCTGCGAGATGTCGAGAGCAAATAAGGAACAGGTGCAGCAGATGCTCGACATAGCCGATGCTGATGCAGGTGGTTGGAGAAACACAAGCGTAGAGGAGCGTCATCAGATTATGTACAAAGCTGCCAACATCCTGGGACAGATGCGTGGCGATTTGATTGGTTCTATGTGTGCCATCACGGGCAAGACCGTAGAGGAGGCCGATGTGGAGGTATCGGAGGGCATTGACTACTGTCGTTTCTATACCACCACGATGAAGAAGTTCGCAGCCCTGCCCGACATCGAAATGCAAGGCAAGGGCGTTGTATTGGTTCTCTCGCCTTGGAACTTCCCATGTGCCATTCCTTGTGGCGGCGTAGTAGCAGCCCTGGCTTCCGGCAACACCTGTATCCTGAAGCCCGCTACCGTTGCAGCACCCGTTGCCTGGCTCTTCGCGAAAGCTTTCTGGGATGCTGGTGTTCCCAAGCAAGCCCTTCAGGTGATAATTTCCGACCGCGAGGCAACGCCTCTGCTCACCTCTTCGCCCATCATCAAACATGTTATCCTGACTGGTGGCACAGAGACGGCACAGACGCTTGCACATAACAATCCACGCAAGCCATTGTCGGCTGAGACGGGTGGTAAGAACGTGATGATTATTTCTGCCAAGAGCGACCGCGACCATGCCATTATGAATGCCTGCCGCTCTGCTTTCGGCAATGCCGGACAAAAGTGTTCTGCATGTTCATTGCTGCTTGTGGAACGCTCTGTTTATAATCATCCCGAGTTCTTCGAGAAGCTCAAGGACTGTGCTTCCTCGCTCAAGGTGGGAGGCGTATGGAATGCCGGCAATATCGTCGGGCCTATGATTACCAACCAGAACGATAAGCTGGAACAGGCCTTCAAACTCGAACCCGGAGAACGTTGGCTGATTGCGCCTGAGTTTGTCGATGAGAAGCACTACATCCTGCGTCCTACCGTCAAGGTGGATGTGAAGCCCGGTTCCTTCACCTTCCGCACCGAACTCTTTGCCCCGTTGCTTGCCGTAGCTCCCTACGACACGCTGGAGGAAGCTGTCGCCCTCGTGAATGGACTCGACTACGGTCTGACATCTGGCCTGCAGTCACTCGACGAGCAAGAGCAGCGTTACTGGAAGAACCACATCCAGGCGGGCAACCTCTATATCAACCGAGGCATCACGGGTGCTGTTGTCAACCGTCAGCCCTTCGGTGGCATGAAGTTCTCTGCCTTCGGTCCCGGCCTGAAGGCAGGCGGTCCCAACTATGTGGCTCAGTTCATGACAATTACCGATAAGGAAGGCACAAATACCGACTACCATGCTTCTTATGCCGAGTGGTACGAGCGTGAGTTCCGCCATGCACGTAACATACAGCCCAAGATCCGTGGCGAACAGAATGTCTTCCGCTATCTGCCCCTTGCCGGAGGTATGGCTTTGCGTCTCTTCGGTGACGAGACTAAGGAACAAGTCGAGATGGTATGTCTGGCAGCCAAGACCGTTGGTACGCCTCTCACCGTCTCTGCCGACGACAGCAACGCTCTTCTCTCTGCAGCACTCGCTTGTGGTGCAAAGACAGTCAGGGAGAATCTGGCAGCCTTCTGCGAGAGTATCAAGCGCTACGAACGCATCCGCACCATCTCAAACGAAGTACCCGATATCGTCTTCCAAGCAGCTGCCAACTGCGATAAGTACATTGCCCAGGCGCTTCCCGTTCGCGACGGCCGCATCGAGCTCACGCATTATATCAAGGAGCAGTCCATTGCCAACGAATACCACCGTTACGGCTCGCAGATTGAAGTGCCTGTCATCGAGTAAATCGTCCAGGACTGAACGAGAAAAGAACGTGATGAGACAGACGGCCAGTTCCCAAGTCAGCCTGATCTTTTCCTTCCTCATTATATTTATATGCACGGTATGCAGAGGTGAGGAGTTGGTGTATTTGAACCTGCGCCACTTGAACCAGGTGGATTATGCCGACAGCGCTGCAGTTCTTGCTATGTGGGACGAGCTGCATGCTGCCAGTACGCTGCAGGGCATCGTGAACCGCAAGAAGCCGCGCCTCTATGTGGATTACGTCGTAAATGGGCAGAAGGCAATAGACGCGCATTGGTGGCGTCTCTATCGGCGCAAGGGGGAATGGCTTTCGGGGCGCGACACGCTGACTCTTTTCTCTGTCGAAGAGGCTGTGGCACATTTCTCTGGGGAACTGCGAGGCGTGGTAGCCTACGACTCGCATGTGCCCTCGACAAGCAATGTCGCTTCGGCTGTCGCTGGTATCGAGAATCTGGTAGCCGTAAGATATGACAAAGCGCCGGGCTCGCTCTATAGCCGTCTATGTCTCTCAGAGCCCAAACTTCCTGTGCGCGTATGGCTGGTTCGGGAAGACGGTACACCGCTCTTCACGGGCGAAGGCACCCTGCCAGGCTGTAAACGGGCATCTTCTGGTTCCGTGAAATGCGACCCTTATCTGTGGTTCATTGAACAATACATGAAGACAGGACGCTGCCCTGCTCGCTGTGCCGGATACTATCCTGACCAGATGTGGCGCTCGATGCCATCACGTGTTAATTGCAATCATCATCAACTCACGAACCACGACTTCTTTGTGAGCCGGAAGGGTTTCTTCTTCGACCTCTCACCATGGGGCGATGAACCTGCTACCGACGATCCCTCACAACCCTTGGGCGCCGACCTGCGTACGCTGCAGGAATTGCTACATACCGCCGATAGTTTGGGGAAGGGTGAAAAGATGTGTCATATCGGAGGCTTCCCTGCATGGGCCTTCAAGTACACGCAACGCGTGGGAGGAAAACACGAGGATGTAGCCACCGAATGGCAGTTCTCCGAGCTCATCAGCCACTACAATGCCTTCAAGGATGCCGATGCGATAGACCTTGGAGCACAGGCCAATGCCTCCTTCTGGCAACACTTTCCGCTGCGCAAGCGCTATCCCCAATCGTGGGTCAAAAGGAAAGACCTGCAGGCACGTGGCCTGTTGGACTCAGAGGGCAGGGTAGATACTACGCGCAAATATATTATCATATATGTTGGCGACTATGATGCAGCATCGTGGCTAAGCCAGATGACTCCCCTCCTGTGGGATGCACAGGAAAGGGGTGTGTCGCCCATGATGTGGTGCATCAGTCCCGTTCTTGCAGAACGTGTGCCTCATGTTATGCATTACATACGCCAGACAGCCTCGCCGCTCGACTACTTTGCTGCTGCCGATAACGGGGCCGGCTACATGATGCCAGGTACAGCCGAAGCGCAAGACCTTGCAGAAGGTACTACGCGCCATATCGACGCGTGGGAAGCTCACTGCAAGAAGTTCTATCGCCAGTGGGGACTCACAGTCACAGGCTTTGTCATCGACGGCAATGGTCCTGCAATGGGAAAGCGTTCGCTTGATGCATACGCCCGATTCAGTCCCAACGGTATCGTGCCTCAGAAGTGCGAACCTGCATCCCTGTATGGCCAGATGCCCGTGTTGCGTTCCGACTGGGACCTTGTCTCCAACGACCCCCACGAAGCGGCTCAAGTGCTCGTGGACCGCATACACCAATGTCAGATTCCTTTTCATTGGTCGCGCTGCATCCTGAAGAGTCCCGCTTGGTATAACGAAGTGGTACGTGAGGCCTGCCGTCTGGAACCCTCCATCCAACTGCTCGATGCGCCCACCTTTTTCACGCTGCTGCGTTGCTGGCTGCAAGAGTGAGATAATTGTATTCGTCTGAATCTGTAATACAAAAACTATAAATAACATCATATTATGAAAAGAAACTTCTCATTACGTGTACTGACGTTTGTCTTGACCGCCACGATGACTGGTGTAACTTTCGCTCAGACAGAAGTGCCGGCCCCACAAAATGTGTATGCCAGGCAGTGTGTGTCGCTCAATGGCGACTGGAATTATTTTGCTGACCCACAAGAACAGGGCTACTACGACTACCGTATGAATCCTACCAACTGGGGATATTTCATTAACGCCAAGGCGCAGCGCCCATCGGACCTGGTGGAGTATAACTTCGACGCGTGTCCCACGATGCGTGTGCCGGGCGACTGGAATACGCAGGACGAGCAGCTGTTCCTCTACGAGGGAACGGTGTGGTTCAAAAAGGACTTCGACTATACACCACGCGACGGACAGCGGGCGTTGTTATATTTTGGCGCTGTGAACTACGAGGCCATCGTTTATGTGAACGGAAAGAAGGCCGGACGTCATGTGGGCGGTTTCACACCTTTCTGCTACGATGTGACCGATGTGGTGAAGCCGGGTAAGAACTTCGTCATCGTGAAGGTGGATAACAAACGTCATGCTGACAATGTGCCGACCCTGATTTTCGACTGGTGGAACTACGGTGGCATCACCCGCGACGTACTGTTGGTCAGCGTCCCTAAAACATATATCGACGACTATTCGCTCCAACTGGACAAGGCAATCAACGGTAAGAAACGTACGATTAACTTCTCGCTGAAGCTGAACAATCCCGTCGCAGGCCAGGAGGTCATTTTGAGCATTCCTGAGTTGAAAATAAAACAACAGTTCACCACCAATGCCGAAGGTGAAATCGTCAATTGCCAATTATCAATTGTCAATTCTAAGTTACAGCTTTGGTCTCCCGAGACTCCCAAATTATATGATGTAGAGATAACTTGTGGCGACGAGGTTATCAAGGACGAGATTGGTTTCCGTACCATCGAGACGCGTGGCAAGCAGTTGTTGCTGAACGGCAAGCCCATCTTCCTGCGCGGTGTCTGCTCGCACGAGGAGACCGCCTACACGAGCCGTCGCTGCAACAGTGCTGCCGATGCCGATACGCTGCTCTCGTGGGCACGGCAGTTGGGTTGCAACTTCATCCGTCTGGCCCACTATCCTCACAACGAACATGCTGTGCGAGAGGCCGAGCGGCAGGGATTCCTGCTGTGGTCGGAGATTCCTGTCTATTGGACCATCTCATGGCAGAACGAAAAGACCTACGCCAATGCCGAGAACCAGTTGCGTAGCATGATTAGTCGCGATCACAACCGCGCAGCCATCATCATTTGGTCTTTGGCCAACGAGACACCTCACAGCGATGCCCGCGACAAGTTCCTTGGGCGTCTGGCCACTACTGCTCGAAGCCTGGACAGTACCCGCCTCATCTCGATGGCAATGGAGGTGACAGGCGCATCGAACTACGTGAACCGCTTGCAGGACAATATGAACAAATACGTGGATGTGGTTAGCTTCAATCAGTATATCGGCTGGTATCGCGACGTGAATGATGCACCAAAGATGAAGTGGGAGATTCCCTACGAAAAACCTGTCATCATCAGCGAGTTCGGAGGCGGTGCAAAAGCTGGTCTGCACGGCGATAAGGGTCAGCGCTGGACGGAGGAGTTCCAGGAGAACCTCTACCGCGAGAACCTGGCGATGCTCGACAAGATAGAGGGCCTCGCCGGCACTTGTCCGTGGGTGCTGAAGGACTTCCGTTCGCCGCGTCGTCCGTTGCCAGGCATCCAGGACGGCTTCAACCGCAAGGGCCTCTTCTCCGACCAAGGAAAACGCAAGAAGTCCTTCTATGTCCTGCGGGACTGGTACGAAAAAAAGAAGTAATATAATGAATAGGAAAGCCATTATTGTTGGGGCAAGCTCGGGTATTGGGCTGGAGGTTGCAAAGCTGCTGCTTGCAGACGGCTGGCATCTTGGCGTAGCTGCACGACGTGAAGAGCTGCTGTTGGAACTGAAAGAAAAAGCGCCGGAGCGCGTGGAGGTAATGACCCTCGACGTGACAATGCCTGATGCCGGAGAGCGCCTGCATAGCCTCATAGAGCGGCTCGGAGGAATGGACCTGTACTTCCATGCTTCGGGAATTGGCAAGCAAAACAGAACGCTGGAGGAGGGCATCGAACTGCGCACAATGGAAACCAACGCTGTGGGATTTACCCGGATGATAGGCGAGGCTTACAGATATTTTGCGGAGCGAGGAGCAGGGCATATAGCTGCCATCACCTCTATTGCCGGAACAAAGGGCTTGGGCCCGGCGCCGGCCTATTCAGCCACAAAAGCCCTGCAGGCCACCTATCTGCAATCGCTGGAACAACAGGCACTTCAGCGCGGGCTGAAGATTCGTTTCACCGACATACGTCCGGGATTTGTCGATACGGCTTTGCTCAATGACAGTTTCCCTTATCCGATGCTGATGCGCCCCGAGTCAGTAGCCCGAGATATTGTCCGCTCCATCTATCGCCATCGCCATGTGCGAGTGATAGATTGGCGCTACCGCATTCTGACGTTCTTCTGGCGGCTTATTCCGCGTTGGATATGGCGTAGGATGAAGCTATAGGAGTCCTTTCTTCTCCTTTAGTGTCCAGCGTAGGGCGTTCTCCAGTATCTTGATGAAGGCCGGGTTCTGGAACAGCAGTTTGCTGTGCCCGAACTGGAAATAAACGTTGCGTGCCTTCTTCTTCGGATTGGTCCATATCACGGGGTGGTCGCCCATCTTGATGTCGGTCTCTATCGTGTAGCTGCCCTCATCTACGTTTGCCAGAACATGGACGTTTGGGCGAGGGCTGGTCTCGTAGGTGTACCATTCGTCGTCGGCCACAACGAAGGACTCCGTCACGCCTTTCATGACGGGGTGCTGTCTGTCCTCCACGCGGACCGTTGCATCGCACGTCTCGGCAATGTAGTTCTTGTATCTGATTTTGCCCAGGAAGTCGGAGAACCAGCCCCACATCTGGTAGCCGTCGAACTCGCCCAGAAGGCTGGCGTGGTGGAATCCAATGTATCCGCCGGTGCCGCGGTCTATGTATCGCTGCATGTCCTCTTGAGCTGCCTCGCTCCAAGCGTAGGGCGGATAGTTCAGCTGCAGCACCAGATTGTACTTGCGCAACTCGCCTTTTGGGATGTCGAGTGCCGAGTTCAGTACGGTCAGCTCCATATCGAAGCGCTCCTTCTGGCTCTCCAGCCATTCCAGGCCGGCTTTCGTGAATCCCTCGTGCAGGCCGCCTCGTTCGGCCAGTACCAGCACTTTGCGTGGCGCTGCATCCATCATGGCTGGCATGCACATCGCGGCCAACAACAGCAAATATTTTCCTGTCAGTCTCATTTACTTCACTCTGTAGCGGACTTCCTTGATCCGGAATTTCCTCGCCGTGTCCTTTTCGTTGCTGTCGTACCAGATGGTGTCCTTGCGCGTCTCCCAGACCTCCTTTGGTTCTGCGGCCTTCTTCGACTTCTTTCCGGCGAACTTATAGGCCACGCCAAGCTGAGTCGTCAGCTGCCAGTCGCTCTTGCCGGACAGTTTGCTGTTGTATTTGTCATTCAGGCTATTTGCGGCAAATTCCAAGTTGATGCTGACGTGCCTCGAGATGCTGTAGTCGATCATGGTGCCGATGCGGGCGTTGTGGCTGAGGTGACAGCCTTCGTAGGCCGTATGCAGTACATCCCGGCGGGCGTAGGCCTCATCGTTGTCCCATGCACAGTTCAGACCCAGGCCTCCAAGCAGGTACACACCTACTGGATTATAGCTCTTTTTGCTGAAGAGATTCACCAGGTTTATCATGATGTCCAGACATGATGTGAAGTATTTGTACTTGTACTTAAAGTCCTCGGTCTCTTCATAATATCCGCCTTCGTTCCAGAAGCCGTTGAAGTGCAGGCGTGCGCCGACGACAGGTGTGAAGAACGTGCCGACGCTCATGCTGGTCGTCGGTTTGACGAGCTGCCAGTTGTTGTAGTGCGTCAGGGTCGTCTGAATGCCGCCCTGGGCTCCGATGAAGATTTGTGGATAGGTGACCGTCTTATCGCTTTCGGTCTGAGCATCTTTGGCGTATAACATAAGCGGCAGCAACGCCAGAAGAGAGAGTAGGGATTTTCTCATAGTGTTATAATTTTGGAGATATCTGCTGCAAAGGTACGAATAAGCGAAGACAATACAAAATAAATACGATTATTTTTATTGTTGAGCGCAAACGTAGCTCGACGGAGTCCTCCGCCTGCGCCTGAGCACCTACGGAGCGCAAGAAGGTACGAATAAGCGAGCGGAATACAAAAGAAAAGTGGCGGAATGTCAGGGCTATACGTCTTTTATTATAAATTTTTCTACGGAATTGCACTATATATAATAAATAATTGTATAACTTTGCAGAGCAAATCATAAACGGAGCCCATGATGCTGAGCTATTCCTATAGATTTCCGGGCTAATGAAGGGCGCTTTACTGCTTGGGAATAATTAAAACCATTATATTAAATAATTATGAAGACAAAAAGATTAATTCAATTGATGAGCTTTATGATGTTCATCGTAGCGAGTGTATGTGTTAGTTCATGCAAATCAGATCCGGAAGAAACCACCCCGCCGAAGCAGGAAGAAACGGCGTCAATCATTGGTAAATGGCGCTGGAACTACTCTGATAAGGGATATATTATTCTGACATTCAACGCTAATGGTACAGGCATTCATTACGAGTTTGAAGCACCAGAAACGGAAAAAGCAAGGAACTTCAAATATGAGTATAAGGACAAAACACTTCGTTACACATACATTAGCACAACCAATCAGAAGCAAGTAACAGAATATTATGACGTCATAAGTTTAACCGCCACTACGCTTCAGATTAAAGACTTTGCAGATGAAGGTATATCGACCTTCACCAGGCAATAAAAAATTGATAGGCAGCGATACTGGCAGCCGCTCATTCCGCCTGACGAACTTACGGCGTTATCCGCTCATTTTTTTTCAGAGGCAAGGCACAGAGATTCGGGCAAGAGCAGCGCTTTTGTCCGTTTCTTTTTTACTTTTCCGGCGGGAATGTTGCCTATATAATGAATAATGTGTAACTTTGACCTGCGGTCGAAGATACTCACGCTCGACAATAAAAATAAAAAGCGTTTTTATTTTGTAATGTGCTCGCTTAATCGTAACTTTGCGGCAGAAAACAAGAAAAACATTATAAATCATGGCAACAATTACAAGAAGAAGACGCACTAAGCACCCCATCACCCATTATTGGGGGCTGGTGAAAGACTTGGATGACAGCCAGAAGCTGCAGCTAATAACGATGTTGGCAGAAAGCGTAAAGCCAGCCGAAGCTAAGAAAAAGAAGTTGGATGCATGTGATTATGCTGGCATCTGGAGTGATGAGGAGTACATGGATGCCGACGAACTGGTAAAAGCTATCCACGACGCACGCTGTTATAACCCCAAGCGAGACGAGTTCCTTGAGGTTGACACAGAATGTGAAGGACTTCAAGAATATCAAAGGTATAAAGATTGAGAATTGGATAGACGGCAAGAAGGTATAAATAAATATATAATAAAGGTATAAACAGCGACAACATGAGCGGATAGCTGACGAACTTACGGCGTTATCCGCTCATTGTTTCAGAGGCAAGGCACAGAGATTCGGGCAAAGGCAGCGCTTTTTGTTCTTTTTTGCAGATTTGTGGCGGGGATTGCGCGATAATATAAAAATAAGTTGTACCTTTGCCCCTGTAATCATCAAATATGATAGCATTATGAGCGAGAAGCAGAAACAAGTGGAAAAGGAGCGCAAGGGCGTACTCGAACTGCTGCTCCAGAAGAACGGACTGAAGCGTAGGGAACTCGTTGACTTCCTGCTCGGCGTTTGGATGGCTGGCAAAATCGACGAACTCACGGAAGAAGAAAAGGCACAATTCCCTAATCTGGTATTCTGACCTATGACGAAACGTGCCCTTTCCTTCAATCCCAATCACATCTTCGTGGATACCAACGTGCTGGTTGGCGGCTACAGTGGTGACGCAAAGTTCCAGAAGGACGACGACTGTCTGCGCTACCTGTTTTCGCTGACGGGTAAGCGGCTTTATATCTCTTCGCTCAGCGTGGCACAGCTGATTTCGGTTTATCAGAAGAAGAAATCTAACGAGGAGATTACCCATGTGGTGCGCGAGTTGCAGCACCGCTTCAACATTATCGACTTTACTGCCAAAGACATTGATGCCGCTCTCAAAGAGACGGGTGCCGACATCGAGGACAATGTGCAGTTCGTCTTGGCAAAGAAGCAGAAGTGCTACATTGTCGTAACCAACAACTACAAGGACTACCGATTCTTGCAGGGAATTGAAGTCTTACGCCCTGCCAAGATTAGGAAGATACCACAGTAAACTTAGAATTCCATGCCTCCGCTCCTCTCCATATCCGCTTTTAGGAGGACTGACGCCACTGGCGGCAGCAGAGGGGAGGATATGCCTGAGCGAGAGAACATAAATATTGTTAAGCGAGAGCAAATAATGGCCGAAATCCTTGGTCATTCCAAAGATTTGATTACTCTCTCTCTCTCTCTCTCAGGTACTCACCTACAGTAGCTTATACATTATTAAGTTGCGCGGGCACCCGCGTCAAGATACGGCTTCCTTTGCAGAAATGCAAGGGAGGCCGCAGTGTTTTTTGTCCCCAGCGACAAAGATTCCTGCAAGCATATTTCAATCCACATTTTATTAACAACTTAAATTCATTTTAATTATGAGAAAAAGAAAACTTTTATCTTTGCTCGCGCTGCTGATGACGGCGGCGACGGGCGCGTGGGCGACGGAAGTCACCATCGCCACGAACCAACAGCAAACGTCCTACACCTCGGGCGACATCACCATCAGCGTCTCAATGGTTGGCGACGGGGATGGAGCCCAAGTTTCCTCGTGGTGTCCAATGAACATCACCTGCGGCGACGGGAACGTCCTGCAAAGCGTGGTGGTGACGATAGGATACTATCCCGAAAATGCCTCTGAAGTGACCGCCAGTGCAGGATCCTGCGAGGTGAGCGGTGATGGCAACAAACACAGCACATACGTGACCGTCACTGGAATCAACGCATCGAGCGTGTCAATTGGCTGCAATGGCGACGTACAGATAGAGCAGGTTGTGGTGAACTACGGCCCCGCCGGCCCCACCGTTATTGCCAGCGGCGACTGCGGCACAGGTGTCACTTATTCTTTGACCAGCGACGGCGTGATGACCATCAGCGGCACGGGCGCGATGGCGGATTTTGACCCGGCACTATCGGATGGCAATAAAGCCGTTATCACGAGTATCGTCATCGGAGAAGGTGTGACAACCATCGCTGATCATGCCTTCGAGGAATGTGAAAATGTAGAGTCGGTCAGCATCCCCGCCAGCGTTACGAGCATCGGCGGCTCGGCTTTCTCTCTAGCAGGAACATCTGCTACGACAATGACGGTCACTATTGCTGCCGGCTCTAATCTGGCAACTATTGGCGGGGATGCTTTCTCTTTCTGCTCAAGTCTAGAGACTATCACGATCCCCTCCTCTGTGACAACAATAGGTATGAGGGCATTCGTAATGAGCGGTCTGACATCAGTCACCCTCTCCGACGGTTTGAAAGTTATTGACGGAAGAGCTTTCATGAGGTGCCCGATGACGACTATCACCATCCCTGCCAGCGTGACGAGTATTGGCGAGAGCGCGTTCAATATGTGCAGCAACCTGGCTACGGTCACCCTTAACAGCAATCCGTTTATTCGTGAAAATGCCTTTGCTGGCATTGCTGATGGTGCGGCAGTGACGATGAACCTGACGGCGAACGCAGCAGGCGGTGCCTACTGGATGACGTTCTACAACCAGAACTACGACTTCGAGGCTGATGCAAACACGAAGGTGTTCAAGGCTGCGCTCACTGACACGGAATTGGAGTTGACAGAACTGACTACGGACCAGACTGTGACGAAGAATAATGCTGTCATTCTGAAATCGACAGCAAGCCCCATTGTTATGACGAAGACATCAACAGCCAGCAGCAACGACTTCAGCGGCAACAGCCTGCAGGGTGTGTCGGCTGCAGCAGGATTGACGGCTGCTGACCCCAGCACAACCTTCGTACTGAACAACGGCACTGGCGGTGTGGGCTTCTACAGACTGAAAAGTGGTAAAACGGTTGGCGTGGGCAAGGCATACCTGACGTATGCCGGCGCCCTCGCCCGCGAGTTCTTCCTCTTCGACGAGGCAACAGGCATCGAGATGCCGACGGTTGAGGACGTCAACGCTGACGCTGTGGTCTACGACTTGCAGGGTCGCCGCGTGGTGAATCCGACGAAAGGTCTCTACATCGTGAATGGTAAGAAGGTATTCATCAACAACTAAGCAAAGGAGGACACAACTATGACAAAGAAAGAATATATGAAGCCCACGATGCGGACCGTGGAACTGACACAGCGCACGACGATTCTGGCCGGAAGCGCTGATGCATACGGCATGAACAGAAATCTGCAAAGCAATTTCGAAGACGAGGTAGACTCGGCTTGGTAAACTGATATAGCAAAAACCCCGACACGCCTGCGGAGGCCACCCGCGCCATCCGCAGGCGTTATCGGTTAAAAAGCAGAAACGAGATGAACGATACCGTCCGCACCCTCAGCGTCTTTCTCCTGTCCTGCACGCTTGCCGTCGGCAGCCTGCTGGCCATCTACCGGCTTGTTGACAAGCACTACAAGGCACGGCTGGCTGAGGACTACGCCGAGATAGACAGCATGAAGCCCGAGCTGGACAAGACCCGCGCCGAACACCTGCGCTGGCAGCAGCGCTACAAGCCGGAACCCTTCGAGGACTATCCCTACTACGTAGCCGAGACAAGGTGGGACGCGGAAGTCAGGAACAGATTGAACACCAAGTGAAATATGAACAGGAAGTCAGACCATAAAGACTCGCGCCCTCCGCCGGGTGGAGAATCGAACGTTAGGAAGTGCTCTTGCAGAGCGCAGGGCGGAAATCGAACGTTAGGAAGTGCTCTTGCAGAGCGCAGGGCGAAAATCGAACGTCAGGAAGTGCTCCTGCAGAGCGCAGGGGGAAAATCGAACGTTAGGAAATGCTCTTGCAGAGCGCAGGAAGGAAATCGAACGTCAGGAAATGCTCCTGCAGAGCGCAGGGGGAAAATCGAAAATACAAATCCTTAAAAAAATCAGATTATGCCAACATTGAATGCTTACACAGGAAGTACGCTTAGGATAGGCTCCTTCCTGGAGATGATGCAGGAGCTGTCGCGGCTGATTGCCGAAAAGACGCCCACAGCTCTGAAACTGGACGCGGAGGCTCCCGCCTTCGTGGCCAAAGTAGTCCAACTGGAGGCCCTGGTGAAGCGCATCCGCGCCTTCGAAGAGACGGCCACCGTAGCAGCCGAGGACCAGACCCGCGATGCCATCTGGCGGGCCATCTACTACCTCCATCACTACCTGAAGGGCCTGCCCGAAACACATCCGCTCTACCTGTATGTGACTCGGCTGACGCCCGTCTTCAACACCTACAAGAACCTGCACCGCAGCGAGCTGATGGAACAGACGGCCGAGACGCGCGGGTTCCTCTCTGAAATGTCAAAACAGGCCAATGCCGAGGCTGCTGCACAGCTGGGCATGGACGTGCTCATCCCACTCCTGGAGAATGCCAACGAGGCCATCACCACAGCCAATGCCAGTCGTACGACCACGGCAGCCGACCGCCAGGCCGAGTTGGGCAATGAGACGACGGACGAGGTCCGCAAACAGCTGGTGACGCTCTACCGCAACATCGTGGAGCGCGTGAACGCCGCCAATATCTTCTTCCCAAGCGACACCATCACGTCATTCATCCAGCGGGCCAATTCCATAGCCGACCATTACCGCGTTATCGCCGCAGCTTCGATAAACAACAGCGGCAGCGGCGGTGGAACAGCCTCCCCCGACCCCTCCCAAGGAGGG
The DNA here is from genome assembly GCA_017552435.1 of Bacteroidaceae bacterium. Classification (GTDB taxonomy): domain Bacteria; phylum Bacteroidota; class Bacteroidia; order Bacteroidales; family Bacteroidaceae; genus Physcousia. The sequence goes on from JAFZPZ010000089.1 coordinate 26,942, forward strand.
GGGAATGAAGGCGGCAATACCGGAAATTCCGGCAACTCCGGAGAGTCCGGAGGCTCTGCCGGAGGCAATGAAGGCGGCGGCAGCACCGGCGGTGATTCCGGTGGCGGGGATGATAATGGTGGGGACAACAACGGCCCCATCGGGGATGCGGAGTAAAGCTCGTGCCTCGATGGCACGACTTTAATCAAATCAAAATTATAAAATTCAAAATTCAAAATGTCGGCTGGGCTCGCAATGATGCGGGCCCAGCTTTTTGTAAAAGCCTGAAGATTCTGAGATATTTTATGCTTTCTTTGTGGTAATTTCAATAAATAGTCCTAATTTTGTACCCGAAATAAAGATTAAAATCGAAAAATGTACCGTATGAAGAAATTTGTTTGGACCGCTATCGTGATGCTGGGGATGGTTGCCTCCGATATCAATGCCCAGTGTATGGTTCTCTCGTTCGACGATGTGAAGCCATCGAGAATGAAAATATCAGCCAGCGATTTCCGCGAAATGGAGGGACAGGACTTCCCTATAGATACCCTACAATATATCGGGCCCGAAGCCATTAACTTTGTGCTGTTGGGCGACGGATATACTGCCACCCAGCAAAGCAAGTTCATGTCAGCCGCCAGGAACCTCTACAATAAGCTGTTCCAGAAAAAGCCCATGAACAAGTACAGGAGATGGTTCAACCTCTATACCATCAAGGTGATTTCGAACGAATCCGGCATCTCCCATCCCGGTGTGCTGAAAGATGGCGAATATGTGTGCCCCGAGGGCTCTTCCATGCCCATCAAGACGGTAGATACCTACTTCGGCGTACATTTCGACTCGTACAACACGCACAGACTGCTCTGCCCCGATAATTCATCGAGGATTTACGACCTGCTCAAAGCTATCATGCCTGACTACCAGATGGTCGGGATTATTTGTAATACATCGGAATATGGCGGTGCAGGAGGTAGCTACCTGACCTGTTCCACACATGAAAATGCCTCGGAAATCTTCATCCACGAATTCGGGCACACCTTCGCCTCTTTGGCTGATGAATACTATGCAGGGGACGGTTACCTGGGCGAGCACAAGAACCAGACGGCCAACAATAATTCCAAGACCATAAAGTGGAAACACTGGTGGGGGCTGGAAAACGTCGGCGCCTTCCCGATTGGGGGCTCCGACAAGGGTAACAAATACTACAAGCCTGTGAATGGCACCTGCGAGATGGAGTACCTGAACAAGGAGTTCTGTCCCGTATGCCGCGAAGCCTTAATAGAAGAACTACACGACCGCGTGAAGGTCATAGCAGAGTATGAACCCGCCGACAAGAACGTCACCTGGGACGACGAGGAGTTAAAGTTCCGGATTACCCGTTACTTCAAGGGAACCGGGAATCAGGTGGAATTCAAGTGGAGCCTGGACGGCACAACCCTGGAAGAAGAGAAAACAGACTCGCTCGTATTAAGATACGATGCCATTGACGCCGTAACAACGCATACGGTGAGGGTAAAGGCAAACGAGGTAAACACCTACGTGAAAGACCCCAAGCATGCCTCCAATCACACCAGCACCGTAAACTGGAGGATCAAGCCGGGAGAAGTCGTAGGCGTGGAAGCCTTCTCATACGACGACTTCAGCGTGCAGGCTGTTGGCGGTGGCTTACTCCTGAAATCAGAGCGCCCTCATGCCCTGACAATCTACAACTTGCTTGGGCGCAAGGTGGCTCATGTAAACGTTTGCGGCGAGGAAATGGTGAAGCTGCCGGAAGGCATCTACATCGTGGATGGCAAGAAGATGCTGATTAAAAGATAATAGCATATCCCCCTGATTCATAAACCAGACCCCTATGAACACTAAACTCGCTCTGCTGCTCGTGGCGCTCATCGCCCTGCCAGCCGCTGTCCTCTGTCAGCAACAAACCAAAGTCACAGCCTTCCGACCAGGCGAAATATGGCCCGACGAGAACGGCCAGCACATCAATGCACACGGCGGCGGCGTGCTCCGCTACGGCGACACCTTCTACTGGTTCGGCGAACACAAGGCGGAGAATACCAGCAGCGCCCTGGTGGGAGTGACGTGCTATGCGTCGGAGGACCTGATGAACTGGCGCAACTGCGGCGTGGCACTCAGCGTCACAGACCAGCCCGGGCACGACATCGAGCGCGGCTGCGTCCTGGAGCGCCCGAAGGTGATATACAATAAGGTGACGGGCAAGTTCTGCATGTGGTTCCACCTGGAGCTGAAGGGCCAGGGCTACAATGCCGCCCGCTATGGCGTGGCCGTCGCCGACCGACCCGAAGGCCCCTACAAGTTCCTCTATTCCCAGCGCGCCAATGCCGGCACTTGGCCCATCGAGTTCGGAAAGGAGCAGCTCTCTGTCATCGATACCTTGAACGCCGACAACTTCCGCGAGGGATGGACTCCCGCCTGGCGCAAGGCTGTGGGCGAGGGTCTCTTCCTGAAACGCGACTTCGGAGCGGGACAGATGTCGCGCGACATGACACTCTACGTCGATGACGACGGCAAGGCCTACCATATCTTCTCCTCGGAGGACAACCTGACCCTCCACATCGCCGAACTGACCGCCGACTACCTGCACCATACCGGCCGCTACACGCGCGTTGCTCCTGCAGGCCATAACGAGGCTCCGGCCATCTTCAAGCACGAAGGGACGTACTGGATGATTACCTCGGGCTGTACAGGATGGGACCCCAACGAAGCCCGTATGTTCTCGGCTCCCAGCATCTGGGGCCCCTGGACGCAGCATCCCAATCCCTGCCGCGGCCCCAAGGCGGAACTCACCTTCGGCGGCCAAAGCACATTCATATTAGCCATTGAACATTTACCATTGAACATTGAACATTCGGTTGCAGAAAAAAAGGCAGAATCCAATTATGTTCAATCCTCAATGGTCAATGTTCAATATATCTTCATGGCCGACATCTGGCGCCCGCGCCATCCCATCGATGCACGATACATCTGGCTCCCCATCGAGTTCGAGGACGGAAAGCCCGTCATCCGTTGGCGCGACGAATGGAAATAGGGTAGGGAAGCCTTAATTGGAAATCGGGGAAGTGTAACCGGCATCGCCCGAGCGCTCCATCTCGATAAAAGACTGTAGCCTGAAAAGAATAAGTGAAAAATGAAAATTATGAACTATGAATTGTGAATTTATTTCACACCTTTGCCTTCGTTATGCAGCCATTAGCAGAAAGAATGCGTCCGCTGACGCTTGATAACTATATCGGTCAGCAACACCTGGTGGGGCCAGGTGCGGTGCTGCGTAGGATGGTGGAGAGCGGACATGTGAGCAGCTTCATCCTCTGGGGACCTCCTGGGGTGGGAAAGACCACTCTGGCCAGCATTATTGCCAGGAAGTTGGATGTGCCGTTCTTTACCCTTAGCGCTGTGACGAGTGGAGTGAAAGAGGTGCGCGACATCATCGAAAAGGCGCGTTCTTCACGTTTCTTCAACCAAAACAATCCCATCCTCTTTATCGATGAGATACACCGTTTCTCGAAATCGCAGCAGGATTCACTGCTCGGAGCCGTGGAACAGGGCGTCGTCACCTTGATTGGTGCAACGACAGAAAATCCTTCGTTCGAGGTGATCCGACCGTTGCTTTCACGCTGTCAAGTCTATGTGCTTAAACCATTAGAGGAGAATGATTTACTGAAACTTGCTCATTATACAGTTGAACATGATGTTGAGTTGAGCAAACGGACTTTCCGCTTCAATGAAACGAGCGCCCTGATGCGCTATAGTGGTGGTGATGCGCGCAAACTGCTCAACATTCTGGAACTCGTCTATGAATCGGCACCAGAAGAGGGCGATGTGGAGGTTACCGATGCTATCGTCACAGAGCGACTCCAGCAGAACCCGATGGCTTACGACAAGGACGGCGAGATGCACTACGACATCATCTCGGCCTTCATCAAGAGTATTCGTGGCAGCGACCCTGATGCCGCCATCTATTGGCTGGCGCGTATGATAGAGGGTGGGGAAGACCCCGCCTTCATTGCCAGAAGGCTTGTTATCAGCGCCAGCGAAGACATCGGCCTGGCCAATCCAAATGCCCTGTTGCTGGCGAATGCGGCTTTTGATGCCGTGATGAAGCTGGGGTGGCCTGAAGGGCGCATTCCCCTGGCAGAAGCGACGGTCTATCTGGCTGCAAGCCCAAAGAGCAACTCGGCCTATATGGCTATCAACAATGCTTTGCAAAAAGTTCAGGAAACGGGCAATCAGCCCGTGCCGCTTCACCTTCGCAATGCCCCAACTGCCCTGATGAAGGAAATGGGTTACAGCGAAGGCTACAAATATGCTCACGATTACGAGGGTAACTTCGTGCGTCAGCAGTACCTCCCCGACGAACTGAAGCAGCAACGTTTCTGGCAACCGCAGCAAAATCCGGCCGAGGACAAACTTCGTGCTCAGATGGAGAAGTGCTGGGGGAAAGGGAAGGAGAATAAATAAAAATGTAAAATAAAAAATTAAAAGTGACATATGAAAAAGATAATTCTTTTGGGCTCCGGTGAGCTCGGGAAGGAATTCGTGATTGCTTGTCAGCGACTGGGACAGTATGTAGTTGCCTGCGATAAATATGCTGGCGCTCCAGCGATGCAGGTGGCCGACGAATGCCGCGTGTTCAATATGTTGGACGGTGAGGCTCTTGTTGCTGCCGTCAATGAGGTGAAGCCCGATATTATCGTGCCCGAGATAGAGGCCATCCGTACTGAAAAGCTCTATGAGTTCGAAAAGCAGGGCATCCGCGTTGTGCCCAGCGCCAGAGCTGTCAATTATACGATGAACCGTAAGGCCATTCGCGAACTGGCTCATTCGGAACTAGGCCTCCAAACGGCGGATTATCGCTATGCTAGCACCTATGAGGAACTGAAGCAAGCCGCTGCCATCATCGGGTTCCCATGCATCGTAAAACCTCTGATGAGCAGTAGCGGTCACGGGCAGAGCAAAGTGAACAGTGCCGATGAATTGGAAACTGCTTGGGCATGTGCTTGCGGCGGTAGTCGCGGCGACATCATGGAGGTGATTGTCGAGGAATTCATTCCCTTCGATTACGAGATAACGCTGCTTACCGTTACACAAGACAATGGCCAGACGCTCACTTGCCCGCCTGTCGGACATGTTCAGATTGGTGGTGACTATCGCGAGAGTTTCCAGCCGAAAGCCATGAAGCCGGAGCACCTGGCTGCCGCCCAAGAGATGGCAAAGAAGGTTACCGCAGCCCTGACGGGTTCCGGCATCTGGGGCGTGGAATTCTTCGTAAGTGAGAAACGTGGTGTAATCTTCAGCGAACTGAGTCCTCGTCCGCATGACACAGGTATGGTCACGCTGGCAGGAACGCAGAACCTCAGCGAATTCGAACTGCATGCAAGAGCCGTCCTCTCATTGCCGATTCCTGAAATTGAACTTTACCGCCAAGGTGCTTCTGCTGTGATTCTGTCGCCTGTAGAGACTCATAATCCCCAATATTCGGGCATTGAGAAGGTATGTGCTGCACCTCGGACCGACCTCCGTATTTTCGGCAAACCCGAGGCACATGTGAATCGCCGCATGGGTGTCGTTGTCTGCTGGGATACGTTCGAGACTTCGCAGGATGCCCTTCGCGACAAGTGTAAGTCGCTGGCAAGCTGTGTCAGAGTAAGTTAGGAGATTGGAGACAAGAATGAGCGATGGTAATTTCAATCGTGCTTTGTTGCCATCCACGCCCTACAGAAGCGGTGTCAGGATGGGGCAGCAACAGACCAAGGCAAAAGCAATAGATGCCCTGCACCTGGCGCTGGAACAGGCTGAACCTCCCTTGTCGCAAGCGCAAAAGGAGGCAATCTTCGAAAGTTTTGAAAGGGAATTAAGGCTTCTTCCTTAGTTTGCGCAGAAGTTCCTTGTTGATAATGCTGATGCGATGCTGGCCCTCGTTCACTCCATGATACACATCGGCAAAGGCACGGAGTAGGGGAGGAAGATAGGGCTGTTCGCGTGTGTTGACAACCATGCGAATGCCTTTCGGAACGAGTCTCACATCCAGTTCCTCGCCAGCTTCCTTCGGATCGCCGTCAAAATGAATCACACCCGGCGCAGAGCGCTTGATGTGCAAATTGCGGCAACGGAACGAACGGATGCGGCTGTTGGTGGTAATTGTCTTGTTGAAGAGCTGGATGGCAATCTGCGGCGCCTCGAGCACGGTAAACGGCTCCATCAGCGTCACATCCATCAGACCGTCGCTCATACTGGCATGAGGCGCAATATAGACATTATTGCCATATTGGCTGGCATTGGCGCAAGCAATGAGAAAAGCCTGATAGACTTGACGTTCTCCATCGACGGTAATCTCGTAGGTATCAGGTTTATAGTTCAGTCCTTCCTTGAGTGTATTCTCGATGTATGTTAGCAGTCCGCGTCGATTACTCTTGGCGAAGCGGTCGCTGATGAAAGCATCGAATCCGACTCCGCAAGTGCAGAAAAAGGGTTCTTGGTCAATCAATCCGTAGTCGAGTTGCTCGATATGACATTCGGAAAGGACTTGCAGAGCACCATCCGGATTCATAGGAATGTAAAGATGTCTGGCGAGACCATTCCCGCTGCCGCAAGGAATGATACCCAGAGCCGTATTGGTATGAACCAGACTTCTCGCCACCTCGTTGACAGTACCGTCGCCGCCCACAGCCACAACGACATCCACACCCTCGTGGATTGCTTCGCCCGCAAATTCTGCAGCATGACCGCGACGCTCAGTCTTGCGTATCGTCCAGTTAAAGCGGTGACTATCCAGGTACTCAGGAATCAAGTCGATAATATGCTGCTTGTCCGAAGTTCCCGAAATGGGGTTGATGATGAATACTATCTTAATGCGCTTGTCCATATTATGTGCTGCAAAGGTACAAAATAATTCATAATTCATAATTAAATAAAAAAACAGCAGGTAAACAAATAAATCTTCACTATTCGCTATTCTCTTATCACTTTTTTTCGTACCTTTGCACAAAAATTTTGCCCATTTCGGGCTTTCTTTAGATTTTTATATGGGATTATTACAAGAAAAATGCGCCCGCTATACACTCCCTCAGGAGTTCATGGCGCAAGGTATTTACCCTTATTTCCGTGAAATTGAAGGCAAACAAGGTACCGAGGTCATCATGGAAGGCCGTCGGGTGCTGATGTTCGGTTCCAATGCTTATACGGGATTGACTGGTGACCAGCGTGTCATAGATGCTGGCTGTGCAGCCATGCAAAAATATGGTAGCGGTTGTGCCGGTAGCCGATTCCTGAACGGCACGCTCGATATCCATGTACAACTTGAGAAGGAACTTGCGGAATTTGTCGGCAAAGAAGAAGCTCTCTGCTTTGCAACAGGTTTTACTGTTAATAGTGGTGTTATAAGTCAGATAGTAGACCGTAACGACTATGTTATATGCGACGACCGCGATCACGCCAGCATCGTTGATGGTCGCCGTCTCAGTTTCGCCACACAGCTCAAGTACAAGCACAATGATATGGAAGACCTGGAGAAACAACTCCAGAAGTGCGAACCGGATCGCATAAAACTCATTGTTGTGGATGGTGTCTTCAGTATGGAAGGCGACCTATGCAAACTACCGGAAATCGTCGAGCTGAAGAAGAAATATAATGCCACCATCATGGTTGACGAAGCCCACGGAATAGGCGTCTTTGGTAAACAAGGACGTGGCGTGTGCGACCACTTCGGTTTGACAAAGGACGTGGATTTGATTATGGGAACATTCTCAAAGAGTTTGGCTTCCATAGGTGGCTTTATTGCTGCAGACAGCAGCGTTATCAATTGGTTACGCCATACTGTTCGTACCTACATCTTCAGTGCAAGTTGTACACCAGCAGCCACAGCAGCAGCCCGCGAAGCCCTGCATATCATCCAGCAGGAACCCGAACGCATCCAGGCCCTATGGAATGTTACCAATTATGCGCTTAAGCGCTTCCGCGAAGAGGGCTTCGAAATCGGTGACACAGAGAGTCCCATTATTCCGCTCTATGTACGCGACACTGACAAGACGTTTATGGCAGTAGCCAAAGCCTTCAACGAAGGCGTCTTCATCAATCCAGTAATTCCACCTGCTTGTGCGCCTCAGGACACATTGGTCCGCTATGCATTGATGGCTACTCATACGCACGAACAGGTAGATGAATCTGTCGTTAAGCTCAAAAAAGTCTTCAAAGAACTGGAGATTTTCTAAGAAAACATATAAAACCAATTTTTTTAAGCAATACTTCCTCACATACCAGGAAAGTATTGCTTTTTTGTTTGTATATAATCAACGTTATGTTTAGTATGAAATGCAATTATAACTTTACAGCCCTATTATTTGGTCTGTTAATTGATTTTGATTAATTTTGTACCAGAAACAAAGAAAAAAGTAACTATTAAATGAAAATATCGATTGCAGGAACTGGAAAGATTGCGGAAGAAGTCATGCGAATGCTGCACAAGGATTTCTTGAATGAGATTGAAGTGACGGGCATATTTGCTCGAGAACACAGCATAGAACATGCTATCGACCTTTGTCAGGCTTTTGCACCAACAGGCTTTGTCTATACCGATTATCAGCGAATGCTCAAGGAATCTGAGGCTGACTTCGTATATATTGCAAACGCCAATCATGTCCATCATGAGCATGCAATGCAGGCAATGCTTGCCGGAAAAAACGTTATTGTGGAGAAACCAATTGCCGTAGATCGTGTTCAAACAGAAGAGCTTATAGATACTGCTATACAGCAATGCGTGTATTGTCTGCCTGCTTTTTCTTTGCTTTACATGCCACTATTCCGGAAAATTCAGGAGCTTTTGCCCCAGCTGGGTACAATAAGAATGGTGCATTGCAATTTCGCTCAGCGCAGCAGCCGCTACGACCGCTATCTTCGAGGCGAATTGACACCTGTATTCGACCCGGAAATGGCTGGGGGAACACTTGCTGACTTGAACATCTATAATCTCTGCTTTACAATTGGTTTATTCGGTCCTCCACGCACTATTCGCTATGATTGTAATCGTGGCTTTAATGGCATTGATATAAGTGGTACCCTACTCTGCCACTACCCAACTTCTGTAGCCGTTCTAAGCGCGTCTAAAGACTCCAACGGTCTCTCTTATGGTTGTATCCAGGGCGAGGATGGTTACATTGAAGTGCATGGTTCGGTTAGTATTCTTGACTCCTTTACACTTCATCTGAATGGTAAAGAACCAGTTACCTACAAGAGCGAGAGTGGATTCCATCGTCTCGGCTATGAGTTCCGCGAGTTTCTTGCTCTCATCGAAAACCGACAGGAATGTCACATTGTGATTCCCTACGTAACGCGTGTGATGCAAGAAATTGCAATTGCTCAGGAAAGAATGGTGCAGTTTTCATAATATAATAATATAATATGTTATAGCGTCATAACGAGAATATAATAGGTATAAACTATGAACTATAAACCCCTTTCCCTTCTTTTGGGCGGATGTGCCTTCAATGCTGTTCACGCCCAACGCTGGAACATTGTATATATCATGAGCGACGACCATTCCTATCAGGCCATCAGCGCTTATGGTCATCAACTCAGTAAGCAAGCTCCGACACCCAATCTGGACCGCCTGGCAGAACGCGGTATGCTCTTCCAGAAAGCTTATGTAGAAAACTCGTTAAGTACGCCGAGTCGCGCCTGTCTGATGACGGGAATGTATAGTCATCAGAGTGGCCAGCGGACGTTGGATTGCCCTATTGACGAGAATGCTCCATTCGTTAGCGAATACCTGCAACAGGCAGGCTATCAGACAGGTATGATAGGTAAATGGCACATGCTTTGCGAGCCGAAAGGCTTCGATACCTATCAAATCCTTCCAGGGCAGGGTGACTATTACGACCCAAGATTCCGTTCGAAAGAGACAGAAGGAAAGTACGTTGTAGAGAAAGGTTATGCTACTAACCTCATTACCGATTACGCAATACAGTTTCTCGAGCAACGTGACAAAGAGAAGCCTTTTGCACTCTTCGTCCACCACAAGGCACCCCATCGCAACTGGATGCCACCACTTGATATGCTTGACCTCTATGAAGACGTCGAGTTCCCCCTGCCCGAGACCTTCTACGATGACTATGCCACCCGAGGTCGTGCTGCCCATGAACAGCAGATGAGTATTGAAAAGGACATGGAAATGTGTTACGATTTGAAGGTTACACAGATAAAACCAGGTATGGGTTATACGCACGAACGCAATGGCGACGGCTTCCGGCATCAGCTTTCTCGCATGTCGCCAGAACAGAGAGAGAAATGGGAATCTGTATATAATCCGCGCAACGAGGCAATGCTGGCACAGCATCTGACAGGTAATGCCCTCCTTCAATGGAAGTACCAACGCTATATTCGCGACTATATGCGCGTCATCCACAGCATTGATGAACAGGTTGGACGATTACTTGATTATTTGGAGTCTAACAACTTGATGGACAATACAATGGTCGTTTATTCCAGCGACCAAGGCTTTTATATGGGCGAACACGGATGGTTTGACAAACGCTTCATGTACGAAGAGTCTTTCCGCACTCCCCTACTCGTCTATGCTCCCGGCATGAAGGGCGGTCTGAAGAGCGATGCACTTGTTCAAAACATCGACTTTGCCCCTACTTTCCTTGACATTGCAGATGCAGAGAAACCGAAGCAAATGGTTGGCGCTTCGTTACTTCCTATTATGTCTCATGACGGAAAAGAACCTAAGAATTGGCGCAAGTACCTATATTATCATTATTATGATTGTCCAGCGGAACACAATGTCATGCGTCACGATGGTGTGAGCGATGGCCGCTACAAGCTTCTACATTTCTATAAGCCCAAGAATTCAGGCACAAGCGATTCCTACGATGAGCTTTACGACTTGAAGAAAGACCCCAACGAGTTAAATAATGTCATTTCTGACAAGAAATACGCTAAGCACCTCAATCGCCTTCAGAAGCAGCTAGACGCTTTCCGTCAGGAGCAAAAAGTGGATGAGTGGTAGGACTCACTTCTCCCAAACAAAGCGATAGGCGAAGCGTCGGTTGGGTGCAGTATCGCCAGTGGTAGAGACGCTGACAATGTCGCTTGGGTAGGTAGGATTGTCTGCCCACTTAAAGCGGAAACTGAATTTCTTTCCCGTCTTGCCGAGCAACTTGCGAGGAATGGCTACCTCGACGCATTTCTCCCCTACTGCAACATCCCAGTCTTTCTCGAACTTCGGGCTTATCAGTCTTGAATATTGGATGCCGAAGTCATATTTTCCGTCCTCGTCGGTGTCGATGTAGAGCAACATCCAATTCAAGTCTGTGCTGGGCGTAAGCGGTTCGGCTGTCTCGGCTGCAAAGTAGATATTCTTCTTGTCAACGGCAACAAGGCAACGCACGATATCATTGCGTCCGCTGTTCTCTGTATAATGCAGGTCTCCGTAGCCGTCGTGGTCTCGATGGATGACGTCGCCTCTTGTGTCGAGGAAACTGCTATCGGGCAGCCATTCGTCAAGCTTGCCGTCGAGTTTGATGTGCTGGTATCCATGATGTACAGGCATAGGAGCAACGCCTTTATAACGGCGGATGTTCTGCACCATTTGCATGTAGTAGTTGTCCGTCCAGCCGCCTTTCATTGGGGCGATGGTGCGATTGAACTCTGCATTATACTGGTCCACGAAGTAGAAAGGATTCTCTTTACGTCCAAGGAAGTCGATGTGCATGTCAGCCTGCCCGGATGGGTCTTTTCCGTTGCGATACTTTCCTGCTGTCCACTCGTTCCAGTCGTTCAGGTAAATGAAGTCTGGATCAACCTGCAGGGCTTCGTCCCATCGATCCTGAAAATAGATGCCATACTGAGTGGGATTGTCGCGCTCTTCGCCAAGCCAAGGAACAAAGGTGCGGCCAGGCATATCCTTTAAGTCGAGAGCAGGCTCCAAAGTCTCTCTCCGCCAACTTTTTCCGGTAATGCTGATGGGATGCTGAGCAGGTGTGACAGCCATTTCCTCCAAACGCCCCTGATGCTTCGAGCATAGTTCTTTAGGCGTGAGGGCTGCCACATCCTTGTCATTGAGTTCGTAACCGAAGCTCCAGCGATCCTCTGTACCGACATAGCGCTCTCCGCCCCATTTATAGTAGCCCCACCACATACCCCGAAGGGTAAAGAACTGCTTTACTTCATCGCTATAGTCCTTGTCCTGCTGTCCGCCATTTGGGTTAGCGTCGAAACTTGGTGTGGCGTTGTAAAGTAGCAACGGCTTTCCATCCCAATAGAACCAACAATCTTGATAACGAGGCGTTTTGTAAAAGCGTTCGTAGAGACTCTGTACAACATCGATGACGTTTCCGTTGAACGCCCAGAAGCAAAACTTCGGAACCTTGTTGCCGAGTGCTTTCATTTCCTGCATCGTTTGGAAAAGGACTTCCCACTCATCCCAATAGCAAACAGCATTGGTGACATCCATGATGAGGACATCGACACCTGCATCAGCCAGCATGGAGAGGTCGTGGAAGATGACATAACGGTCCTGACTGAGGAAATAACCGTATTCCGGTTCGCCCCAATGATAGGTAGCGTATGGCCAGTCGGGATTGCCTCTGGTGCCCATAGGGTCGGCATCAATGAGTTTTGAGACATCGTAGGTATAGGACTGTCCATTGTGAAGGCCCTGTGTGTGCCAAGTGATGTAGAAAATGCCAACTGTTCGCGGTTTATCGTCCGTCTTGAGCGGATATTCTTCAGCTGTCGGCAAAGTGCGACCAAGGGCATCTGTAGCAACCCAAGTGGATTGAGAGAAGACAGAGATGCATGACAATAGAGACAGGCATAAGAATGAAAGAGTTTTCATGGGCTATTCCTTATTTGCTCTTTTCCTTTCCAGGTGATCCAGGATGACCTTGCGCATACGCATGCTCTTTGGTGTGACTTCTACGTATTCGTCGGCCTTTATATATTCCAACGCCTCTTCCAGGGAAAAAATGGTAGCCGGAATGATATGAGCCTTCTCGTCGGTTCCACTGGCTCGGACATTGGTGAGCTGTTTTGCTTTGCAGACATTGATAACGATGTCGTTTTCATGAACATGCTCACCCACAACCTGACCGGCATATACCTGGTCTTGGGGCTCAATGAAAAAGCGCCCGCGATCCTGCAGATGATCAATAGAATAGGCATAGGCATTGCCTGTCTCTAGAGCGATGAGCGAACCGTTTACACGGCGGTTGATTTCGCCCTTGTAGGGCTGGTATTCCTTGAAGCGATGGGCAATGATAGCCTCACCCTGACTAGCTGTTAGCATGTTGGTACGCAAACCAATAATGCCGCGACTGGGAATAAGGAACTCTATGTTGACACGTTCGCCTTGACTCTCCATACTTGTCATCTCGCCCTTACGACGCGTCACCATATCTATCATTTTTGAGGCAAATTCCTCAGGCACATTGATGGTCATTTCCTCGATGGGTTCACATTTGACGCCGTTAATCTCCTTATAAATAACTTGTGGCTGTCCTACCTGTAACTCATAGCCTTCGCGACGCATTGTCTCGATAAGAACGGAGAGATGCAGCACTCCTCTACCAGAAACGATCCAACGGTCAGTATATCCTTCAGGAACTTCCACGTGAAGAGCAAGATTCTTCTCAAGTTCGCGTTCCAGACGTTCTCCAATATGGCGACTTGTACAATATTTACCTTCTTTACCGAAGAAAGGCGAGTCGTTGATAGTGAAAAGCATGCTCATCGTTGGTTCATCGATGCTGATAGGAGGCAGCGGGTCGGGATTTTCGAAATCACAAATTGTGTCACCTATCTCAAAATGCTCCAAACCTACAATGGCGCAGATATCGCCAGAGCCGACTTCGGAAGTCCTTTGGCGTCCCATCCCGGTAAAAGTATGAAGTTCTTTGATGCGCGTTTTTTCCATTGTTCCACCCCTATGGGCAATCGTGATGTTCATACCTTCGCGAAGGGTGCCACGATGAACTCGCCCAACAGCAATTCGTCCTGTATATGCACTGTAGTCAAGACTAGTTATGAGCATTTGGGGTGTTCCATCAAGTATTTCCGGCTCGGGAATATAACGGAGTATGCAGTCGAGCAGGTATGTAATGTCCAGAGTGGGAATTTGCCAATCTTCGGCCATCCAACCCTGCTTTGCAGAGCCGTATATGACGGGAAAATCAAGTTGCTCTTCAGTGGCATCGAGGTCGCACATTAGGTCGAATACCATTTCATATACTTCTTCAGGACGACAGTTCGGCTTGTCTACCTTATTAATAACTACGACAGGCTTGAGTCCAATCTGTAAAGCTTTCTGCAAAACAAAACGCGTCTGAGGCATAGGCCCTTCAAAAGCATCAACCAAAAGAAGACAACCATCAGCCATATTTAGTACACGCTCTACTTCACCTCCGAAGTCGCTATGGCCCGGTGTGTCGATAATATTTATTTTTGTGTTCTTATAGTTGATGCTGACATTCTTTGAAAGAATGGTGATTCCTCGCTCACGTTCCAACTCATTGTTGTCGAGCATAAGCTCTCCTGTTTGCTGGTTTTCGTGAAATAGATTTCCTGCCAGCAACATCTTGTCCACCAATGTGGTTTTTCCATGATCGACATGTGCAATGATTGCTATGTTTCTAATGCTTTGCATACAATTTTTATCTTTTTTTTAGTTTATGGCTGCAAAGATACGAAAAAAATAGGAATATTGAGTTAATATTTAAGAATTATGTTGTAAATTTGTGGTCGAAAATTAACCACAACAAATCTTATACTCTATGAAGAGTCTATTTGGCAAAGCCTTTACCGCTACTTTATTTCTGCTTTCCTGCTGGAGTTGTACCGAAAATATTGATACCTCAGCCAGGTATGTTTTCACTTCCGACTGCGTAATGACTTACTTGGAGAAACACCCAGCGTATTCTGAATATGTTGAACTCCTGAACGTAACACCTATCTCGGTCAAGAGCTCCAGTACCGTCGGACAGTTGTTGTCGGCACGAGGGCATTACACTGTCTTTGCTCCTACAAACGAAGCTATTTCCCAATACCTTGAGGAAACCTTTGCTTCAGATCCATCACTGATGAGCGAACCTTCATGGGATGCTTTCTACAGCGAGCACAAACGCGATTCCGTCCGTCGTGTAGTCGTATACAACTCCATCATTGACTCGGGCGATAACGAAGAAGCTTACGAAACAAATGGTTTTCCGCAGTCTGGTACGGAGTTCCCACTCAACAACATGAACGACCGCAAACTCTCGGTCAAGACCGTAGGTGTCGACTCCATCTATATCAACAATTTCTGTCCAGTTAGCATTCTACAGCGTGATATTCTGGCAACCAACGGGGTCATTCATCAGATGGAACGCGTCATCGCGCCAAAAGATATTACAGCCGCCATGTATCTGCAAGAGTTGCTCGATACGCAAAAGGAAGGCTTCCTAGTAATGGCAAAAGCAATTCAGGCTTGCGGATTGATGGACACTCTCTCGAAAATCAGAGATGAAGTGTACGAGAACCTCTACCTGCGAGGTGCAATTCCCGAAAAAGTACATATGTATATTGACGGACACTTCCCTAACGGCGACAACTGGACACCACGCCACCGTCTTTACGGTTTCACCATATTTGCAGAAACAGATGCTTTCTGGCGTGAGCAGGGTCTTGACCCGCTGGCTCCTTCTTCCACATTATTGCCCCAACTGGTGAACTGGATTCTTACGAACAAACAGTACTCCAGAGATGATGTCTTTACAACCGATGAGCACTACGCCAACGAGTCAAATCTTCTATATCAGTGGACTACCTATCACATCCTGCCCTTCCGTACACCTGCAGATCGCTTAGTTTTCCACAGAAACGAGTTTGGCTACAGCGCCAGCAACCCCTATCGCTACACTATTCCCATGTACGAAATCTACACTACAATGGGCAAGCGGCGACTCATTAAGATTTACGAGAGTGCAGAATCCAATGGAGTGTACCTGAACCGATTCCCTAACCTGGACAACGGCAGAAACAGCGTCTATCATGAACTTTCTTGTGCACCCACCAAAGTGGGCTGTTATGTAGATAGAGACCCGGATAGAGCTGTACTGAGCGACATTGTCAACTGCTGCATCTATCCCATCGATGCCCCACTCTCCTATAGCGATGCTGTTCGTGACGACCTGGCTCGCCAACGCCTCCGTTTCGACGGAATGACACTCTTTCCCGAAGCCATGAGCAACGAGATTCGTCTGAAACGCTCATCTGCTGAGCAGAATCAGGATGTTTATATCCCCTCCACCAATATCTACAACTATTTCGAGAATATGCAGATGAATGACCAGACCATCTTTATCTATCTGAATGCATACGCCTATAATTGGTGTAACCTTCATAGCGATGAGATGAAGGCCAAGAGGCGCTATGAGATTACCTTTAAACTTCCGCCCGTACCACGACGCGGCACCTACGAGTTCCGATATGATGTCCTGCCCAACGGAGATCGTGGTATCCAGCAATTCTATTTTGGCGATGATCCCCATCGTTTGCCAGCAGCTGGTATCCCGGTGAACTTGACACGCGGTATAGGCAGTATGAACGTCGGCTATGAGAGGGATGGCAATGACGACGACTATAATGCCGAGGTGGACAAGCGTCTTCGCAACAATGGCGTCATGAAGGGAGCGAAGAGCGTTACTGCAGATGGTAGTTCTGGGGATATTGAACGTAATCGCAATACCAACCTGCGTTACATCATCGTACGTCAGACAATGGACCCCGACAAGACCTATTATATGAAGGTCAAGTCCGTGCTTGACTCCGAGGAAATGGAATTCTACATGGACTACATGGAATACTGCCCCAAGGAAGTCTATGACAATCCTGTAACACCAGAAGACATTTGGTAACTCAAGATTTAATTACTCTACTGTCTCTGCGGTGAATTGCAGGGCGCCATTTTTTTGTCTTGTAACGACAAAAATTTGGCGTCGGAGTGTGCGATTTGCGTGATCAAAGATGCGTTCTGTATCAAAGGCTTTGCCCTTGACTCGAATTTCAAAATGCAGATGGTCGGTGGTAGCTCTGCCTGTACAACCTTCTAGGCCGATAGGATCGCCTGCTTGCAACCATTGCCCAACTTTGACAAGGTTGCGCGAGTGATGACTATAAAGGGTCTCCAGACCATTTGCATGACGCATGATGACACAATTGCCATAACCATAATAAAAGCCCGAAAGGATAACCTCTCCAGGGAAGGCGGCGCGGGTAGTATCTTCTGCATGAGTCTTGATGTCGGTACCTCCATGATGGCGTGCTCCACCGAAGGGACTGATCATTTTGCCTCCAGGAAGCGGATAGCACCATTCTTCTACAGTATAGTTGGCAAAGTTAATGGTGAACTGATTGCCGTGAATAAAGGGGTCTTTTGCTGCCTCTACCTTCATCACCTGCCACTCGTCGATGTCAACAGGCTCGTCATCCTGGGCGCAAGCTATTGGACATTGAGAATTGAATATTGAACATTGAGCAAAAAGCGAAAGAAATGTTATGAGAGAAAGTCTATTCATTCTTAATTATGAATTATGTTATGAATTGATATAGATTCCATTATAGTTTCTTCCTGTTTTGATGGTCTCACGGCGGGCACTATAGAAGTTTTCGGAAGTGCGGGTACAGGTGCCTTCGACGAAGATGTCCGTGACGCCCTGCTCTTCAAGCAACCAACGATTGGCCTTCCAGAGGTCGATGTGCCAACGCGAAATCTTCTTCGCTATGTGCTCCATCGGGAAGCCCTCTGCCTTGAAGGCCTCATAGACTTCATCGCCTACTTCGAACCATTCGAGCGAAATGCCAGGACCGATAATGGCATGAAGGTCGTTGGGACTCTGGGGCTGCATTTGTCTGATGGTCTTCTGCACAATACGTGCAACTGTGCCCCGCCATCCGGCATGAACAGCCGCAACAATGCGCTTTCGTGTATCATAAAGCAGCACAGGGATGCAGTCGGCCGTCTTGACACATACACAGAGTCCCAGCTGGTCTGTAATGACGGCATCAGTCTGCTCGGGACGACCAGGCTCTTTCATCCAACAGACATTATCGGAGTGAACTTGCCTGGGCAGAGCCAAGTCTTCCAGACGCAAACCTAATGTCTCTACCCCACTGTCTTTGCCTGTCGAGAAAGCTGTGAGCCAGGAGGGAGTGCTGTAGATGATGAGGTTATTCATCGTCCTCGTATACAAAGTTCTCCAACTCATCTACATCCTCAATTGCATCAGCATCGAGGATTTCTATCTCTTCGTCCTCACCCTCGTCGAGCATCTCCTGTCGAAAGGCAGAAATATCCTTGTTTCGATGCACGATACGCTCCTGCTGGGTGATAGCGGCTATCTTGTTGCTTTCGCTGTTCAAGGCTGTCCAAAGCAGGTCTTTGAGTTCGTTCAGACCACTGCCTGTCACGGCACTGATAAAGACATGCGGCAGGTCATCTGGCAAGTCCTCGGAGAGCATCTGCTGCAGTTCCTCGTCTAGGAGGTCACTCTTCGTAATGGCAAGGATGCGCTGCTTGTCGAGCATCTCAGGATTGAAGTTGCGCAGTTCTCCAAGCAAGACCTTGTACTCGTGACGGATGTCGTCCGTATCGCCGGGAACCATGAAGAGCAGAAGGGAGTTGCGCTCTATGTGGCGCAGAAAACGGAGTCCGAGTCCCCTACCCTCTGAGGCACCCTCGATGATGCCGGGAATGTCGGCCATCACGAACGACTGTCCGCCCCGATAAGGCACGATGCCGAGCGAGGGTTCCATCGTCGTGAAGGGATAATTCGCTATCTTCGGCCTTGCGCTGGATAGGGAACTCAGCAAGGTGCTCTTGCCTGCATTAGGAAAACCAACAAGTCCCACATCTGCAAGGAGCTTAAGTTCGAGGATGACGGTGCGCTCCATCATGGGCTCACCAGGCTGGGCATAGCGAGGAGCCTGATTGGTGGCTGTGGCAAAATGCTTGTTGCCCATACCGCCACGACCACCTTTAAGGAGCATCACAACCTGTCCGTCGTCGGTCACATCGCAGAGGTATTCGCCTGTCTCAGCATCATAGACAACAGTGCCGCAGGGAACATCGATGTACTTGTCCTCGCCGTCTGCGCCTGTACTTCCGCTTGCACCGCCATTGCCGCCATGCCCGGCAAAGACATGCCTCTCGTAACGAAGATGCAGTAACGTCCAATAGTTGTGGTTGCCTCGCAGATATACGTGTCCGCCACGTCCACCGTCGCCCCCGTCAGGTCCGCCATTGGGAACATACTTAGCGCGGTGCATGTGCATAGATCCACGACCGCCCTTGCCAGAGCGGCAGCAAATCTTGACGTAATCTACGAAGTTGCTTTCAGCCATTACTCAACCTTATCCAGGAAATCGAAGATGGAGGCAATCATGCCTTCCTTGGTTGGGGTATTCTTCCAATAGAAAGTATGGCGAATGCCTTCCTTCTCGAACCATTCAATCAGGGGAGATGTCTGCTTCTGGTAAACCTCGAAGCGCTTCTTGATGGTCTCTTCATTGTCGTCGGCACGACCTTGTTCCTTGGCACGACGAAGCAGGCGGAACATCAGGATATCCACTTCGACCACCAGCTCAATCATGATTCCCAACTCATGTCCGCGCTCGGCAAGCATCTTCTTCAAGGCTTCAGCCTGTGCAATCGTGCGGGGGAAACCGTCGAAGATGACACCCTTGCCTGCAGGTTGTGCATCGTAGGTCTTGGCCAGGATGTCAATCATGAGTTCATCGGGGATGAGCTGACCGTTGTTGATATAACCCTGGGCAATTTTACCAAGTTCTGTGCCGTTTTTGATTTCAGCGCGAAGCACATCGCCTGTGCTAATGTGCCCCATACCATACCTGTTGACAATCTCGTCGCTGTAGGTGCCTTTGCCTGAGCCTGGGGCACCGAAAATGATAATGTTCTTCATTATAAATATATTTGTTTTAATCTCTAATCATTAATCCTATACGATAGTATATATATCTTTCGTATTTCTACCGAAACCATCATAGTCGAGGCCATATCCGACAACGAAATCATCTGGAATCTCCTTGCAACAATAGTGCACATCAAGTTTGACCTGCAGTTTGGTGGGTTTGAGAAGGAGTGTGCAGATGTCGATGCTTGAAGGATTCTGATTCTGCAGCGTCTCGAGCATGTGAGCCATTGTGAGACCTGTATCAACGATGTCCTCGACGATAATGACAGGACGGTCTGTTATGTCGATGTTGAGACCAATCACTTCGCGGATGCTGCCCGTGGTGCTTGTGCCCTGATAGGATGCCAGCTTGACGAAGGAAATCTCGCAAGGCAGGTCAACCTCGCGCAAAAGGTCGGCTGCAAAGATGAACGAACCGTTGAGGACAGCCAGAAATACTGGCTGACGACCTGCAAAGTCGCGGTTTATCTCGTTGGCAACGCGCTTTATCTGCTGCCTGATTTCTGACTCTGGGATGGAAATGGTAAAGGTCTTGTCCTTCACCTGGATGTTTTTTTGTTTTTGCATACGGACAGGTGATTTACTTTATGTTTGTGCTTGTCCACCAAGCATCATTTTGGTCTCGTGGTGAAGTGTTTTTTGTTGTATTTCCGGCGCCTCCGCGAACACGGCTAAGCGTTTCCGGCGTCATCTGCAGGAAGCTGGCGATATGTACCATCGGAGCTCTTAGGATGATTTCTGGTTTCTCTCGCAGGAGGCGGTCGTAGCGTTCTGCAGCATTTTCGAAGCGTTGGCTGTCGGCATGTTCCTGACTGCTGATGGCGACGTGTTCCAGTATCTTCCTGTAGAGCATTTCCATCTCCTGGTTGCGCACCATCAGGTTGTGAAGGTCGTCATAGGGAATGGCATAGAGCGTGGTGTTTTCAAGTGCCTCGACGATGAGACGGCTGGGTTCCTGCTTCAGGAAGCTCTCGATGCAGAAAACAATGCGTCCCTCGAAGGAGAAATGCTCGGTAACGTCCTTCTTGTTCTTGTAGTAATACTGCCGGACCATACCTTTTTCGACGAAGTATAGGGCGCGGCAAACCTTTCCTTCCTCCAGAATGGTTTCGCCCTTCTGGAACTTCAGGGGAACAAGAATGCTGCCCAAAGTGTCGACTCCGAGAGGTGTCATGGGGCAGTAGATGCGGGATATTTCCCGCGCGATGTCGCGACGTCGGTCCATGAAATATAGTTGATAGTTTAAAGTTGAGAATTTGTGTTTCTAAATGTCTTTTTAGTCTAATTTCAGCACCGCGAGGAAAGCTTTTTGCGGCACTTGTACGTTACCGATTTGCTTCATGCGCTTCTTTCCTCGCTTCTGTTTCTCCAGGAGTTTGCGTTTACGGCTCACATCGCCGCCGTAGCACTTGGCAAGCACATCCTTTCGCACCTGCTTGACTGTTTCGCGGGCGATTATCTTGGCACCGATGGCTGCCTGTATGGCAATGTCGAACTGCTGACGGGGCAGGAGTTCCTTTAGTTTTTCGCACATACGGCGGCCAAAGGTCTCGGCATTGTCGAAGTGGGTCAAAGTCGAGAGCGCATCAACAGGCTCGCCGTTGAGCAAAATATCCATCTTGACCAGCTTGCTGGGGCGGTAGCCGTCCTGATGATAGTCGAAGGATGCATAGCCCTTGCTGATGCTCTTCAGCTTATCGTAGAAGTCGATGACGATTTCGCCCAGAGGCATTGCATACTGCAGTTCGACGCGGTTGCCGCTGATGTATTCCTGCTTCAGCAGTTCGCCTCGCTTGCCTAGGCAAAGCGTCATGATGGGGCCGATGAAATTTGCCGTCGTGATGACAGAAGCGTGTATGTATGGCTCCTCGATGTGGTCGATGAGCGTCTGGTCGGGCATTCCGCTGGGATTGTGTACCTCGGTGCACGTTCCCTGCTTGTCATAGACGAGGTAGGAAACGTTGGGGACGGTGGTAATGACATCCATGTTGAACTCGCGGTCGAGCCTTTCCTGAATGATTTCCATATGCAGAAGACCGAGGAAGCCGCAACGGAAGCCGAACCCAAGCGCTACGGAACTTTCTGGCATAAAGGTGAGGCTGGCATCGTTGAGTTGCAGCTTTTCGAGCGAGGCACGCAGGTTCTCGAAGTCTTCCGTCTCGATGGGATAGACACCGGCAAAGACCATCGGCTTCACTTCTTCGAAGCCCGAAATAGCTTCGCTGCAGGGATTATCGACAGTTGTGATGGTATCACCCACCTTCACCTCGGTTGCCGTCTTGATGCCCGAAACGATATAACCTACATCGCCGCACTTCAGTACATTTCGCGGCACCATATCCATCTTCAGAACACCTATCTCGTCGGCCTTGTATTCCTTGTCAGTATTGATGAACTTCACCTGGTCGCCGCTCTTCATTGTGCCGTTCACAATCTTGAAATAAGCAATGATGCCTCGAAAGGAATTGAAGACGGAGTCGAAGATAAGAGCCTGCAATGGCGCCTTCTCGTCGCCCTTCGGACAGGGAATGCGCTCCACAACAGCACGGAGGATGTCTTCCACACCCATACCGGTCTTGCCGCTCGCGCGGATGATTTCCTCGTGCTTGCAGCCGATGAGGTCAACGATCTCGTCCTCCACCTCTTCGGGCATAGCATTCGGCATATCGCACTTGTTGATGACGGGAATAATCTCGAGGTCGTGGTCGATGGCCATGTAGAGGTTGCTGATGGTCTGCGCCTGAACGCCTTGCGTAGCATCCACAACCAGCAATGCTCCCTCGCAGGCAGCGATGCTTCGGCTCACCTCGTAGCTAAAGTCAACGTGTCCTGGAGTATCGATGAGGTTAAGAATGTATTTCTGGCCATCGAGCGTGTACTCCATCTGGATGGCGTGGCTCTTGATGGTAATGCCGCGTTCCTGCTCCAGATCCATGTCATCGAGCATCTGTCCCTTGGTCACGGTAATGGTTTTCGTGTATTCCAGTAGCCGGTCTGCCAGAGTGCTTTTACCGTGGTCGATATGGGCAATGATACAGAAATTGCGTATATTTTGCATTGGAAGTGTCGTATATTATGCGGCGCAAATTTACGAAAAAAGTTTGACTTGGCAAAGGATTGAATGCCTTTTCTTTTATTCCTATAGTAAATTTGCTATCGTGGCAACGAAAAGGTAACGCAACGAATACCGACGAAGAGGCAATGGGAGAAGACCCTCGTCACGAAGTTCGCGAATGCGTTTCCTTAGCACTTGGAAACTACTGGTCAGCGTCCATGTTTTCTGAAGATAATCCACCGTCAACTGCTGTATTCTTCGGTCTAGTGTTGGTTCTCCTAAGTTGTTTAATCCATTGATTATAAAATGAATATCATTCAGTCTATTTTGGGCTTTCTCTTGTGATACGGAGTGTGTGATAGTGCCGGAATGTTGCCGGTAGAAATATGCAGCGATGTCCAAATCGCAAATAGACTTTGCCCGCAGAAAAAGCAGAGGCGTGAATAGCTCATCTTCATGATAAAGACCAGGATAGAAACGCAAATCGCCCAGTGTTTCACGACGAAAAGCATAGGCGCATGCCGCAGCACGAAGATTGCAGTGAAGAAGGAAGGAGGTTCCAGCCCCTCTCCAAACCTTCCCCTCTGAGGGAAGTTTTTTTTGTGTATTGTGTATTGTGAATTTATTCTGCTGCTTCTTTGTCATCCGAAACATCACCACATCTGCTTTCCCCTTTCGCAACTGTTCGATTACGGCCTCGTAAGCAGGAGGGATGAGGCAATCATCGGCATCGACAAACTGAATATAACGGCCCTGGGCATGACTGATTCCCGTATTGCGGGCCACCGAAAGCCCTGCCTGCGCCTGCCGAATATAGCGGCCCCCACCAAACTTCCCCGAGGGGAGGCTTATATTTTCTCCCCCGGGGAGACAGAGGGAGGTTGCAGGTGTCTCACTACCGTCATCCACCACAAGAATCTCCGCTTCGTCCTTTTCAAGGGGAAGCGCATGGATACTATCCAAACAAGCCTTCAGCAGGGCTTCCGGCTCGTTGTGGTATGCGATGATGAAGGAAATCAGTGGTGTCATCTTCACAGTAAATGGCTTTTCTTTGTGCAAAGTTACGATAAAAAGTAAAAAATGAAAAATGAAAAACGAAAATTCTTTTTATTTCCAAGCAAAAGTCCAAAAGGAAAGGGCAGATAAATGCATGGTCTGATAGTTATTTCAGAATAAATTTGTATCTTTGTGAAAAAATTGATTGTACGAGTATGAAACGATTTATCCGAATTGTCGTGGCTGGAGTGACAGCCCTTTCTGTTTCTATTTCTGCCAGTGCAAAGGCATTCACGGGTGTTACAGACGTGAAACTCCACGGCTATGTGGGCCAACGCATCGACCAATGCATCGAGCAGCGTGTAATGGGGCAGAATGCCGATGAGCTGATTGTCCCCTTCCGCACCCAGCAGGAGACGCAGGGACGCTGGGCAAGCGAGTTCTGGGGCAAGTGGGTGCAAGGGGCTATGTCGGCTTACCGCTACAACCACAATCCCGACCTCTTTGCCAAGATTCAGGATGCTCAGGAAAAGCTCAGAGCCTGCCAGTTGGAGAATGGCTTCATAGGGGATTATACGCCTGAGACCGAGACTACGGGATGGGACATCTGGGGTAGGAAATATACCCTGCTGGGCCTTGTGAAATGGTATCGCCTCACGGGGGACAAAGCTGCATTGAATGCGGCTTGCCGTCTGCTGGACTATACCCTCACGCAAGTTGGACCTGGCAAGAAGCCCATCTACGAGTGCGGCTATTACAAAGGAATGCCGCCTATGAGTATTTTGGAACCTGTCATGTTCATGTACGGTGAGACGAAGGATGTGCGTTATCTGGACTTTGCCAAGTACATCGCGGAGGCAAGCGAGAGCCCGGCTGGACCACAGCTCATTAAAAAGGCCGATGTTCCCGTGGCTTTCCGTTTTCCCTTACAGCCGGGTGACTCGTGGTGGAGCATCAAGAACGGGCAGAAAGGCTATGAAATGATGTCCTGCTACGTGGGACTGCTGGAATTGTGTAAGGTGACAGGTGAGAAAGCCTATCTTGAAGCCGCAGAGAAGACATGGCAGCACATCGTGGACGAGGAAGTCAACGTGACTGGCGGCTCATGCAGTCAGGAATGCTGGTACGAGGGACGAAAGAGGCAGACGCATCCATCCCTGCACACCATGGAGACCTGCGTCACATTCACATGGATGCAGTTCTGCGAGCGCCTGTTGGAGATGACAGAGGACCCGAAGTATATTGATCAGATAGAACTGACAATGTACAATGCACTGATGGCAGCCATGAAGTGGGACGGCAGTCAGATTGTAAAGTACGTGCCCTTGGAGGGCTTCCGTCGTGAGGGTGAGCATCAATGCGACGTCCGCATCAATTGCTGCAACGCCAACGGGCCTCGTGCCTTTGCCATGATTCCTCGCGTAGCCTATCGCACACCTTCCGACATGCGCATCGACGTGAATCTCTACATCCCTTCTGAAGCAACCATACAGTTGGGCAGACGAAGCATCGGGCTGAAGCAAGAGACCTCTTATCCCGAAGAAGGCATCGTTACCATTAGTGTCACACCCGACAAGCCCGTACATGCCGATATTGCCCTGCGCATCCCAGCTTGGAGCAGGCAAACAGAAGTTACTGTGAACGGTGAGACAATAGCAGCGAGGAGCGGCACCTATTGTGTCATCAGCCGTGAATGGAAAGCGGGCGACAAAATATGCCTCACGCTCGATATGACTGCCCGCATTATTACACAGGACCAACAGGCTGCCATTGTGAGAGGGCCTGTTGTGCTGGCTCGCGACACGCGCTTCCAGGATGGATTCGTCGATGAATGCATGGTCATTCCGAATAAGGATGGAATAGTAGAGTTGACGCGTGTTCAATCTCCAGAAAAGATATGGATTGCCTTCACGATGCCGGTAGTTCACGGATACTACAACGACCAAACACAAGATCGTACAGTCATTCACCTGTGCGACTTTGCCTCAGCTGGCAACACATGGGATGAAAGTGTGCGCTACCGCACATGGATTCCCCTCTTATATATTCCCCAATGATAATTTTGCCTGAATACTTTCTTTATGAGAACAGGAAACATTAAAAAATATATCCTTACTGCAAGAGGAAGGATAAGACAATAATAAAGTAATATCCTAAAACATAATATTAGGATAATACTTTATCACTAATTTATTATCAAATATAAAAAGAAGATAAATTCTTATTAAGAAATTATCTACTCTTTAAATAAGTAGATAAAATAGTTAAGATGAATTATCCTCTGTTTAAGTTTTATGATAATTTCCTATGTCGGGATTTGCTTCTAATGAAATTTTTTACTAATTTTGCAGCAGAAATTTATTCTAATATATAGATTGAGAATATGAAACCAAAGTATTCATTTGAGATGCTTTACGTGTCGCCCTTCACGAAGAAACTGGGATTTGACGAGAAGGAACTGAAGACCATCTATGTGCCGCTGGAACAAAAGAGGCTGAGAACAGGACTTGAAGTTGTGGACCTGGTGGTGGATAAACTTGTGGCAGGGCAGGACCCGTCGGTCTTGCCGTGGCAACTTGGGATGAAACCCACTGTGTTTTCCACTACACTCAAGACACTGACGGGGATGACGCTGGTGGAGATGCGGACGCGGTGGCGCATGACGGTGGCATATGAACTGCTGCGGTACACGGAACTGCCACTACAAGAGGTCATGAGTCGCATAGGATACACGTCGGCTCAGTCGTTCAGCCGGATGTTCCGCAAGGCATACGGCGCAGCTCCCCTAAAATACCGCATTCAATGCCGCGCACAGGGTGATATCGGGAAATACGCACTATGAAAATGGTCAGTTCTTCACGGCTTTGGGAGTCCAGCCTTTGAAGAATCTCAGCACTTTCTCCTGGTTGTAGCTCTGAACTTCTTCCTGGAAACTCGAATCCTGTATGTGAATCACATGTCTGACTGCAAAGATACGAGTAAACGAGTGATTTTACTAATAGAAATGATACTTTTTACATTACTTTTATTATACCTTTGAAAAAAATGTGTACCTTTGTAGTCTAAACAACACATATATAATAATAATAATAATCTTGGCACAAAATCATTTTACCTATGAAAAGATTCTTACTGATAACAATGATTGGGCTGGCATCGATGGCTATGATGGCAGCCGATGGTGAACTGCTCTATGGTTTTTATCAGGGAACTGGCACGTTGACACCACTAGGCACGCGCAAAGTTGAGAGTTACGATGTTGCCATCCACCTGACAGACCCGTTCCTCGTGGGCCAAGCCATCTATGGCCTGCGTATCCCCATCAACACAAATGCGAAGAAGACGGGCGACTACTCGGCCTGGTTGTCGAAGGAGCTGAAACTTGAGAGCGGCAAGAATGTGCCCGACATCGTCAGTGTCTCATTCAATGCGACCAGTAAATGGATGGATGTAACCTTCGAAACTCCCTATCTGATTACCGAAGAGGGCGTGTATGCGGGCTACTCGTTTACGGTGAGCGATGTGACAGCCGAGGCCGACCAGCTTCCCATACAGACCATTGCCACCGAGGAAACGGGCGGTCTGTTCATCCACACTTCACGCACCTACCGCCAATGGAGGGAACTGACTGGCGTCGGAGCATCCGCGCTGACAGTTCGCTTGGGTGGCGACGGTATCAAGAGCTACTCGGCCTCCTTCGTAATGCCCGAGGAACTGAACGCCTATACTACCGTTGGCCAAGAAACACCAGTCACGCTCACTCTGGTGAATCACGGCACGACAGCCATCCGCAATATCGACTATACAATAGAGGTGAACGGCACCACTACAGAACGCCACCAGAACATTTCGCTGGCAGCCCAATACTATGGCCGCAAGAAGTCGATGGAAGCCAAGATACCTCCTGTCTATCAGCGTGGTACTCGTCCCGTAACCTTCTGCATCACCAAGATAAACGGCGAGGACAACCTCGACCCACAACCCTCCGCTGTGCTTCAGATGGCATTCTTGGCCGAGACGCCGAAGCACAAGCCCCTGATGGAAGAATATACAGGCACATGGTGCGGTTGGTGTCCTCGCGGAATGGCTGCTATGGAAGCAATGACTGAGCTCTACGGCGATGACTTCGTTGGGGTTGCCTACCATAATGGCGATGCCATGCAAATCACGAACAATTACCCCAAGGAGATTAGCGGCTATCCCGGCAGCACGTTAGATCGCGTCGGTGGCAGCATCGATCCCTTCGGAGGCTCTGCAGGCGGCAGTCTGGGCATCCGTAACGACTGGCTCAAGCGTGCAGAGGTAATCGCTCCAGCGGCCCTGGCACTGGAAGCCACTTGGGGCGACGAGGAGAAGACACAGATTGTGGTGAAGAGCACCACGGCTTTCGTCCGCAGCCTTAGTGACAACCCATACCGCCTGACATACATCCTTGTGGCCGACGACTTGAGCGGCACAGGACGCTATTGGTCGCAAGTGAATAACTATAGCGGTCAGACGGGCTATGACAACGACCCCTATCTGAGTCCTCTGACGAAGCTGCCGGGAACAGTGGTCGGAATGAAATTCAAGGACGTCGTCATACAGCTGTCGTGCCAAGGCCCGGCTGCCCTCGAAGAGAGCCTCCCATCGTCGGTCAACGACATCGACGACTACGAGCACACCTACATCTTTGACATCTCCAACAACACGCTCGTACAGGACAAGAGCAAGCTGCGCGTCGTGGCTGCACTTGTAAACACGCAGAACGGCGAGGTGGTAAACGCAGAAAAAGCCAATGTTGTCGATGACCCAACATCCGTGCGGCGCCTCCCGAGCGACACAGAGGCCATAGGCATCTACTACACCGACATGCTTGGGCGGCGCGTCAGTCCCTTAGGTGGCGGCATCTACATCAAGACGACGACCTACAGCGATGGAACAGTGAAAAATGAAAAAATAAAAAAATAAAAGACATACAGCATGAAGACATTCAGAATTTTAGCTGCTGCCCTGATGATGATGGCAGCCACAGCAACGACAATGAACGCTGCCGACGTTACCCGCGACTCCCACGGCATCATCCGCGAACAGCCCGCTGGCATCCACCGCCTCTATATGCGTTCCGGCGGCGCAACATACGCGCCAATCTACTTCCAGAACGTGACACAGGACGGCATCGCCACGGAGATGGTCTTCTCTGAGGATGGCACGAAAGCTTATTTCAAGAATATCATCTCGCACGCCGCTACCGACACATGGGTTGAAGGCGACGTGGCGGACGGCAAGATCACTGTGCCTCTGGGCCAGGTGGTCTATTGGTTCGACGGCGGCTATGGCCTCCAGTTGGCGTTGGTCGAGGTGAAAGGCAACATTACTACATATACGAGCAAGAACACAGGTAGCGTGACTTTCACCATGAATGGCAACGACCTATATCTGGAAGGCACCTCAGCAACCCCCGATGAGACAGTCTATGTGGGACTCGGCCTCACATATACTGGCCAATACAACGGCGAATGGAGCTACTACCTCGACTATAAGACCGTGCTGACCTACAAGGACGTAACGATAGTGGATGTTCCTAAAGACCTCGAGACCACCGTTTACTCCATGGAGTACGAGCAGAGCGGTCACCTCGTGAACGTAGGCTTCAAGGACAATGACGTATATGTGCAGGGTATTTCGGAGAACAACATCCCCAATGCGTGGTGGAAGGGCACCGTCGGAAGCGACGGAAAGCTTGTGTTCCCCTTGCAGTTCGCCCAGGTCTATTCCACCTACCTTCTCTATTTCTGCGGTGCTGACTTCCAGGGCGAGACAACAGCCGAAGGCGGCACAACATGGAGCTACCAGTGGACAGACGGTAGCGCTTCCTTCGATTTCGACCGCGAGGAAGGTACCTTCTCGTCCCAGCAGGCAGTCTTCGTGAACAATGCCGACGACCACATCGAGCGCGGTGAAACCTTCCGTGCACCCCGCTTCCGTCCCTTCACAGAGAAAGCCGGCACGCCTGCCGACCCCTCCATCTATACCTATATCGACTACTTTGACCTCGCAGGCTTCAGCATCCTGATGCCTACCGTCCCACTGCTCGATACCGAAGGCAACTTCATGAACCCCAACAAGGTATCATGGCAAATCTATGTCGATGACGACGAGCCCTTCACACTTTATCCAGACGAGTATAAATACCTGAGCGAGGCAATCGACGAGATACCTTACCTTTTCACGGCAGAACAGCAGGTGAAGTTCTCTCGCTCCTATATCTATGAGAAGGCATACGGCATCTATATTTTCGAGACCGGCTTCCGTCGCATCGGTGTACAGTCCATCTATCGTGGCGGTGGCGAAGAACACCGTTCTAATATCGTCTATTACTATTTCGGCGGTGATGCCGTGAACAACATTGCGGCAGACGAGGCAACTGGGGATGTGCAGCATTTCGACCTTAGCGGACGACGTGTTTCAGACAACCATCGCGGCCTCACCATCACTCGCCTACCCGACGGACGCGTAGTGAAACAACTTCATAAGTAAACATTTCTGCTCATTGAAAATAGGATGAATAATCCAAATGCACAAAAAGCAGAAAGTAAAGTCTTTCTCTTTTTCATCTGCGCGGTCTCTGCGATGGGCGGTCTGCTCTTTGGCTACGACTGGGTGGTGATTGGAGGTGCCAAACCGTTCTATGAGTTGTATTTCGGCATCGCGGACTCGCCGTTGATGCAAGGAGTAGCGATGACCACAGCGCTGGTGGGCTGCCTTTTCGGTGCGATGGTGGCAGGCGCTCTGGCAGACCGTTACGGACGCAAACCGCTCCTGACAACGGCGGCGGTATTGTTTACGGTGTCGGCTATCGGGACGGGATTGTTCAACGACTTTACATTATTTAATATAGCGCGCTTTGTAGGCGGA
This sequence comes from Bacteroidaceae bacterium, assembly GCA_017552435.1. GTDB lineage: Bacteria > Bacteroidota > Bacteroidia > Bacteroidales > Bacteroidaceae > Physcousia. The sequence continues at coordinate 57,851 of JAFZPZ010000089.1, forward strand.
GTGGGTATCGGTGTGGCGTCGGCTTTGTCGCCTATGTATATCGCCGAGGTTAGTCCGGCTGGGATTCGCGGACGCATGGTGAGCCTGAACCAGATGACGATAGTGCTGGGAATCCTTGCAGCGCAGGTGGTGAACCTGTTGCTGGCAAGGGACACGAGTGTGACGGAATTGCAGGCATGGAATGTAGCCTGGGGCTGGCGTTGGATGTTCTGGGCCGAGACGTTGCCTGCTGCACTGTTCCTGCTGCTGAGCTTCTTCATCCCGGAGAGTCCTGTGTTCCTGAGGCTGAAGGCCGGAAAATCCAAAATTCCTGGAGATTCCGGACAAGCCGAACTTCGTGAGCTGTTCCTGAGCAAGTATAGCCGCATTCTTTTGTTGGGCTTGATCATTGCCGTCTTCCAGCAGTGGTGCGGTACGAATGTGATTTTCAACTATGCTCAGGAGATTTTTGTCGGGGCTGGTTTCGACGTAGATGGGATGTTCATCAACATCGTTATCACGGGTGTAGCCAACGTATTGTTCACCTTTGTGGCACTATATACCATCGAGCGTTGGGGCCGCCGAACGCTGATGCTGATTGGTGCGGGCGGTCTGGGCCTGATATATGCCATCCTGGGCTATTGTTATTTCCAACAGATGACGGGTGTGATGATGGTGGCACTGGTGGTGGCAGCCATCTCGGTCTATGCGATGACGCTGGGCCCTGTCACCTGGACCTTGCTTGCTGAGATATTCCCCAACCGGATTCGTGGCGTAGCGATGGCGACATGTACCTTTGCCCTCTGGGTAGGCTGCTGCACTCTGACGTTCTCGTTCCCCTCAATGAATGCGGCACTGGGCAGTAGCGGAACGTTCTGGATCTACGCCTCTATCTGTGCCTGCGCCTTCCTCTATCTCTGGAGATATTGTCCGGAGACGAAGGGCAAGACTCTGGAGGAACTGGAGAGAGAATTGGTGAAGGATAATTGAAAAATCAGAATATATGGTTAAAGCATGGCGCGAACATGTGGTGATTCCCACCTACAAGGCCGGAAAACCGGAAAAGAATCCTATCTTCCTGGAGAACCGGGTCTATCAAGGCAGTAGTGGCGTGGTGTATCCTTATCCCGTCATTGAATCGATTGCCGACGAGAAGACCGACGAAACGTACCTTGCCGTATGGTTGGAGAACGAATACATCAAAGTGATGATATTGCCGGAGCTGGGAGGTCGCGTTCAGATGGCCTACGACAAGGTGAAGCAGCGCCATTTCGTCTATTACAACCACGTCATCAAACCGGCACTGGTGGGACTCGCAGGGCCTTGGATTAGCGGAGGCATCGAGTTCAACTGGCCCCAACATCACCGCCCAAGTACCTTCCTGCCCGTGGATCACACTATCGAAGAGGAAGAGGACGGAGGCGTCACCGTATGGTGCAACGAGATGGAACGGATGTTCCACCAGAAAGGACTCGTGGGCTTCACGTTGCGTCCCGGCTGTGCCTATCTGGAAATACGCGGTCGGCTGAGCAATCGTACCCCTCTGCCGCAGACCTTCCTCTGGTGGGCCAACCCCGCCGTGGAGGTAAATGATGCCTACCAGAGCGTATTCCCGCCAGATGTGAACGCCGTCTTCGACCACGGGAAGCGTGCCGTTTCCTCGTTCCCTATCGCCACAGGAACCTATTACAAGATGGACTACTCGGCAGGCGTGGATATCTCGAACTACAAGAACATCAAGGTACCTACCAGCTACATGGCTGTGAACTCGAAGTACGACTTCGAGGGCGGCTACGAGAACGACACCCAGGGCGGTATGCTGCATGTGGCCAGTCACCACTTCTCGCCTGGAAAGAAGCAATGGACGTGGGGCAACGGCGATTTCGGCAGGGCGTGGGACAGGAACTTGACGGACTCCGTGTCCGACGGTTCTGCCGTCGGAATCACCCGCCCTGGTTTCCGCCCCTACATCGAACTGATGGCAGGCGTCTATACCGAGAACCAGCCCGACTTCACGTGGCTGATGCCTTACGAAGAGAAGCAGTTCACGCAGTATTTCATGCCCTATCGTGAACTCGGAATTGTCAAGCAGGCCTCGAAGGATTTCATCTTCAATATCGAGAAGACAGACGGAGGAGTGTGCTTCAAGGTGCTGGCTACATCGAGGCAGGAGGCACGAATCATTCTGAAGAGTGATGACGGCACCATCTATTATAACAAGGTAGTGACGCTGTCGCCAGAAGAAGTGCTCACAGAGACCGTAGCATGTCCGGAAATCTCGCTTTCGGAACTCACCCTCGATATCCTCAAAACCTTCGCTTATGGCGAGCTCAGTGTTCTCCAATGGCACGCAGAACCCGACGAAGTTCGACCGATTCCCGACAGTGCTGAAGCAGCCCTGCCACCCGTGGAATGCAAGACGGTGGACCAGCTGTACCTCACGGGTCTGCACCTGGAACAGTACCGACATGCCACATGGTCGGCTCTCGACTACTACGAGGAGGCTCTGCGTCGTGACCCCAACGATGTGCGTTGTCTGAACCAGATGGGATTGTGGTTCCTGCGTCGCGGACGCTTTGACAAAGCCGAGCACTATCTGCGTCGTGCCGTTAGAATCTGGCAGAAACGCAACCCCAACCCCTACGACGGCGAACCCATCTTCAACCTGGCACTCTGTCTGAAATACCAATTAAGAATCCGCGAAGCTTACGAGCTTTTCTGGAAAGCCACTTGGAACAAAGCGTGGGCCGATGCCGGCTATTTCGAGGCCGCATGCATCAGCATCGCGGAGAAGCGGTTTGAAGATGCCCTGGAAGAACTGGAACGCTGCCTCATTAGCAACGTCCACAATCACCAGGCAAGGGCCATGAAAGCTGTTGTGCTCCGTAAACTGGGACGTAGGGAAGAGGCCCTGGCGTGGATACAGGAAAGTTACAAAATCGACCCCTTCAATTACGTCTGCATGATGGAAGAGCATCTGCTTACCAGTAGTCGGGACGTTCTGGAACGCATGATAAACCTCATGAACAGTTCAGCAAAGAACTACCATGAGACAGCATTGGATTATTTGCAGGCAGGACTACATGACGAAGCCCGTCAGGTGTTGCTCATGGCCACACAACCTGAGGTGGAAGCATCTCCGCTTACCTATTATTATATGGCTGCTGCCTCGCCTGCAGGTCAGGCCTCGGAGTGGTTGGAGAAAGCGGCACAGGCAGACCCCACATGCTGTTTCCCAAATCGTCTGGAGGACATCGGCATACTACAATCGGCCATCACGCTTAACAAGCAGGATGCTCGTGCGCCCTTCTACCTCGGATGCCTCTACTACGACAAGCGTCAGTATGATCTGGCTGTCGAGAATTGGGAACTCTCAGCGAAGCGCGACCCGCAGTTCCCCACCGTGTGGCGTTGTCTGGCACTTGCAGCCTACAACAAACAGGGGCTGAAGGAGAAAGCCGTGCAGCTGATGGAGCGTGCCTTCCATCTTGATGAGACCGATGCCCGCATCCTTATGGAGCTGGACCAGCTTTACAAAGTCATGCAGAGGCCCCACGAAGAGCGACTCGCATTCCTCCAGCAATATCCTGCCCTCATCCGGCAGCGCGACGACCTTGTCTTAGAGAAAATCACCCTCCTGAACCAGGTGGGCCGTTACGAGGAAGCCATGGAGAAGTTGGATGCCCACCAGTTCCATCCCTGGGAAGGCGGTGAGGGCAAAGTGCCGGCGCAGTATCAGATATCCCGCGTAGAGCAGGCGAAGCACCTCCTCTCAGAAGGCTCAGAGGCCTCATATGGCCCAGAAGGCTCAGAGCCCACAGCCCAAGCCCTCCGTCTCCTGAACGAGTGCCTCGAGTATCCGCATCATTTGGGCGAGGGCAAGCTCTACGGTGCCCAAGAGAACGACTTCTACTACCTCCTCGGACTCGCCTACGATGCCCAGGAGAAAGCGGTGGAAGCCCGCACCTGTTACGAGCGAGCCACCATCGGTCCCACCGAGCCTGCAGCAGCCATGTATTACAATGATGCCAAGCCCGACAAGATATTCTATGCCGCACTGGCCTACCGGAAATTAGGCGAGAACGACAAGGCCAACAGCCTCTGTTACAAGCTCCTGAACTACGGAGAGAAGCACATCTTTGACCAGGTGCGTATGGATTACTTTGCCGTCTCTCTGCCCGACCTCCTCATCTGGGATGGTGACTTGCAACAGAAAAATACCACCCACTGCCAATTGATGATGGCCCTGGGGCACCTCGGTTTGGCACAGGCTGGCGGCCCCGATTCCGATATGCACTTCGAGCGGGGAATGAAATTCCTCGAAGAGGTAGAGGCCGGGGACAGTAATCACCCTGTTCCGCCAGCCTTGCGTTCACTGCTCCCACTCTGCAAACCGGCCGATTAGCTTATTTTTACCATGAGTTTTCTGACATTTTTATATAATTTTTCTTATTTTTGTGCCATTAAATAATATAAAACAACAATAGGGGCGGTCCCCTACCCTTTTACATGATGAAGATGAAGAAATTAGTATTCTTATTGTTGAGTCTGACTATATCCTTGAACACGAGTGCATTAACTCTCGAGCCATACGTGGCTACCTATAAATCTATAGTACGAACAATTGGCGATGGCGGCAGCCAGGTGCGCGTCGGTACCGATGGCGACTCGCTGGTGATTGCCGACCTCGTACTTGCAAACTCAGTCATCAAGGCTGGCATGAACGCTGGGAAACTGAGCATCCCCAATTGGTACTCGGTTGGAAGAGTCGATGGTGTGGGCAACGTTGCCTTTGTCGCACTCAACGTAAAAAACAGCACTGTCTATGTTGATAGTACGGCCACAGCCATCACCGGCACTATTGCCGACGACGGGACAATTGTGCTCGACGGCATGTTCGGCTTTTTCACCACCGAGGCCGAGACCGCATCCTATTATTATGTGGGCCGAGAATGCGTCATCCAGAAGGGTAATGCTACCATGACAATGAATTATTATGGCACCGACGTGTCGTTTGCCATCATTGCCAAGCAGCACGACGGCGTGATGACGCTGACTAACTTCGGCAACACGGGTCTCACCTTCGATGCCCCACTCACCGCAGACCGCGAGATTGCTATCGGTGGCGGCAAGTTTGCGCGAATCAAGCCGGCCGCTTCGGTACTCGACTTCATGGTGATGGGCGTGAGTCGCTACACGACCAATGCCGACGGTACCTACAAGCCTATCATCTTCAACAGCTCACTCAAAGCGGAAGCCGAGGGCGACAAGGCTGTCACTTGGGGAATGTGGTGCGGCACCAATTCGTCGGGTGTCTATATCGTTGGCCCGTATATGAGCGGGCGCATCGACTTCACCGAAGATGTCATCTATCCTACAGCTCCCGATTTGGCAGGACTGGCCGGAACGGGTACCGAGGATGCTCCGTACATCATCGACACAACCGAAGACTGGCTGACGGTAGCAGCCAATGTGGCGGCAGGCAACACCCATCTGGGACACCACTTCAAGGTGACGGCTGACTTGGACTTCACGGGTCTGGACTTCGCTCCCATTGGCGAGGCTGTGGGTATGCGCGGCACCATCGACGGACAGATGCACACCATTACAGTGAGCGATGCCAAGGGTACGTCGCCGCGTGGTCTGATTGGCCGATTGGGTGACAACGGAGTGGTCCGCAACCTGAATGCGGCAGGCAGCTACGACTTTGGCACCTCTACAAATGTCGGCGGCATCGTGGGTCTCGCAGGTACAAACACTCTGGTCGAGAACTGCACCAATCGTGCCGACATCACGACCTCCGGGCAGGGCATCGGCGGTGTGCTGGGACATGGTAACAGCGGCACCGTCATGCGTAACTGCAAGAACCTGGGTAAAATCCACTATACGGGCAACAATGGCAGTGTCTGGCTGGCCGGAGTCGTGGGCTATGCCACCAACATGTCGCTCTATGACTGCGGTAACGAGGGCAAGTTTGTCATCGACAAGCCTAATGAGGCTGGCTGCATCGGTGGCGTAATGTCCTACACCATATTCATGGACGAAGTCATCAATTGCTACAACACAGCCGATATCAACGCCGGGCAGTACATCAGCGGCGTACAGGCCTATTGCGCCCAGTCGGGACTGGGATGGACGCTGTACAAGGGTTGCTACAACACGGGCAACATCACATCGACGATCAAGGAGACCAACATTCCCCTGGGCGGTGTGTTCACACAAATGATTGCAGGGGCGCAGGTCATCGACTGCTGGAATTCGGGCGATGTCAAGACCGTGGGCTGCAGCTCGGCAGGCGGAGTGGTAGGACGTTACATCGGAGCTGCATCCGACGACATCGAGCGCGCCATGTTGCTCAAGCGCTGCTATAATACGGGAAATATTACTGCCACAGCTTCGGCTAACATGACCCTCGGTGGCGTGATGGGCTTCGGCAATGTGGTGGCTATGGACTCGTGCTGGAATTCGGGCACCGTCTCCAACTTGCAATATTCCTGCGGCGGTATCATCGGACAGATTCAGAATCACAGCAGTCTGTCGTACGTTACCAATTGCTACAACGTGGGTGACGTCAAGGGTGCAAACTGGGTAGGCGGCATTGCAGGCAACGCAGCCTTCGACCGCCCGATAGACAATTGCTGGAACGCCGGTACTATCACCGCCAAGAACCGTTTCGGAGGCATTGCCGGATACTCGAGCTATGGTGCCCGGATTAGCCGCTGCTTCAATGTCGGCGAGGTTCTCTCGACCAGTGCCACAGCCGGTTTAGGGAACAATGCGGCGCACACCATAGGTGGTATCGCGGGGGACTTTGCCGGCTACATCACCGACAGCTACAATGCAGGAGAAGTGAGGGGTGTGTCACGCGTTGGCGGCATCATGGGCAGTGCCTACCGTTCTGGTAACCAGGATAATTCCAAGTATATCGTCCATCTGGACGGCTGCTACAATGTCGGAGAGTTTGTCAAGGTACGAGCCGATTCGTGCGGACACATCGTTGGTGTACACATGCAGAACAACGGCTCCGTATGGCGCAAGGGTATCGATACGCTCCAGAATTGCCACTACCTGAACACCATCAATTCGAAAGCCATTGTCGAGCCTGTTGCCGACCAGCATGGACACAACGTCGCCCGGATGTGCCAGACGGCCATCAGCGACAGCTATACCTCGCCGGGCGACTACTGCTACCCCATCCTGAAGTCGCAGACAGAGAACCCATACGCGCTACTCTATGCCCTGGCCATAGTCCCTGCCGACGAGGATGCCGGAAAGAAGGCCTTCACCACCGACTTCCATGTGGGTGCACCTGAGGGCGTGACGTGGTCATCAAGTTACGATGGATTGGTAATCGACGGCACCGATGCCCTGTTCACCAGCGACGCCTACGAGGGCAAAGTGACACTCACAGCCACCATCGACCCGAACCTCTTCGGAGGCTACCCGGAAGCTATTGCAGAGCCGCTCGTGCGGCAGTTCGACATCCAGGTCAGCAAGCCCATCACCGATGCTGTCGGCCAGATCAAAGCTGCTGGGCAGGTCAAGGCCGTGCGCTACTACAACATGCAGGGTGTACGTGTGGCAAGTCCCGACGGCTACAGCGGCATACTGATTCGCGTCACCGACTACACCGACGGCACACGCTCCAGTCAATCTGTTGTCAAGTAAGCTTCCGGACCGCCCTTATTTCTTTTGCTGCTTCTTCTGCTCGCGTTCAAGGCGTTTCTGCTCCTTGCGGAGTTCGCGCTGACGCTTACGTTCCTCTTTCTTGAGCTCACGTTCGCGTTTACGCTTCTCCTTCTCCAGCTTCTTCAGCTCGCGTGCACTCTCTTTGGCGGACTGCTTCTCGTTCTTCACCTCTTCCTTGGCTTTCAGGGACTCTTCCAGCTTTTCGCGCAGCATCTGCTTGTCGAATGTGAACACGTGTCCGAAGATGCCCAGCGACAGCATCTGGTTCTTGCCGTTCAGACGGACGTAGGTGGTATTCAGCACGTAGTAGTTGTTCACCTTCAGCTTACTGTTCAGCGCTGTCCTGACAGCCTTGATCACGATATTCTTGCCCAGGTTGTTCAGCACGTTGTCGCTTAAGCCCTTGTTCTCGGCTTCTTCTTCAACATACTCTTCCACAGCCTTCATCATGGCCTCTTTATGAGCCTCTTTGCTGGGCACGGTCTGCGTCATCAGCACTGCCACCAGCAGCACGATAATAACGGCAAGAAGTTTCTTCATTGTTTCCTTCAGTTTTTTTTTATTTCCGCGACAAAATTACGAAAAAAAAATAAATGAGAACATATATTTGTGAAAATTGGTACGAAAAAGAGACAAAACCGGGGTGCAGTTTCATCAAAGCGGCCACCGGAATTTTATCCGATGACCGCCTGATCGTTTTAAATTGTCAATTAAAATGTTTACTTCTGCAAAACTTTTCTTGTGGTTCCGTCAGAGTAGCGAATGATGTTGACTCCCTTTTGCGGAGCAGACAGCTTCCGGCCAAAAAGATCGAATAATGTATCACCCTCATCATAAATAAAGAATTGAGAATTATGAATTGTCTCAATGCCGTCAATTAATGAAGTGACATCCTCCACGCGGAAAGTTGAGCCGTCATCTGTAAGGCTGTTGACATCAGTCCAGAACTTCAGAGGACCACCACCACCACCATATTGGTTGATGCAGCTGTTTTCTGTGCCTGTTACACGCAGCACAAAGCCGTCCGAGTTGGGCAGCAAATCCCAAGTATAGTCACCCTTGCGCATCACAGCGTTCTCACCATCTTTTGTAAGCGTTTCATCCAAACCTGTTGTATAATTATAAACCTTCACGTGATATGGATCTCCGCCGAAGGCCCATACGTACACGGGGTCAAACCGCTCCGTTTCGCCTGCCTGTGCAGGATAATAAGGTTCCGTATCCTGCTTGCTTACGTACCAGCCGCTGCGAATGTGCATATAATACCATGTTGCATCGTTGAGTTTCTTTGTGAACTTGAATGGGCCATTCCATGTAGCTGTGAAGTTCACAGTAACGTCCTTAGTTACCGTTGTGGGATGTGTACCAGACTTCGTGAGTGTGACAAAGCTGTTGTTCAGCGAAGCAGGAACAGCGGGTAATGTACTGCCTTTAGCTACTTCTACTGTTGCCGTTGCTACCACTTTACTTTCATATTTAACCTGATAGGTTACTGTGCAGATTTGTGCGGCAGCCATCGCAAGTGCTTCTGTCGGGTCGAAGTCCGCAACAGGCTCTATCAGCCAACGGTTACCGTCATCAGCAAAACTCCATCCGTTAATGACAATATTGCCGTTATTGTTGAAGAACCAAGTCTCACCATTCTCGTTTTGTGTGCTGAGCATGAACTTATACTCACCGTCTGCATGAGAATCATCGAAGGTAATAGGTGAACCTAACCTACTGACAAAGCTACCATCATAGAGCAGATATTGTTTGTTCACAGGACTATAGAGGTACTGCGCATTGTTGTAGGTTATGATGGCGAAGCGCTTGTCGCTTTCAGGCGCATCCGTCCTTGTCTGTCCTGCTGCCAGACCTGTTGCATCGGCATTCAGGACCAATCCGCCTCGCCTACAAGTCAGCGTGTAGAGTTTGTTGTTGCTGAATCCTTCAGGTTCCGGTTCTTCCCAAGGATATCGGAACGTGATGGTTGTTTCCTTTTCAACTATTAGTTCAACATATGTATGCCTGAATTTATAATATCCACTCCAAGATGAAAAAGTCACGTTGTTGCCTTCACTATCTATAAAAGCATTTCTTATTATCTTATTAAACGATTCTGGTTCCGAATATGAATACGGGGCAAGCAAATATAGTTTTCCACCAGCAGAAACCTGAATAGTAATATTATTCATTTCCGCGAATGATTTATATGAAGGAGTTAGGTCTTCTATGTTATCTTCAGTTGGCTCGGTTGTTCCTAAATAGTAATGCTTCCATTCGTCACCAAAATCAACACAAATTGTTCCTCCAGCTGCTATTCTACCCCCTGTTCTGTAGACTTTGTGACCAGATATATTCACTGAAGATTCTTCTTCAATTCCCAAACTACCAAGACCACTTCCGTCTTGCATTTGAACAGATATGTCAGCAGCAGCTAAAACATATACGTGAGCTTTCTCTGATGAAGTGTTAGTAAACTCATAATGGTCGTTATAAGAGGTTATTTCTGTTGCTATTGATTGATAATTATCCTCTGTTGGCTGTGTAAGTCCTATATACAAGTATTGCTTAGTAGCTTTCAGAGGATCCTTTTTATGCGTTGCCTCCTTTTCTGTTCTAGCAACCTTCTTGTCATCAGCCTTCTTGGGCTGTGCACTCATGTTCACGCTCATAAGCAGCATCGCTGCTGTGAGCAAAAGGAAAAGTTTTGTTTTCATTGTTGTTAGGAGTTATTGTTTAAGTTGTTATGTGATGGACACAAGCAATATAATATTTATTCTCTTGTCTTATTTTCAATATAAATTGGATTGTAACTGAGCAATCCTGTTTTCTATACGCCTTTTTTCTATACGAGGTGAGATTGGCAAGCCTTCTCTTGCAGCTTGCTTCGATACATTATTATCTTCCTCCAATCGTTCTTCAACAATTTTTAGATTGTAAACATCTGTATAGACATCTAACAACTCCTGTTGCAGTTTTTTAATCTGACTTTTCCTATTTCTGGGAACATATCCCCAAATAATAGCTGTAATGATACTTGAGATTCCCGTAATCAAAGCTACAATGATACTTGCTAATTCTGCATTCATAATGACAAAGAATTAAATGGTTCAAAATTGTGTTTAAATGAGGTTTATAGATACAAAAAAACGTGGACTTCATTCGTCTACGTTCTCAAGGTTCTCCCAAACCCAACACACTTTAACGAGTAAAAGCCCACGCCAATCAGCGTGAGCATCCTTACTTTTTCTTGTGTGTTCATTTGAAATTGGGAGATTTCTGAGAACAAGAATCTAAGCGGACGCTTCTTTATGTATGTCTAAATCCTTTTGTTTATGTCATAGGCATGTACAATTTTGCATGAATGCGGCACAAATATACGATTTCTTTCTGAAAGAACAAAAGAGTATTGCAGAAAAATATAAA
>JAFZPZ010000012.1 GCA_017552435.1 Bacteroidaceae bacterium
ATCGATCTTCGACCAGACGCTGAGCATCAAACGGACGTCCATAGCGTGCAAACTATCCGTCAAAGCCTTTGGATCGGGATAAAAGTCCTCGTCGAAGCGCATCGCATTCCAGCCATACTTGCCCCAATACTGCCAGTCCTGAACAATCACACTCAGGGGCAATTGCTCGCTACGAAAGCGTTTGGCGGTCTGCAAGATTTCGTCTGAGCTGTGGAAACGCTCCCTGCAATGGATGTAACCCAACGCCCATCGAGGCATCAAGGGACTTTTGCCCGTCAGCTCTCGATAGGTGGAAATGACTTCATCTGCAGAGCCGACAAACACCGTGTAATCCACTGCCTTCGCCACAGGCGAGGAGAAGACGGTTTCGTCCGTCACCTTCTTATAGTACACCACAGGCGAATCATCTCTGGTCAACTCTGCTGAGAGCGTATGACTTCCTTTTGTCAGATGAACGATGGCCGAAGCCGTAGGCGGGAGCCACAGGTTTTGCATCTCAATCACCTGCTTCCCGTCGATGACAAGATTATGTCTGCGAGCCATTTTCTGCCCTACATCGAGCAAGATAGAATAGTCGCCAGCCTCGTCCACATCGAGCTTTGCCTCAAAGAAGTGGCGCTCTCGTCTTTCACGCCTGCCGCCTTCGGTAGAGGTGACATCCACCTCTTCGCTCTGCCCTACTCCGTTTCGTTTCACAAGTTTTACGCTCTTGTCGCCTGGATTGAAATCCACCAAGCCATAATTGTTCCAGAGTAGTCCGTAGCCTTTGCTCGAAAGGAGCATCGGAATGGAGATTTGCGTGTTCACTTGTGTCAGCCTTCGCGACAATCCACGCACATTACTGTAGCCGTCCTGAAACTGCCCTAGCCCGTAGAGGTGCTCGTCTTTCGGAGAGAGGAAAGACAAAGTTGCTCTGCCTTCTTCCAGTTGATGGCGAGTGGCCGTAAAGACCTTTTGGCCGAGACGGTTGCTAATCGTGACCACTTGTTGCAGGTTATCGACATCGACCTTCACGCCGCATTTCTTCACCTCACCTTGCTTGACATAAAGCCAGTCTGGCAGTTCGTCAGGAGTTGACTCGCCTTCCTCGTACTGGATACGTACTGCATTGTGAGCCAAGGACTTAACAGTCAGCCTTCCCTTGCCGAACTTCACAGTCTCTGCACACAAAGTCAGGCAAAGAAACATTAGGGAAAACGCGCAAATAGTTCTTTTCTTCATCGATTTTTAAGCAATAGAGCAACGGAAATCTGCAGGCAAAATTACAAAGAAAAAAACGGAAAACCAAATCTCTTCGTGCATTTTATATCTAACTTTAGGCTGACATATGCTCTCCCCTCCCCTTAAGGGGCGAGGTGGCCGAAGGCCGAGGCGGGGTGATTAGGGCGGCTGATATTTCACCCCACCCCTGCCCCTCCCCTTAAAAGGGAGGGGAGTTTCTCCCAATTACCCGTGCCTCGTGGCCAGTCCTCGCACGTTAGTACTGCAGTCCTCACACGCAGGTACTCGAGTACCTCCACGTAGGTACTGGAGTACTCGCTAGCGGGGATTTTCGGGATACTGTGCCAAAGTCGCCCTTCATCCTCGTTATTTTGAGTACTTTAGCAAATAAAATTGCTAATTTCTTTGTGCGTAAAGAAAAAACTCCTAACTTTGTGGCGATAATCCATAAACCACTCCCCTATCCATGAGACGTTCATTTCTATCCTCTATCCTTAGTTTAATCGTCCTTCTGTTCTTTGTGCCGCAGGTTTTGTCGGCTCAACAACGTCGTCCCATCGACAGCCAACATCCGCTCTGGTTCATTCATGTGGACGTCTGGTACAAGGCCGATCCGCAGAAAATCATTGACCTCATCCCCGATGAAATCAAGCCATACGTCTGCCTGAACCTCTCGCTTTCATGCCAGTACGACAAGGACCTGAACATCTACAAAATGCCGCAGAACGCCTTTCAGACTTATAAGTCGTGGGGAACGGTGTGCCAGCAGAACGGAATGTGGTTTTCGTGTCAGCCTGCATCGGGAGGACATACGCACATTCAGGACTATGATCTGGTGACTTTTGAGTACTTCTTCAAGAAGTTTCCTAACTTTCTTGGATGGAACTACGCAGAACAATTCTGGGGCTTCGACGAGCCTGGAGATAAGTCGTCGGCTACTCAGACTGATCGCTGGGCGTTGTTCGCCAATCTGGTAGAAATGTCGCATAACTACGGAGGCCTGCTCACGGTTTCGTTCTGCGGCAACATCTGGAGCCATCCACTTAACCCAATCGGCGAGTTGAAGCGCAACAAGGACTTCCTGAACGCCTGCAAGAATTACCCCGAAAACATGCTCTTCCTCTACAAATACACAACCAGTTCATGCTTCTACAACAACGAATCCGTTTCGTTTGGCCCGTTCATCAGCGGTCTGACAAAGAACTATGGCGTTCGCTACGACAATTGCGGATGGAATGGAGGCTTGGATAATGTGCTCGGAGAAAACCACGGGAGGAAGTACCCTTCTGCAGCTGGCATCGGCACAGTAATGGAGCAGACCTGCGTGAATGGTGGAGCTGTATGGGACGGACCTGAGCTGACGTGGCGAGAAGAGTGCTTCCACGAGGTGAGTCAGACAACCGTAGATGGATACAAACGTCGCGTCTGGGAGCGCTTCGACAACATGAATGGCGTCTGGAACGACATATTCCTGAAGATTCTCGACGGCACGATGTACATCCCTACCCGCGAGGAAGTGGTCGGCAAACAGAAGATTGTCATCATCAACAACATAACTTCTGGCAGCGACGAAGACATGTATGCCACTTGGGCAGACCTCTACGACGGCATCTACAAGCAGGACGACCCCTTCAACATCGGCACTGGGCGATGGATGGACAACTGCTGCTACTTCAAATCGACTGGCCGCTACGGCACAATACCTATGGTGACAGCGCTCTACGATGACGCAGCCAACGCCATTCCCGTTAAGCTTAGGAAGTCGCAACGCACTTCGAAATGGAGCACAATCGCAAAGAAACAGGCGAACTTCAACGAGCAATATCCCGAGGTTTCAAAGGGTGACCTCTTCGTGAACCGCTATCGTAACCAGCTCGTCACCTATACCCCATACACATATCTCAATAAGAAGAAGCGCGCAGAAGCAGTTATCCCCTTGCAATACAACACTTGCGACACCTTGATACTCAAGTTCGACAAGCTCTCGAGCGGTGTAGTGCGTGAGTTCGAAGACCAGATTGTCTTCTATCTGAACAACTATCGGACTGACACCACTACTACTCGAACGGATAGCATCATCATAACTGGTTGCACGACAGAGCCAGTTCTGACGTTCGCAAGACACTCATATACAAAAGGCGCAACTCCAACTGCCGTCCAAAAGTATGGGGCTGAGAATCAAATCGACACTATTGTGGTGAAGCATTGTGGAGCCGTCGATGTCATCGTCAACTGCTCTGGAGCTGCGGATCGCTCTGCTATGACCGACGCCATAGCCATCACTCCTTTGCCTCTTCCCCAGCAGCCCGAACTCTATCGAGGCACCATCCTCATCGAAGCAGAAGACATGGACTTCAAGAACATCAAGAAGTGCACCACGAATCCTTATGGAGAGTATCCCAGCGTTCGCGGTCATGCGGGCAACGGCTTTATGGATATGGGTACAGAAAGGACTGGGTCGCTGCGTCATCAGCTGAAGTTGAAGGAAGGACAGGAAGGCGATTATGTCATCGGCATACGCTATACTTGTTCGACCAAGAGGGGCAATATCCTTGTGAAGGTAAATGGCTCTTCCAAGACCATTACATGCGAA
>JAFZPZ010000090.1 GCA_017552435.1 Bacteroidaceae bacterium
ACGACCCTGACGGCATAAACGTGCCGACAGCAGACAATACCGCTAAAACATTGGGCATCTACGACCTCCTAGGCCGGAAACTCTCTGGCAAGCCTGCCCGGGGAATTTATATCGAAGACGGAAAGAAGAAAGTGAAGTAAAAATATATTTTTCATCTACCCTGCAAGGCTTTATCTTTTAGAGCTTTGCGGGGTTTCTTTTTGTTATTTTCTCTATTTCCCTTGTGAGGGATTGAAAAATTTCGTCTTCTTGCAACATCTTCTCCGCAGACGCCCCATATTTCCCCTCTAAATCGCCCCAGTTCACTAAAGAAAATATGCAAGATATGCTGGAAGATATTTCATGGCACCTTCTTTGAAGTAGTCTTTCGTGTAAACGAGGTAGCGGTCGTTGGCTATGCGTGAAGAGAACTTCTTACAGAATTCGTCCATTGACACATGGGTTTTGTAGGTGGATGATTTAACTTCAACGGGAACGATCTTGGTTCCTCGTGACAGGAGGAAATCGATTTCATAATTGTGTTTCCCGCTTTCAGTTGGCCAAGTATGGTAGAACAATTTGTTGCCAGACGAGACAAGCATCTGTGCCACAATATTCTCGTATAGATAGCCAAGGTTGGACGATAGCTTGTCGTTCAGGAGCTTGTTGTAAAGGATGTTTTCGGTGAAGTCTTTGTCCTTAAATGCAAGCGTAACAAACAGACCAGTATCGCCAACAAACATCTTATATTGACCCAGATCTTCGAAGGCCGACATGCCTACATTGGGGTCATCGCAATGGTGCGAGATGTTGACCGTCATCGATTTCTCCATTTCTGATATTAACTCAATGAAGTCTTCAGCCTTTGCTCCGGCAATGACGCTAGAAATTTGATAGCGCGAGGCGTTGCTATTAAGTTGGGCAGGGATTGCGGTGAAAATGCGAGCGGCCTTTCCTGAAGGGTCGATTTTATTGAAATCCTCGTCGTAGATATTCAGTACAAGGCGCTTGGCTTGGTCAACTGCCTCGAAATTGTTGGTGTCTATATAGGCATTAACGGCTTGAGGCATTCCTCCAACCAACATGTACAGACGGAAATCGCGCATCAGTTTACGATGGGCTTCCTTTAACGGCTGAGGGTGTTCCCACACGCTGCGAAGCAGAGGTATGGTGGCCGTATCGCCCAATGCCCAACGAAACTCCTCGTAATCCATCGGATACATATTGATACGCTCTTCCTCGCTTGGAATCAGAATGTTATCAGTGTTTTTGCGGATGGAAATCAGGGAGCCTGTTTCGATATAGTCATAACGGTGGTCGCCGACAAACGATTTGATAGCTTGGCGAGCCTTGGGTTGGAACTGCACCTCGTCGAAAATGATGAGCGATTTACGCTCCTTCAACTGGACGTTATAAATGAGTTGTAGCCTGAGGAAGATGTAGTTGAGGTCGGATACATCGTTGAACAGATTCAAGACTTCCTGCGAGCATTTTGTGAAGTCGATAAGGATGTAGGATTCATATTCGTGCTTGGCAAACTCTTCAACGATGGTGGATTTGCCGATACGACGCGCGCCTTGCACCAAAAGGGCAGACTTGCCATTGCTTGTCTCTTTCCATTTCAGCAGGCGGTCGTAGATCTTACGTTTGAAAATTCTGTCAGTATCCATAAGCCAATTTTTTGTGCAAAGATAATGCTTTTTTCTATTTCCTCAAAATTTATTTAGCCATTTTCCCCGAAATTCTCAAAATTTATATGGTAATATTTCCTAAAATCCTCAAAATTTAGGATAAACTGTTATTCCGACAGATGCCTTCGACGGATCAAGAAATTTTGCATGTGTAGTGACTACAAAATCCGAAAGACATTGTGAAGCACAACACGCGTGCGAGGTAACATAGTAATGTTACAAAAACAGTAACCCTACCAAAAAAAATCAGGCGGTCATCGGATTGATTTCCGGTGACCGCCTGTTCTTTGACAGCGTAGCCAAAACTACTTGATATTCGGTTCCTCCAGGCCGTAGCCTTTCTTCTTGTCCACCGCCTTCAGATAGACGGAGATGAGCAAAGCGGCAATACCGAGGGCTGCCAGCATGACAAGCGCCCAGGTGTAGTTGAGTTCGTGGGCTGCTGTGCCCTCGGGATTGGTGTTGTTCAGCACCTCGCCGATGAGCGCGGGGAAAAGTCCGAGGCCGATGTTCTGTATCCAGAAGATAGCTGCATAGGCCGAACCGATGATTTTCTCATCGACCAACTTTGGCACTGAGGGCCACAAAGCGGCGGGAACGAGCGAGAAGCTGGCGCCAAGGACGAGGATGGTCACATAGGCCACAATGGTTCCGCCCACGGCATTACCCTCGAATATCGGAAGAATAAAGGCGAACGTCAGGTGGCAGATGACCAGCAGGATGCTACCCAGCATCAGCATGCTGGCAGCCTTGCCCTTGTGATCGACATAAGAGCCAAGGATGGGCGTGATGGCAACAGCCAACAGGGGGAAGACGGCGAAGATGGTCTCGGCTGTGCCGCGCATGTAACCCATATAACAATAGACGACGAGGAAGATGACGGCGATGCTCATCAGACCGTACTTCAGGTTCTTCCGCTTCGAGAAATTGCTGGCAAAGGCGCAGATGGCCACGACGAGCATGATGACGTACTGGACAAGCGTCACGGAACTGTCGGCCCAGAAGCTACCCTCCTCGGCGGGATTCAGCGTCAGGTTGCACTGCAGCATGTTCACGGCATACTTCTGGAAGGGGAAAATGGCGCTGTAATAGAGCACGCAGAGCAAAGCCACGAGCCAGAAGCCCAGGCTGGAAAATATCTTGCCAAGGTCGCTGATCTTGAAGGGGTCGTCCTTCTCCTCGGCCTCGCCTGTCTGTGCGTCGAGCTGCTTGTCCATGAAGAAATAGACGATGGTCATGATGAGGGCGATGCAAAGCAGCACAACGCCGAAGGCTACGGAACGGCTCACGCTGACATCCTCGCCCAACTTGGCAAAGTAGGGAGAGAATATCATGCACGTGGCGACGCCCAAGCGGGCCAGGGCCATCTCGGAACCCATAGCCAGGGCGGTCTCGCGACCCTTGAACCACTTGACGATACCGCGGCTGACTGTGATACCGGCCATTTCTACGCCACTACCGAAGATCATAAAACCACACGCGGCCAGTTTGGCAGAGGCGGGCATGCCATCGCAGAAAGGCAGGATGGCGCCGATGACGGGAAGGTCGCCGTTCCAGTTCAGATTATTAGTGAACCACTGCTCCAGGCCAGTGCCGATGAAAGCGTCGCTGACGGCGTACCACTTGATCAGGCCGCCCACCAGCATCACGGCACCAGAGAGCACGGCTGTGAAGCGGACGCCCATCTTGTCGAGTATGATGCCGGCAAAGATGAGGAAGAAAACGTAAACGTTCAGGAAAACCTCTGCGCCCTGCATACGGCCGAAGGCGGCGCTGTCCCATCCGCGGGTGTCCTGCATCAGGTCCTTGATGGGAGAGAGGATGTCCATGAAAATGTAGCTGCAGAACATGGCGAGAGCCAGCAGCAACAGAGCGGTCCAGCGCATACCGGCGCTGTCGCGAAGAGTTTTTGAGTAATTCATAGTTGTGGACCCCCTCTAACTCCCCCATAAGGGGGAGAACCGGGGGCGTTAATTAGTTAATAGTTAATAATCATAAATCATTCTTGTTTCTCCCCCTTTACGGGTGAGTTAGAGGGGGTCCTCAGCCAGCGGTCGAGCCAGGCGAAGAAGGTTCTCTGCCAAAGGATGCCGTTCTGGGGCTTGAGCACCCAGTGGTTCTCGTCGGGGAAGAGTAGGAGCTCGGCCTCGATGCCTCGCATGCGGGCAGCATTGAAAGCACTCATGCCCTGTGTGGCACAGATGCGGTAGTCCTTCTCGCCGTGAATGCAGAGGATGGGCGTGTCCCATTTGTCAACGAAACGGTGCGGACTGTTCTCGTAGGTCTTGCGGGCACGAGCCGTCTGGTCCTTGTTCCAGTAGGCATCGTCGTATTCCCAGTTCGAGAACCAATTTTCCTCCGTCTCTGTGTACATGGACTCCAGATTGAAGGCGCCGTCGTGGGCGATGAAGCACTTGAAGCGACCCTCATGATGGCCGGCCAGGTAATAAACGCTGAAGCCGCCAAACGAAGCACCGACGGCTCCCATGTGGTCCTTATCTACGTAAGAAAGATTCTCGGCTGCATCATCAATGGCAGAAAGGTAGTCTTTCATGCATTGTCCCGTCCAATCTCCGCTGATTTCCTCGAGCCACTCCTGCCCGAAGCCAGGAACGCCTCTACGGTTGGGAGCAATGACGACATAGCCCTGCGAAGCCATGATGAAGAAGTTCCAACGGTAGCTCCAGAACTGCGAGACTGCGCTCTGTGGACCGCCTTCGCAGAAGAGCAGAGTGGGATATTTCTTCGAGGGGTCGAAGTGTGGCGGCAGGATAATCCATGTGAGCATTTCCTTCCCGTCGGTTGTCTTCACCCAACGCATGTCGATGCCAGGCTGAGCCAGTTGGTCGAGGATCTCCTTGTTCACTTCGGTTATCTGCTTTATACGTGTGTCGGCAATCGTATCACCAGGCGTTACCACATAAAGGTCAGCAGGAGCAAAGAAGCTGTGACGTTCGGCAACGAGTTCCTTTTCATTCAGCATCTGGAGAGAGCCGAAGTCACCAAAGAACTGTGCAGAAGCATGACCGTCGGTAAGCTGTGTCACCTCACCCTTCAGGTTCGTGCGGCAGAGGTGCTCCATAGCGTGCCAAACAGCTATATAATATAATGTATAGGAGTCGGGGGCCCAGCAGAAGTCATCGACGCTGGAATCGAGGCTCTCCGTGACGTAGGTCTTCTCCAGTGTCTGCAGGTCGCAGATGCAGAGGCGCTGGCGGTCTGCCTCGTAGCCGGCACGTTCCATCGAGAGCCAGGCCACATACTTGCCGTCGGGCGAGAACTTGGGATTGAAGTCGTAACCATTGTTCCGATTAATATACTTTTCTGAGTTAATAGCCTGGAACTTCATGGTCTTGGTGGGATCAATACCTTCATGTTCGAAGTGAAAAGGCATTTCATAGCAGCCATAGACACCAAACTCCCCTCCCTTGCACAGATTCTTCGTATGCTCAATGTTGTTGAGATCTTGGGCCTCCACATCATAGAGATATATGTCGGAGTCGGTGCTGATGCTGTATTCCATTCCGGTCTTAGTGCGGCAGGTGAAGGCGATGAACTTGGAGTCGGGACTCCAAGCCAGCTGTTCGATGCCTCCGAAGGGTTCCATCGGGCACTCGTAGGGCTCGCCTTCAAGGATGTCGAACTCCTCGCCGCTGTCAAGGTCGAGGACGAAGGGATGCTGGATGCTCTCGACAAAGTGATCCCAATGGCGATACATGAGGTCGGTGATGACACGACCTTTTGCCTTAGGCAGGTCTTCGGGGTTCTTCTGGATGATCTCGTTGAAGTCAATGCTCTTCAGGAGGATGACCTTCTTACCGTCGGGCGAGAACAGGAAACCCTCCACCTTACCCTCGGTCTCGGACAGTTGCTTGCGTCCGCTGCCATTGAGGTTCATCTTCCAGACCTCACCGCCCTTGAGGAAGGCGACAGTCTCAGCGTCGAGCCACTGGGCATCGGTCTCATTATCGGCATCGGTAGTGAGCTGCTTTTGCTCTGTGCCGTCGGCATTCATCATCCAAAGCACCTGGTGGCTCTTGTTCTCCTCAACGCTGTAATAGCCCATCTGAAAGACGATGTGCTTGCCATCGGGCGAAGCCTGATAGCCACCGATGCGACTCATTGCCCAGAGTGCCTCGGGGGTCATCTGGTCGCTCTCCAACTGTACGGTTTGCTTCTGTATATTCACTTCGTCGCTTTCCTTCTGAGTGCCGCAAGCTGCGCAAAGCAAGGCAGCCGCCGCGAATAATTTATAGTTCATAGTTCACAATTAATCCTTATTCCCTAATCTCTAATCCTTAATCCCTATTTCCGTCTGTTTGCCTGCTGTTCCTGCTGCATTTTCTGCAGGGCTTCGAGACGCGCCTGTAGGCCCGAGGTCTTCTTCGGGTCGTTCTTATGCTGCTCGTGGTAAGCCTCGAGGCTGGCCAGAATCTTCTTGTCGTCGGTTGTATAGCGCAGGTACCACATGGTGATGATGCTGATAAGGCCGGAAATGAAGTAGAAATAGCTCAAGCCGCTGCTGTAGCCGTTGAACCAGAAGAAGAACATCACGGGCATGAAGTACATCATGTACTGCATCATCTTCATCTGCTGTGCCTGGTCGCCAACCAGCTGGTTCTGCTGCTGGCGCATGCTAATCAATGTGTTAATGATGTTGGTGAGCGTGAACAGGATGCAGAATAGGCTGAGGTGGTCACCGATGAGCCAAAGATCCTTGCCCCAGTTGATGATGTCATCGTAGGCGCTGAGGTCGTCTGCCCAAAGGAAGCTCTCGCCGCGAAGGTCGATGGCATTGGGGATGAAGTTGAACATAGCCACCCAGACAGGCATCTGTATAAGTGCAGGCAGGCAACCGCCCATAGGACTGACGCCGTACTGTCCGTAGAGCTGCATCTGGGCCTGTTGCTTCTGCATGGCCTGGTCGGGATTTGGGTACTGCTTGGCAAGTTCGTCGAGCTTTGGCCTGAGCACGCGCATCTTGGCGCTGCTTATGTAACTCTTCTTCTGCGTGGGATAGACAAGCACCTTGATGATGATGGTCAAGAGGAGCAGGACGATACCCATCGGCAGCCCCATAGCCTTGAGCCAGTCGAAGATGTAGAGGATGGACCAGCGGTTGATGAAACGGAAGAACGACCAACCCAGATAGACCAGCTCGTCGAGGTCGGCATCCGAGCCGTAAGCCGTCAAGTTGTTATGGTCTTTGAGAATATGGAAGTCGTTGGGGCCAAGGTACATCTGCAATTCTGTGGGCTTGCCGCCTGTGGGGTCGAAGAAGGTCTTCATCTCGGCCTCGTAGGTCTTCAGGAAACCACTCTTCTTCTCTTTCTCCTGGGTGCTGGTCAATTGTGCTTCTGTGAAGCCCTCTGGCGCGATGAGCACTGCGCTGAAGAACTGGTTCTTGAAGGCTATCCACTCGAGAGTCTCTTCCGGCTGCTTTGTGTCGTCGCCTGTCTCGTTGAGTTTCTTCACACCCTTTCCCTGACGCATGTAGGTCAGCGCGCTATAGCGGTTCTCGAAGTCGGCACCCTTCTCCTGCTGCATGATACGGTCGGTCCAACTGATGTCCATCGTCTTCATGTTCGGAGCAAAGAGACCGCTCATGCCAGTGACCTGCAGCGAGATGTCCATCATGTAGGAGTTGGGCAGCAGACGGTAGCTGATGTTCAGCTGCTTGCCGTCCTGCTCCGCTGTCATTGTGACGCTGCTGTCGGTTTGCTCTGTAGGGGTAAAGAAGAGATCACTGCTGATGATATTGTCCTGCTTGCCGGCCAGCGAGAAGGTCATCTGGGCATCCTTGCGGGTCATGAGCATGACGTCGCCATCGTGCCAGCGACTCTTGAAGCCCAGAATCTCGGCGTTCTGAATGGTGCCGCCCAGGGTGCTGAGCGTAACCTTCACCTTATTGTTCTTGAGTACAATCTCCTGTTCCTCGCCTTGACGCTGGGAAAAGAAGAGAGCACTGCTGTCCGTAGCCGACGGCTGCGCCTCGGCCTCCTGAACAAGCTTGGCATTCTCGGCTTCTGCCTGCTTCTGTTTCTCGACGGCAGCGATGCTGTCCTGTTTAGCCTGCATGAGGCGACGTTCTTCCTCTGATGGCTGACCGTACCAGGTGAAGCCGATAACGACAAGGGCAATAAGTATAAATCCTGTAACTGTGTTTTTATCCATAGATGTTAATATATTTTGGGCGCAAAGATACGAAAAAAAAAGCAATTAAGCGTAAAAAAGAAAGAATTATGAATTATGTGTTATGAATTATGGATTAAATGTTCTATCTTTGCACAAAAATAAGACAAATGAAGCGCCTGACAATACTTTTCTGTACCTTCATAATGACTCTGGTAGCCCATTGTGCAGTAACGGCGGAAGCTGACTCTTCCTTCTTGCTGAAAAGCTACCTGAAAGCACTCGAAACGCTGGCAAGGGAACGTGATTCCCTGAATACCACCACCACGGCATACCCTACCCCGAACGCCTACTACTTCCAAATCCTCTCCCACCCCACTCTCTACAGCTCTCCGCTGCACCAGATGATGAGCCAGACGGACCTGAGCAGTAGCGACCTGCAACTGCAACGCATCTTTGCCTCCAGGAAGATGCTCTCCTCGCTCTACGTAACAGCACCACAGTTGGTGACTCAAACGGAAAACGACATCATGGGGCAGGCTGCCATCCGCAGCGATGTGAACGACAGGCTTCAGGCTTCGGACAAACTCGCCGACAAAGTTACCGCCGCCACTCTGGCCCCGAAGATGGACGAACCGGTGGAGGTCATCACACGACGTCCAAACTTCTGGAAGTTCACGGGTAATGCCTCATTGCAGTTTGCACAGAACCACATCTCGGAGAACTGGTATAAGGGCGGCGAGAGCAATTTTACCGGCAACTTCGCAGTCACCCTGCGAGCCAACTACAACGATCAGCGCAAAATCAACTGGGAAAACACATTGGATGCGCAACTGGGTTTCCAGACAACAGAAACAGACAAGGCACGCTCCTTCCGCCCCTCCAGCAACCTGCTTCGCTATACCACCAACGGCGGCTATAAGGCTTGGAGAAACCTCTACTACTCTCTGCAGGTAATCCTCCAGACGCAGCTCACACCGAACTATCAGAAGAGTAGCGACAAGTTAATCTCGAAGATCATGTCTCCACTCGAGGTAACCGTCGCTCCCGGTATGAAATACGAAATCGCCTGGGGCAAGAAAAAAAGATTCACTGGCACGCTCAACGTGGCTCCCCTTGCCATGAAGATACTCTATGTCGGAGTTGACGACCTCGTCAAAAACTACGGCATCGACGAGGGCAAGCACCAGAAGACGACATTCGGTCCCAACATAACGCTGAACACCAAGTGGCAAATCTGCAAGCAGATCGCCTGGACAAGCCGCGTCTATTGGATGACCAACTACGACTATGACATTCTGGAATGGGAAAACACCATCAATTTCACCGTCACAAAGCTCATTACAGCACAGTTGTACCTCTATCCTCGCCTCGACGACAGCAACGACAAGTACCGTTCCGGCGTGAACAAGGACGGTCCCTACGTCATGTTCAAGGAATGGTTCAGCCTCGGATTAGCATATAGTTTCTAAGCCCTACAAGCCTCATAAGCCACATGCTCATCAAATCTGCCGAATACACCATCAGCAGTGCCCGCGTGGAACAGTGTCCCGCAGGCACGCTGCCGGAGTTCGCCTTCATCGGACGAAGCAATGTGGGCAAGTCCAGTCTCATCAATATGCTTACTGGAAGAGAGCACCTCGCCAAGACATCTGCCACGCCCGGCAAGACGGTGCTTATCAATCACTTTCTCATAAACGGGAATTGGTATGTGGTGGACCTCCCAGGCTATGGCTATGCCAAGCGCAGCATGCAACAGCGGGAAGAACTGGAGCGCATGATCAAGGGCTACATCCTGCGGCGCGAGCAGATGATGAATCTCTTCCTGCTCATCGATGCACGCCACGAACCGCAGCGCATCGACCTGGAATTCATCGAATGGCTCGGCGAGAACGGCATCCCCTTCAGCATTGTCTTTACCAAAGCAGACAAGCTTTCACGAGGAAAACTGAGTGGCAACATCACGCATTACCTCAGCGAGCTCTCAAAACAATGGGAAGAATTGCCGCCGCACTTTATTACCAGCAGCGAAACGCGCCAAGGGCAACAGGAATTGCTCAATTATATCGACGAAATCTTGAAAAGATGCTAATCTTTTTGCAGGATTTCTCCGACCTCTCACACCACAGGATAGACTTATAGACAATAGACAGTAAAAAGTGGAAACCGCCGATACTCTGCGAAAAACAGAGCCTCGGCGGCTAATCATTTTAATTTTTCACTTTTAATTTTCATTTATCATTTAGGCAGCGCCGCTGCCGCCTAGAACGGCCCGAAGCCTGAACTTTTTTTTATATGTTTTTGGGGCGGTTACGGGTTACGGATACATTGGCAGGAAATGTAGTCTTCTGAAAAGAAAACACCACAGGATTTGCTTATGTCCACATTTCTTGCTACCTTTGCACCACCAGAACCCGCCAAGCCTCTCAACGATGCTCAAATGTGCGGGTCGTTTTTTATAGACAATGGTTCCACTCATTCTTTTCCCTCTGCGTGGACCCAGTTGCATTTATTGACCTAGCGCCAGACGGTGGAGCGGGAGAGGTTGGTCATGTTCTGAATCTGCGTCTTCGACAGGCCTATCCGCATCAGGTAGCAGACGTTACATACATTACATACCTTAAACAGCGCGTTAACTTTGCTGCAAAAGCCATAGAAATTCAGCCAAAACGAACAAATTTTATTAATTTTGGCTGAATTTCTATATAGATAAGATTATTTTTTTACTATCTTTGCAGCAAATTATAATAAGATGAAACACCCATCAACAATAATCGGTCGAGAAGAAGAACTCGACACAATACAAAAGCTCTATGATTCAGAGCGTTCCGAATTCCTTGCCATATACGGTCGTCGCCGTGTGGGGAAATCCTTCCTGATAGAAGAGGCCTTTGAGAACAAACTGTCTTTCATGGCAGTCGGTCTCTATCAAAGGGTAGATGAAGGCAATGAGGATAAGATAGAATCCTACCGTCAGAAGCAGTTGGCTCACTTTTACGAGAGCCTGATAGAATATGGATTACCCGAGGAAGGCAACCCCTCTCCGACAAGTTGGATGGAAGCACTACGATTGCTCAAAAAACTTCTTAGCAGCAAAAAAGCCCGTCGGAAGGTGGTTTTTATCGACGAACTACCCTGGCTTGCAGGACCTCAGTCGTCGGAACTCATCGAGGAACTCGGCCATTTCTGGAATTCATGGGCACGGAAGCGTAAAGACATTCTCCTAATTGTCTGCGGCTCCGCAACCAGTTGGATGATAGACAACGTACTGCGCGACTACGGTGGATTATATGGCAGGGTAACTGAGACCATCGGCCTTAAACCCTTTACGCTTGCCGAATCAGAGCGGTACTGGGAAAAGCGTGGCTTTCATTTGTCCCGCTACGAAGTGGCTCTCACATACATGGTTATTGGCGGCATACCGTTCTATATGGACAGCTTCCGTCCGGACAGGACTATGGCCGACAATATCAACGCCATTTACTTCGATAAGGACAAAGCGCGTCAGGAATTCAAGGATGTTTATACTGGCCTGTATTCAGCATCGGATTTATACATTAAAGTTGTCAGGAAACTGGGAACAATGTTCTACGGAATGACACGCTCAGAACTCCTGGCCGCTGTTGACAAGAAAGGAGGAGGGACTTTCTCTGATGTTCTTGAGAACCTGATGGATTCCGGCGTTATCCGCAGTTACTCCCGCTATGGCGGCCCCCGTAAAGAAACCGTCTATCAACTTACAGACTTCTTTACCCTGTTTTACCTGCGCTTTGTGGAAGATACCAATTTCACTTCATGGCGCACAGTGCAAAGAAGTAAGCCCTTTTACACTTGGGCCGGGAACACTTTTGAGCTGCTGGTCATTGAACACATGCCGCAGCTTGTGGATGCTCTTAGAATTAAGGAGTATGCAACGCCTTACTGCTGGTATGGTGAAACGCCGGAAAAAGAAGGTGTTCAGGTCGATCTGCTTATCCCAGCTACGGCAGAAAGAGCCGACTACATCTGCGAAATGAAGTTCTCTGAGGGGAAATATATACTCAAAGACTCTGATGCCGAGGATATTACCGACAGAATATCTGCACTTCGGAATTCCAAGGTTCACAAGCCGACTCACTCCATATATGTGGCATACGTCACGACGTTCGGGGTTAGCGACTCTAAGCATCGCTCCCATATCAATGACATCGTTACATTAGATGAGTTGTTTCAATAATTCAGCTAAATTATGAAATAAACTTCCGTTTTGGCTGAGTTTCTGGTTCGACTTAAGCTCGGTGTTGGACCTATATAGCAAGGGAGTAGTCCCTATTCTCCAATGTTATCCGCTCATTCTTTTCCCTCGGCGTGGACCCAATTGCATTTATTGACCCAGCGCCAGACGGTGGAGCGGGAGAGGTTGGTCATGTTCTGAATCTGCGTCTTCGACAGGCCTATCCGCATCAGCCATCAGCCTTTAATCTTCAATATTATAGTATGGAAAACACGAAAATGTTACATGGAAAAACAGAAAAAATGCTCTTCTTTCGCTACATCCATAGTGAGACCTGTTGTTTGTTATCTCATTTTATCATCAAACCACAATTGCTCTTCCTCCTGACGCAGATTGGCGGCTATCTCAGCCTTGTACTTGAAGTTCTCAAAGAACACGAATAAACCATTGTCAGAAAGGGTGTCACTTTCTATCAATTGAAGATATGTCCATAATTCGCGAACAGTAATGTCTATTACCCTCAAATCTCTCGGAGTATAATGTTCCACATTCCTTCGGCGTCCTCGAACGGAGATTGAAATGTACCCTTTATCTTCTTTTTGACTACGATACAACGTTAAGTCCGAACTGAATTTTTTGTATTTCCTTGACGACTCACATATGTCATAACCTAAATCGTGAAGGTTATGTATCTCGCCATCCCAATAAATTTTAAGTTCTTTTTTATCGAATAATTCCTTGATATAATCTAGAACCTTGAAATG
Organism: Bacteroidaceae bacterium; assembly: GCA_017552435.1. Lineage (GTDB taxonomy): Bacteria > Bacteroidota > Bacteroidia > Bacteroidales > Bacteroidaceae > Physcousia. The sequence continues at coordinate 12,780 of JAFZPZ010000090.1, forward strand.
CAATGGATTTCGTTTGTAATGATATGGATATCCTTCTCCTGACTCTCCATTTGTTTTCGCCGGACCTATCCATTCTTTACAATCTGTATCGTTCAATAAGAATGATTTTATTGCATCCTTGTCCAATGCAACATAATTGAGGTCAATCTCTATAACATTGAGTTTGTTATCTACTATAATTTTTCGTTTCTTTGTTGTGATCTTATGCGATACGAGAAACTCTATTAGCAGTTTTTCTCCGTTTTCCAGCGTGGCTTCTGCATCGGGACGGAAACCATAAGTCTCGTCCCATTTTTCTATTTCAACACTCTGAAAACGAACTAAACCAGCAGGTATCGTTTCACTTCCCTCTGGAAGTCTAAGAGATTTTACCTCCATAAGAATTTCTTTTGCCCAATAATGGAGAAGTGTTTCGTCTGTCGCTTCACAAGAACATCCTTTCAAATGTGCAAAATGATGCTCTCGCTTGGCTAACTCTTTGGGAATCTTATTCTTGGCTATAAGAGGCTTTTTACACTTGGGGCAGTAACAGTTGCATTTCTTACCAGGAGCAGCGTCATCAATCTTTATTTGTTCCCCTTTCTCATTTATCCCGATTGTCAATATGGCACTCATAGTCATTCTTTTCTAGTTCTACGAAATCAATTTGTTTGCCGCAAACTCGCGCAATCTTTGTTAGGACATCAAACCCGACCGAGTATTTGCCGGCTTCAATACGACAGAGGTTAGCTGCGTCAATTCCAGCCACAGTTGCAAGCGTCTTGGCATCAAGTCCTTTCTCTAATCGAATTTCCTTGATGCGTTTTCCAATCCGGATTCGCTCGTTGTCTTTCTCTGCCTTATCGTAGGAACTATAGAAGAAAATGGAACCATAACGATGGAGCACCAACTCTCTGTTGATGTCTCCCCAAACGACACTACTATCCCCTTTGTAATACTTATCAAAGAGGAATCCTAATACTTGAGAAACTTTGAAAACTGATTGTTGTTCAATCTGATAATTAAGACTATCAGAAAAACCAACAACAAAATCATCTCCCAAAGGAGTTTCGACTAACAACCTTTTGGTGTCAATCCATGTTACTTTTGTGTTCATAACATCTGTTCTTTAAATTAATAATTAAGATATTAATATTCAAGCCGAATTTTATGTGTTGTCGCCACATGTTATGTTTCGAGTGCAAATATACAAGGAATTTTCCGATTGGCAAATATAACAATCGGAAATTTAACTTTTATTATGATTTATCTTGTAGATATACGTTATAAATCTTAGCTATTTGTACTTTAGTTAATAGACGCCTTCTTTTTCTCTTATTATGCCTGTAATACCATCTGTTATAGAAGGTTCCCATATTACAATTGGTATAAAGTTTTTTCTTGCAACTTGTATTTGTCCAGAAGAAAAGACATATAAATATACGCCTTTTAATGTTTTCTTCCATATCTTTTTGCCTTGGGCATCTATTATAGCAACCTTGACCTTATCTTTGTCGTTTATTAAATAATCAGCGAATATAGGCTTCATAGTCACCTTAACATTTCTATATATCACACCTTCTAAATCTAAACGGTCAACCCTACGCGTAACTTCTACGTCTCCTAGAGGGGTGGTGGTTTCCCGCTTTTCTTCTTGAGCGTATATTACAAGTGCAAAAAGCGCCATTGCAATTATGGATAGTATCTTTTTCATAATCTAATAGTGTATTTTACGTATTTGCCTTGCAAAGATATATAAAAATTGGAAATTATTACGTCTGGCAAATATAAAAACCTTTTTTTTATAGAGGAAATTTACGAAATAATTCTCGTTATTAATATACTTGTAATGTTTTTTTTGACGAGAAACCATGCTTTTTTGTAGTTACTTACGGACTTACTATTTGGGGGGCTAAAAATTTTTGCAGGCGGTGGCAAGTTATCAACAAAAATTGTTGAAAACTTTCTGCGAAAATATTTTGTGGTTCGCTGGTTTCTTTGTAATTTTGCAGTCGATTTTGCTTCTTATTTTCAAACCAATTAAAAGCAAGAATAATGCCATGATTAAAGAATATAATCAGATTATTATGTCCCTTTTCGAAGGGGTGGACAGAGTGAGAAAGGAATCGCCATCGGCTGGCACAAAGTACCGGTTGATGGGGCTTGCGGCGGACATCACAGAGGTTGCTCAGACATTACAGACGGAGGTTCTGGACGTGGTGAGCCGCGAGGCTGTGCTGGATGTGGATGCCGACATGGACTATGCTGAACTATCGGAACAGGTGCTGGCGCAGGAGCTGCAGGAGAGGATAGAGATGGACGATACCACACGCGAGCAGACACGGCTGACAAACGAGGCACTTGGCGCGCTAAGCGGTGTGCTGGCGCAGATTGCCGATGGGTTGGAGCGCCATCGCAAAGACGAGGAGTTCGAGCGGCTGTATGAGGCTGAAAAGCGTCGCTATATGAACTCGGGCACCTCGAAGCGGGCCCGTCAGACTTTCGAGCAGTGGAAGGATTATGAGTGCTACGGCCATCCGCTGCAGGAACAAATCGAGGACTACAGGATCGAAAAGGTGATGCAGATGTTCGAAAAGGGTGTTTTCAATGAGCGCGTGGAGCATATGCAGCGGGCTAAACGCTATCCTGGAGAATTGGATCTCGACCAGCTGGGCGACAATCCCAAAATCAGCAAGACGGTTTCCCATCACTATGCGGCGTTGCGCAGGATGGTCGATTTCCGCGACGGCCAGCTGGTGATTGACCCTGTGCGCGTGGGTCGCCACTTCTATGCCAGCCGCCACGAGGAAAATGCGAAACAGAACCGCACGCAGTTCCTGAAGTATATGCACAAGGTGGAGATGGTGCAGGAGGAATACCGCAAGCTGCTGGCAGCCCAGATGGAGGCTTCCGCGAACGAGGCGGAGGAGGCGGAACCGCTGAACTTCTTCGCCCCCTCGAAGAACCTGAAGGTGCTGCTTGCCGAGGAATGGTTCTCTGTGCTGACGGCCAACGAAGAGCTTTACACCCGGCAGTGGACAGAGCAGTTCGTGGAGGCGCTGATGCACTCGGAATGGGGCGAGCAAGTGGCCCGTGAGTGGGCCGTAATGGACAAGCGGCTGACGCTGAAATGTATGATTATAGGTCAGCTGAAGGATGCGGGGGTGCTGAAAGGCAGCTACAATCAAATAGCAAAACTGCTGGATCTGGACGGCGAGAATCCCGCAACCCTGGCGAAGTACATGGGACTGGGCAAGAAACAACCCTATGCCGAATGGATAGAAAACTACGTTAAATCAAAATAAAGGGGCATTTTCCGATTGAGAACATCCGATTGAGTTTTTCCAAAAATTCAGTCGGATTTTTTTGTAATTTTTTTCTTGTTATCTTTCAGACAGTTACGTCTGTTTATGAATCCGATTGCAGAATCGGATTTTTTAGTTTTTGTCAATCGGATAATCGGATTATACCTTTGCAGCACCAAACAACGGGGAAAATGGTCAAGCGTTGGACCGTAGGCCTGTCTCACTTCCCTGGTTGTGCGGAGGGGCCCTCGTGTGAGACCGGGGG
>JAFZPZ010000091.1 GCA_017552435.1 Bacteroidaceae bacterium
AGGGAAAGTACATCACCATCACCCGCTGGGCAGACGGTTCGCTTCACCCGAACTTCAGGCCGATGCCAGCAGATACGAACGTCGAGCATTATGCCTTCTGTGTGTATCGCGAACTTCTGGGAGCACTCAAAGGCCTTGTAGAGAAAAAGTGAGTAAATTATGGTCAAAGCGTTTCAGTTGTTTCAGTTTCAGTTTGATTTTTGAGGTACCATATAGTTTTAAAATCTCTTTATTTATTCTTATAACTATCTAATAATAAGTAATATATATATATAATAAGAATAAAAAGAGAAAAAACACCCCCTCGAAAATACAACTGAAACAACTGAAACTGAAACGCCTGACCAAGTAAATTTTCATCTAAAAAGCAGAATTACAATGAGATACGACATTTCAAAATCCTCTGCCCCTATGATGCCAAACCTCGGAAAAGGGACAGAATGCATCAAAATCCTGCTCTCGCAGGTATCAGATAACATGCAAGAACCCATGGTTCCGATGTTTTTCCCCATCCTTGGCGCACACATCAGCGGTGCGGAATTTCAGTACCCTGACTTCAGTTGGAAGGAGCCGACGGGCATGATGACCAATCTGGTGGCCCATTCTGGCGACAACAAGGGCCAATTCAAGGATCTCGCAAACGCCATCTGTCGAGATTTCGTTCAGCACGACAAGGCCGAAGAAGATAAGATCTTGGAATGGCAGAAGAAGAAACAGACCGAGCCCGACAACAAGAAAAAGACGGCCCGGCCGGATGTGTTCTTCCGTTTCCCGCCGACGAATACGACCAATGCCGCCTTTATCCAAAATGCTTTGGCGCTCGAGGCACAGGGTGGCCTCACCCAGTACTTCAACTTGCCTGAGGTGGAGATGGCCGACCGTCTCTGCGGCGGTCACAAGCAGGTGTCGGTGTTGCTCCGCAATGTCTATGACCGCGACAGGGCAGGTGCCTTGCGCGCTACAGCAGACGGTGTGACAGGCAATCCGATTATCCGCGCTTGTTTTACGATATCATCCAATCCGGACTCTACCCGCAAGTTCTACAAGTACGAACTGACTAACGGCACATTCGGCCGCATGGTCTTCTCCTACAAGCCACGTAGCATCAACCGCGAGGGGAAGATACCCCGACTGGGCAAGTTCACCGACGAGTTCTTCCAGAAACTGGACGAGTACATGGCACGGCTCGACCTCTGCAAGGGCCGCTACATCATCAAGCCTTTGAACAAGCTGACCGACAAGCTGGCTCGGGACATGGCCACGCTGGCCGACCTGACTGACGACGACCTGCTGTTCGAGATTTCTCACCGCTCGCTTGTGTCGGCTTGGAAGGCTGGCTGCATCCTCTGGGTGCTCAACAACCAGACTTGGACCAGAGCGATGGGTGAACTGGTCGAGTGGTTTGTCTATCACGACCTTTGGAGCAAGATGGCTGTATTCGCAGATATGCTGAAGGGTGGCGAAACAAGTCTTTCTGAAGTCGTTAAGACTGGACCAAAGAACATGCTTGATAATCTTCAGGATTCTTTCAACGAGTCTCAACTAGAGGCGCTTCGCGAGAGTGTCGGCAAGCCCAAGGATGGCACCAAGCGGCAGTTGCGCGTGTGGGTGTGCCGTGGATTTATCGAGTACTCAGCAGAGACAGGTCTCTACAGCAAGACGCAAACCTACCTTAACCACACACGGTAATGGATAAGTTTGAACTGCAGAAGCTTCGCGACCTTCCCATTGAGGGGATCGCGGAGCGACTCAATCTCCGGGTCGAGCACCACAAGTGCCTCTGCCCGTTTCACGACGATCACCATGCGAGCCTGTCATTCAGAAATAACAAGTTCAAGTGCTGGAGCTGTGGGGAAAACGGAGACACGATCAGCCTGGTGATGAAGTATCTGAACAAGGATTTCCTAGAGGCTTGCAAGTGGCTAAGCCTCACCCCCGACCCCTCTCCCATAGAGAGGGGAGAAAAGAAGCGTGAAGTAAAGCCCTTTGATGCTCAGCGTTATGCCCGTTATTTTGAAAGACCTTGGCTGAGTGAAGCTGCCCGAAAGTTCCTCTTCGAGGAGCGGAAGCTGGATGAGCGTGTCGTGCGCTGGTGCCGCTTGACATCATGGCGCGACCGGCAGGGCATCAACTGGCTCCAGATACCCTATTATAATCGCGAAGGCAAGCTGATCGGCATCCAGAACAGGAATTTAGGACCCTCTAAATCTCCCTTAAAGGGAGACTTTCTCTCCTCCCCTTTAAGGGGAGGTCGGGAAGGGTCTGTAGATTTAGAGGGTCTTCCTCGTTTCTGCTTCCCACGCGGCTCCGAGTGCTCCATCTACAACCTGCCTGTGCTGAACCTGCTGAAGCCCGGCGAGACGCTCTACATTACCGAGGGCTGCTCCGACTGCTGGGCCATGCTCTCCTCCGGCCACAAAGCCATCGCCATCCCCTCGGCTACGCTCTTGAAAAGGAAGGACGTAGAACAACTTCTTCAAGCCCTTCCCCCCTCTCCCACGGGAGAGGGGACGGGGGTGAGGCTTTGTATGTTCCCCGACAACGATGCCCCCGGCGAACGACTCTTCCTGCAACTGAAAGAAGTCCTGCCCTCGTTGGTGCGCCATCAGCTACCACAAGATTGCAAAGACTTTAGCGAATACTTTCTTTCATTGAACATTGAAAATTGAGCATTGAACATTATGAATTATGAAAACAATGTATAAATCTGAACTGGCGAGACTTGCCGGTGTAAGCGCGAACACGTTCCGCAGGTATCTGAACACTCGCAGGGATGTCCTGTCTGCCATGGGTGTTGCACCACGTGCTAAAACGCTGAATCCCAGGGCTGTAAGGTACGTTGTCGAGGACTATTGTATTGAGTTGCCGGAAAAATACAAATAATTTTTCTTTCGCCCCACCGATGTCCGCCAAAGAGCATCAACGCCACTGGCAAATGTCGTACCTTTGTACTGTGTTTGAAACACACCGCGAGTATTGGCGGCGCCTCGGCATAGAAAAGGGCCCTTTCTCTGCACTCGGCTTGCACAATACTTGTAGTGTCAAAAACGAAACGGCGTACGGACACCCGCGAAACGGCGTATCAAAGGCCACGAGACGACGTATCAAGGACAGCCAGACGGCGTAGAGTAAAAGACAGAACCGGTTCATAACAGAGAGAACAAACTGATTATTAATCTACCCTCCTAAAAACTCCCCCTAAAGGGGGCTGGGGGGTCTAAAACAAAAAAAAACTATGAGTAAAATTATCTATCGCAAAGTACGCACGG
>JAFZPZ010000092.1 GCA_017552435.1 Bacteroidaceae bacterium
AATTTTTGCAGCCATTGGTGGACAGAGCTTCGTGGCTGGTGTGGGTTCCTTGGGCGAACAGTCGGAGAACTCCTACCAGTACTCTATGCAGTACAAGGGTACGCTGAAGACCATAGAGGAGTTTAATAATATCGTATTGCGCACCAGTGGAGGCGGTATGCTGCATCTGAGCGATGTGGCTGAAGTGAAGATTGGTGCTATGAGTTACAACTTCACATCGAACATCCAGGACAAACCGGGTGCTCTCTGCATGGTGTTTGCGGCTCCAGGTGCCAACGCCACCGAGGTGAATGCCCGCATCAACAAGACGTTTGAGGAGGTGAAGGGAACGATGCCGGCCGGACTGGAGTTCGTGACCTTGATGACCAGTGACGACTTCCTGTTTGCTGCCATCCACAACGTGGTCGAGACGCTCGTCATCGCCATCATCCTCGTGGTCCTCGTGGTGTTCTTCTTCCTGCAGAACATCAAAGCCACCATCATCCCATCTATCTCCATTATCGTGTCGCTGCTGGGCACCTTTGCCATCGTGTCGCTGGCAGGTTTCTCGCTCAACATCCTGACGCTGTTCGCCCTGGTGCTTGCTATCGGTACGGTGGTGGATGATGCTATTGTCGTAGTGGAGGCCGTCATGGCGAAAATGGAGAACGGCATCAGCGATGCCCGTGAAGCCACCCGTCAAGCAATGAACGAGGTGTCGGTAGCTGTTGTGTCGTGTACGTTGGTATTTATGGCCGTATTTATACCTGTGACCTTCATGCCAGGCACCTCAGGTACGTTCTTCACTCAGTTTGGTATCACCATTGCTTCATCCGTAGGTCTGTCGTGCGTATCGGCCCTGACGCTGTGTCCAGCCCTCTGCGCCATCATGATGCGTGCTACGGAAGGCAAGAAGAAAGGCAAGAGCTTGACTTACTATACCAAGAAGGCCTACGACGTGAGCTACAATGCCATCTTTAACAAATACAGCAAGGCTGTCCAGAAGTTCATTAAGCGCCCCGTTTTGGCATGGAGCCTATTGGCTTTGGCCGCCGTACTGCTGGTGTTCTTCATGAGGAGCCTGCCTTCTGGTCTCGTTCCTCAGGAGGACCAGGGCGTGTTCTTGGTTGAGCTACAAGCTCCGGAAGGCACCACGTTGCTGCAGACCCGTGAAATGGCGAAAGCCGTTGAGGCCAAGGTGAAGAATATTCCCGAACTGGAGAGTTTCGCTTTAGTCTGTGGTTATGGAATGATATCGGGTGCCGGTTCCAACTACGGCACGATGGTGGTACGCCTAAAGAACTGGGATGACCGTCCTGGTATGAACCACCTGCTTGGTCTCGTCGCAGGACGCTTCTATTATGATTGTCAGGACATCAAGAACATGCGGGTGATTCCGTTTGAGATGCCGCAGATTCCAGGCTATGGTACCAGTAACGACATCATGCTTATGGTAGAAGACCCCACAGACGGTAACCTATCGGAGTTTGCAAAGAATACTCAGCACTTCCTGGCCAAACTGTCTGAACGCCCGGAGGTAGCAACTGCCATGTCAACGTATTCTGAGCGTTTCCCGAAATATCAGGTTGACGTCGATGCCGCCCAGTGCGACCGCGCCGGTGTGTCGCCTGCAGATGTGCTCAACACACTGGGTTCCTTCTGCGGCGGTGCTTACATTGGCAACTTCAACCAGTTTGGTAAGGTTTACCGCATTATGGCTGCTTCGTCACCAGAGTATCGTCTCGACCCTCAGTCGCTGCAGAACATCTTTATGCAGGTGAAAGGTGGCAAGATGGCTCCCATTGCAGAGTTTGTCAGCCTGAAGCAGATTGTCGGTCCGTCCAATATCGAGCATTTCAACCTCTTCCAGAGCATCACCTGCATCGTGAAGCCCGGTAGCGGCTACACCGAAGGCGATGTTCATAAGGTCATTGCCGAGGTGTTCGAGAAGGAGATGCCAAAAACCGCCACATACGAGTATAGCGGTATGTCGCGTGAGGTAGAGGAGACTGCCGGTTCTAATGCCACCGCCCTCATCTACCTTATCTGCGCCATCCTGATTTACCTCATCCTGGCATCGCTTTACAATTCTTGGTTCACGCCGATGGCCGTACTCCTGAGCGTACCCTTCGGACTGATGGGTGCTTTCGTGTTTGCCTATCTAGGCTACAAGAACCAGATACCCGGCATGGACAACAACATCTACCTGCAGACGGGTGTCATCATGCTCATCGGTCTGTTGGCGAAGACAGCTATCCTGATTACCGAGTTCGCCAGCGAGCGCCGCGCCCAGGGCATGAGTATCGCCGATGCTGCCTTCGAGGCCTGCAAGGAGCGTCTGCGCCCCATCCTGATGACGGTGCTCACCATGATTATCGGCATGATTCCGCTCGTCATTGAGGGCGGTGCCGGTGCCAACGGTAACCGTGCTCTTGCGTTGGGCGTTATTGGCGGTATGACCATCGGCACCATCGCCCTGCTCTTTGTTGTGCCTGTCTTCTTCATCGTGTTCCAGAAACTGCACGAGAGGTTCCAAGGGAAAACAATTGAAAATTGATAATTGACAATTGATAATTATGAATTATAAGAATATAATTGCCGTAGCGCTATGCTTTGCGCTCACAAGTTGCGGCCTTTATAAGAAATATGAGTCGAAAGCGGAGATTCCCGCAGGTGTCATGGGCAACATCCCACAAAATGGTGAGGGGAGTACGGTTGTTAGCTGGCGCCAGTTCTTCACCGATCCGGTCCTGCAGCAGCTCATCGAGCAGGCACTGGCCAACAACACCGACCTTGCTTCTGCACGCATCCTCGTGGAGCAGAGTCAGGCATCGCTGAAGGCTGCCCGCCTTGGCTATCTTCCTGCGTTCAGTATTGCCCCCCAGGGCTCGCTGTCGAGTTTCGACCTCAGTCCTGTTGCCAAGACTTACAGCCTGCCGCTCCAGATGAGTTGGGATGTGGAGCTGTTCGGTAGCATCACCAATAAGAAACGTGCCGCCAAGGCGGTGCTCCTGCAGGCGCAGTGCGGCGAGGAGGCAGTACGCTCCAACCTGGTCAGTACCGTAGCCCAGCACTACAGCATGCTGCAGATCCTGGACCGTCAGTTGGAAATCCTCATGCAGACAGACAGTCTCTGGGCTGCCTCCTTAGAGACGCAGAAGTCGCTTTGGGAGAACGGCAAGGCCTATTCCACAGCCGTGAACCAGATGGAGTCATCGTGGTTGAACGTAAAGACGCAGATTGTCGAAGTGCGCGGCAACATCCTCAGCGCAGAGAACTCGCTCTGCAGACTGCTGGCCATCCCGCCACAGCACATTGCGCGTAACAAATGGGGAGTCCACGCCCTGAGTACCTCCATCGCCCTCGGCGGTTTCTCGGCCGAGATGCTCCGCAATCGTCCCGACATCCGACTGGCCGACTATATGATGGAAGAAGCTTACTACAACACACAGATTGCACGTGCCGCCTTCTTCCCCACACTCACGCTCTCGGGCACCTTGGGTTGGACCAACAACGGTGGCGGTGTCGTCGTGGACCCCGGCAAACTGCTGCTCAATATCATGGGCCAGCTGACGCAGCCCGTCTTCATGCGCGGCCAGTTGAAGGCTGGTTTGAAGATAGCGAAGCTGACACAGGAGGACCTGCTGGGCAATTACACCCAGACCGTCATCGATGCCGGCAACCAGGTCAACGAGGTCCTCGCGGACTTTCAGGCTGCAGTCGAGAAAGATGGGTACTACAACCGTCAGGTGGCTACGCTCCACGATGCCTACACCGGCACTCACGAGCTGATGGACAACGGCAAGGCCAGCTATCTGGAAGTGCTCACCGCTCAGGAGTCCTTGCTCTCCGCCCAGCTCAGCGAGGCCATGAACAAGTATAGTGCCACACAGGCCCTCATCGCCCTCTACATCGCCCTCGGCGGTGGAACAAAATAAGAAAACATAATAGTGAACGGAACAGTTCGACTTCCGCTATCGACATAACATAGTATGGTACAAGATTTATACATTCTGATGATTACGGCAGCTGTGGTCAGCATCGTGTTTAAGTTGTTGAAGCAGCCGGTGGTGCTGGGTTATATCGTGGCCGGTGTTCTGGTAGGCCCGAACCTCTATGGCGAGTCCCTCGTGAATGCGGATAACGTGAAGGCATGGGGCGACATCGGTGTGCTGTTCGTGTTGTTCTGCATCGGTCTGGAGTTCCGCATCAAGAACCTCATCAGCAGCGGCAAGGTGGCAGCCATTGGCGCCATGACCATCATCTTGGGCATGATGGCGTGGGGCTACTTGGTGGGCCACGATGCCGGACTGGATATGATCAACTCGCTGTTCCTGGCAGGCATGCTCTGCATGTCGAGTACCACCATCGTGATGAAGGCCATAGATGAGGCGGGCTTGCGCAAGGAACGTTTCGTCAAGGGTGCTACCAGCATTCTCATCGTAGAAGATGTTGTGGCAGTGGTGCTGATGGTGCTGCTCTCCAGCATCGCTATCCGTCATCAGTTCGAAGGTGCTGAGCTGGTCAGCAAGATAATCAAGTTGGTCATCACGCTGGCGGTGTGGTTCATCTGCGGAATCTTGATTATCCCGACGCTGCTGCGCATCGTCAAAAAACATCTGAACGACGAGACACTGATCATTCTCGCCTTGGGTATGTGCTTAGGTATGGTGCTCACGGCCGAGGAAGCAGGTTTCAGCAGTGCCCTCGGTGCTTTTGTGATGGGTTCCATCCTTGCCGAGACGGAGGAGTCGCACCGTATCGAGAAGCTGATGACGCCGCTGAAGAATGTTTTCGCCGCCATTTTCTTCATCTCTGTGGGCATGCTCATCAATCCCGCCTCCTTGGTGGAATACTCGGAGAGCATCTTTTGGGTCTGCCTGATAGTGATTATCGGTATGATTCTCTTCGGCACCCTGGGTTGCTGGTGGGGCGGCGCCACGATGCGCGACTCTATGCTTACCAGCTTCTCGTTCGTGCAGATCGGCGAGTTCTCGTTCATCATCGCTTCGCTGGGCACCAGCCTGGGCGTCCTTCACCCGGTCATCTATCCCATTATTGTTGCATCCAGTGTAGTGACTACCTTCCTCACACCTTATATTATGAAGGCCGCAGTGCCCTGCTACAACTTCTTCTACAAACACGCCCCGGCCAGCCTGCGCGCTAAGATTGACCGTCGCGAGCAGGCAGTGGTAGCAGCGGAGACGGCTACCGCATCCGACGGCCCGTCGATTGCAGACAAGGCACGCCGTGCCGTCCGCCGCACCTATGTCACGAAGCGTCTGGTGAATCTGCTGATTAAGAACATGAGCGCGCATGACGAGGATGCACGCTGAGGCATCTAATGTGTTGTCTCAGCATTTTTTATATCATTTCGGAGCCTCCACCTTCACCGGATGGCTCACCCCATCCCTCCAATCGTCCAACGAGGCAAACCACTCCTTAGCCGTGTGGTAGCCTCGTTCTTCTTTATCTGCACAGAACGTGACGAAGTAGTGAAGCGAAGGCTCCTTGTCCGGCATCACAACAAAAAGGTAGTTCAAATCATCCTCCTTGGTGTCGCTGATATATTCCTGAGGCACATACACCGCCATACCGATGGCTTCGGGAGCCCACACCTGCTTCTTGCCCATGTCGGGATAGTCACATCCCCACGAAGCAGCAAGCCCGTCCTTCTTCACGTAGCCTTCCGGCTCATGTCCCTTCCGTGTAGCCTCGTCAGTCGTGGCACCCACCTTCTGCACACCCGTACAGAACAGTTTCTTCCCCCAAGACGACTTGCCCTGCAGTGACGGCTTGAATTTCACATCCACCCGCAAATCGCGATGACCCGCATAAAGTGAATACCGCTGGTGCATATCATACATCAGGCCCTCTTCATCTTTCACGCCAAGATCATACACCTCCACCACCGTTCGCAAAGGTCCCGTGGTCACAATCCGTTGACCTCTCACCCCCACATTCGTCCAGTTTTCCAGTTGTCCATTCTTCCAGTCCTTCAGCGACCCGCACCCGATGGCATTGCCAGCCCAGAGCACATCCACCCCATAGCCTTCTTTCAACTGTTCCTCCGACGTGTAGAACTGCGTCTCCGGCAACTCAATCCGCCTATATTTCTTGCCATACAAGTCAATGTTCTGACGATGGTCGAAGTAGATACGATAGCCCGTCAACTCCGACTCCATCGTGATGCCGTGCATATAGATATCATTGAAGACGAAGCTTCCTCCAGGAGCCTCCACCCTCAGCACATCCGGATGCTTGTCCTGCTTGTCCCTCAGCTGCAAGGCCGTGTAGATACGCGGAGCCACCTCCGTCTTCGTCTCCTCGGCAGACAGTTTCACCTCATATGTCTTCGTCTCCTTCCCCTTCATGTCAGCCAAGAAAAACACCTCATCAGCCCTCAGGTCGCCATCCATATCGTCCAACTGACAAGGCACCACCACCCCATCACAAGTCACCCTGGCCCCCTTTACCTCAAACCCCGCTTTCTTCACATGAGGCAACTTCACCACCACAGGCTCGTCCACCTTCTCGCCTTTCCAACTGTTCGTAACCGTCACTTGCAAGGTTTTCGTCTGTGCCGATGCTGCCACCAAACCCAGCAGCATTCCCATTGTCATGATTGTTCTCATATAATAGTTCTATACGCTTACTTAACATTAGATAATAGTCCGACATCATCTTTTCGGGCAGGAATGATTGACCAATGAGTTCTTTCCATTTGGGAAGATAACTTTTCATCCGTTCTATCATTTTTTCTGCCACAGCGATAGGAATACCGCTTTGAGTGAAAGCAGTCATGAAGGTGTTGCGGTCGAAGCCATTTTTTGCACCTCCCACCATAAAGCTCAAAGCCATTTCCTCGCCATCCTCAGGGTTTGCCAGTAGCACAGCCAGCAAGTCGTAAGCAGGAGCCAGGGCATATTCTCCACCACCAGTGTCGATTAGTGAGAAGTTCTTGCAGTGCATATCGGAGTTGCCAGTTATCCAAGAAAACAGCACCACTTCCCAATAGCGTTGCACATCCAGCATAGGAGCTGACGAATGTTTCTTGATGGTTTCTGCCAACTGCTGGTAAGTGCCGTAGTATTTGTGCTCGGTGAGCCGGTTGGTCAGTTGGCACATATCCAGCATCGATATCTTTTCGCCCTTCCGTCCTCGGTCCATTCTGAGGGTCAGATAGCCCAACTCGCCGTCGGCCAGTCGGATAAGTGTATGGCGGGCGGTGCGGATATGAGCAGCCTCAGCCATCTTCATGGTGAGGTCTTCCAATTCTGGCAGGCAGGGATACCTACCGCTTTGCGGTTTGAAGATATACTTGCCCCAGAGCCCTACAATGGTGAATTTGGCTGGCTCGTTTTTGCCACCACGATTCACGTCGAGCGACATTTTGGCCTGCACACCAGTTACGGATGCACTGGTGCGGATGACTTGTCGGGCAAGTTCCGACATATTGTCTCGCGTGTAAGGAAGAATGGGTGCCGTATCGCTACCGAAGAACTTACGGGCGCAAGCGGGATGATAATCCACCTGACCATCTTCCAATTCCTGATAACAATACAAGCACTTACTCATAGTCCAATGGTATTACACTGATGTTTCCAATACAATCCTTACAGCATGCTATCAAGAGCGACATCCTGTCACGGGGATCAATCTTCCATGATGAGGATGCGATATCCAACAACCAGCCTTCAGGAATGAGTCCGTCGAACACGGGGAACATCATTTCCTTGTCGTACTGCTGGCTCGTCAAGGGCATGGTGGGACTCAACGCGACGGCATCCTTACGTGTAAGGTATGCCCTGTCGTAGACAAAATGGAAGCCCTCCTCGTCTTCTGTGAGAATTCCACAGTAGATGTCATTGACATAAATACCAGCCTGCTTCATACGAGATCAGTTTTAACAGGTCCGAGACATTCGCCAAATAGGGCCAGCACGTCGTTGACCTTATCCATCCGCAAGGTCTGCTTCCCTTGTTCCAGGTCTCTCACAAACCTAAGACCCACGCCGGCCCTCTCTGCCAGTTCCACCTGAGAGAGGCCGTTTTTCTTCCGTTTTTGCTTAATATGTTCCGATAACGTCATCATAACTATACCTTAACGGGTGCAAATATAAGTATTTATTATGAATAATATATCAAAACGGGTATAAAATTATAAATAATTATCACAATTATACCCCAAATGGTATAGAAAAGGCAGATGAGGCGGTTCGACTTTTCATTTTTGACCCGCGAAGTCGCTCACGCTTAGCAGACTGAAAACGCGTTTTCGTCTGCCTTCGCTTACCCACGACTTTCAAAATATGCAAAAATTGTTTCAAAATATGCAAAACTTGAGGGTGAGGGGCTGTTTGGGGGCTGTTTTTTCGTAAAAAACGTGTAACTTTGGGCGATTAAACTGTATCACCTACAGCCTTGTGGCCTGTTTTGTGACGGAAACGGGAAAGTAAAAAATAATAAAACTAAGAAATATGAAAAAGATTTTCAATTGGACAATTGCAGCTATCCTAGTATACAGCCTTTCGGTGACGGGGTTTAGCTCCTGCACTACCGATAATGATGACAATATAAATAATGAATATTTAGATTATTTAGCCTGGTTATATGATATCAGTAATGTTGCGTATCTCGACTCTGGATTCGTCAGCTATTATGATCTTTTATGGGACATCATCAATGACCACGACGACCAGGAATCGTACGACGACCAACTCTATTATAAATGGGCAAATGACTATTTGGACAGTCTCGCGAATCTGTATCTGACGTCGGAAACCCGAGCAAATGGATACGAGAGCCAATCGGGCGTGTCTCTTTTGGGCATGAAGTATGTCACCATCACCTACAAGACGACGGGAGCTGACGGGACAGAGAAAAAACTTTCCGAACTCATTGCCTACCCCGTTGGATCCGATGGCAATACGCCAACAGGGCAACTGAAGAACCTGATTATCGGCTGTCACGCCACCATCACCAGCAACGAACGGCGTCCCACAAACTTCGATAACCTGGGTTTTGGTACAGATGTCAACATGCTGACGCTCATCGGCTCTAACGAGACAAGTCTGGTGGTGATTCCCGATTACGAGGGCTACGGCGTTACCAGCAAAGATCCCCATCCCTATTGCAATCGTGACGTGACGGCACAGCAGGTGATTGACGGTGCCAAAGCCGCTGTGGTGTGGTATGAAAAGAATGTTGACAAGATGAAATCTGACTGGAAGTCGGTGGCGGTGGGCTACTCACAGGGCGGTGCCGTTGCAGCAGGCGTACTGAACTATTACAACGCCAAGAAAATGACGGGGCTGAACCTCGTTGGTGCTGTCTGCGGCGACGGGCCCTACGATCCGAAGGCCACTCTGAATCAGTATCTCAAGGACAACCGCCTCTACATGCCAGTAGCCGCCGCTCTGATGATCAAGGGAATGGTAGATACCAACAAGCAACTGAAGGCACTGGGCTGCACCTATCGGGATTTCGTGACCGACAAGTTCTATAACACAGGCATCTTCAACTGGATACAGAACAAGTCATATACCGTGAATGAGGTTCAGGAAAAGTTGCTCGAATACTCTGGCAAGCATGGCGGAGGGTCAGGCTTCACCATGATGACCTTGTATAATGACCAGTTCAAGGCTTATATTCCCGCAAACATCAAGGAGGGCGACGACAACTGGGATCTCACCCCCAGCAAGGGCAAGAACTATTGCACGGCAGACCAGTGCTTCAAGCCCGGATTCATCGAATATTTCAAGAATGGCAAGGTGACGGGCGATATACCAGAGGCGAAACTGAAGGCGTTGGAGCAGGCTCTGAAGGAGAATAGCCTGACTTATGGCAGCTGGAAGCCCAGTGGCGCCTATCCGCATGCCTTCTATTTTTTCCACTCCACACGCGACGAGGTGGTGCCCTTCTGCAATTATGAGAGTGTAAGAAATGCATGGGGCAAGAACCTGATTCTGGGAAATCCTTACCAGTCAAAATTTACCGACCTGCATGTAGAAACCGGTGCCTACTTCTATGTTGTCATAGCAGCAGATGCCACCGGCAATATCCTGGCTCAGAAGTGGGCTCCAGGCGAAAAACAAATAAATTAGCAGCTGACAGACCGCTCGCAGAGCGAGTCGAGACGGCTCAATGGATTGAATAACATCTTAAACTGCAAAACCATGATAAAGACAAAGAAACTATGGATGCTCGCCGCCATCCTCGTATGCGGCGCAAGCGTACTGACATCGTGTTCGTCGAACGACGACAATCCCCCACAGCCTGAGCTCAACGTGCAGCAACTTGTGGGCAAGTGGCTTTACGTTGAAGCCGACGGAGAAGTGGTCGAGACTGAGGAATCGTCGATTACCACCTATGTCATGGAAGGCTCCACGCTGAAAGCCTACACCAGCATGT
>JAFZPZ010000093.1 GCA_017552435.1 Bacteroidaceae bacterium
ATGAAGTCGGAGTACTTCAACCATGAGCGGCAGGTGCTCATCTACACGCCAGGAGGGTATCAGCAGTTTGACCAGACTTACTATGATGTCATATACGTGTTCGATGCACAAGACCGCACGATGTTCGACCTCGTTCACTGCTTGCTCAATATTGCTTGCAAGCCCGACCCCGACGGTGGCAGGAGCATGAGTTTTATCATTGTCGGCATCTGTTCGCCAACGCTATGGGACATCAATTATTCCCGCAATGACGACTACCTGCCCATGCCTTTGCATGGCAACAACGGTCTGTTCCAAGAAGGTTACCATTATGGCCGCTCAACCGATTTGAAGAAATTCGTCAAGAATGAGCTGATGCCATACGTGGCAACCCACTATCGCACATCGGGGCGTTCCCTCGGTATCGGTCATTCGCTGAGCGCATCGTTCGTGCTCGACGCGATGGTTACCGACGACCTTTTCGACGACTACATTGCCATTTCGCCCAACTGCTGCTACGACGAGTACCGTCTGGCCGCGGATATTGAGAACCATCAGTTCAAGAACCATAAGGCACCCCGCTTCATCTATGCGTCGATGTCTGGCGAGATAGACGACGGGCCAGAGTACTGGGGCGACGAGTGGAAGACGGGCTGGGAGCGTGTCAGCACGTTCCTAAAGGACAAGTCACACTTCCCCGAAAACACCGTCTCCTCCGTACAGACCTTCCCCGGCTACGAGCATTACAATGGCTTCATGCCCAGCCTGACAGCAGCCCTGAACGACTACATCGTTTTCGGTGCCAAGAATCTGGTGGGCTATGTCGGCGAGGAGACCTGCCCCGTTCACATCGAACTGCGCGGCAAGAACCTCACGGACACCATATACATCACTGGCAACCAGGACGCGCTGGGCAACTGGGAGGCAAAGGGTGTCAAGATGCCCCTTGTCAGCGACAGCGTCGCCTCCATTGACCTCCGCCTGCACCTACCTGCCCAATTCAAGTTCACCCGTGGCAGTTGGGAGCGTGAGGCAATCATCTCCAATGCTGATGCAGGTAACCACATCATACACGATGCCAAACATGCCAACCGCGTGTACCGCCTATGGGAGAGGAACCAGTGGATGGGTGAGTAAGACAGCGAAATGAACAGAAGAAGTATTTATAAAAAACAAAACAAAACCAACATCGGAATGAAACAACTAAGATTTGCATTGTTCCTTCTCACGACGTTCACGCTTGCCTCTTGTGGCGGCAGCGATGACGACTCGCCCGAAGTGATTATCGACCCTGTGGCAGAGTTGGAAAAGCCCACGGCAACCACCACACTCTCCCTCTCGAACATGCCTGTTATCGATGGTTCTGACTCAACGGAACCTCTTCGGAGCCTGCTGGTCTACAGGTTGCTTGGCATCAACTGCCAGTGGCTTCAAAACCTGCACACCAATGCCACGTGGACAATAAAACCGATATGGGATGAACTCGACGCTGACGCCAGGACCGAACTACAGCGCATCCTGATGAACCGCAATACGCACGGTTCGTTTGTCAGTCTGATAGACAGTGATGACGACCTCATCATCACTGCCCGAGGCGTCAGCCGGGACGAACAGAAATACGCCGACGAAAAAGGTGTCGCACTCACCTCCTACCCCATTGCGAAGGACGCCTTTGTATTCATCGTTAATCCGAAGAACCCGGTACGCAACCTCACCATCGAGCAGATACAGAAAATCTACACTGGCGAGATACGCAACTGGAAGGAAGTGGGTGGCAACGATGCGACCATCAATCCCTACATCCGCAATGCCAACTCCGGGAGTCAGGAAAAGATGGAGACCATCGTCATGGCTGGACTCAAGATGATAGACTGGCCCGAAATGGTCGGATACGTCATGCTCTCTCCCTATTTCCAGTTGGAGCAGGATGAGAACGGGATCGCCTATACGCCGTTCTACTATTATGACACCATCGTAAACGATGACCGCACCCAGGTGATTGGCGTGAACGGCGTCGTGCCCAGCAAAAAGACCATAGAGAACGGCACCTATCCATACGTGACGGAAGTGATGGCCAGCGTCCGCTCCGACACCGACAAGTCCTCCACAACCTACCAGTTGTTCTACCAACTGGCAACGAGCCAACACAACGCCATCATAAAGGAAAGCGGATATTCCGTCATTGACCATGCTGGCAGATGATGATGAAAGACAGGCTGGAAAATTGGAGATATAAGCATGAAATATTATATCTTGGCTCTAATCCTTTTCCTCACGAGATTAGCAGGATTTGCCCAGCAAGTCATGTTGGCAGACAGCATAACCAAGAATCCAATATGCTATGCTACTGTCTACGATGCTAATGGAACTGTTATAGGACGCTCAGACATGGGAGGATATATCAACCTTCAGAAAGGCTTCGAATATCACATATCTCATATAAGCTATGAGCCCAGGAGTCTCGTTTATAATGATGATAGCATCATTTTCCTATCTCCATCATCTTATGAATTATCAGAAGTCAATGTCACGGCAAAGAAAAAGAAGTATTATCATTGTAAAGTGTATTTCAGGAGTATAGAACATGTAGATTCCTGCCTGAAGTATTATATGGACGGAATACGGGAATTCTTTATCGACACCAAAAGCAAAAAGGTGCATTGCGGCAATATCGAAACGAATTACTTCATGTCAAAGAGAAAAGACATTGCACAGAAGAAACGAAGCATGATGATTGGCGACAGGTACATGGCCCTTCCGTTTCTTGACAAGAACACATTATATGAGGAAACAATGCGTGACAAAAGGAGAAAAATCGAAATTCCCGACGTTACGTCGCCCATTCCCGCTGACGCGCCTGCCCGTAGCCTTTCGGGTATTGTCTATGCGGATTCCATATCAATAGGTAGTTGCGAGATTTTTTCCGACAAGAACGAGATGCTTTTGTCTATGGATGCCTTGTATCCAAAAAACACTCTTGTGACAAATCTGTTCGGGTACACACAAGTATTATCCAAATACAACAAGACGGAATCATATCGATATGATGATTTTGATGCACCTACCGTTTTCAATCTGAAATCTTCCAACAGTTATCGACATCTGACATTGACCCATAAAAAAGAAAATCTTGTAAGGGACATCGATGTTGAGGATGAGTTCTATGTAGTCGAATATGAATATACAGACACAAAGGAATTCTCTTCGTCAAAAGTGTTGCAGGAAGATTATAAGAAGTATTCCGGAATGTTTCCAGTCATCGAAAGAATAAGGGAACAGTTGGTTCGAGAAGAATAGCCATGAACAAATTGATACACTACAGACGATTCCTGCTCCTGCTGGCCATGCTATCGGCAACTTCATTTGGATTGGCCCAAAAGAGACTAACCGTTAAGGATAGCATCACGCATGAAGCTGTACCGTTTGCAAGTGTATATTTCGGGAATGAGTCTGGTGGCTATACGGATGAAAAAGGGATGATTGCCATTCCTAAAGGAGCAATACAGATACGCTTATCTCATATCTGCTATGAGACAAAGAGCATCGCTAAAGTCACAGCTGACGCACAAACAATCTATCTCGTTCCGAAAAGCATCACTCTTGATGAAATTGCTGTCAGCGCAAAGGCCCCCAAACGAATAAAGGACAAAGAAGTGGGATTGATGAAAGCGAAGACGCAGACCAAACACAAGGGAGCCAATGGTTTTGAGATGGCTCTGTTCATTCCCTACGACAGTGCTTGGACAGAAACACCATACATCCATTCCATATTGGCAAGCCTTGATTACTCCACCCATTATCAGGTATTTACGGAAATCAAGACACCCATCCATGCCACACTCCGCTTTGACCTCCGTCTGCCTAATGCCAAGACTGGTGCCCCAAGAGACGAATCCCTCATTGACGGCGGCATCATACTCCCTTCCTGTCAGAAACTCGGCAAGGATGGTGTCAGCCTTACCTGTCCCATACCATTCCCCCAGACAGGCGTATTCGTTGTAGTGGAATGGATAACCACGGCGCAAGTCTCGGAGTCATGTAATCTCATACCCTCACTCAACATGACGCTAAATGAGAAAGAAAACAAGACATGGAACAAAAAGGCATTCCGAGGCATGGACTGGATACAGGAACAGAACGAGCCCGCGTATCAGAATGAAGAGGCACAGGACTTTTATAAAGGCAAAACACCTTCTGCCAAGCTCGGATTGAGAATATCAAAATAAGAAATATGAAAGATAAGAAACATAACAGACGATACCTGCTCCTGTTGGCCATGCTGGCAACAGCGACTTTGGCATCTGCACAGAATATGACTGGACGTATCATTGATGAACAGTCTCTGTCTATGCCATTTGTCAACGTTGTACTCGTCAACCGTGCCGACTCCGCCTTCGTTGCGGGAGCCATGACCAAGGAAGATGGAACATTCTGCATCAGCACCGACAAACAAGACGGTCTGCTGAAAGTGTCGAGCATAGGATATATAACAATGTATGTAGACGCACGGCAGGGCAATGTTGGTGACATTCAGATGCAGCCCGACACACAGACGCTGGGCGAGGTCGTAGTGAAAGGCGATCGTCCGCAATACAAGATGACCACGGGCGGCATGACCGTCGATATTCAGAACTCGCTGCTGAAAGATGTCGGCACGGCTGACGATGTGCTGGCGATGCTGCCACAGGTGCAGGGCAGTGATGGCAACTTCACCGTGTTTGCCAAGGGCACACCAGAAATCTATATCAACAACAAGAAGGTGCGGAATGCCCAGCAGGAGCTGAAACAACTGAAATCGACCGACATCAAGAGCATAGATGTCATCACCTCGCCGGGTGCCCGATATGACGCTGAGGTGCAGTCAGTCATCCGTATCAAGACCATCCGACGGCAAGGCGACGGCATAAGCGCGGAGGCATATGGCCAGGTGAAGCGTAACAACAAGTGGACGACCTACGATGACGTGACCGTAAAGCACCGCAGAGGAGGACTGGAGGTGTTCGGCACGCTGGAGCTTACCAATGGAAATCACAGTGAGGACAATACCGTCACAACCGACACGCATGCCAACGGCAATCATGTCGGCATCCGCCAATATGCGCCCAACACCTTTTGGTACACCGAGATGGGTGGGAAACTGGGGGCCAGCTACGAATTCGACGAGGATAACTCCATCGGTTTCTCCTATGAGCTGAATGGCTCGCTGTATCAGGGGGGCGAGGCGGTGTGTGAGCAAACTATCACACGCAACAACATGCTGGAAGGCGACATTGACCAGTTTATGGGCATCACTGCTGCCGACCGTCCGCTTCATGCCGCCAACATCTACTATGTGGGCAAGGCGGGCAAACTGGGCATCGACTTCAATGGCTCGTGGATGTGGAAAAAGACCTCACGCGACCAAGTGTCTATTGAGCGCAGCCTGCAGTTGGCCGACCAGGACATGCACACCTACAATGTCAACCGCAACAGGCTGCTGGCCGGTAAACTGGTGCTGACCTATCCCCTATGGAAGGGAGAGTTGTCGTTTGGCAGCGAGGCCACACGCTCCAACAGCCACGGCACATACCGCAACGTGGAACTCGTCGTTCCTCCTTCTGACGATGAGATACGTGAGAGCAACATTGCAGGTTTCGCTGAGTATCAATTGCGCTTGGGCGAGTGGAGCGTTGGAGGCGGTCTGCGCTACGAGGCGGTTAACTCCGACTATTATTCTTTTGGCGAATTCCAAAGTGAGCCAAGCCGCAACTATCGCGACTTGTTCCCCAACCTCTCTGCTGGCTGGAAAAAGGGGAAATGGGGTGTGGAACTTAGTTACGACAAACGCATCAGCCGCCCCAGCTATCAGTCACTCAACAGCAACGTACAGTATGACAACCGTTACGAGTACGAGGGAGGAAATCCGTTGCTACGCCCAACTATCAAACAGAATCTCGACCTCAGCATCACCTATTCGTGGCTGAACCTTACGGCAGGCTACAATCACAACAAGGACATACGCCTGTCCTTTGGTGACCTGTTCCAAGAGGGAACAGAAATCACCATCTGGACCAACCGCAACTTCGACAAGTTCGAGAGTTACCACGCCTCACTGACAGCCTCACCCAAGTTTGGCTTCTATAGTCCTACACTGACGCTCAGCTACTGGCAGCAAAATTTCGATACGCAGAGCTATGGCATCAATGAGAAAATGGACAAGCCACAATTCATGGTGAATCTCCGCAACTGGTTCACTATCGACAAGACAACGAAGGCTATGCTTTACCTTCACTACTCCACGAGTTACGACTACGGCTTCACCCACTACGCCCATGAGTTCAACGTCAATGGACGCATTCAGAAGACATTCTTTGGCGAAAGCCTCACAGCTGCCGTCTTCGCCAACGACATCTTCCGTAACCTCCGTGAACGCTGGACGGGCTACTATCCCGTTTCAACCATGTCGAAGGATGCCTACGTCTATACGCAGCACATCGGCGTATCACTTTCCTATAACTTCAACGCCACTCGCTCGAAGTACAAGGGTACGGGTGCAGGAAACGAAGAAAAGAACCGACTATAAATCTCTCTTGTCAGGCGGGTAGCCGTCTGTAACCTGCTTCAACCGAAAGATAACTCATTAGGAACATTTAACGCCCTATGATGCAGGATTTTCCGCTTCACGGCGTTTATATAGACAGAAACAATAACAACAAATATCAAAATGAAAACAATGAAACTCTGGATAAACATCCTCGTGATAACCGCTGCCATGTTCTCCCTCGCCTCTTGCAGCAGCGATGATGACAGCAATGTTTACGAAGCAGCAGAACTTGGTGGCACATGGCAAAAAGTGTATGACGACGGCATTGCCGATGCTGGCATGGTGCAGTACACATTCCATCCGCAGTCTGCCAATAACGGCACCGTTGATATATTCACCTCCGACTGGGCAGCAGGCGACACCACCGTTTATCGCATCTACACCGTCACCGACGCTGGGCATCTGCATATCTCTCCCAAGCCCGATGACACCTCAGTTGCTCTCACCGTGGATTGCGACATCCGCCGCCTCACCGGCACGCAGATGATTTGGAACAAACCCGGCACTAATGAGGAAATATCGAGATTCAAGAAAGTGAGTAGAATATGAAAACGACTAAAGCATTATTCCTTTCCCTTGCAGCATTTGCACTGACGGCGTGTAGCAGCGACCCGGAATGGGCTGACCCGGAGGCACACGAGAAGACCATACAACTGAATGAAAAGTATGGACCACTCATGATTGGCACATGGCATTACGAAAACAGCAGCGACAAGCACCGTTTCTTCGAACTGCTGTCGTTCAAGGATGACGGCACATTCACGGGAAAACGGACATGGCAGAGCCGGAAACTTGTCACCATTGATGGCAAGGAGCAATATACCGACTGGCAGGATGTGGAACCATTAGCAGGAACAT
Organism: Bacteroidaceae bacterium; assembly: GCA_017552435.1. Taxonomy (GTDB): domain Bacteria; phylum Bacteroidota; class Bacteroidia; order Bacteroidales; family Bacteroidaceae; genus Physcousia. Next base: position 7,421 of record JAFZPZ010000093.1, read on the forward strand.
TCACCGGCAAATGGTCACTCAGGTTTTGGAGTCCTGAAGGAGACACCGGCGTCAAGCGCAATTGTCTGGTTTTATATGCCACATATGACGAGGAGCCGGCAAAAAGTTATATGGTTTACTCCTACGTCGCCGACTTCGACTATGCCAGTGAAACCACATTACGCATCCGTGGGTATTACTTCAACGATGAAGACGGGTGGGCGAATTACCAACGGGGCGATGCCGAACCGAAT
>JAFZPZ010000094.1 GCA_017552435.1 Bacteroidaceae bacterium
AACCACCTCAAAGGGTTTACTGCCCCTCAAAAAGCAAAAACAAAAGCAGATTGCATATGGCCGTCAAATACGGATTTGCAATCTGCTTTTTGTTAGATAATCAGAAGATGTTCATGAATGAAGGACTTTTTCAGTGCCCTCGTTTCAGACGACACCCTTTCTTTTTGCTTCAGTTTTAAATCTTTTATTCCTCCCAGCCGAGTGCGCTGGCACCGAGAACGGCGGCATTTGCGTTCATCAGACCGGAAACAAGGAACTTGGCCTTGCCCTGGAAGATCTTGAGGACGGATTTGTTGTAAGCTTCCTCGATGGGCTTCATAATCAGGTCGCCAGCCTTGCAGAGACCGCCGAAGAAGATGAAAGCCTCGGGGCTGGAGAAGGCTGCGAAGTCGGCACAGGCCTCACCCAGCATCTTGCCGGTGAACTGGAAGATTTCGTTGGCAACCTCATCGCCCTTGCCTGCTGCAATGCTGACATCGAGTGACTCAATCTCCTCTGCGGGCTTCTCGCGAAGCAGAGAGGGACGCTTTGTTGTGGCGAGAATCTCGCGAGCTGTACGAGCCACACCGGTAGCAGAGCAGTATGCCTCCAGGCAGCCAGTACGTCCGCAACCACAGCTGCGGCCCTTCTCGGTGCGGTCCATGATGACATGACCCAGCTCGCCTGCGAAGCCGTCGCTGCCGTAAACAATCTGTCCGTTGACGACGATGCCGCTGCCTACGCCAGTTCCAAGTGTGATGACGATGAAGTTCTTCATGCCACGAGCTGCGCCGTAAGCCATTTCGCCCATAGCAGCAGCATTGGCATCGTTGGTGAGCTTCACGGGAATACCTGTTGCCTTATTGAACATGTCGGCCAGGGGGATGATGCCTTCGTGTGCCCAAGGCAGGTTGGGAGCGAACTCGATGGTGCCGTTGTAGTAGTTGCCATTGGGTGCGCCGATGCCCATTCCCTGTACTTGTTCCTTGCCGCCAATCTGCTCGAGCAGGGGTTTCAGACATGCAACACCAGCTTCCACGAAAGCTTCAGCGGTTTTGTACTGTTGTGTCTTGATGCTGTTCTCTGCAACAACTTCGCCGCGAGCGTTGACAATTCCGAAAACGGTGTTGGTACCACCCAGGTCCACACCAATCACATAGGGTTTAACTTTGTCCATAGTTGAGTTTGTTAGGTTATGAGTTTATTGAGTTTTTGAGTTTTTGAAGTTAAGTAGGGTACTTTATTTGCCATAAATGCGTTCGTTCCCGCACAAAGGTAAGACTTTTAATTCAAAATTAAAATTCAAAATTCAAAATTATTTCTTTATTCTTAAATCTTTAATCCCTATTCCCTATTCTTTAATCTTTTTTTTGTACCTTTGCACCCGCAATAAGAGAATAAAGGTAAATCGTCAATCATCAAATCGTAATTCGACTTGTTGTGGATTGAATCAGTGAATGCCATCGACCTGGCTGTTCGCGGTATGATGGTAGGAATCGTAGCAAGTGCACCGATGGGGCCTGTCGGGGTGCTTACTGTGCAGCGAACCTTCAACAAGGGACGTTGGTACGGTTTTGTCACCGGCCTCGGAGCAGCACTGAGCGACCTTATCTATGCGGTAATTACCGGTTTGGGCATGAGCTTCGTGATGGATTTCATCGAGCGCCCCACAACTGTACTCTACATAAAGATTCTGGGCAGCATCCTGCTCTTCTTCTTCGGAGCATATACATATTATTCCAAACCGGTGACGCCGCACAAGTCCAGCGGAAAGCGAGGCAGCCTATGGCACAATATGTTCACCGGCTTTGTGATTACTGTCAGCAACCCCCTCATTATATTCCTCTTCCTGGCGCTCTTTGCCCGAGTGGGCTTCGTTGTGCCTGACCATCCGGTGGAACAGACGCTCGGCTATGCAGGAGTCCTGGCGGGAGCTATCGTATGGTGGCTTTGCCTTACGACGGCGCTCAACAAAATAGGTTCCCGCTTCGATATGGGCACCATCAGCCTGCTCAACCGTCTGCTTGGCCTGTTGGTCATGGTGGGTTCATCCGTAGGCTTACTCTATACATTATTCAGATAAGAAGACCCCCTAACCCCCTTTAGGGGGAATAAATAGTAAATCGTTAAATAGAAAATCCCCTCGATGTTCATCGCTCAGAAACTCAGAGGCCAGAGTGTCAGTGCCTATCTCGTATATATGTATCAGGTGGAGGACTTGGTGCGGGCATACGGACTCGATGCCGACCGCATAGCTGCCGAGTACCTGCCGCGCTTCGGCTACGACGAAACGCAGATGAAGGAGGCCAAAGAATGGTACGAGTCCCTGGCTCGGATGATGCGTGAGGAGGGTAGGGAGGAAAGTGGTCATCTCCGCGTCGTACAGAATACCCTCGACCTCCTGGAGGACCATCACCGCGAACTCCTTGCAGATTCCGACGAACACGAATACCGGGCTGCCTACTACAAGGCTTTGCCACACATCGTGGCTTTGCGTGCTCAGGGCAACAATAAAGACAAGCAGGAGATGGAGAACTGCATCGATGCCCTCTACGGAGCCACTGTGTTGCGAATGCAGGGAAAAGAGCTCTCTGCCGGAACGAAGGCCGCACTCCAGCCCATCAGCGACCTGCTTCGCTTGAGCGAAGAGAATAAGGAATAAATGTTCAATGTTTTTTGATGCTTTAGCACAAAAGCGCGCTGTTAAGGCGCGGAGCAATGTTTAATATTTAATGTTCAATGATTAATGAAATAACGCGTCGCCGCACCTTTGCCATCATCTCGCATCCTGATGCCGGCAAGACAACGCTCACCGAGAAGCTGCTCCTCTTCGGCGGACAGATTCAGGTGGCTGGTGCCGTGAAGAGCAACAAGATACGCAAGACCGCGACCAGCGACTGGATGGAAATCGAGAAGCAGCGCGGCATATCCGTCACAACATCCGTCATGGAGTTTGACTACTCCCCCTCGGGGGAGCCAGAGGGGGGCTGTTACAAGGTCAACATCCTCGACACCCCGGGTCACCAAGACTTTGCCGAGGATACCTTCCGCACCCTGACTGCCGTCGATAGTGCCATCATCGTGGTGGACGGAGCGAAAGGCGTCGAGGCACAGACGCGCAAGCTGATGGAGGTCTGCCGTATGCGCAAAACACCCGTCATCATCTTCATCAACAAGATGGATCGCGAGGGCAAAGACCCCTTCGATCTCCTCGATGAACTGGAGGAAGAGCTGCAGATTCACGTCCGTCCCCTCTCGTGGCCCATCAATCAGGGAGCCAAGTTCAAGGGTGTCTATAACATCTACGAGCAGAACCTCAACCTCTTCACCCCCGACAAGCAGAAGGTGACGGAGAAAGTCAGTGTGGAGCTCGATTCCACCGAGCTCGACCAACGCATCGGCGAGCCTGATGCTGCCAAGCTTCGCGAAGACTTGGAACTGGTGGATGGTGTCTATCCCGAATTCGATGTGCAGACCTATCTCGATGCCGAAGTGGCACCTGTTTTCTTCGGCTCTGCCCTCAACAACTTCGGCGTGCAGGAACTGCTCGACTGCTTTGTGAAGATTGCTCCCTATCCGCGTCCCACAGTGGCCGAGGAACGAATCGTCACGCCAGACGAACCCAAGTTCACCGGTTTTATCTTCAAGATAACGGCCAACATCGACCCGAACCACCGCTCCTGCATCGCCTTCTGCAAGGTATGCTCGGGCAAGTTCATCCGCAATGCGCCTTATCTGCATGTCCGCCAGGGCAAGACACTCCGCTTCTCCAGCCCCACGCAGTTCATGGCGCAGCGCAAGGAGACCATCGATGAGGCTTGGCCCGGAGACATCGTAGGCCTGCCCGATAACGGCATCTTCAAGATAGGCGACACCCTGACCGAGGGCGAACTGTTGCACTATCGCGGCCTGCCATCCTTCTCGCCCGAGATGTTCAAGTACATCGAGAATGCCGACCCCATGAAGACCAAGCAACTGGAAAAGGGCATCAACCAGCTCATGGACGAAGGCGTGGCCCAGCTTTTCATCAACCAGTTCAACAACCGCAAGGTCATCGGCACCGTCGGACAGTTGCAGTTCGAGGTCATCCAGTATCGCTTGGAAAACGAGTACGGCGCCAAGTGCCGCTGGGAACCCGTCAGCCTCTACAAGGCCTGCTGGGTGGAAGCGATGCTGGGTTATGAGCAGGAACTGGAGAACTTCAAGAAGCGAAAGCATCAGTATATGGCCCGAGACCGTGAGGGACGCGACGTCTTCCTCGCCGATTCTGGCTACGTCCTACAGATGGCGCAGCAGGACTTCGAGCACATCAGGTTCCATTTCACAAGTGAATTCTGACAGATGACACAGAAGGATATAGCAGAAGACATACGGACAGCCGTCCAGACTTTGCGTCAAGGCGGACTCATCCTCTATCCCACAGACACCATCTGGGGCATTGGATGCGATGCGGCCAACGAGGAGGCGGTGCGGCGCATCTTCCAGCTCAAGCGGCGTGAGGACAGCAAGGCGATGATCTGCCTGGTGGACAGCACGAACCGCATGCAGCGCTACCTGCGACAGGTGCCCGACGTCGCTTGGGACCTCATCGAGTTTGCCGAGAAGCCCCTCACCCTCATCCTCGACGGCGCTGTCAACCTCGCTCCCAGCCTCATTGCCGAGGACGGTAGCATCGGCCTTCGCGTGACTCGCGAGAACATCAGCCACGAGCTCTGCTACCGCTACGAGCGCGCCATTGTCAGCACCAGTGCCAACATCAGCGGCGAGCCCTCTCCGGCTTGCTTCGACGAGATATCCGACGAAATCAAGCAGGGCGTAGATTACATCATGCGCTCCCGCCAGAACGACCAGAGCAAAAGCAAACCCAGCCAAATCATCAAACTGGGCATCGATGGAAGAATACAGATAATTAGAAAGTGAAGAGTGAAGAATGAAGAGTGAAGAATGAAGAGTGAAGAGTGAAGAATGAAGAATTTGCTACCGCTCTGAGTAATTTTGAATTTTGTTCCGCGACTACAATCGCGCCTTAGTGCTAAAGCATCTAAGAATTTAATTATTTTGAATTTTGAATTATAGAAATGTCATAGCCTACCTCATTCGCTGGCGTCGCAGGCATCTGTCCGACAACAGCTTCGTGCTGCTCATCAGCTTCTTCGTCGGCATCTTTACGGCCTGCGCGGGATTGCTGCTGAAGTGGCTCATTGGCCAGATAGAGCATTTCCTCACCCAGGAGTTCTCCGTGACGGGAGCCAACTGGCTCTACCTCGTCTATCCTGTTGTGGGTGTATGGCTGACGATGCTCTTCATCCGCTATGTTGTTCGCGACGACATCAGTCACGGCGTCACCAAGATACTCTTCGCCATCGCCCGCAAGCAGAGCCGCATCAAGCCTCACAACACCTGGTCTTCGGTCGTTGCTTCTGCCATCACCATCGGCTTTGGCGGCAGTGTCGGAGCCGAGGCGCCCATCGTCCTCACCGGTAGTGCCATAGGTAGCGGTCTGGGACAGCTCTGCCGTCTGAGTGACAAGTACATGATGCTGCTTGTGGGCTGCGGAGCGGCAGGTGCTGTGGCGGGTATCTTCAAGGCACCCATCGCCGGACTGGTCTTCGTCATAGAGGTACTGATGATAGACCTGACTATGACACGACTCCTGCCGCTGCTTGTGTCCTGTGTTACTGCCGTCGGACTCACCTTTGCCGTTACTGGAACCAATCCCATCTTCGAGTTCCACCTGCAGGATGCCTTCACCGTCAACCGCATCCCGGCCTATATCGCCCTCGGCATAGTCTGCGGACTCGTGGCGCTCTATTTCACCCGCACCATGAATTTCCTGGAGGGCATCTTCCGCCGGCTGAACGGACGTTATGAGAAGTTTGCACTCGGCGCTGTCATGCTGAGTCTGCTCATCTACCTCTTCCCCTCGCTCTATGGCGAAGGTTACGACCTCATCACGCTCCTGCTCAACGGCACTGGACAGACCGACTGGAACACCGCGATGGACCGCTCCCTCTTCTATGGCAGCGACCACCTGCTCATCTATCTTTTCCTGATTGTTGTCTTCAAGGTCTTTGCCTCTACGGCTACCAACGGCGGCGGCGGTTGCGGCGGTATCTTCGCTCCCAGCCTCTTCCTGGGCTGCATCTGCGGCTTCATCTTCTGCCGGCTGTGGAACACTTACGACATCCTGGGTATCGACATCCCCGAACGCAACTTCGCTATGTTGGGCATGTGCGGCCTGATGAGCGGTGTCATGCACGCCCCACTCACGGGCATCTTCCTCATTGCCGAGCTCACGGGTGGCTATGCACTCTTCATGCCGCTCATGATTGTGGCTGTGGGTTCCTATCTCACCATCAAGTACTTCGAGCCTCACAGCATCTACGCCATGCGACTGGCACAGCGCGGCGAACTCCTGACGCACCACACCGACAAGTCCATCCTCACCCTCATGAGCATGGACAGCGTCATCCAGCACTACGACCACGTCCTCTATCCCGACATGAACCTGGGCGATGTCGCCACGCAGGTCTCGAACAGCAAGAATCACGTCTTCCCCGTTGTCAACAGGCAGATGCAGTTTGTCGGCGCCGTCTATCTCGACGACATCCGCCACCTGGTCTTCCGCACGGAGCTTTACAGGGAATTCACCGTCTCCCAGCTCATGAAGCAGCCCGAGGCCCTGCTCTCTGTCAACGATGCAATGGATGTCGTGGTCAACGTCTTCGACCGCACTAAGGCCTGGACGCTTCCTGTCGTCGATGCCGACGGTATCTTCGTCGGCTTCATCCGCAAGAGTACCATCCTTACCGTCTATCGTCAGGTACTTGCCGACTTCTCGAATGATTAAGAGTTCAATTTAATTCCACCACCTATGAAAAGAATCCTGTTATCGTCGTTTCTGGCTTGTGCTGTTGCATCATTGGCAGCACAGCAGACCCTGAAGGATGGCGAGATGCCACAGTTGCCCGCCTTCCCCGAGATTCCCGCAAAGCAATCCATAGGCTCCGTGCCGATGGGCGACAGTCAAACATTTGCCGACGTGCAGTTGGACATCCCCATCACCGACGGTCCCTATAAGGCCAGTTGGGAGAGCATCGAGCAGAACTACCCAGGCACTCCGCAATGGCTACGCGACGCCAAGTTCGGCATCTGGGTACACTTCGGACCCCAGTCGGCCGGCGAGAGCGGTGACTGGTATGCCCGCAACCTCTACAAGGAGGAGCATCATGCCTACCGCAACCATCTGAAGCGCTTCGGACATCCGTCGGAGGTGGGCTATAAAGAGGTGCTGCGCGACTGGAACCCAACTAGGCTAGATCCTGAATATCTGACAAAACTCTACCAGAAAGCCGGTGCGCGCTTCCTGATGATTCAGGGCGTCCACCACGACAACTACGACCTCTGGAACTCGCAGTATCACCCTTGGAACTCCGTGAACATAGGGCCCAAGCGTGACATCCTGCGCGAATGGGTCGATGCCTGTCATAAGTACAATATGCGCTACGGTGTGACCTTCCATCACGAATATACATGGTGGTGGTGGCAGACAGCTTTTGGCGCCGATAGCAAGGGCGATAAAGCAGGTGTGCCTTACGACGGCAACCTGACGCTGGCAGACGGCAAGGGCAAATGGTGGGAAGGCTACGACCCGCGTCTGCTCTACGGCATCGACCTGCGCGAGTACGAGACCGTCGATGAGATGGCCCATACAGGCTGGTCACCCCCAAAGCCCGGCATCTACAGCCGTCACCTGGACTACTGCAAGTGGTACACAACACAATGGGCGCTCCGCATGATGGACGTCACAGCCCACTATGACCCCGACTTCATCTACACCGACGGCACCGTGCAGGGCCCCTTCACAGGCGACGGCACCGGCACAGGATATAAATGCAACGCTATGCCGACGGTGATGGCCGACTACTACAACCGCGTCCTGAAGAAGCGCGGCAAGGTCGATACCTTCAGCATCATCAAGTTCCGCCGACCCACGAACGGCGCCGTGAATACCGCCGAGTTCGACTTCCCCGACACCATCAACGCCTCGCAACCCTGGATTCGCGAAGCCCCCGTCGGCGACTGGTTCTATGCCCCGGGTTTCACCTACGATTCCGGCAGCATGATCCGCTTCATCATCGAGGCCATCTGTCGCGACGGCAATGCCGCCCTCAACATCCCGATGAAGCCGGACGGCAGCATCGAGGATGCCTGTGTCACGATGCTCGAAGAGGTGGGAGAATGGATGAAGGTGAATGGCGAGGCCGTCTATGGCAGCCGCGCCTGGGTGACCCTAGGCGAAGGTGAGGTGAAGGACGGAAAGCTCCGCAAACTCCCTGGTGGCGGACTGGGCAAGCATCATGCCGAGTTCCGTTTCACGCCCCAGGACATCCGTTTCACCCAGGGCAAGAACGGCCGCCTCTATGCCTTCACTCTCAGTGTTCCCGAGGGCGGACAGGTTGTTCGCATCAAGTCTGCGGGAAAAGCAGCTGGCAATCTCCGGAAGGTGAAGCGCGTCTCTCTGCTCGGTTACAAAGGCAAGCTCCAGTGGAAACAGACCGCCGATGCCCTGGAAGTCACCTATCCCGCCACTGCCGCCCTCAAGACCGCTGCAGTGTTCAGGATAGAATAGAAGTGGCGCCACAAAACGCCACCGAAATTCCCAACCGTCAACGCTGTGCAGATATAATGACATTCATGAACAAAAAATCCCCGCCGCAGAACGCATAGTTTCCGCTGGCGGGGATAATTCATTTTAAATGCGCTATCTTGCGTTGCACGGCTTCTGGTATCAGTTCCTCGACAACGACGTAGAACATCGCACCAGCAGCAAAGGCAAGCATGTAGGGCCATCAAGCCGGCTGCCACTTGCAGCGGACGGGTGATACGATGGCACCCTCCTTCTTCAACTCTGCGAAAGCCTTATCGACATCCTTGCGGTCGATACCTGTGATTTCTGCAATCTTGCCAGCGTTGACGGGTGCACCGAACTCACGCATAGCCTGTAATACCTTTTCTTTCATATTTTCTTGGTTGTTTTGTATATTGGTCGTTTGGTGGTTTGGGGATTATGCCTTGTTGAATTTCTCCTTGGGCTGTTTGCAACGGGGACAGCGCCAGTCGTCGGGCAAGTCCTCGAAGGCCACGCCGTCGTGCTCAGCTGGGTCATAGACGTAGCCACAGACGGAGCAGACATATTTACCTGATGCCTCCTGCTTGGAGAAATCTACTTCGGCTAAGACCGTCGGAACGGGATTGTCGAGGTC
>JAFZPZ010000095.1 GCA_017552435.1 Bacteroidaceae bacterium
ATCTGTAGGTTCGTGGTTTTCTGGTCTAACATCCATCAAAAGAATCAAATTAGGTGATAATGTGACCAGCATCGGCAACGGTGCTTTCTCTGGTTGCAGCGGCCTGACCTCCGTCAACATCCCGAACAGCGTGACCAGCATTGGTGACTATACATTTTATGGTTGCAGCAGCCTGACCTCCGTCAACATCCCCGACAGCGTGACATCAATAGGAAACTATGCTTTCAAAAGCTGCTCCGGCCTGAGATCGGTGACAATAGGCAACAGCGTGACATCAATAGGAAAAGAGGCTTTCTCTGGTTGCAGCAGCCTGACCTCCGTCAACATCGGGAACAGCGTGACCAGCATTGGTGACTATACATTCTATGGTTGCAGCAGCCTGACCTCCGTCAACATCCCCAATAGCGTGACCAGTATCAGATACTGTGCTTTCTGTAATTGCAACGGCCTGACCTCCGTCACTATCGGGAACAGCGTGACCAGCATCGGTGGCTCTGCCTTCCGTGGTTGCAGTAGCCTGACTTCCGTCAACATCCCCAATAGTGTGACGAGCATAGAAATTGGTGCGTTCTCTGGTTGCAGCGGCCTGACCTCCGTTCATATATCGGATTTGGAGGCATGGTGTAAAATAGCATTTGGCAATGATGTATATTCCAATCCGCTTTATTATGCCCATCACCTTTTCCTGAATGGAGTAGAGATTAAAGATTTGGTTATTCCAAACAGCGTGACCAGAATCAACGACGCGGCTTTCTATGGTTGCAGCAGCCTGACCTCCGTCACCATCCCGAACAGTGTGACCAGCATCGGTGGCTCTGCTTTCAACGGTTGCAGCGGCCTGACCTCCATTACTATCCCCAACAGCGTGACCAGCATCGGCAGCGGAGCCTTCTGGGGTTGCAGCGGTCTGACCTCCGTCACCATCCCAAACAGCGTGTCCAGCATCGGTGACTATACATTCTATGACTGCAGAAGCCTGACCTTCATCACCATTCCGGGTAGCGTGACCAGCATCGGCTATCGTGCCTTCGAAGGTTGCTTGAGCCTGACCTCCGTCACCATCCCTGGCAGCGTGACCAGCATCGGCGACCGGACTTTCTATGGTTGCAGCCGCTTGACCTCCGTCACCATCCCTAACAGCGTGACCAGCATAGGCGATGGGGTTTTCTCTGGTTGCAGCAGCCTGTCCTCCATCATTCTCCCTAACAGTGTGACTAGTATCGGCGATAAGGCCTTCCAATATTGTAGCAGTCTGACCTCCATAAACATCCCAAACAGCGTGACCGGCATCGGAATGTTTGCTTTCCGTGGTTGCAGCGGCCTGACCTCTGTTCATATATCGGATTTAGAGGCATGGTGCAATATATCTTTTTGCCTTAATGATTCAAATCCACTTTATTATGCCCATCACCTTTTCTTGAATGGAGTAGAGATTAAAGATTTGGTTGTTCCAAACAGCGTGACCAGCATCAGATACTGTGCTTTCTATGGTTGCAGCGGCCTGACCTCCGTCACCATCCCGAACAGTGTGACCAGCATCGGTGGCTCTGCTTTCAACGGTTGCAGAGGTCTAGCCGAAGTCTATTGTTTGGCAGAGAATGTCCCTGAAACAGATAGCGGGGCTTTTAGTTATTCACCCATTGCTTCTGCCACACTATATGTGCCAGAATCGGCAATAGAACAATACCAGACAACTGAACCCTGGAGCGAGTTTGGAACAATTGTAGCACTTTTCTCGAACGTCAAGGGTGATTTGAATGGCGACTTTAAGATAGATATTGCTGATGCCGTAAGCATCCTTAACCTGATGGCAGAAGGCAATAACGATTCTGCTGCCGACCTGAATGGCGACGGCAAAGTGGATATCGCCGACTTCGTCAGCATACTTGACCTGATGGCTCAGCAGTAATAGCGGTACAACATCATCCGCTACTCCGACGTGTTCCGCCGCTACAACGGCGCCTTGGTTCCAAAGAATCCAAGAACGAGCAAGAAAGTCTTGATAAAGTAAAACTTATTGACAATAACCACGACATCCCTTCTGCGGAAACTACGAGTTCTGCGGCGGGGATGACTTCTTTTTTATACCTGATACTCAAATAATTTGCATTTTTCTTTGCCTGTATTGGATAAATCACTAACTTTGCAGACGAAAGCAATACGACAAACGACATGAAACGAACGGAAGTTGTGAATCGGATTAGCCAGACCATCCATCGCGTAGCACCAACAGCAACGGGCATTCTCTATGGGTCGGAGGCACGTGGTGATGCCCGGCAGGACAGTGACATCGATGTGCTGATTCTGCTTGACGGCGAAAAGCGCGACCTGAAACATGAAGATGAACTAGCAGGCGAACTCTACGACATAGAACTCGCCACAGGTATTCTTATCAGCCCCATGATTATGCCTCGTAAACAATGGGAAAGCCGACCATTTAAGACACCATTTTATGTCAATGTTATGAACGAGGGAATTCGACTATGAAAGAGACGGTTTCTCTACCACAACACACGCGGGTGTAAAGACTATGCTTGGTCTGCATTTTGTTTCCCCAGGATTGCTGGAAAAGGAGCATGGGAAAACTTTTAGCCGTCTCTTTGAGATTAGGCATAGTGGCGACTATGACGATTTTGCCTATTGCGATAAGGAAATGGTTGCAGAATTTACTCCTAAGGCTGAAGCTTTTATTAGCAAAATCAAGGAAATTCTGAAAGAAGGACAAAATTAGCCGCCTTCCACGAGTCTTTTGAGATGCGTTCTTTCCCCAGAAATAACAATAGGAATATCATCCCCACTGTGGAAAGTATGAGCTCCGCAGTGGGGATTCTTTAGCTCGGTCCCCCTACACGCATATATATATTATAATGTAGGGAGAGCATGTCCTGCGCCTGAGGTTTTAGCTGAAAAACGAGAAGTTGACGCTGCCGTAGCTGCGGTGCTCAACGAAGCGGGGATGCCCGGAGAAGTCGTTGGTCTTGCCGTGCTCCAGGACGAACAGACCATCTTCCTTGAGAAGATTACGGCTCAAAATAATGTCGGGCAGTTCGGGTATTTGCGGCAGGGCGTAGGGCGGATCGGCAAAGATGAAGTCAAACTGCTCGCGGCACTTTGCTAAATACTGGAAGGCATCGCCGCGAATGGGCAGAGCAGCTGTGTCCTGCAACTTGTCGATGAACTGCTTGATAAGGCGATGATGACGGGCATCGAGCTCTACGCTGATGACACGTCCGCAACCTCGGCTGATGAGTTCCAACGTGATGCTGCCCGTGCCGGAGAAAAGGTCAAGAGCTGTCGGTGCCTCGCTGAAGTCGATATAGCCTTGCAGAACATTGAAGAGGTTCTCCTTGGCAAAGTCAGTTGTAGGACGTGCCGAGAAAGAACGCGGCACCTCGAAATGCCTGCCTTTGTATTTGCCGGTGATGATTCTCATAGACCCCCCATCCCCCTTTAGGGGGAGAAATAATCAATGTTCAATTATCAATTCTCAATGTTCAGAATGTATTCTCCAATCGTCTTCTGCAACTTTGCTGATGCTCCCTCCAGATGACAGACATCGCGTTGGGCATGCATGTCGAGAGCCTTCCAGATGCCGAGCAACAGGAAAGTACGGTCGCTGTCGTTATCTGCAATCTGCGAACTGGCATACTGCAATTTGCTGCGCTGGAAAACAGCAACGAAGAAATGCTTTTCATCAAAACAAACGTATGCATCGCGCTGTTCTGCATCGGCAGGGACAAGACGTTTCTCTTGCAGGGATGCACAATGTTCCAGTTGCTGAGCATCAGTACAACAAACCTTCACATCGGGATAACACTCCTGTACTATGCGCAGAATACTTTGATCGAGACGGAAAACCATAACAGCCTCGAGCGCCGGGAGTATCTGGTATTGCATGTCCGCCATTGAACATTGACCATTGAACATTGAATATTGACCATTGACCGTTGCGGGGAAGCAGAGGCGGTAGAAGGCCAGCATATCGTTCTTGCTGAAATGCTCTAAAGGAACAATGGTGGTCAGGGTGTCTGCAACAAGTTCAACGCTTTGGAACCGATAGTCCATTAGATAAGGCCTCTGCAAAGCCTGCCGCAGGACATCGTCAGCCACCAATGTCCCGGAAACAGGGAAGCTGTCGGTCTGAACAACCAAACTATCGAGAATGTTACCTACAGAAAAAGAAAATCCATCCGCACCAAAGCGGATGGATAATCTATAGCCAGTGAGTGTATTACTCCCAGTTGCCAGCATTGTTATTCCAGTTGTTACCGGCATCACCAATCTTCAGGCCGGGATAAGCACCCTTGGCATCGGCCTCTTCATTACGATTGTAGATGAGACGCTTGCCAGCCTTACCCATTCCCTTGAGGAAGCTGCTGTCAGGAGCATTACACTCCATCACCTGGATAATGCTACCTGAACGTGTGGTGTTAGGACAAGCGATAATCTCGAAGGTGTCGCCCCCAGAGAAAGGTATGTAGCGCAGGGAGTCTGCCACGAAGCCCTCGTAGTTATAGAGCGAGTCAATCAACGAAACCCATACGGTATCGCGACGGAAGTTCTGAAGCCCGTTTGCAATGATAGCTGCCTGGTCGCCGCTGTTGACAATGGCTGCAGCCTTACTTTCGGTCAGACCCTGATTCATCTGTTCCTCTGTGAGCAAGCCTTGCTTCATGACTACAGGCAACTTGCCGTCCTTGACAAATTTAATGAGTTCAGACCAGTCGGAGCAATACACGCCATCGTGCTGAGCCTTGTATGCTTCCTCGGCACTGCGAATCTCCATAAGGCGAGCCTTAACCACATTTTCTCGACTTGCAACTTCTGCGTCGAAGTTCTCAGTATCACGAATGCTACGCCAGCAAATGAAGAGCAAACCGACGGCACAGATACCTAAAATAACATTTATTCCCTTTTTCATAACGTTATATGTGATTTATTTTGTAATTTCGCATCGCAAAAGTAAAAATATTTATTCATTTTTCCGACAAAAAAGACTTTTTTTTGTAAAAGAATGGCAATAAGTGAAGATTTAGGGGCTCTTATTAGGCAGAATTTCACCCACAATCCGACAAAAGAGCAGGAAAAAGCCATCTCTCTGCTTTCAGACTTCCTGCTTTCGCGAGAACGCGATACAGTTTTCTTGCTTAAGGGCTATGCAGGTACTGGTAAGACATCACTCCTGGCCGCATTAGTGCGCACAATGCAGCAACTCCGACAGCGTTTCATGCTACTTGCTCCAACAGGGCGAGCAGCAAAAGTGCTTTCCTCCTATGCAGGTGCACCTGCTTTTACGATACATCGGAAGATATACCGACAGAAATCGCTGACAGAGATGGATGTTTTCCAGAACGATATCAACCTGAAGCAGGACACACTCTTCATTGTAGATGAAGCTTCAATGATTGCAAACGAGGCGGGCGGAGGCTCCATCTTCGGAACAGGGCGATTGCTCGACGACCTTATGCAATACGTCTATTCCTGCGAAGGCTGCCGTCTTGTGCTTGTAGGTGACACAGCACAGCTGCCACCAGTCGGCGAGGAGATGAGCCCAGCCCTGAGCCGTCAATTTCTGGAAGGCTACGGTATGGAGGTGACAGAACTCTGCCTGACACAAGTGGTACGACAGCTCGAAGAGTCGGGCATTCTGTGGAACGCGACTATGCTGCGCCGTCTCATACAGGATGATGAGATGTCGGCCTTTCCGAAACTCCGAGGCAAGAGTTTTCCGGATGTGCGCGTAGTCCCTGGCGACGAACTCATCGAAACACTCAACGACAGCTACCGTCAACACGGCATCGATGGAACAATTGTAGTAACACGCAGCAACAAACGCGCCAACATCTTCAATGGTGGCATCCGAGCCCGCATCCTCGACTATGAGGAAGAACTTTCCGGGGGCGACCTGGTAATGGTAGCGAAGAACAATTACTATTGGACAAGCCTCTCCCCAACCCTCTCCAAAGGAGAGGGAGAGTCGTCTCCAGATTCACCATTCACCCCTCCTTTGGAGGGGATGGGGGAGGCTTTCATCGCCAACGGTGATGTGGCTGTTGTCCGACGTATCCGTAACGAACGCTCCTTCTATGGCTTCCGCTTTGCCGACGCCACATTGATGTTCCCCGACTATGAACGCAAGGAGATGGATGTGACGGTCCTGCTCGACACACTACAAAGCGAAGCCCCTGCCCTGACCCGCCAACAACAAGAGGCGCTCTTCAATGCCGTTTGGGAAGACTACCCCGAACTGACCAACAAACGTGACCGGATGAAGAGATTGCGGCAAGATCCCTATTACAATGCCCTGCAGATCAAGTATGCCTACGCCGTCACATGCCACAAAGCGCAAGGCGGACAATGGGAGCACGTTTATATCGACCAAGGATACATCACCGAAGAGATGCTCACACCAGATTACTTCCGTTGGCTCTACACAGCTATCACCCGCGCAACGGAGCAAGTCTATCTTGTGAACTGGCCAGAAGAAGGACTCAGTGATGCTTGAGGGACTTCCGTGTGGCTATGATTTTGACTTTTTCTCTATTCTTGGGCCAATAAGGACAAAAATAATTAACAAATGGAAGAAGTTTAATTAATTTTAACTATCTTTGTGCACAAAACGTAGTGCGACAAATATCATGAACATACTTGTCACAGGAGCTAATGGGCAGTTGGGTAACGAGATGCGTATTATCGCGAAGGACTCGGCTGACAGATATATCTTCACTGACATCAATCAAGTGGAGGGTCTGGAGACCACCTATCTGGACATCACAGATCTGGAGGCTATCCGTGCTATGGTCAAGGAGTACGATGTGCAAGCTATTGTGAACTGTGCCGCATGGACCAACGTCGATGCTGCAGAAGACCCGAAGAACCGTGCTTTGGTCGAGATGCTCAATGCCACAGCTCCCGAGAACCTGGCAAAGGCGATGAAGGAAGTCGGCGGCTGGCTCATTCATATCTCCACCGACTATGTCTTCGGAAAGGAGCCATACAACACCCCCTGTCGTCCCGAGCAGCAAGGCACACCCACAGGAGTCTATGGCGAAACGAAGAAAATGGGAGAGGAACGAATAAAAGGAATCTGGACCCCCCAACCCCCTTCAGGGGGAGAAATGGTCAATGATCAATGCTCAATGGTCAATAGGTCTGGAGGTTACATCATTATTCGCACGGCGTGGCTCTACAGTGAGTTCGGCAAGAATTTCTGCAAGACGATGCTCCAGCTCACAGCCACAAAGCCTCAGCTCAGGGTTGTCTTCGACCAGTGCGGCACGCCCACCTACGCCCTCGACCTGGCGAAGGCCATTCAAGTCATCCTCGCGAAGCCCGTCTGCGGCACCTACCACTTCTCGAACGAAGGCGTCTGCTCCTGGTACGACTTCACGCAGATGATTGCCCGCATTGCAGGGCACAGAGACTGTGACATACAGCCCTGCTACTCGACAGAGTTCCCGAGTCCCGTGAAGCGACCCGCCTACTCCGTACTGGACAAGCGCAGCATCCGTGAAACCTTCGGCGTAGAAGTGCCCTACTGGGTAGATTCGCTGGAAAAGTGCATTACAAATATAAAAAACAATGGAAGTAATTAAAACCGCCATTGAAGGCGTACTCATCATAGAGCCAAAGGTATTCAAGGATGCCCGCGGCTATTTCTTCGAGTCTTTCTCCCAGCGGGAATTCGACGAGAAGGTTTATCCCATCCATTTTGTGCAGGACAACGAGAGCATGTCGTCGTATGGTGTCATGCGCGGCCTGCACTTCCAGCGTCCGCCGTTCACCCAGAGCAAGCTGCTGCGCTGCGTGAGGGGTGCCGTGCTGGATGTGGTCGTTGACATCCGCAAGGGCTCACCCACATACGGACAGCATGTGGCAGTGGAGCTAACCGAGGACAATCACCGGCAGTTTTTCGTGCCCAAGGGCTTTGCTCATGGCTTTGCCGTGCTGAGCGAGACGGCTGTCTTCCAATACAAGTGCGACGAGTTCTACCATCCCGAGGCCGACGGTGGCATCTCCATTTTGGATGAAAGTCTCGGCATCGACTGGCGTATTCCGAAAGACAAAGTGCTCCTGAGTGAGAAAGACACAAAGCACCCCTTGCTGAAAGATTCAGACCCTCTAAATCTCCCTTAAAGGGAGACTTACTACACTGAAATATGAAATGGCATACCGCAGACATACTCGAGTATGAATTGCTTAAAAACAACGCCAAAGCAAACCGCAGCAACATGACAGAAGCTGAGTCTGCTTTCTGGCAAATTGCAAAAAGTAGTAGTTTCGGACAAAAATGCAGGAGACAATATATCATTGGGGAATATATCGTTGACTTTTTCTTTCGACAATCCATGACAATTGTTGAATTAGACGGAGGCTATCATACCACAAAAGAACAACAAGAAGAGGACAGAATACGACAAAATTGGTTAGAACAAAAGGGCTATAAAGTTCTACGCTTCACCAACGAGCAGGTTTTATTTGACACAGATAACACTATTAACGAAATTATAAAGCATCTAAACAATAAATAATATGAGTACTATTAATTCTTCCCCCTTTAAGGGGGACCGAGAGGGTCTGTCTATTGTTATTACTGGTGGAGCCGGGTTTATCGGCAGCCACGTCGTTCGCCTTTTCGTGAACAAATACCCCGAGTACAACATCATCAATCTCGACAAGCTGACCTACGCTGGCAACTTGGCAAACCTCAAGGACATTGAGAATAAGCCAAATTACAAGTTCGTGAAGATGGACATCTGCGACTTCGATGCCTTCTATAAACTCATGCAGGACGAGAAAATCGATGGCATCATCCATCTGGCAGCAGAGAGCCATGTCGATCGCAGCATCAAAGACCCCTTCACCTTCGCCCGCACAAACGTTATGGGTACGCTCTCGCTCCTCCAGGCCGCCAAGCTCTATTGGGAAAGCCTGCCCGAGAGGTACGAAGGCAAGCGCTTCTACCACATCTCGACCGACGAGGTGTACGGCGCACTCGAGATGACGAATCCCGAGGGCATCAAGCCGCCTTTCACCACCACAGCCAGCAGCTCGGAGCACCACCTGGCATACGGCAAGGACTTCTTCTATGAGACGACGAAGTACAATCCCCACAGCCCCTATTCGGCCAGCAAGGCTTCGAGCGACCACTTTGTCCGCGCCTTTCACGACACCTACGGCATGCCGACCATCGTGACCAACTGCTCCAACAACTACGGTCCCTATCAGTTCCCCGAGAAGCTTATTCCACTCTTTATCAACAATATACGCCACCGCAAGCCCCTACCCGTCTATGGTAAGGGCGAGAACGTCCGCGACTGGCTCTACGTCGAGGACCATGCACGTGCCATCGACACCATCTTCCACCGCGGCACCATCGCCGAGACCTACAACATCGGCGGCTTCAACGAATGGAAGAACATCGACATCATCAAGACCGTCATCAAGACTGTTGACCGCCTGCTGGGCCGTCCCGAGGGCGCAGACCTCGACCTCATTACCTATGTCACCGACCGCCTTGGGCACGACGCACGCTATGCCATCGACTCCACCAAACTGCAGCGTGAACTCGGTTGGGAGCCTTCGCTCCAGTTCGAGGAAGGCATCGAGAAGACTGTCAAGTGGTACCTCGATAATGAAAAATGGATGGACAACATCACCAGCGGCGACTACGAGAAGTACTACGACGAGATGTACAAGAATCGCTAATTCCAAAATGACACAAGATACAAACAATATTTTTATTTAACACTCTAAAATCATTACAACTATGAGAAAATTTTTATCACTCGCAATTGCGCTTTTCGTGACAGCACTTGGTGGTGTACAAGCAGAGGAAGCACCGAAGAACTATGTTTCCTACCCCTATGCTTTCATTGGCTTACAAGGCGGTGGCCAAACCACCCTTACAGATTACAACAATTGGAAGCTCTTCACTCCCACTGCCAGCGTTAGTTTCGGCGTACAGTTCACACCTGTTTTCGGTGCGCGACTCCATGTCAATGGTCTTTGGAACAAAGGTGGTGTTTATGGCAATGGCTACGACGCCACATACAAATTTAACTATGCAACCACAGACATCGATGCAATGATTAATGTCATAAACCTCATCAGCAAAAAAAGCTATCACCCGCTGAATGTTTACCTGATTGGCGGTGTTGGTCTCAATTACGCATGGGGTAATGAGGACAATCCTGTTCTGAGGCGATTCATCTCAGCAACTAACAGCGAGGACCGGCTGAGTCACAACTTCCGCATCGGCACCATGCTGGATTATAACATTGCCCGCAATTGGAGCGTCAACCTTGAGCTCGCAGCCAACTGCCTCAACGACCGCTACAACAGCAGAATCACCTATAATGATGACTGGCAGCTCACGGCACAACTCGGTGTGACTTACAAGTTCGGTCTTCCTCATAAGGTCAAAGGTAATCCCAACTCAAATATCATAGTTGATCCTGCGACAATCGGCACAGGCACAGAGACTGGACATGCAAACACAAATGTTAATATTGACAAGCCCGCACCGGCACCTACTCCTGCGCCAACACCTGCGCCAACACCTGTCGTAAAGAAAGAAGAGATTACCCGGAATATTTTCTTCGATTTACGTAAAACTGAAGTCACTGCCTTAGAGCAGCCGAAGCTTGCTGAAGTGGCTAAATGGCTCAAGGAACATCCCACAGCCAAAGTCACCGTCACAGGATATGCCGACAAGGAAACTGGGACAGCTGCTGTCAATGCGCGCTATGCAAAAATGCGTGCAGAAAATGTGACAAAAGCACTGATAACGAAATACGGTATCGAGGCAAGCCGCATTACCACCGACTCGAAGGGTGACCGCGAACAGCCTTTCGCCGAGAACGACAAGAACCGTGTCTCCATCGTTATCGGTAAAGAATAATAATACGCCCAAAAGGCAAAAAGGAGAATATCTCTCCAGATAAGCCATGCAACCACTCAAAGCCTTTTTCTGTAGAATGCTGAAATTCATCTTCCGGCCACGGGAGATGGCAATCACGGCTGTGGCATTTCTGCTCATCGGCATACTCCGTTTCATCACCTTCCATGTCGATGTGTTCAATCCCGTGGCACAGGCCATCAAGGGATTCTCCACCACCGACGTATTCTACGACATGATGCTGGCATCGCCCGCCGATACCAGCAATGCAATCGTGATTGTTGACATCACTCGTTTACACAACCGCGACTCCATAGCCACAGTCTTGGAAGAGGTCGATGCCCTCGAACCTGCCGCCATCGACGTTGATGTCGTCTTTGAATACCCCAAAGAACCCATCGGTGATATGCACCTCGTAAATGTTGCAGCCACGCTTTCCAATGCAGTATTCTCCTTCAAGATGATGGACCCGGACCGCCAACGAAACGAGTTCACGCGGCAAGTCCACTCATTCTTCGCCTCAGACTTGGGACTAGCAGAAGGTTTTGTCAACGTTGACCGCAGTATGACGCGCGAGATACCGCTCTGCCTCGAGATGCAAGGCAAAGCTTACCCATCCGTCATCGCTCGCATGTTGGAAGTGTTGCAGGACAAGCCCTTCGACTATCAGCACCACCGCAAGCATCTCATCAACTACGAGCCGACCATCTTCCGCGTCATTCCGTACGACTCCGTCCAGCACTATGCACAATACATCACCGGACATATTGTGATGTTTGGTGGTGCTTACGAGAGCGTGGATGTACTCTATACTCCGTTGGGTCAAATGCATGGGATTCAAGTCCTGTGCTATGCCATGAAGACTATGCTCGAGATGAAGCAGCAAATCGACATTTCGGGCATACTCTTCTGGCTCCTGTCCATCCTGTTCGCCTATATCGGAGTGTGCATCATCATGGCGTACAAGGACATGGTCCTCAAATTTCCGGACGGAATTGTCGCCGAAATTCTGCGCACCATATTCATCATATCCATCTTCATATTCATTCTTATGATGTTATATATGTCTGGTGCCTTTATGCTCTTCGTAAAATGGAGAATCAATTTTGATCTCACCCCGACGCTTTCCGTGATGGCGCTTGCCACTACAGCAGCCGATATTGTCCGCATCACAATCAAATATACATGCCCCAAACTTTACGCACGCATGTATTAAACAGTTAAAGTAAAATAACTACACGAAATGAAACACACAAATCTTCGCAAATCACTTTTGGCTTTGCTACTCTTCATTGCTACCGGCATTTTTGCACAAGCACCGGTACAGACCTTCCTGGTCGGAGAAGTCAGCAAGTCTGTCATACTCTATCAGGGCAACAAGAAATTGGTCGTTACTCCTGGCGATGAGCTTCCCCTCGGTGCCATGCTCACTATTCCAGAGAACGGACGACTTGTTGTTTACAACGAAAGCAAGCTACGCCAGTACACCATCATGCAATCTGGCACATACACTTTGGCAGAACTTCTCAATGGCAGCCGCAAGAAGAATGTGCCGGAGAAAGCTTTCAAGGGTATCATCAAGCTCGTCACCTCCGGAGACAAACTGCCCGAAGGCGTTGCTACAATTGACCGCGAGATACGCTCAGACTCCGTTGCCTCTACCAAAGAATAACAGATGAAGCGATTCGCCTCTTTTCTGATTCTTGTACTCTCCTGTGCGGCACTCCCCGCGCAGGAGGTAACTTACGAGATGACCAATCTGGCGCACAATCTCATTAATGCCGTCAACGAAGGACGCCAACAAGTGGCCGATCAGCTTGCCGACAAATATCTGGAGCTCTGTACAAGTGAAAACTCTCGCTATGGAACTTTTTATGCCGAGGCAAAACATGTCAAGGCACACACTGCCGCAGCCAGGGAGGACTATGTCCTCGCACAACAGCTCATGGACGAAGTCATTGCTGCGCGGCTCGACAAGCGGATTTCCCGCAACAACGACCGCATAGGACAATCCTACTTCGACCGCAGCACTTATCTTTTCCGGCTGCAGAACACCGACCTGGCCATAGCCGACTTGCAGGAAGCTGCCGATGCCTATCAAAAGGCAAAAGAAGATGCCAAGTATGCCACTACTCTTTGTCAGATGGCTGTGTACTGCAAGTTTCGTGGTGCTCCAGGCGACACTGAGCGCGAGGCTGATTGCTACGAGAAAGCCTTCCCTTGTGTCAGGAAAGGCACCCCCGAATATCTCTCTGTCGCAGCATGGATGATAGGCGTATATAACAAGCAGGGCAAATACAACAAAACCAGTAAACTGGCCAAGCGGTTGCAGAAGACGGCAAAGAAGATTTCGGAAAAGGACCCTCTCCGTTATGCCGACTTCCTGCTCTCTGCGTCTGTCGCCGATGCAAACATAGGACAATATGAGCAGGGACTTGCCTATGCAGAAGAAGCAATCGGCATTTACGAGAAAGCAGGCCAAGCCTCCAATCACAATAATGCTGTCCTCCTCAAGAATGCTGCAGACTGTCACTTCCATTTACAGCATTATAATGAAGCTCTCACCCTCTACGAAAAAGCCAAACCGCTGCTTCTACAGACCGAAGGTGAAAGCGGAAAAGTGTACCAGGGGTGTTTCCAGCAACTGATAGCGACAAATGCCCGACTGGGGCGCAGCGACCAGGCACAAGAGTATTCCCAGCAGCAGCAGGAGCGACTCTTTTCTGGCATCAACGACACCACAACCCTCAACTATGCCAATACGCTTGCAACACAAGCACACATGCAAGCAGACATGGGCAATTACGAAGAGGCCGTCAGTTGGGGCGAACGTGCCCTGCGACGATATGAGTCGCGCGGTGACTCCCGCCTACAGGCACTAATGCTTTCTACTCTGAGCAAATACTACACACACCTCGGACAGCAACAGTTGGCCGACAGCCTCTCCGCTCTTTCCCTGCAACTCAGCCAAAAACAGGGATTCAGCCAGACAGAAGCAGATGCCCTTAACCAGCAGGCATTGGCTCTTTACAACAAAGGGCAGTACAGCCAGGCTGACACCATCTTCCAGCAGGCACTTTCGATACTCCGTGAATCGAATCTCGCTGCTTCAACGGCATACGCCAGCATACTATGTAACCGTGCAATCTGCCAAAGTGCTCTCAACGCTCCGAGGAATGCCATAAACCTCACCAACGAGGCACTCAGCCTTCAGACGAGCATCCTCGGTCCGGAGCACGGCGACAATGTCAATCCTCTTTACAACCTTGCCATGTATTACCATCGTCTCGGGCAGATGGACAGCGTGGCGTATTACTTCCACCGCGCCATCACCCTGCAGACGCAACAAGTACGCAACAATTTCTCTTTCCAGTCTACCAGACAACGCGACCTGTTCTGGCAAGGAAAGAGCTATCTCTATCAGACGGCATCACTCTTTGCCACTTCGCCCGACAAGGCTCCTCCCGGACTACTTGCCGACATTTATAATGCACAGCTGTTCACAAAAGGTATCCTGCTGAACAGCGAAATTGACTTTCGCCGACTCTTACAGCAGTCAGCCGATAAGTCAGTTCTCGATCAATACGACAAGCTACAGACATTGCGAGCCGATTTGCAGCAATGCTATGAGGCGAAGGCAGGTGAGGGACAGAGCCGCATTCCACAACTGCAGCACGAAATCAGCCAACTCGAATATGCCATCGTGCGTCAGTGCAAAGCCTATGGCGACTTCACACAGAACCTCTCGCTAACCTCCGATTCCGTCCGACGCGCCATGCGGCCCGATGAGGCTGCCATAGAGTTTCTCGAGGCGGACATCACCTATGGCGGACAGCCCGACCGTCTGTATCTGGCACTCATTCTGCGTCCCAAATGGGAAGCACCTCATGCTTGCCGGCTCTTTTTCCGAAGCGAGATAAATGAGCTGGGATATCCTGCCGACAAATCGGTTACTGAATTGCTCCGCGATTCTATATGGCAGAACAGAATCTATAATGACAGCAAGCTCGGACAACTCGTATGGGGAAATCTGCTCAAGGAACTTGATGGTGCTTCGCACATCTACTTTGCCCCGTCTGGAGTCTTCCATCAATGGGGTATCGAGTATCTGCCTTGTGATTCAGTCAGTGGCACACGCATCTCCGACACGCTGAGCATTTCCCGTCTTTCCTCCACCAAGTTGCTGGCCCAGCGCACAGCCACATCCGCAGCCTTTGGCGACGGGGAGTATGTCATCTATGGCGGTCTGGAGTACGAGAAAATGTCCATTGAACAGATGCGCGAATACCATAATGTAACCGACGATGAGGTTGAGGACGAAGAGGACTACACCATTACACTTGCCGCAGAGCAGATGATGGAAGACTCTTTGGCTATCTTGGCTATGGCAGAACGCGGTGCATCAGTCCAAAACCTGCAGGGCGCAAAGAAGGAGGCCGAATCCATCGAATATCTGCTATACAACGCAGGAAAGGAATACAAAATCTTTGAGGGTTTCAGCGGTACAGAGGAGAGTTTCAAGAGGCTCAACGGCCACAACATCTCTCTGCTGCACATTGCCACCCACGGATTCTCGTATCCTGTCGAGAACAGCGGGCAACACGATTGGCTTAAATCCTCCTCTACCACCAGCGCGAAGGCTACCGATCCACTCTGCTATTCAGGTCTGCTTTTCTCGGGCTGCAACAACAAAATGCATAATCCGTCGGACTTTCCCTCAGACATCGAAGACGGCATCCTCACGGCACAGGAAATAGCGCAACTCAATCTTCAGAATCTCCAGCTCACCGTCCTTTCTGCCTGCCAGACTGGAACCGGCACGCTGCAGGATGATGGTGTTTTCGGCGTGCAACGCGGCTTCAAGAAAGCTGGTGCACATACCCTTGTCATGAGTCTTTGGAGTGTCAATGATGCAGCCACGCAACTGATGATGACTTCTTTCTACGAAGCCTTGCTCGGCGGGCTTTCCCGTCATGACGCATTCTTAAAGGCGCAAGCTACTGTCCGTTCCATCTTCCCCCAGCCGCACTACTGGGCCCCATTCATCATGCTTGATGATATTTAATAATTAGGGCTTCGGGGAAAACCTCGAAGCCCTAATTCGTTCAGTCATCTTATCTCTTATGCTGTGAGAATCTCGATGAGTTTCTCTACGGCGGCGTGCAGGCCTTCTACATCCTTACCGCCGGCTGTGGCGAAGTGGGGCTGACCACCGCCGCCGCCCTGAATGAGTTTGGCAGCCTCGCGGATGTTCTTGCCGATATTCACGCCCGATGCCACGACACTGTCCGATGCGGCAGCGGTGAGCAGGGGCTTACCTGCTGATATGGAACCGATAACAACGAGGCTGTTTTCCACCTCGGCGCGGAGCTGGAAGGCGATATCCTTGACGAACTCGGGGCCAAGAGATGCGACGATGGTGCTCATCACCTTGATGCCGTTTATCTCCTTCTGCTTGGAGAGCATCTCCTTCTTCAGATTTGCAGCCCGCTCGTGCATGACATTTTCTATCTGCTTGCGCAGGTCGGCATTGTCGCTGATAGCCTTCTGGATTGTTCCCAGCAGGTCGGGTGCATTGTTGAAGAGGCCTCTCAGGCCGTTTATCATATCCTGCTGCTTGTCGATTGCTTCCTCGACAGCTTTGCCGGTGATGGCTTCGATACGGCGTACACCTGCTGCAATGCTGCTCTCGGAGATGATGCGTACCATGCCGATGCATCCTGTGCTCTTTGCGTGACAGCCGCCGCAGAACTCCACGCTGTTGCCGAACTGGATGACGCGCACCTTGTCGCCGTACTTCTCACCGAAGAGGGCGATGGCGCCCAGTTTCTTGGCTTCCTCGATAGGTGTGTCGCGGTATTCCTGCAGGGGCAGGTTCTGGCGGATGCGTTCGTTCACGATATGCTCCACCTCGCGAATCTGCTCGGGCGTCACTTTCTCGAAATGCGAGAAATCGAAGCGGAGGTAGTCGGGCGTCACGAGCGAGCCTTTCTGTTCCACATGGTCGCCGAGCACTTCCTTGAGGGCTTCGTCCAGCAGGTGGGTACATGTATGATTAGCCTCGATGGCGCGACGGCGCTCCACATCGACGCAAGCCATGAATTCAGCTTCGGGGTTGGTGGGGATGCGCTCCAGCAAGTGGACGCTCACGCCGTTCTCTTTCTTGGTGTCGATGACCCGGATGGTCTCGGCTTCGTTCACCAGCACGCCGCTGTCGCCTACCTCGCCGCCCATCTCTCCATAGAACGGTGTCTGGTCGAGGATGGCTTCATAGACCACACCTTTCTTCTGCTTGACTTCGCGATACTTGACAATGTGGCAGGTATATTCGGTGTAGTCGTAGCCGACGAAAGACCCCTCTAAATCTCCCCTTAAAGGGGAGACTTCCTGTGCAGCCTCGTCTGGGTTCTCCCCCTTTAAGGGGGAGTTAGAGAGGGTCTTCCAATCACCCAATTCTCTCTGTGCGGCATTGCGGGCACGGTCCTTCTGTTTCTGCATCTCAACGTTGAAGCCGGCCTCATCCACAGTGAGTCCGTTCTCGCGGCAGATGAGTTCTGTCAGGTCGAGGGGGAAACCGTAGGTGTCGAACAAGGTGAAGGCTTGGACCCCCTCTAGCTCCCCCTTAGAAGGGTCTTTCTCCTTTGCCTCTGCCATTAACTTATCCAGCAGCTTGATACCGGTCTCGAGGGTGCGCAGGAAGCTCTCTTCCTCCTCCTTCATCACCTTGCTGATAAGTTCGCGCTGTCCCTCCAGCTCGGGGTAGGCCTCGCCCATCTCCTGAATGAGGACGGGCAACAGGCGGTAGATGAAGGCTTCCTTCTGACCGAGGAACGTATAGGCGTAGCGGACGGCGCGGCGCAGGATGCGGCGGATGACGTAGCCGGCCTTGGCATTGCCGGGCAGTTGTCCGTCGGCGATAGAGAATGCGATGGCGCGCAGGTGGTCGGCGATGACGCGCATGGCGACGTCAGTCTCCTCCTTCTCGCCATAGCGGAAGCCGCTCAGGTCACCGATAGCCTTGATGATGGGCTGGAAGACGTCGGTATCGTAGTTGGAGTGCTTGCCCTGGATGGCACGCACGAGGCGCTCGAAGCCCATGCCGGTATCGATGACGTTCATGCCGAGGGGTTCCAGATGGCCGTCGGCCTTGCGCTCGTATTGCATGAAGACGATGTTCCAAATCTCGATGACCTGTGGATTGTCCTTGTTGACCATCTCGCGTCCGGGAACCTTTGCCTTCTCCTCGGGGGTACGGCTGTCCAGGTGTATCTCGGAGCAGGGACCGCAGGGACCGGTGTCGCCCATTTCCCAGAAGTTGTCGTGCTTGTTGCCGTTGATGATGTGGTCGGCAGGAACGTGCTTCAGCCAGTAGCCGGCAGCCTCATCGTCGCGGACCAGGTTCTCTTCGGGACTGCCCTCGAAGACGGTGACATACAGGTCCTTCGGGTCGAGCTTGAGCACATCTACGAGGTATTCCCATGCCATGTCGATGGCACCCTCCTTGAAGTAGTCGCCGAAGCTCCAGTTGCCCAGCATCTCGAACATGGTGTGGTGGTAGGTGTCGTGACCAACTTCCTCCAGGTCGTTGTGCTTGCCGCTGACGCGGAGGCACTTCTGGCTGTCGGCACGGCGGCGCGGTTCGGGGTCGCGGGTGCCCAGGATGATGTCCTTCCACTGGTTCATGCCGGCATTGGTGAACATCAGTGTGGGGTCGTCCTTCACCACCATCGGAGCAGAGGGCACAATCTGGTGTCCCTTCGACTCAAAAAACTTCTTGAACGATTCGCGTATCTCTTTTGCAGTCATCATATCATTTACAATTTGACAAATTACAATTTACAATTTCATATTGTTGGCTAAAATTGCGTGCAAATGTACGAAATTATTCTCAATTCTTCTTTCTTAATTATTTTTTTCTTTGTACTTTTGCACAAAATTAAATCCACATCCCAGATTTTACACTCATAATTCTTCACTCTTCACTCTTCATTTTGAATTTTGAATTTATAATTTTTTTATTTTGAATTTCTATACATGGCCTACAATCCGAACAAAGAACTCAAGAAATATTTCAGCATCGCCGAGGTGGCGGAACAGTTTAACGTAGCCGAGTCGTTGCTACGTTTCTGGGAGAAAGAGTTCCCCAACATCAAGCCCCGCAAGAGCGGTCGTGGCATACGCCAATACACCAAGGAAGACATCGAGGAGGTACGCATCGTCTATAACCTGGTCAAGGTGCGCGGCATGAAGATTGCTGCTGCGAAGACCGTCCTGAGCAAGAACCGCAAAGGCGCCAGCGACACGTCCGAGATTCTGGGGCGCCTCCAATCCATCCGCACCGAGCTGCAGGAAATCAGCCGTGAACTGTCCGAGCTGTAGATAGCGCCATGGAATACATGTCGAAGGAAGGCTACGACAAGCTCGTAGCAGAGCTCCATCAGCTGGAGACCGTCGAACTGCCCAGGGTCAAGGATGCAATCTCCGAGGCCCGCGACAAGGGCGACCTGAGTGAGAACTTCGAGTATCATGCCGCCAAGCGCGAGCAGGGGCGGTTGCTGGGCAGGATACGTTTCATGCAGCGCGTCCTGGAGTTTGCCCGTGTCATCGACACCTCGCGGCTGGATTCCGGCGCAGTGATGCTGCTCACCAAGGTCGAGCTGACCAATCTCAATACAAACACCAGGATGACCTACACCCTCGTCAGTCCGCACGAGGCGAACCTGCTGGAGCACAAGATATCCATCAAGTCACCCATCGGCCGTGCCCTGCTGGGCAAGAAGGTCGGTGACGTCGTGGAGGTGCAGGTCCCCGCCGGCTGCCAGAAACTCCGCATCGAAAGCATACAAATATAAATACCAAATACGATAATGGAAACAGGTACAGGAAAGATAAAGAGTGTGTTCGTAAGGGCAGCCTTGACGCTGCTGCTCGCTGTGATGTCCACCATGACGGCGCGGGCAGACGACGTGACCGTGACTGACCAGACAACGGAGTGGACGACCGGCAACACGTACAACGTGACAAGCAACGTAACCATCAGCACCCGCATCACCGTGTCGGGCACAGTTACCCTAAATCTCGGTGAAGGCGCAACCCTCACTGCCTCTAGGGGCATTGAGCTGAGTAGCGGCAATCAGCTGACCATCGACGGCACGGGCAAACTCATCATCGACGGTTGCGCCTACACAAAGTCGGGAATCGGTGCCTACGAGGTGGGCACGCTCATCGTCAATGGCGGCAACATCAATGTCACAGGCGGCCAATATGCTGCCGGCATCGGTGGTGATCGAAACAACGCCAACGGCGGTACGATTACTATCAACGGCGGCGTGGTCAATGCCACGGGTGGCGTCCGTGGTGCTGGCATCGGCGGTGGCACTGACGAATTAAAAGGCAACTATGGCCAATGCGGCACCATCACCATCAACGGCGGACAGGTGACGGCTACGGGCGGCATCAACGGATCCTTCAGCGGACCTGGTATCGGTCCAGGCTATGGAGCCGACTATAGCAGCGGCTCGGTGACGCTCGGCTGGACCAACACGACCGACTTTATCTATGCCAGCAGCTACAGCGACAAAATCAGCACCCTCGCCTTCACCGACGGCAAGAATTTCGTCCTCGACGGCACGGCTGAAGCCGCCACCACGAGTAACATCGGCGGCAAGAAGATTATTCCGCTCACCGATGAGATGGTCAAAAAACTGGACTATGCCACCGTAAGCGGTGTTCGATCTTATTATTTATATACCGGCTCTGAGATTCCCCTGACCTACACCGTGACCGACTTCGTCGGCACCACACTGACCCTCGGCACCGACTACACCCTCGCAATAACGCTGAACGGCGCGTCGGCAACTGAGGTCAAGGCCCTCGGCAACTACACCATGACCTTCACCGGTACAGGCAACTATACTGGCACGAAGGTCATCAGCTTCACAGTGGGCGAAGGCATCCCTGTGACGTCAGAGACCACCTCCTTTGAAGATGGCATGCCCTATAAGGTATATAGCGATGTGGCCGCCAGCAGCCGTATCACCGTCAGTGGCACCGCCATGCTCTTCCTCGGTGAGGGCGCAACCCTCACTGCCTCGAAGGGCATTGAGCTGA
Source organism: Bacteroidaceae bacterium (assembly GCA_017552435.1). GTDB lineage: Bacteria > Bacteroidota > Bacteroidia > Bacteroidales > Bacteroidaceae > Physcousia. The sequence goes on from JAFZPZ010000095.1 coordinate 21,011, forward strand.
GTAGCGGCAATCAGCTGACCATTGACGGCACGGGCACGCTCATCATCAACGATTGCTCCGACGGAAAATCGGGCATCGGTGCCGACAAGGTGGGTACGCTCATCATCAATGGCGGCAACATCAATGTCACGGGTGGCATCTATGCTGCCGGCATCGGTGGTGACCAAAACAACGCCAGCGGAGGCACAATCATCATCAACGGCGGCGTGGTCAATGCCATTGGGGGTGGCAATGGTGCCGGCATCGGCGGTGGCACTGACAACAAAATTGGCAACTATGGCCAGTGTGGCGACATCACCATCAACGGCGGACAAGTGACGGCCACGGGCCTCAGCGTGGGACGACCTGGTATCGGTCCCGGCTATGGAGCCGACTATAACAGCGGCTCGGTGACGCTCGGCTGGACTAACACGACCGACTTCATCTGTGTCAGCAGCTACAGCGACAAAATCAGCACCCTCGCCTTCGCCGACGGCAAGTATTTCCTCCTCGACGGCACGACTGAAGCTGCTACCACTTCGAACATCGGCGGCAAGAAGATTATTCCACTCCCTACAGAGGAACTCAAAGAGATGAAATACGCCTCCATCAGCGGCATCGAACCTCTTTACCTCTACACTGGCTCTGCCATCAGCATAACCCCTGTTGTAAAAGACGCGACCGGCACCGCACTGACCTTCGGCACCGACTATACCCTCGCAATAACGCTGGACGGCGCGTCTGTGACTGAGGTCAAGGCCCTCGGTAACTACTCCTTGACCTTCACTGGCACAGGCAACTATACTGGCACGAAGGTCATCAGCTTCATAGTGGACGAAGGCTTCCCTGTGACGTCATCGACCACCACCTTTGAAGATGGCATACCCTATAAGGTATATAGCGATGTGACCGTCAGCAGCCGTATCACCGTCAGCGGCACCGCCAAGCTCATCCTCGGTGAGGGCGCAACCCTCACTGCCCCGAAGGGCATTGAGCTGAGTGACGGCAATGAGCTGACCATCAACGGTACAGGCACGCTCACCATCAACGATTGCGATGAAGAGAAGTCGGGCATCGGTGCCTACGCCGTGGGCACACTCATCATCAACGGCGGCAACATCAATGTCACAGGCGGCAAATATGCTGCCGGCATCGGTGGCGACCGAAACAACGCCAACGGCGGCACAATCACTATCAACGGCGGCGTGGTAAATGCCACGGGCGACTATTATGGTGCCGGCATTGGCGGTGGCGATGACTGCTGGGTCGGCAACTACGGCCAGTGCGGCACCATCACCATCAACGGCGGACAGGTGACGGCTACGGGTAACGACAACGCACCCGGTATCGGTCCCGGCTATACCGCCGACTTTAGCAGCGGCTCGGTGACGCTCGGCTGGACTAATACGACCGACTTCATCTATTCCAGCAACTCCAGCGACAAAATCAGCACCCTCGCCTTCGCCGACGGCAAATATTTCCTCCTCGACGGCACGACTGAAGCTGCCACCAAGTCGAACTACGGCGGCAAGAAGATTATTCCGTTCACCGGTGATGCGGACAAGACACTGATTTTCGCCACCGTCAGCGGCATCGAACCGCTTTACCTCTACACTGGCTCTGCCATCAGCATTACCCCCGTTGTAAAGGACGTGAACGGAAACACGCTGACCCTCGGCACCGACTACACCCTCGAACTAACCCAAGACGGTGCGTCGGCAACTGAGGTCAAGGCCCTCGGCAACTACGCTATGACCTTCACAGCTAAGGACGGCAGCAACTACACGGACTCAAAGAAGGTTAATTTCAGCGTCGGCATTCCTGCTCCCACAGACCTGAAGCAGATAGCCTTTACAGCCAACACCGGCACAATGACCTGGACGGAGAACGGCATCGCCACCCGGTGGACACTCCAGTACAGCACCAGCAGCGACTTCTCGTCCAACGTGACGACGGTGGAGAACATCCCTACTACCACCTACACCGTCACCGGCCTCTCTGCCGAGACCACCTATTATGTGCGCGTGAAGTCCATCGTTGGCTCTGCCGCAAGTGACTGGTGTACAGACGAGCTTTATACCACCGCCACGAAATGGTTAGGCTGGGGAGAAACCGAAAGAACTGCTTATCAATTTCCTACAGATATGTTATACAAGTACTCACTGTCCCAGCAAATCTACACAGCTGAAGAGATAGGACAGGCGGGCCTCATTCAGAGCATCGTTTTCCTCCTGAGTAATAATTCTGGCAGTGGTCTTTATACTCGTACTCTTGATGTCTATATGGTACATACGGATAAGACAGAATTCGAAAACACCTCTGACTGGATTCAGGTCACGGAGGCCGACAAGGTGTTCAGTGGCAGCGTCGAATTTGCCAAAGGCAGCTGGAGCGCCATCACGCTCGACAAGCCATTCGCCTATAACGGCACCAGCAACCTTGCCCTCATCATCGACGACAATACGGGTAACTACGTATCCATAGAAAATAGATTTGTTTGCTATGATACAAATAAAAATCAGGGCTTGTGTTACTTTGATGATAATACCAACCTCAATCCAACAGAAGCTATCGCGGTGGGAAGTTTCAAACTCTACAACTACAAAAACCAGTTGCGCATCGACTTCGGTTGGCTGCAGCTGGCCGACTATACAGACAACAGCACCATTATCAATGACAACAACGGAAAGGAAAAGAGCGTGCAGCTCGCTGGCCGCACCCTCTACCGCGACGGCGACTGGAACACGCTGTGCCTGCCATTTGACGTGACGATTGTGGGCAGTCCGTTGGATGGCGCCGATGTCCGCAAGCTGAGCAGCGGCTCGCTCGATGACGGCACGCTGACGCTGAACTTCACGGAGAAAGATGCGGTGACGGCCATCGAGGCGGGCAAGCCCTATATCATCAAGTGGGGCACGAGGCCAGACCTCATCATCCGTTCTGCTGCTGAGTGGGAAATCTTTGCACGGAACGTGAACAATGGTACAGAATCGTACGAAGGCAAGCTCGTGAAGCTGGGTGCTGACATCGACGGCGTATCGACCATGGTGGGAGCGGGCGAACACAGGTTCAAGGGAACCTTCGACGGCGACGGCCATAAGCTCGACATGACACTGATCGGTACAGCCCAATGCACAGCACCGTTCAGATTTGTAGAAGGGGCAACAATCAAGAACCTCAGGACAACAGGCTTTGTGACGTTCAGTGTCACTGGCAATAATGTCCAACATGCCAGTGGACTCGTCGGCAGCGCCACAGGCGTCACCATCGAGAACTGCCGCGTGAGCATGAACATCCAGTTCCCCGTCGGCACCAGTGATGTTTATAGCGGGGGCATCATAGGTCATTGCGGTGCGTCTCCCTTCACCATGACCAACTGCCTCTTCGACGGCAGTATCGGTTATGTCGATGGCATTATGGACGCGATGACGAACGTGGGCGGCCTCGTAGGCTGGGGCAACTGGGCCACGGCCAACATCACCCATTGCCTCAATGCCGGCACCTTTGTCGACCGCGCAGGCCTTGCAATGATAGCCCGTGGTGTAACCGTCGGCACCATCACGGACTGCTACTCCACCACCAAAACTTCCAGCAATGGCGGCCGCTACATTGATGCCGGCACCTACACCACCGCAACGGGCAGCGACCTGCTGGCCCTGCTTGGCGACGGCTGGGAGATCAGCGGCAATGAAGTAGTGCCGAAGAACAGCAACGTTGTTCTTCCCGACATCCTGAATCCCGTGTTCAGCGGTGTCACCATCAGCAGCACAACGCCGACACCTGTCACCTTCACCGGCGGTAAATTCGTGGGGACCTACAGCCCCGTCCCATTCACCGCCAACGACAAGAGCATCCTGTTCCTCGGAGCCAACAACACCCTCTATTATCCCAACACCGCCATGACCATCAACGCCTTCCGCGCATACTTTGATCTTGACAGCGGCAGTGGCGTCAAGGAGTTCAAGCTCAACTTCGGAGAAGAGGGAAACGAAGTTGACGGAGTTAACGAAGTTAACGCTTCGCTCGAAGTTAACGACGATAGTTGGTATTCGCTTGATGGCCGCAAGCTCGGCGGCAAGCCGACACAGAAGGGTATTTACATCGTGAATGGGAAGAAAATAGCGTACTGATTTCTGTGATTCTGTGATTGCACCTATATATATTGTGCAATCACAGAATCACAAAATCCGCTTACAGAAATCTATAGAATGACCCTTGGCCGGAAAACATAACCTTATCATCCGATAACATGCCTTTATCAGCAAATAATGGCATGTTATTGATGCGTGACTTTTTTCTGGAGTGCGGAGGAGATTTTGCTGCTCCGCAGAGAAAAAATATTTCCTCTTCGCTCCCGCAAAATTTCCAGCGCATTGAAATTTTCGCCGCGGAAAGATGTTTGTCGGTCCGTCGGAGCAACCTATATATGTAGTTGCTCCGACGGACCGACAAGAATCCGCCAACAAAAGCGGGCCCGCTTATTATCGCTCGGAAATGAAAATAAAAACAATCTTTTATTTTGTATTGTGCTCACTTAATCGTATCTTTGCACCGCAAGACTCAAGGACGCTCTCGCACGCACACTCACCGATGAGTTCTGCCGAAATATGATTGACGAAACCAAACAACTGCAACAATGGATAAAAGACAAGCTTTGACCCGTGACGAGGCTCTCGCCCTCGTCCGTCGATACAAGGAAGTCATCAGCCCCCGCTTCCCCGTTGAGCCGTGCGTCATGATGTACGGCTCCTACAGCAAGGGCTGCGCCAACCCCGACAGCGATATCGACGTGGCCGTCATCGTACCCACCTACGGCGACCGTAAGCATGAAATGTCTATGGGCCTGTGGCGTGATGTCCGCAGGGTCAGTTTCCTCATCGAGCCAGTCCTCATGGCCGAAGACCGCTGGTCTCCCCTCTACGACGACGTTATGCGGACAGGCGTGGCAGTTTAACTCCCGAAAATTAAATAAAATAATATTATGAAACAGAGATTACTTCTTTCACTTTTTGTGTTGTCCGCAGCCACGATGGCTTGGGCTGATGTTGAAATCAACGAAGAGAACTTCCCCGATGAGAACTTCCGCGGCTTCCTGCTGGAGCAGGAGTATGGCAGCGACGGCGTGCTGACAGAGGCCGAGTTGGCAGAAATCACCAGTATCAATGTTAGAGAAAAATTTATTCAGAGCCTGAAGGGCGTTGAGTACTTCACCGCACTGAAAGAGTTGAACTGCAGGAAAAACCAGCTGACGGCCCTTGATGTCTCAAAGAATACCGTACTGGAAAGTCTGGACTGTGTCGGAAACCAACTGACATCGCTTGATGTATCGCAGAATACCGCACTGACAAAACTGAAATGCTGGACTAACCAGCTGACGGCACTGGATGTCTCAAAGAATACAGCACTGAAATATCTGGACTGCGGCGATACCCAATTAACTGCTATTGATGTTTCAAAGAACATCGAATTGGACACATTGTTCATCGACTACAACGAGTTGACGGACCTTGATGTGTCAAATAACACGGCACTGACAGTTCTGTGTTGCAATGACAACCTGTTGACATCGATTGACTTGTCGAAGAATACGGCACTGAAATACCTGGATTGCTATGACAACGAGTTGACGGACCTTGATCTGTCAAAGAATACGGCACTGGAAGATCTGCAATGCCTCTTCAACCATTTGACGGTACTAGATGTGACAAAGAATACCGCACTGAAAACTCTGTATTGCGGCTTCAACCAATTGACGGCACTGGATATATCAAAGAATACCGCACTGGAAGAGCTGGAATGCTACTTTTGCCAATTGACGGCCCTTGATGTATCAAAGCATACAGCACTGACATTCTTGGCCTGCGGCTACAACCAGTTGACGGCCCTGGATGTGTCAAAGAATACCTTACTGGAAGAATTATATTGCGCAGTGAACCAGCTGACCGAATTGGACGTAACGAAAAATACGGCACTAACTAATCTTGCGTGCGGCGGCAACCCGATAAAAACATTGGATGTATCGCAGAATCCGGCACTGAAAGAACTGGAGTGCAGCGAAAACGAGCTGACATCGCTCGACTTGTCAAAGAATCCCGCATTGGAGGAGCTGAATTGCGAAGTCAACCAGCTTACATCGCTCGATGTATCAAATAACCCTGAACTGAACTTCCTGGGCATTTACCAGAACCGGATTAACGGCGAAAATATGGATGCGCTTATCGAGAGCATGCCGACATTAACTGATGGCTATATGTATGTCCTCTATTACGAGGACGAGGAGAACGTGATGACCGCCAAGCAGGCTGCAGCGGCAAAGGCCAAAGGCTGGAAGCTGTATCATTGTCCCGGCCTGAACGAAAATGGTCGTACAATTTGGCAAGAGTATGAAGGGGGAGATGGCATCGAGGAAATGTACGATGACAGCCTCACCCCAACCCTCTCCAAAGGCGAGGGAGATATATATAACCTCGCCGGGCAACGCCTGAGCAAGATGCAGCGCGGCATCAACATCGTGAACGGGAAGAAGATTGCGATTAAGTGAGAGAAGAGCCAAGTTCACTTGGGCTCTTCCGAGCGTGAGCAATCTCGGCGAAGCCAAGGTACTGAAGTAAGACCCCCCACCCTCACAGGCTCTCACTCCAACCAGAGTGGGAGCTTTTTTTGTGCCTACACCATAAATTCTTCACTCTTCATTGACTGCGTCGAGCCTGCTTCCACTCGGAATTAATCAATCTCTGATTAATTCTCTCGCTTATTCGCAGACTTCTTAACTTTTTTTCGTATCTTTGCAGCGGAAAACAGTAAAATAGACAGATATGGTAACTACACAACTGAACCCTACCCAGCTTAATGTGTTGAGTCTGATGGCCTATATCGACACAGAGCAGGAACAGCAGGAGTTACAGGACATCCTGCTCCAGTTCTATCGTAAAAAGACGGATAGTCTGTTGCTACAGTTCCAACAGGAGAACAATATCACACAGAAAACGCTGGACGAATGGTCGAACCAGCACGAAAGAACTCCGTACTGATGAAGATAGTACTCGACACCAATTGCCTTGTCAATGTCATCATGCCAGGCTCGTTTAACAACGACATCTGGCAGGCTTTTCGTGCCAGCAAGTATATACTCTGCGTGACCAACGAGATACTTTTTGAATATCATGAGATTCTGACCAAGCGATATAATAATCTTATTGCCAATACCATATTAAAGGAAATGATTGAAACGCCCAACTTAGAGCGTGTCAATCCCACCTTTCGCTTTAATCTCATCACGGCTGATCCTGATGATAACAAGTTCGTTGACTGTGCCATTGTTGCCGGAGCAACTTATATCGTCAGCAACGACCGCCATTTTCAGGAACTCGAACACTACGATTTTCCCAAAGTGGATGTCCGCTCGCTGTCAGAATTCCTTAATATCGTGAGAAAGCTTTAACCTCTCCCTATTACGGGAGAGGGGTTCTTCGCTTCGCTCAGGCGCAGGCTGAAGGTGCTAAAGTATCCAAGAATTAACTTCCACTTTAACTTCAATAATATGAATAGAAAACTTCACTTCACCATCATCATCGCCCTGTTTTTGCAACTGACGGCACGGGCCGAACTTCGCAGCGGACACTTCTTCAAGACGCTGCAGAAAGAGAATCTTACGGAACAGAAAGCCGTAGAGTGTTTCGACCAATGGTTCCAATTGCCACAGGAGACCGAATGGCGCAAGGTGAGCGAGCGCACCGACAAGCTGGGCATGACCCGCATCGAATACCGCCAGTACGTGAGCGGCGTGGAGGTGGAGCACTCGCAGGTGCTGCTCCACATGAAGGACGGGCGCGTGCAGACCGCCAACGGCACCGTGATGGAGGCTCCGCACATGCCTGCCAAGCTGCGTCGCGGC
>JAFZPZ010000096.1 GCA_017552435.1 Bacteroidaceae bacterium
ACCACCTCAAAGGGTTTACTGCCCCTCAAAAAGCAAAAACAAAAGCAGATTGCATATGGCCGTCAAATACGGATTTGCAATCTGCTTTTTGTTAGATAATCAGAAGATGTTCATGAATGAAGGACTTTTTCAGTGCCCTCCGCAAATTGCGAAGTCCTTTTTTCGTTGTGTATCTTTTAATTACTTAACCAGAACCTTCTTAACAGTTCCATCGCTCATGCGGATGATATTGATACCCTTTTGAGATGTCTGGAGTTTGCGGCCGCTAAGGTCAAACCATTCATCTGAAGACATACCATTGTCAATAGTAACAGACTGGATACCTGTTGCAAAATCTGCAATAGCAGACTGAGCGGCATTGACAATTGTACCGTTAGTGCGGTCTATAAGCAAAACAACAGCTTTCAGCTTCGACTTGTCTTGAATCGGAGAACTGGTCGGGAGAGTAGCGGTATAGGTGTATTCCTGATCTTCACCTGCTGTAATTGTCGGATTAACGGAGTTGTTAACACCCTTCTGAACACTCCATCCTGCAACGGCAACATGGTTGTACTCAATGCCTGACACAGAGGAACCTTGTTTGCCCCACCATGCCATATCGCCGGTGCCATTGCCGCTATATGCATTTTTCTGTGCCCAGTTACTGCCTGTTCCCGTCAGTCCGTCTTCCACAAGGACATAGGCAATGCCGTACTGTCCATTGTCATCGTTGTACGAGAAGCGGGTTGTTGTTTTGAAAACAACTTTCTTCTGTGCTTCACTATCCCATTCGGCAGACAAGGCAATTGAAGCCGGTGACACCCTTTTGAACGCAGTCGTCAGGACACTTTTCAAAGAAGAGAAAGACGGGTCAGCCAGATATATGCGGTCTGTTACAGAACCTGGGTAACCATCGCAGAAAGTATTGAGGATAGAGCTGTAGGCACTGATTTCCATTGGGTCGCCACTGTGCACAGCAATCTGTACCACTTGGTCGCCATAGGTTTCGTGCACCTTTTCCATGCCGACCGTGCCTCTGGGACACCATTGACACCACGTGCCGGTGAACTCTTCGATGACAGGTGTCACAGAATACTTTTCCTTCAGGGTAATCAGGAAACCTGTTGCACTATTCTTAGAAGCTGTATTGGGATTACCATTAACCTGGGTAATGGTGAAGGTCTTCTGGTACTTTCTGGCTTCTGCATCGGGCGAGAAAGGTACATTAACGATCTTGCTCCCGTTTAGAGCCAAAGAACCCACGGAAAGTTCCTTCTCGTCTGTAGTGCTGCCACCCTCTGTAGTAATAGTGTATGAGATGTTCTTGATAACATCTGCACCCATGTTCGTGATTGTTATGGGAATAGATGCTTCCTCTCCCTGGAGTACAATGTTCTGACCGAAATCTTCAGCGGTGGCACAATTGCTGGGGAAGTTTCCGTTCTCGACAAGAATCTGCATGGCAAGCTTGCCAAGCCCTTGCCCATTAAGGTCAGTCCATGCCATATTTGCCTCAGGATTACCAATCCAGAAAGCATTAGCAGCATCTGTGCCGCCGCACCTAATGAAATAGCCTGTGGTGCTCTTCACACTATATCCGACATAGAAACCCTCATTATTAACTTCGTATGGAGTCCTGAACTTAAAGTCGTTGGCACCGGCATTCAAAGTTCCCATTGTTGTCTGTACGATGTCTGCGTCACTAACCTTGCTTGGAAGCGTTTTGGAAGCCCATATCTTCAAGTTGCTGAGAGACGACTTTGCTGATTCTGCAATATAGACACGAACACCAGCGATAGTTGACTGTCCCAGTTGTTCGTGATTGGCAGGGATGTAGATGGCTGCCATTAAAGTCATAGCCTGCCCTGTACCGATAGTATAGTCGGCTTCATTGAAGTCGCTTTCGTTAAAGTAACCCCACCAGACTTGATTCTCCCCAGGAGTAATAATTCGTGCCTGCGCACACACAACCGTCATAAATGCGGTTGCCAAGATGAGTAAAAAATTTTTCATTCTTTTACGATTATTTGGTTATAAAGTACTTTATTTGATTGCTACTTTTCGAATATGTTTCCCGTCTGTCATAATATACACACCGGATGACGGACGACCCTGTACTTGTCTGCCACGAAGGTCGTACCAGCTCCCATCACCATTTTTCATTTTTAATTTTTCATTTTTTATTTCATTGATGCCTGTTGTTCCATAGAAATAATTCAGGGTAATTGTCGGACCGTTTGCGTCGAGCATCCATTTTTGAGTAAAGGGATTCTGACTGTAAGTCTGTAACTGATAGGTAACCACACATATGCCCTCGTCTGTCGGGAGCCATTCCGTCTGCATGTTTCTGAGTTGGCCAGGCATGAAGGCATCGTTTCCTGTCGAGAATGTCCCCTCGACCGACTGCCTCATGCAGTTCGAAGGAAAGCAGGTTTGGAAGGAACCGTTATCAATCTTCTGGATTGTATAACTACCACCTCCCTGCACAGTTCCGTCACTGATATTTTTGACCCATACATTGGTTGGCATCAGTATGTCCCCAAAGAGTTCATCTTCTTCATATTCTAAGATATCCAATTCCGTTCCGTCGGGAATAATCTGACCATCTTTATCGACGAACTGAAGCGGGAAATCGCTTTGAGCTTGCACGGCGAGACCAGCAAGAAGGCCCACACACAGAGTAAATATTTTTCTCATAGTCATTAATTATATATGTCTATCTTCTATTCTATATTTTCTTTTACTTTAAATTTCACAGCTTGCTGCACTCCGCTGTCATTATAGACAAAGGCGACGATGCTCAGTTGCTCTTTATTCCAATTGGGCTCCAGGGCCTGTGTCATCGTCTTCTGATTTGTTTCTCCCTCCTTGATACTGAAGTCTTCGCCCCAAGTACCATTGATAGCGGTGCGGAACACATGGTTGTGGATGTATTCCATATTAGCTGTGCCGTCCGGCATCAGTTGGAGAGCCGTGATGCCGTCTTCCAAAAGCCATACCTGAAGCTTTCCATTCACGATTCCGTCTGTACCTTTAGCACTTATTTGAATGTTAATGATATTATCTGCAAGGACAGCTGTTCCTTCGAGACGCAGAGGTGCAGGTTTCGCCAATTCCTCCTTCACAGCGGCAGCCCACTCAGGATAATTGACAGGTGCACGCCTGTTGACCAATCCGATTGGCTGATATTCCAGTTTCCAAGAGTTATAATATTCGGTGCCCGTCTCTGTAGCCAAACCTACAAGTTTCGCATTGCCGGCAAAACCCAGAGGGCCGCCATGAATACCGACAGCCACCAAAGCATCGCCGTATGTTTCCTGTAACTGTTCGATTACATCAGTTGCCTTAGGACAGTTCGTGCATCTTTGACCCGTGAAGTCCTCAAGCAGCACAACTCGTTGGGCCGGTTCGGGTTTCTCATATATCAGGCGTTCGTCCTCCGATATATGGTCACAAGCTGCTAGAATCGAGCAGATACTTCCGATTATGATGTATATGTATCGTTTCATCTGCGTCAGAAATTATAGTTATACGAAATCGTCCATCCCTTCGAGGCCGGCACTTTGCGACATACACCGCCCGAACAGTTGAGGCCCTCGCGAGTGCGTCCGTAGCCTGCTTGTATGCGATGCTGTTTAATGTTATAGGTAACGAGTCCCTGATAGTAGTGCAGATTCGTCTCGCCGCAGTTCCACATATCACTGATGGTGAACATCCAATGTGGCACTAGCGACAATTCCAACAGCCCGTATGCCCAGTCACCCTTATCTTCTTTGGTCGTCAGGTACTGCAACTCACCGCGAAGAGTCACTTTTGGCGAGAACTGGTATTTTCCGTCGGCAATAAAAACGTTGGCATGCACCATATCACCGTGCCCCTCGACAACCGTCTGATTGTACAACTGGTTCACGTACATCAGGTTGAGTTTGAAGGCTTTCGACAGTTTGCGGGACAAAGTGATGTCGATGCTCCGGTAATAAGTCTCGTCGCCCCACTTGAAGAACTTCGAGGTGTAACCGTTCGTCTTCCCTATCAGGTCGCCTTGGTCGTAAAACTGCTGGTCGATAGCGCGGACGTATGACAGGTTGGCCTTCAAGTTCATACCATAGGGACCTCCCAACAGTGTCTTGCGTTTGAAGTTATAGCCCACCTCTGCCTGATAAGCCCATTCACCGGGCACCAATTGTGTGGCGTAAGGATAGATAGTTGCCAAAGCGTATGTCTGGTCCTGCGTAAAAGCGGGCAAATGGTTAATGGTAGAAGAGATACCAATTGCTTTGGAGACTTCGTTTGTACTCTTGAACGACATATCCTCGCTTCGCTTGGCCTGCAATAACACACTCAATCCCTTCTGGGAATACGACCCCGAAAGCATGACGGCCGAGCCTTTCTTATAAATATAGTCATTGGCAAATGACGGATCGTCGCTTTTCATCGCATATTCGCCCAACACGTTCCAAGGGCCGTGACTGAAATTAACTCGAACATCCCAGGCATTGACGAACTTCGGAAAACGCAAGCGATAAGTAGGAGAAACGTATATTTTTTCGTCGCTATCTTCATATTTATTTACCCACGAACCGCCCAGCATAATATTGGTACCAGCCTGCTGTAATGAAGGGATGAACTCTTCCAGACCGATTTCTGCATCTGCTCCACTGATGAGCGACTTGTTCCAACTCCAATAACGACGCTGCACACCGGAGAGCACCTTCAGGGTAACACCCTTAATGGGCTTCACCACAACGCGGCCTCCAAGAAGGGAATTGTCGATACCCAGAGAGCGCTCCTCGTAGGTGCGAAGGATGAAGCCCGAACCGAACTGCTCGTAGAACGTGCCGCCCGTTATTTCGAACTTTCCAACTCTTCCCTTTACCCAGAAGTGAGGTACACCCCACCCCTCAAAATCTTTCTCGAAGCCAGGCAGAGGGTACTCCAGAAACTCCAAGCGCGCTCCTGCATCGACATACTTGCTCTGAAGCATCAGATCGGCGTATGTATTGGTCAGGAAATTGCCTGTTTTTTCAGCCCCGGTTGCCTCATCCCGCTGGGGAATCAGCATATCGCTCTGAATACTGCCGGAAAAGGTAATGCCCTTCCAAGTATTCTGAGCAGAACCGATAAGGCTACTTAGAAAAAACAAGCATAGACATATAGGAAATCTTTTCATCCTATTTTGAATATTAGATATCAAAAAGTGAAAGCGGTAGCAAATTACACACTTTTTACTTTATTAGTTCCCGAATTTTCTCAATCAGTTCAGTCTCAGCGCCATCGGTATAACCATTGTGCTTATAGACAATATTCCCCTTTCCATCGACAATCAGCGTGTAGGGAATCATCTGACAACCCAGGGCACGCTTGAAGTCACTGTTCGGATCGAGCAGGATTTCATACTCCCAACCGTGATTGCTCACCAACGGTTTCACCTTATTAATGTTCTGAGCTTGATCGATACTAACAGCAATAATCTTTACACCCGTCTCTTCCTGCCATTCCTCATAAACTTCGCTGATGGCGTCCAATTCGCGGTTGCAAGGTTTGCACCAAGTAGCAAAGAAATCGATGATGAATGGTTTGCCGCCATTGGAAAGGGTATCTGTGCGAACTTCAACGCCGTTCATGTTTTTCAAAGTAACAGCTGGCAATTGAGCCTGAACTGGAATCATGGAATAAGCAAAAACCATGACCAAAAGGAGTACGAATCTTTTCATTAGTTAACAATTTAATTAATGTACTGACGTCTTAATTGAGTGCAAAGATAGGGAAAAAAGCACTAAGCAGAGCAGGAAATCAAAAAAAATGCACAATCATTGTGCAAAATCGGTCTTTTAACATCATTTTTTCTCACATAGAACACTAAATATCCTCATTGAAAATAAACAACCCACCACCAGAAAACTACATTCTATTTGCATTACCAATTTAAATTTTACATCTTTAGGCTCTTCTGCAATTTAGTTGATACCAGCGAAAACTTATTGCTTCGAGAGGAAGTTTTTGTTTCTGCACCGAGAACTTATGTTTCTGCACCGGAAACATGTGTTTCTGCGCCGAGAACTTGTGTTTCTGCGCCGGAAACATAAAATCCCATTCTATGTGAGAAGAAATTCAACTAAATTGCAGAAGAACCTTCTTTTATAGTATAGGGAAAAATTGACGTATAAATAAAAAAAGGTTACAAAAGTAACCGCTTGATTTGGGGAGTGGACCAGGTAGGGCTTGAACCTACGACCTCCAGATTATGAGACCAATTTAATGATGTTTTGTGATAGTCTATAATTTGTAACTATACTGATGGTCAACAAGTTATACTTTTATGATTTTCACAGAAACTCACAAAATACCCCTAACTGAAATAGTTTGTTTACGCATTGTTTACGCAGAAACACCCAGACTTTTTAGTCAAAAATCAAGGAGATAGCTCTATTTTTGTTTATGCAATCCCGTTTTGTTTACGCATTGTTTACGCAAATGGTCTCCAGACTAATAGTCTATAGGTATAGGGAGCGGCTATAACTCATGCATCAATTCTACAAACGACCGAATAAAATCGCCACAAATCACCGAAAAAACAGAAAAACTATAGCAGGAAGCATATAAAAATGTTAAATATTACACTTTTTATATCAGAAAGCATGTAATTTACAAATAATATTGTAATTTTGCATTCGAAATAATATAATTTATATGGAAAAGACAAAGTTATCAACAGTAGTAAAGGCTTTGCGCAAGGAATATGGACTTACACAGGAAGATCTTGCCATGAAGTCTGGCGTAGGCTTGTGCTTTGTACGCAATCTGGAACAAGGAAAGCCGACGTTAAGAATGGATAAGGTCAACCAGCTACTTGATTTGTTTAACTACGAACTTACAGCAACAAAGAAGCAATGAGACAAGCAGAAATATACCGAAAAGAAGTCCTTGCAGGTGTTCTGACGGAAGATGGTGGTGAATACCGCTTCTGTTATGATGAAGCGTATCTTGCACGTGAAGATGCGTTGCCTGTAAGTCTGACGCTCCCATTACAAGCAGAGGCATTTGTAAGTCCTGTTTTATTTCCGTTCTTTGATGGACTGATACCTGAAGGATGGCTGCTTGATGTGGCACTTCGCAATACAGACATCAGCATTCTTGACCGTATGTCACTACTGCTGTTGTGTTGTAAGGAATGTATAGGTTCTGTCAGTGTAGTGCCTATAAATAAGGAAGGAGGCGATAATGTGTAAATGTCTATATTGTTATAAGGAATTGGAAGAAGGTCAGAAAGACTTTCATCCAAGTTGTGCACGAAAATTCTTCGGGACAAAAGAAGTGCCATTGCTGGAGTATAAGCATGAAGATCTCGATCAATTAGCCGAGCAGGTGATTCGTGCTCAAACATCTCTAACAGGTGTGCAGCCCAAACTGTCTCTGAACCTCGACAAACATGATGGCTGTAGCCGACTTACTATCGTAGGACTTTGGGGAGATTATATCTTCAAACCACAGACGGAGAGTTATCCACAATTGCCCGAAAATGAGGACTTAACGATGCACCTTGCGGAAGCCGCAAAGATGAGTGTCGTTCCTCATAGCCTTATCCGTCTGGCTGATGGAAAACTTGGGTACATCACAAAGCGTATTGACCGAACCGAGAATGGCGATAAGATAGACATGGAGGATATGTGTCAGCTCACGCTACACCCTACGGAATACAAATACAAAGGCTCGCATGAGCAGATAGCAAAGACAATTTTGCAGTATAGCAACACGCCAAAACTCGACTTGACGAACTACATGCAATTGCTGCTCTTCTGCTTTGTCACAGGCAACAACGACATGCATCTGAAGAACTTCTCGCTATACCGACCATCCAAGGATTATAAACTGACACCAGCTTATGATCTCCTCAATGTGGCAATTGCAAATCCCAAGGATAAAGAGGAGTTGGCACTTACTCTTTCGGGAAGAAAAACGAAACTCCGTTTGGCAGACTTCCTGAATGCTGCAAAGACAATGGGACTGGAGGAAAAAGTAGTACAGCGTCTCATTGCTGGTCTTCATAAGGCATTCCCTAAATGGCAACAGCTTATAAAAGATTCCTTCCTCAGTGAAGAGCAAAAACAAGCGTATGAAGAATTTGTAGTTTCTCGATTGGATAGGTTATAGACCTTAATCCGAGTATGAATTTCATACTCTACCTAAGTATGATAGTTAAAGATACTCAAAGGCACTCATTTTTATGGGGATAGATAAGAATAATTGAAATAAATAGAGTACCTTTGCATCGCATTAGCATTTAGGGCAGACCATGAACGAAATGTTACTCTTCTTGTTTCTGACAGGAAAGTGAGTCTGCTCGCCAGAACGTGGACTGGTAAAAATCCATTCCGATGAATCATAGTGCGGAGGAAGTATTAGTCGGAAGATACTTCATTCAACTCCACACAAGAGGCACTTCAGGGGGTGAGACCGATTAGCATAAGCCCGGTTCCCATACAGCGACAGGAGATGCCAAGATTGCATAGCTGCATTTGATTATTGCTTCGGCAATGGTCAAACGCAGCTATTTTTGTATATATACATGTACTGAAATGGTTGCAGCAGTGAGAACAAAAATTATTCATTCATTAAACTATTTTAGTCATGAAATTAACAAAATCATTACCCGTTATCAAGGAGCGTAACTGTTCCGCTTCCTTGGTTCTCGATTGTCGCACACAGAGGAAGAATGCGACAGAGTTTCCATTAGCCATGCGTTTCACCATTGAGCGCAAGTTCTTCTATTATGTTGTAGGAAGTACCTACACAGAAAAACAGTTCTCCGACATCTGCAATGCCACTAAGAGCGCATCCGACAACTACCGTGAGCAGCGTATGTGGCGAGAGACCATCGTCCCCAAGTACAAGAACCTGCTTACGGAACTCAACAAAGGAAGCCTGTTCACCTATGAAATGGTACGTGTGGCTGTCACTACAGGCAACACATCCCTTCAGGAGGAAGATGACCGCTCCTTCATGAGCATCTGGGAGCAGATTATCCACGACCTTAAAACCAATGACGGAGGAGCACGTTTTACAACTGGGCAGAATTACGAATATGCCCTGAAGTCATTCCGCAAGATTATGGGGTATGATGCCATTACAGGTTTCAACATCAGTGTAGTAGAGATACAGAAGTGGAAGGATGGCATGAAGAATGGAGTGAAAGGCAAAGGTGGCAAGCTCATTGGCAAAATCAGCGATACTACAGCTGGCATCTATCTTCGTGCATGTCGTGCCGTGTGGAACACCTGTGTTCGCGAGGGTTTCCTCAAAGATGTTCCTTATCCGTTTTCAAACAAGAAAGAGAAGGGACTTGTCAGCATCCCTGCCAGTGCAAAGAGGCGCAAGTGCTATCTCCGTGTCAGTCAGATGACGGAACTCTACAATCTCTTTATTTCCAAACAATACCCAGAGCATTGGGGTGAGTCATATACTGCATCTGTACATTTTTCGCTTGGCTTGTTTCTGGTTCAGTATCTCTGCAATGGATTCAATATGGCAGATGCAGCCCGATTGAAATACGACAACTACTATTTCCAGAATGAAGGCAATGCATTTCGTTTCAATCGCAAGAAAACGGAAAAGACCAGTGCCAATGGTTCAGAGGTCATCATCCCTATCATTGATCCTTTACAGCGCATCCTTGATGAGATTGCTGCACCGCCTACACGCGATGGCTATGTGTTCCCTCAGATATTCAATGGTGCAGAAACCGAGGAAGACCGCAGGAAGAGAACGCAACAGGAAAATAAGAATGTACGGGAAAGGATGGACAATGTATGTCATGAAGTTCTTCAATGGGACGAATCCATCAAGCCATCAGGAACTTGGTGCCGCCACTCCTTTGGTACCAACCTTCATAACGCAGGTGTGGAAGTGGATTATATATCAGAGAGCATGGGACATTCAACTGGCGAACATGCCATCACACATATCTATCTTGACACATACCCTTTGGAGAAGCAGATGGAATACAACTCCAAGCTGTTGGATTTGAACACGGAGCATTCCAAGCGTGAAAAACTGCTTGCAGAATTGGCAGAGTTCTCGGAGGATGACCTGTCTCAACTCTTGAGCAAACTGAAATCGTCTAACCAATAATCCATAGCGTCATGTTTAAGTTGAATCTTTCAAAGATACTCCCAGATTTCTCGCTGAGAAAAGAGAAAACAGACCAGCACATCCACACTTGGAAGAATCAAAACAAGGCTGTCTATGCTGACTTCAAAAGAGGAATAGACAAGGTGGCAGAAGGCGACTTCACCACATTGTATAGTATGTATGACATGATGAAGAATTGCGTTCCACTTGAAGCGCAATCCTTCTATGACTGGTTCCTAACTTTATTCACACAGAATCCATCACAACTTCAGCGCATGATGTCGGGAAATGTACAGTGGGCTGGCGAATACACCGAGAAGATAGCTCAATGTATAGTCAACCGTCAGTTGTGGTTAGGCATCAATCTGAAGACGGGTAAGGTGGATATCTATAAATCACGCCAAAAGGGATTGCTGATGGTCAAGTCTGGTACTCCAGTTGAAACATGGAACCGTCTGCCACAGAACATAAAAGCTCATTTCATCGAACAGTTGGATAAACTCGCACGAAACTCCAAGGGTTGTATGCTGCTCAGCAAATTGGAACGCAAGCAACTGTACCAAGCTTTGTCTTTCTTCGCAGACATCTTCATTCTCTCTCATGCGGTGTTCCTGCCAAAGTTCTTGGCAAACCTATATGACAGGATTATAGAAAAAGGAGACACCTTAGCCTATTGTATGTACTACTATGTGGTATTTGACCATGGGCTTATCCAAATGATGGAAATCCTCAATGGTATCTTGACCAAAGAAGATGTAGATGAGAGTGGATTGACATTGGTTCACAATTGCATCCACATGCTCGTTCATCATAGTATGGAAATGGGAACTGATACCAAAGCTTCTTGGGAGAATGCAGTTGAGGACTGCAATCCAGAAATCTGGAAGGATGTCATGTTTGCTCTGCACAAGGCAAAGGGGAAGAGAGGGAAAAAGAAGTCTATCCGCACGTTGGATGAATTCCTGATTGGTGACATTCCAACTCTAAAGAACACGATACGCCAGTTCCTTGCCGAGAATACAGATGGAATTTGTCTTGCCTATCTGCTTTGTGCCTTGGTACGGGCAAGGAAGATAGAAGCGAGCATTCCATATATGACCTTTCACCGAGCCATTGAGCAATTCACGGAACGTCATATAGGTCATGATATTCCGCAGAAGCGATATGGCGAGTTGAAGATATTTTCACTCTCCACTTCGCCCTATGGTGACAGCTATAAGCGAGCCAAACGTATTATTGATAAATGGACTCAAATCTTCATTGAAGTCGGTTAAGAACCCCAATTTTCCTCCTATTTTGTTAAAAGTCGGTCGGTTTTATTTCTTGCGAATAAAGCCGACCGACAACCTTTTTATTCCATAGTACCTTTGCCGTAGAATTTGATTTCAGTGAATGTAAACGAGGCTCAAAATGCCTCAAATGTTAAACTCTTAATAATAAAAAATTTTATGGCAACTCAACTTGACATCAAACAACTTCTACAGAAGCCCATCGCCATGATGACTGGCGAGGAACTGACCTTTTTGCTCAACAGCAGCATGGAGGCAAAGGCAAATGAACAAACACCTGTTGTACAGAAGCGCACCTACTACGGTATTGAGGGCATAGCACAGGTGTTTGGATGCAGCGTACCGACCGCTAACCGTATCAAGCGAAGCGGCATCATTGATGCAGCTATCACCCAGGTAGGACGCAAGATTATTGTTGATGCAGACATGGCACTGGCATTGGCAAAGGAAGCAGAAGCCAACAAAGAAAAGAAAGAATAATCTATGGAACAGAATGACGAGTTTATCCGTGTTGGCACTACCTATTATAAGATAGTTGACCAGCCGTTGGTCAATGGGGAGACCATAAAGAGACGTATTCCGTGGAGCATCGAAGCCCTACGACAGGACTATGGCAAGAACTTTATAGCCGATATACCGAAATACGATGGCTTCTGTACGGTTCCCAATCATCAGGATTATAACAGAGAGATTGGAACATTCTACAACCTGTATGAACCAATCACACACAAGTTGGAAACTGGTGAGTTCCCTCGAATCAAATCGCTGATGGAGCACATTTTCGGTGAACAGTATGAGTTAGGGATGGATTACCTGCAACTCCTTTACGAGAAGCCGACTCAGAAACTTCCAGTTCTCTTGTTGGTCTCTACGGAGCGTAATACAGGCAAGACCTCTTTTCTCAATTTCCTCAAACTGATCTTTCAGGATAATGTCACGTTCAATACGAACGAGGATTTCCGTAGCCAGTTCAATGCTGACTGGGCAGGAAAGTTGCTAATCCTTGTAGATGAGGTGTTGTTAAGTCGCAGGGAAGATTCCGAACGACTGAAGAACCTGAGTACAGCTCTTACCTATAAGATGGAAGCCAAAGGAAAGGACAGAAACGAGGTTCAGTTCTTTGCCAAGTTCGTATTGTGCTCCAATAATGAGTCCTTTCCTGTCATTATTGACCCAGAGGAAATCCGCTATTGGGTTCGTAAGGTTGAACCATTGGAGTATGACGACCCTGATTTCCTGCGACATATTGAAGCGGAAGTTTCTCACTTCCTGTTCCACTTGAAACACGAAAGAGTGTTGTCAACGAAGAAAGAGAGCCGTATGTGGTTCAATCCTACGCTTATACATACGGAGGCTCTTGACAACATCATTCGCCACAACCGACCACGCGCCGAACTGGATATGGTGGAACTTTGTCTGGATGTAATGGAACGAAACAACCTGACACAATACTGCTTCTGTCCCAATGATATTCATGCACTCCTGTTGAACACGCATGTTAAGATTGAGAAGTGGCAAATCCTGAAGGTACTGAAAGAACGCTGGCAATTGCAACCAGCCACCAATGCCTACCGATATACAACCTACAACATCGACTATACCAATGCCACGAACTATATGGCAGTTCAACGAACTGGCAGGTACTACACCGTCCAACGGGATTTCTTGGAACCACTGCGTTGTTGATTTGTTGATTCGATGAAGATATACAATAAAGAATCTTATATCAATATGTTACACATTGGTAATCACTCAACAAAGATACAACAACTTTCAACAGTCGGATGGAAGTCGAAATGCTATTTGTTTTTCTTTTGATTGGCAAAAAAACTTTTATAACAATGACAAATATCATCATCTTCACAAACTCGTCCTCTACAGACGAGAAGAAAAAAGCCCAATTGCGTGACCTGACAACCCACGCGACATCGTTCAGAAATGGCAGGATGTTATTTGGGGGTTGGGGGAGCAAGTATAGGTTTTGTGTCCCACTAAACCACGGCTCTGAAAGCCGAAAATGCCAGATGTCTCACTTGAACACTTCAAAAACATGAACACCCCAACCCCAAACAAAGGCGGTCGCCCAAGGAAGCCAGAAAGCGAGCAACGACTTCGTCCTGTCAAGGTCTATTTCGATGAGCAGAGCTACAGAAAACTGTTGAACAAACGTAGGCGTACAGGCATGTCCCTCTCCACACTGGTTTATGAGTTAACGGTCAACGGCTATGTAAAGGAGCCCATTACCAAAGAAGATGCATCATTGCTTCGTTCCCTTGCTGGCATGGCAAACAACCTGAATCAGCTGGCACACGAGGCACACATCCATAACTTCTCCCAAGTGGAAGAACGTGTACTGCAACTGGCAAATAAAATCAATGAAATACTAATACAGGTAAGTGAACAATAAACTATGATAGCAAAGATCCATACAGGAAACAACTTCGGTGGGCTGATCAACTATGCCAACGACATTGTGAAGAAGGACGCTGTAGTAGTGGCATCCTATGGAGTGAGCCTCGCTTCAAATGCAGCCATCGCTGCCAGTTTCAAGGCACAGGCAAAAGCTCGTCCTGGAGTCAAGAACTTCGTCGGTCATATATCTCTCAGCTTTTCGCCTGATGATAAGGACAAGATGAGTGATGACCTGATGGCACATATTGCCAAAGAGTATATGCAGAGGATGGGAATCATCAACACTCAGTTCGTTGTGTTCCGTCACCAAGACCAGCCGCATCCTCACGTTCACATCGTTTATAATCGTGTCAACAACGATGGTGACGCCATCAACGGAGATTGTAACTTCCGCAAGTCTGCCGCCATTACTAAGGCTTTGACAAGGGAATACGGACTAACCTTTGGCAAAGGCAAGAAGAATGTCCGTCGTGAGCGCCTGAAAGGCAAGGATGTCATCAAATACCGTCTCTATGATGAGGTAACTGCATCCCTGAAAGATTGTCACTCGTGGCAAGAACTGCGTAATACGCTTTCGGTAAAAGGCATATCGTTGGATTTTACCCGAGGTAGCGATTGTAGCGTTCGCGGAGTGACCTTTACAGATGACGAGCACCAAGTCACTTTCGCTGGTGGAAAGATTGACCATTCGCTAAGTTTTGATAGCATCGAAAATCAAATGGGGAATACCAATGGTCTTGGTGCAGCCGTAGCAGAAATGCTATTGCAACCGCATGTAGTTCCATCATCAGGAGGTGGAGGTGGCTCCAGTTCCAAGGACGACGATGATGATAAGGATAGAGATAAGAAACACAATTATATACCACGTAAACGTAGAAGATAAGCTATGGCAAAAAACAGACCCACACCATTGAAGGACGAGCCAATTAGTTCGCTTGATGAAATGTGTTCAAAAATAGACACCCTTATTGAGACTATTAACCAGCAGAACGGCTATTTGCGAGTAATAGCCCAGAAAGGTGGTTTTGATAGCGAATACAACTTTATTGTCCACCAGTTCAATGCTACCAATGCTATTAAAGAGGCATTGGTGAAATACCTCAAAGAGCAGAAAGCAAAGATTGTAGTAGATGGCGAAGAGGATGGCAAACTGGCGAAAGCAGAGGAATTGTTGAAAAAATACCAATCCCTTTTGGCTGAAGCAATGGAAATCATTAAAAATCACATTTCTGCTACATCACCCGTTACGACCGTGGTCATCCATGAGCCTTTACCCACAAAAACAGTTTTGAAACCACAGCCGCCTCAGTCAACAAAGGGGATGTTCGCATACCTATTTCTCCGCTTGCCTTGGTATCATATTCGGAACTTCTTTGCATCCTCTTATTTCAAGCATTGGCTCATCATTATTATGGTGAGTGTCTGGTTTGTCTCTGTTTTTCTGACTTGTATCATGGCTATCGACAATGTCAGGATGCATCAGATGTACAACACCATTCTTATTCATTCAGGAATATAAAACAAAGTATTTGCCTATGACATCAATAAAGGTAAAGTTCAGACCATCCACAGTTGATGGTAAGGAGGGAAGCCTCTATTTCCAGATTATCCATAATCGGGTAGTCCGTCAGATGAATACTGATTATAAAGTCTTTGCAGATGAATGGGATGCAGAGTCTGAGAGCATTGTCATAAACGGCAATCGCTCAAACCTCATGCTTGGCATTCAGGAGCGTCTGTCATGGGATGTGGCTCGTCTGGAGAAAGTGGTCAGCACTTTGGAAACTGCTCATCGTCGATTTACGGCAGATGATGTTATCACTCTGTTCCATAAACAGACTAAGGAATCATCACTCCTGAACTTTATGCATGGTGTTATAGCCCAGTTGAAACAACTCGGCAAAATTCGTACCTCCGAGACATATACGGCTACACTCAATAGCTTCATGGCATTCCGAGAGAATCAAGATGTACCGCTTGACGGCATCAGTTCTGATTTGATGCTTCTTTACGAAGCTCACTTGAAAGCCAGAGATGTACGAATGAATACCATCTCATTCTACATGCGCATTCTTCGGGCCGTGTATAACCGTGCCGTGGAAAAAGGATTGACTCCGCAGAACAACCCTTTCCGACACGTCTATACAGGAGTAGATAAGACCGTAAAACGAGCCATACCAATCAAAACCATTAAGGAACTGAAGGAACTTGACTTGTCCTTGAAACCCTCATTGGACTTCGCCCGTGATATGTTCCTGTTCAGCTTCTACACCAGAGGAATGTCTTTCATAGACATGGCATATCTACGAAAATCGGACTTGAAAAACGGCATTTTGACCTACAGAAGAAGAAAGACAGGTCAGGAACTAACAATCAAATGGGAGAAGTGCATGAACGAAATCATTGCCAAATATCCTGAAAACAAAACAGAATTTATTCTCCCTATCATTAAAGAGCCTGGTAATGAGCGAAAGCAGTATGACAATGCCCTTCACTTGGTCAACTACTATTTGAAAGACCTCTCGGAAATGCTCCAACTTCAACGACCACTTACGATGTACGTTGCACGTCACTCATGGGCGAGTGCAGCCAAGGCGAAGAACGTGCCTTTGTCTGTCATCAGCGAGGGTATGGGACACGACTCGGAGGCAACGACGCAAATTTACCTTGCATCATTGGAAACGTCGGTGGTTGATAAAGCTAATAAGATGATTTTAGGATTGTTGTAGATAGAGATTTGTTTAGCAAATTTCTCATTCTCTTTCTAAGAGACGGATATCTGCCCACAAAGGTACTAAAATTTAGTCAAAATCATCCTTTTTGTGTGTTAAAAGTGGTTCGTTCGTCTGTGTTTTTTGACAATGTTTAGCAAATCGGAATCTTAGAGAGGCTAAATATACGGAAAATCAAGAGGTTTGACAACTGTCCCGTCTCTTAGAAAGAGACGAATGGATATCCTCGATAAAGACCACTAAATGCCAACAGGCAAAAATAATAAAATGGAACTCCCTCGTAGTGTAAAAAAAGGGCTTGGTCGCCTATCGAGACACTGCGTTGGGAGTTTTTCAGAATAGTGCAGTATGCTCATAGACAACAAGACGAACAGATATCCAGACTCTGGCTTTAACATTGTTACTGTTTGGGATTTCATCAATGAATTCTCTGGTAAATCATCAGAACAAGTTGGTAACATGGATATTGTTACAGGCTATTTTACTATCCGTGCTCTCAGTAAACTCTACCATGAGCTACCAGAAGAAGATGTGTTCCGTATTGTATCGTCAGAGATGGTTATGCAAGAAGAGGAGAAAAACCATATCATTGATTTGCTAAATGGAGACACTGGTATAGAGACCACTCTTAACCTTGATGAATATGCTCGTGATGCAAAAGCATTCTTGCAACGAAACACCGTGCAGATTAAAGCCATTGTTAATGCATTCTGTCATGCCAAGGCATACATGTTCAAGAACAACAACCCAAAGAATGACAGTTTCTATCTGACAGGTAGTAGTAACCTTACCGATGCTGGATTAGGGTTGAAAGCCACATCCAACATTGAATTGACAATGGGTGACCCTGTGAAGTTGAGTGACAAAGATTACAAGGAAGTTTGTTCTTGGTTCGAAGATATTTGGAAAATGGCCGCAGAGCAAATCCCTTCCGATTCGACAAACCCAAAGTCAGAAAAGATAAGCGTTAAAGACTATTTCATCAAAAAGATTGATGACTATTTCCGTCGCTATACTCCAGAAGAGATTTATTATAAAATCCTTTTTGAACTCTTCAATTCTGATATTGAATTGGATGGTTCCATTGAGCATAGACAGGACATGTCTCTTCTCCAAACGAGTGAGATCTGGAAGACACTTTTCAAGTATCAGCAACAGGGAGTTATATCCCTTATCAAAATGCTCCGAAAGTTTAATGGAGCTATCCTTGCCGATGCCGTAGGTTTGGGAAAGACATTCTCAGCGCTGGCAGTCATGAAGTACTTCCAGACACAAAATTATGTTACCGTCTTACTTTGTCCGAAGAAGTTGGAACAGAACTGGACGCAATATCTTAAGCGTCATGGTTCTCGTTTTGACAAAGACGAGTTTGATTATATTGTCCGTTTCCACACCGACCTTCAGAACGACCGTTTGCAAAATGCTTACGATGACGCACCGCTTAACTGGCTACAGTCGCGTAAGAAAGTGTTGGTTGTCATTGATGAGAGCCACAACCTGCGCAATGAAAAATCAGGTCGTTATCAAGACCTTTTGCAGAACCTCATTCAGAGTCAAGACCCAGAAAGTGGTCGCGATGTGAAGGTGCTGATGCTTTCTGCCACGCCTATCAATACAGGATTGAACGACGTGAAAGGTCAATTCAACCTTATTGGTCATGGTGATGATGCTGCATTTGATACGGAAGATTTTAACATCGAGTCTCTGAGAAATCTCTTTGCTGATAGTCAGCGTAAATACACTCAATGGTGTAGCGACCCAGACCGCACCATTGGTTCATTCATTTCTCTGCTTCCTCCTAAGTTTTTCAACCTGACAGATAAACTGATTGTTGCCCGTACACGTAAACTCATAGAGAATACGCTTGGTGAAGATCTCGGATTCCCCCAAAAGGAAAAGCCAGATAATGTGTATCAGGGTGTAGATCATTTTGGTAAATATCACTCCACAGATGAAATCTATGCTGCCTTTGATGCACTAAGCCTTACGGCATACCAACCCAGCCTTTTCCTTCACGCCTCACGCAAGGAAGCAGAAAGAGAAGCCTCAGGTGATTGGAGTGACGATGTTAACCGTGAGCGTTTCCTTGTAAAGATGATGGGCATTCTGTTCATGAAGCGACTGGAAAGTAGTTGGCATTCATGCCGTACCACCATCAAGAAAGTGTTGGATGTTCATGAACAGACGCTTGCAAAAGTTGTTTCTTTCAAAGAACAGAAAACTGGAGGAAAGGTGGACGTAGAAATTCCCGATGATGACGAGAATAACGATACTGATGACATCTTCACTCTGCGTAAAGGTACAATAAACCTGGCTGACATGAAGAATTTGGGAGGCTTTGAACGTGGACTTCGCATGGATGTCAATAAACTGCGAGCTATCTGCGAAAGTCTCGATGCTTTTGCGGAAGGTTACAAGAATGGATTTGAACAAGACTTGAAGTTGGAGAAATTGATTGCCATTCTTGAAGACAAGCGTCAATCTTCTAATAAGAAAGTGGTAATCTTCACAGCCTATGCAGATACTGCAAGATTTATTTTCGATGAACTATGTAAGCGTGGTTTTACTCGCATGGCATCGGTTTCCGGACAAGAGATACACACTACAGGTAGACATAATACAAGTAACTTCAATGAGGTACTTCAAAGTTTTGCTCCATACAGCAAACTCTACAAGGAACTAGATTGGAGCGATCTTTACGAGGAAGCAAAGCTCAGTCGTACAGACTATTATGATGATGACAAGCGTAGGTGGAATGTTCCCTTTGCTCTCTGGCAAAAACTTATAGCAGAACGACGAACAAACTTCAAACGCCTGTTGGATGATAGTATTGATATACTCATTGCTACGGACTGTCTCTCTGAAGGACAAAACTTACAGGATGCTGATATGCAGATTAACTATGACATTCATTGGAATCCAGTTCGTCTGATTCAGCGTTTTGGACGTATTGACCGTATCGGTTCACCATGTAATTCTATACGTTGTGTCAACTTCTGGCCTGCCAAGTCTTTCGAGGATTACCTTCATCTTGAAACGCGCATAATGAACCGCATGGTGGCAATGAACCTTGTAGGTTCAGAGACTCAGCAGTTGAACGATGCCTATTTGAAGATGGAAGCAGATAATCCTTTACAGGATAAGAATGCCGACCGCTTGCTTGAAGAGTTGCAGAACAATAGCATCAGCGATATAGAATCACCACGTACACTATCTTTGAAAGATTTCTCTTTCGAGGTGTATCGTCAAGACTTGATTGACTACTTCGAGAAACACAAGGAAGTGTTCCGTCGAATGCCTAATGGCATCTTCTCTGGTTTCCGTTTTGATGATACTCTTTTTGAAAAGATACCAGAAAGCCTTGTCGCTGTCGTAGGCTATCCTCATCGTGAGCAAGGAAACAATAAGCCTTACTCTGAAATCTATCTGATGTGCCAACCTGCCGACACGCACATTCCTGCGACTTATCAGGAACTCAACCGTGCCGAGGTGTTGGAATTTCTGCGTAAGAACAAGACGCAAGACCGTTTTGTGCCAGAATGGATAGAGACTAACAATAAGGAGCGTTTGCAGAAGCTATCGAATATCATTCAAAAATGGATGGAATCCAAAGTTCCACAGCAAGCTACTGCTGCAATCTTACAAATAGCAAAATCTCGTAAGACGATACACAAGACTACAAAACAGGAAAAGAATGCCCAATTACTTGAAGAGAAATTCAAGAAGGAGAATTTTGACCTGATTGTATGGGAGTATGTGAGTAAATAATAACTAATAGAACAGATGAACCTTATGAATACAGTTCTGAAAAAGTTTGTTAACGAATCCTTGTTTGATGCCAGTTCTGCTTTGCTGCATCACTTGCATATAGTGTTTAACGAGGTGACACGAGTACCTGTGCCATTTGAAGACCTTTATCCTCTTGACTTGTCTAAGGCTTTGAATGATGTACTTGCAAAGGTGGAAAACACTTATTTCATCGGTACTGTGGATGAGTCCTCGCTGACAGGTAGTGCCGAAACACTTTCTGCCGAGGAAGTGACAGCTCGTGCTTCGGAAGGCAAATACACTGGTATGATGATTTTTGCCGTAAAGTTGCAAGCTGGAGCCACGCTCACACGTTCAGAAAGTGCCACTCTAACGCGAGGATTTAACCGCATAGCATCAGCACAACCCGTCATCCTGTTCATTAAGCAGGGTAACGAGTTGGCCCTATCAACCTGTGAGCGTAGCGAATATACACAGCAATGGCGTGACGGAGAGAAACTTGGTAAGGTGAGCATCCTACGTGGCATCAATTGTTTGAGTCCTCATCGTGGACACATAGACATCTTGGCATCTATTGGTGACAAGACATATCCAAACTATGAAGAACTTTACAAGCACTGGATGGAAGTATTCTCCAGTGACTTGCTTACAAAGAAATTCTACTCAGAGCTCAGCGATTGGTACGCTTGGGCTGTGCAGGTGGCACGTTTCCCGAACGACCTCACAACCGATACGGATGATGACAAATTCAACCATGAGAGTTGCATCCGTCTCATCACTCGACTCATTTTCGTATGGTTTCTTAAACAAAAGCATCTCATCCCAGAAGAGTTCTTCGATGAAAAGTACATCAAAGAACACTTCATCGATGAGTTTAATCCTCACGATCGAAGGAACTTGCTCTATAATCCAGAGGAAAGCAAGTACTATCGTCTCATCCTGCAAAATCTTTTCTTTGCTATGCTTAACTGCCCAATCGTGGCGGAAGGTAAGGATGTACCAAACAATAGAAGATTTCGTGGTGACTTTCAGAAAGGTTTCTTGCGTGATGGTTACAACGTAAACAACCTGATGCGTTACAAGTCCGACTTCAAGGATGGTGGTGCAGACGAGTTTGTACAGATGGCTAACAACCATGTGCCTTTCCTCAATGGTGGCTTATTCGATTGCTTGGATAAGAAACCAGAAAAACTATATTACGATGGTTTCTCCGAAAGAAAAGAATCGCTTGAACAGCTATATCTTCCTGATTGGCTCTTCTTTGGTGATGAAGTGGGACGTAGTATCGACCTTTCACAATGGTATGGTGACAACAATAAGAAAAGTGTTTCCGCTCGTGGCATCATAGACATTCTGAAACGTTATAACTTCACTATTGAGGAGAACACTCCGCTTGATCAGGAAGTATCACTTGACCCTGAACTATTGGGTAAAGCTTTTGAGAACTTGTTGGCATCCTACAATCCAGAAACAAAGACTTCTGCCCGTAAGCAGACAGGCTCATTCTATACACCACGTGAAATTGTGCAGTACATGGTAGATGAGAGCCTTGTAGCCCACTTGAAACGTACATGTGGTGACGAATTGGAACCTGAGTACCGCAAGTTGCTTAGTTACTCTACAGAAGAGACTACACTCAACGAGGAACAACGAAAAGCCATCATGCAGGCTATTTATAATTGTCGTGTACTTGACCCAGCTTGTGGGTCAGGTGCATTCCCTATGGGTATTCTTCAACAATTGGTGCATGTCCTTCGTCAGCTTGATCCGACTAATGAAATGTGGAAGGACTTTATGATTGATCTTGCCATTGAACAATCAAAGGTTGCCTTTGCTGAGGACGAGGAAACTGAAAGGAAAGCACGTTTGGCAGACATTGAAGAAGCCTTCAATACGAGTGTTAACGACCCTGATTATGCCCGTAAACTCTATCTCATAGAGAATTGCATCTATGGCGTAGATATTCAGCCTATAGCGGTACAAATATCCAAACTACGTTTTTTCATTTCTCTCGTAGTTGATCAAAAGCAGACTGATGATGCTGCTCATAATTTTGGAATTCGTCCGCTGCCAAATCTTGAATCAAAGTTTGTAGCAGCAAACACGTTGATACCAGTAAAGTATAATGGAGAACTTGTGGAAGGTAATCCTGATGTAATCAAAAATAAGAGTAGGCTAAAGGATTTAAGTCATCAAATATTCCTTGCCAAGCGGAACGTTGACAAACAGCGACTAAAGCAAGAAATCAAAGAAACGCGCCAAGCTCTTGCTTTAGCTATTGAGGATACAGGATTTGTCAGTCAAAGTGCAGCACAACAATTGGCAAACTGGGATATGTTTGACCAAAATGCTTCATCTTCATTCTTCGATGCAGAATGGATGTTTGGTATAAGAGGAGGGTTCGATGTTGTTATAGCTAATCCTCCATACAAGATAGTATCAAAAGACGATGAATTCAAGTCGTTCTATGACTCATTATATTGTGTTGCACGTGGTGGTAAAAGAAATCTATTCCACCTTTTCTTTGAACGTGGAATAAAACTTGCTAAGAAAAACGGTGTTCTTTCTTACATTACCCCAGATACCTATTTCTCTGGAAACGACACAGAAGCACTTAGAGAATTTTTTGTAAATAATGTTGATATAAGGAACATTATTCATTACCCGGAAAAGGAGAAGGTATTTGAAAATGTAACACAGGCAGTAGCAGTAATTGTACTTATAAAACAACAGCATGGCAAAGGTTTTCATATTATATCCAAAAGTGCCAATTCATATATCGACTACGCAAGTGTAACAAAGAGCACAAAATACATTTTTAAGGCAACGGACGGCATTGTTGAAAAGATGAAAAGATGCACATTGTCATTTGGATCTGTTTGTGAAGGATATAAAGGCGATGTAAATCTTGGATTAAAAAAAGAATATTTCACTACATATGAAGATACCGATTGTTTACCATTAGTTCGTGGAATACAAATAACTCAATACCTTTACATTCCTGGCAATGAGTATTGCTCTGTTCAGGCTCTATCGAAGAATCATTCAAGTAAGGAACGTATTGTTTTTCAAGAAGTGTCAAATATGGGGCTAAGCCAACGAATAAAAGGGACAATACTTCAAAATGTAATATGTGGAGACACATGCAATCTGTTATTCTCAAAAGACAATCGTTTTGATAACAAAACTATACTCTCTATATTAAACAGTAAAGCTGTTAATTATTTCTTCAAATATTTTAACCAAACGAATCATGTCCCCATTGGAGAGATAAGAAAAATACCTTTCCCATCAATAGCTAAAGAAGAAAAAGAAGTGCTCATTGATCTAGTGGATAAAATTTTGAGTTCGAAAAAGACAAATCCTAACACAAGTACATCTTCATACGAACAACAAATTGATCTTCACGTATATCACCTCTACGGTTTTACCTACGATGAAGTTCTCATCATAGACCCAGAGACAACAATAACAAGGGAAGAATATGAACAGAGATGAAGATATTGACATAGCAGAATTAATGCGTTCAAGACCACACCTGTTTATTTTGGGAGCAGGTGCTACAAAAGCGACCATACCTAATGGAGATAAGTATGGTCGCCAAAGTCCTGTCATGGAAAACTTCATGCACGAGATTGGTATAGATGGGTTGTTGGAAGGAGTGAAACTGAAGACTAAAAGTAAAAACATTGAAGCAATATATTCAGAACTGTCAACAAAACCAGAATATGCAAGTGTTGTTTCCAAGATAGAAGATGGTATTGTCGCACATTACCGACAAATGCAAATTCCTGATGCACCAACACTATATGATTATCTCATTCTATCTCTTCGCCATAAGGATTGTATTGCAACATTCAACTGGGACCCATTGTTAATACAAGCATACAACAGAGTCAATAAAATAACGTCAGACTTACCTCAAATGTTATTTCTCCATAGTTCTGTAGAGGTAGGTGTCTGTGAAGACTGCTATCATTACGAGCCTTTCCGTAACAGATATTGTTCAATTTGTGGTCAGCCTTTATCTTCTCCAAAACTTTTATACCCGGTAAAACATAAGGATTATTCACAGGATATATTCATAAAGGACAGTTGGGATGCTTTCTCTGGCTATCTGGAACGTGCTTGTATCGTGACTATTTGGGGGTACAGTGCCCCAAAAAGTGATAGTGAAGCTAAGAAGATGATGTTAAAAGCCTTCTCTTCTACTTTTCGGAAGCTTGACCAAATTGAGGTGATAGATATTGCCGAAGAGGAAAAACTATATAAAACTTGGAGTTCATTCGCCAAGAAAACCAATTATCATTTGAACATATATACATCATTGATGGATACGTTTATCGGAGAATTTCCTCGAAGGAGTGTAGAAGGTTATGTAAAAAGGAATATCGAAGGTTGGTGGGGTGGCTCTACTCTAACATTGAAGGAGTGTAAATCATTTGATGAACTTGCACACCTTTTTGCCCCTTTGTTAGCAAATGAATCAAACGATAATTTTTGTGTAATATAAACAAAAAACATAGAAGTGACAGCGAAAAATCTTCCTTGAAACTCTATGCCTATCTATGACACAAAAGCGGAGACTGAAATAGTTTGTTTACGCATTGTTTACGCAGACATAAAAAAGCACTTGCGAGAAAATCGTAAGTGCTTGATTTTTAATGTGGACCAGCCTGGGCTTGAACCAGGGACCTCCAGATTATGAGTCTGTTGCTCTAACCAACTGAGCTACAAGTCCAATAACACGCTACTCGCGTTATCGGCTGCAAAAGTAGACATTTCCGACGAATTATGCAAATGAACGCGGGAAAAATTTGGTGTAGCGAAGAGTTTTGACTATTTTTGCACATCAGTATGGAGAAAAGTTGCGCTGTTACTATAGGCTTCTTCGATGGTGTTCACCGCGGACACCGTTATTTGCTGCAACAACTGGAAGCGTTGGCAAAAGCCAATGAATTATCGGCTGTGGCTGTAACGTTCGACTGTCACCCCAGACAGGTGGTTTGCGAGGAATATGTGCCTTCGTTACTGACGACACAGGAGGAGAAGCTGGCTCTGCTTTCCGAAGCATTCAGCGGGAAAGTGGTGGTGCTACCTTTCACACACGAGTTGAGCACGTTGACTGCCAAGGAATTCATGCAAACCATCTTGCGCGAGAAGTTGAATACCAAGATCCTGCTGATGGGCTACAATCACCGATTCGGACACGGAGGCGGAACACCGGAACAATATGCTGCGTGGGGCAAGGAGACAGACATCAGGGTCTGCCAAGCAGAAGCATTAGATGGAGAAAAAGTGAGCAGCAGCAGAATAAGAAGTCTGATAAGCCTTGGAGACATAGAAAAAGCCAACATGATGCTTGGCTATCCGTATTTCCTGACGGGCAAGGTGACAAGCGGCAAACAGATTGGACGACAAATGGGATTCCCGACAGCCAACCTTTTGCTGCCAGAACAGAAGCTTCTGCCGGCATGTGGCGTGTATGCCGTATGGGTCGTAATGCCCAACGGAACAAAGCAGGGCGGGATGCTCTGCATCGGGCACCGGCCCACTGTAGAACCTAATGGTGATATCAGCGTGGAAGTTCATATCTTCGACTACTGCGGCAACTTATATGGCGAACGAATTCACATCGATTTCATCGGGAAATTGCGCGAAGAACGTCATTTTGCCTCAATAGAAGAATTGCAGCAACAGCTCTCTCTTGATGCTACATCTGCGAAAGAGATAATAAGTAGGACAGCATGACAAACGAGGAGTTCATAACACAGAACAAGGATGCCGACGTGCATACTCTGGCATTGAACAAGGCTCCGACAGGAATCAATCTGCGTTACTGCCTACAACAGATAGAGGGACGGCAAACTGCACAGCGGAAGTTGCCAACATGGGCAAAAACTAACGGCATCATCTATCCGGTAAAACTCTCGATGGAACAATGCAGCAGCGAGCAAACAGCACTCTACAAACAACAATTGGTGACACGTTTACTGCCAGAAGGAAGAAAAAACATGGTGGACCTGACTGGCGGCTTCGGAATTGATTTCTCCTTCCTGGCACAGCTGTTTGACGAAGCCAACTATGTTGAGCAGAACGAACAGCTCTGCGAAATTGCACGCCACAACTTCCCGCTACTCGGTTTGTCGAATATTCATGTTCACAACAAGACATGCGAAGAATTTATCGATGGAATGGGACTTTTTAGCCTCATTTACCTAGACCCGAGCCGACGTGATGCAGCCGGTCGCAAAATGGTCGCTTTGAACGATTGCACCCCAGACATAGAGGCGCTGAAGGATAAACTTCTCGACCACGCCACAACTGTTCTCATCAAGTTGTCGCCGATGCTTGACATACAGGACACACTGCGACGGCTACAGAATGTGAGCGAGGTACATGTGGTGAGCGTGGACGGCGAATGTAAGGAGATGCTGATAGTGCTTTGCCGCAAAAAGCAGGACACCATCTTCTACTGTACGAATATCGCCGCCCAGACACAGACATTCAGTACCGAAAAGCGAGAAACCAAACCCATAATCGCGCCTCATCCCGAACAATACCTCTACGAACCCAACGCCTCCATCATGAAAGCCGGTGTGCAGAATGCACTCTGCCAAGCCTACAACGTCAGGAAGCTACACCCTTTCAGCCATCTGTTCACATCGCCCCATTTCATCGAGAATTTTCCTGGTCGAACTTTCGTGATAGAAGACTATTGCAGCTTTGCCAAGAAGGACATAAAGACGATGTTGGCAGGCATCAGCCAATGCAACTTGACCATCCGCAACTTCCCATCCACTGTGGCAGAACTGAGGAAACGACTCAAACTGCGCGAAGGCGGTAACATCTATTTGTTCGCCACCACGCTTAGCGACGGCTCGCATGCCCTTCTGCGTTGCAGCTCCCATTTTAACCTTTAAACTTTTCAAATCTTAAACCATTCTCTATCTCATGCTAGTAAAGACATTCAGCGCCAGCGTACAAGGCCTGCAAGCATCGGCTGTTACCATAGAAGTGAATGCGACTCGCGGCATCCGCTTTGTACTTGTAGGCCTGCCAGACAGCGCCGTCAAAGAAAGCTATGAACGCATCACGGCTGCAATCGAGAACAGCGGTTATACCTTCCCAACTCGCCAGATTACCATCAATATGGCTCCAGCCGACGTTCGCAAGGAAGGTTCCGGCTTTGACCTCCCTATGGCGATTGGCATTTTGGCTACGGGAGGAGAAGTAGATACCCATCTGCTGAATCGCTACATGATGGTAGGAGAACTGAGTCTGGATGGCTCGCTACAGCCCATCAAGGGCGCGCTACCCATCTCCATCAAGGCTCGTGAGATGGGATTCGAAGGACTTTTCGTGCCCGAAGACAACGTGCGCGAGGCAGCAGTAGTAAACAACTTGAAAGTCTATGGTGCTCGCCACATCAATCAAATCATCGGACACTTGAACGGCAAGGAACCGATGGAGCCCACCATCATCGACACGCGGGCAGAATTCTTTGCAAGGCAGAGCGAATTCGAATTTGATTTCGCAGACGTGAGGGGGCAAGAGCAAGTGAAACGTGCCTTAGAAATAGCAGCTGCAGGTGGTCATAACCTCATCATGATTGGTCCGCCGGGTAGCGGAAAAAGCATGCTGGCAAAACGTCTGCCTAGCATTTTGCCCCCTCTGACACTTCGCGAAAGTCTAGAAACGACACAGATTCATTCTGTGGCAGGCAAGCTGAAAAGCGACTGTTCACTTATTGCCCAGCGGCCCTTCCGGTCGCCGCATCACACCATATCGCAAGTTGCACTTGTGGGCGGAGGTACCAATCCCCAGCCCGGAGAGATCAGTTTAGCACATAATGGAGTACTTTTTGCCGATGAATTGCCGGAATTTCAACGTTCTGTGCTTGAAGTGCTGCGTCAACCACTCGAAGACCGCGTCATCAACATCGCCCGCGCTAAGTACACCGTCACCTATCCCTGCTCATTCATGTTCATCGCCTCGATGAATCCCTGTCCTTGCGGCTACTACAACCATCCGGACAAACCTTGTTGCTGCACGCCTGGTCAAATTGTGAAATATCTGAACAAAATATCCGGTCCCCTACTCGACCGTATCGATATCCATTGCGAGATACAACCCGTTCCGTTTGCCCAGTTGTCACAGATGCAGCCGGGAGAACCCTCAGCCACAATCCGCGAACGCGTCATCCGTGCCCGAAAGATTCAGGAAGAGCGTTTCAAGGAACATCCGGGTATCCATTGCAACGCCCAAATGAGCGAGAAGATGCTTCATCGATTCGCCGAACCCGATGCCGCCTCGCTCGACATGCTCCGTATGGCAATGGAACGCCTCAAACTCTCTGCCCGAGCCTACAGCCGCATCCTAAAGGTTGCCCGCACCATCGCCGACCTCGCCGGCAGCGAAAATGTTCAGTCCCAGCACATTGCTGAAGCCATCGGTTACCGCAGCCTCGACCGCAGCGACTGGGCAGAGAGAGGAGTATAGTTGTAAAAACGAATAAGGTATGCTTTTCAATTCCCCTGAATACTTTCTGTTCCTTTTTCTGATTTTCCTCATCTACTGGATGTTCAGGAAGCAGAGCATGCAGAATGTGTTCATCGTGGCGGCAAGTTATTTCTTCTATGCTTGCTGGGATTGGCGTTTCCTATCGCTGATATTCATTACAACTCTTAGCACCTGGGGTTCGGGATGCTTGATGGAACGACTTAAAGCGCATAATCGAAAACGTTCAGCAGTTTTTTATTCCAATATAGCATTAAATCTTGTACTTCTAGGAGTCTTTAAATATTTCAATTTCTTTGTTCATAGTTTCTCTGCATTACTTGCCTCGTTTGGAATAAATGCCGATTATCCAACCATTAACATCATACTGCCAGTAGGCATCAGTTTTTATACATTCCAAGCTATTGGCTACTCTATTGATATATACACCCGACGAACGTCACCTTGTCACTCGCTCCTGATTTTTGCAGCTTACATCTGTTTCTTCCCCCAATTAGTCGCAGGTCCTATAGAACCGGCTTCACACTTATTACCACAATTCCAGCGACCACGCCAATTCAGCTACAAAGAGGCAGCGATAGGCTGTCGATTGATTCTCTGGGGACTATTCAAGAAGATGATAATAGCAGACAACTGTGCAGTTACCGTTGATATGGTATGGAATGACTACACTCATTTTTCTTCTGTCATGTTAGCAATTGCGTCGGTTCTCTTTACAATTCAGATCTACTGTGACTTCTCTGGCTATTCAGATATCGCCATCGGTTCAGCAAAATTATTCGGCATAGAACTTATTCAAAACTTCAAAACGCCTTATTTCTCTACAAGTATTCCTGAGTTCTGGCGTCGCTGGCATATTTCACTAATGAACTGGTTCCGCACATACATATACATTCCTCTTGGCGGTAGCCGTCATGGGAAATACGCAACAATACGAAATGTTTTCATCGTGTTCCTCATCAGTGGACTTTGGCATGGAGCCAACTATACTTTTATTGTCTGGGGGCTATACCACGCACTTCTCTCATTGCCCTACATCATGATTGGCATTAAGACCAAACGCACAACAGGATTGTTGTCCGTTTCGTTGAGGCAGCTGCCAGCCATGTTGTTGACATTCCTGCTGGTTAACATGGGTTGGATTATCTTCCGGGCTCCTGATTTGCATAGTGCTGCAGGCTATCTAACTCACATGTTTTCTGTTGGTATCACCTTTGTAGATTTTTCTGGTATTACAGCCATTGTAATGAGTGCCGTTTGCATGATAGTAGAATGGGCTCAGCGCAATCATCCATATACGTTAGACTTCTCTGATTCCCGTTTGTTATCCTCTCCTTGGTTACGAGCTGTTGTTTATTATTCAATAATCTTAGCCCTGCTTGAACTATCAGCTGGGCAAGAATCATTCATCTACTTCCAGTTCTAACGACGATGCACAACAAAGCGTTCTATACATTCCTTAAAAAATTGCTGGTCCTGGCCTTGCCTATGGTCGTTGCCTTTATATGCTATCTTGCCATAGATCCGTTCAAGACAATCTGGCACTATGACCGCTATTTTGAAGACAATGTCGCTCATGTCGGTTTAAACATGGATTTTGTCTGTACAGAAAACTTCGTCAACAGAAATCCCGTTCAAAAATATAATGCCTTTATCTTCGGCAATTCACGTTCTCAGTATTGGCAGACGGATTACTGGCAAAAGTTCATTGGCGATGATTCACGATGCTATCACTATTATGGCAGTGGAGAATCACTTTATGGAATGGGAAAGAACATTCAGTTCATCCATCAATGTGGAAACAGTATCGATTACGCATTGCTCGTAGTAGATGCTGCTCTCCTCGGCCAGACAGAAGCCAAACCAGGACACCTATTCTGCACACCACCACGAATCGTCGGGCATCGGAACTTTCTTAAATTCCATACAACAAATTTCATCGCATTCATACATCCCCTTTTTGCATACACATATCTGGATCTTCTATTGCACAAAAAGCTGAAACCATACATGCTGGAGAAATATTTAATCGAACAGCCTATTGTTTATAATCCGAACAGTAATGAAATCGTAGATCAGATGTTCGACGAAGCCATTGCTGACGGCACCTATTATACAGAAAAAAGGATGCTTCGCTTTCTTGACAAACAGTATCCTGACAGCATTTCGCATCCGCTACTATTACAAGAAAACATACGTATGCTTACAGATATTGCTCACATACTACATCTGAATCACACGCAATATAAAGTTGTCATCAACCCGCTTTTTGACCAAATAAAGTTCAATCCTACCGACTTACAGATACTACAGGAGATTTTTGGTAAACAAAACGTTTATGATTTCTCTGGTAAAAACGACATAACCTCCGATTATCATAACTATTATGAGGAGAGCCACTATCGTCCTATTATAGCACAGCAACTAATGGATTCTATCTATTCTCAGTAGTAAACGTTAGGAAGTTTGAATATTGTTTTTTGACGACCCAAGACAATTCAAATAAATATTTTCTTTTTACTGTACCACAGGTATCAGCCAGAACTTGAACGTGAGGTCCTCGTACTTCACACGATACTGAGGCAAGGCCTGGGCGTCTTTATTCCACGAGTTGATGCCGCCAACACCTGCCTGCAACATATCCAAAGACAACTCTGTGTATTTTGACTTAGGTACCTGCGGAGAGTGACGCTGAGCCTTTTCCTGTCCCTCGTCCAAATCCATAATATTATAATGTAAAGCAGAAGCCGTGAAAGGCTCGCAAGCCTGGATGCGGAGTCCGAAGCCAGCCTGATTGCTTTGACGCCACCAGCGGATGTCTGTCTTGGTACCGGTTTCCTGTGGACGAATGTAGGGGAAGAACTGGTCGTCGGCAGTCTGCTTGTGCAAACCGACATTCATACATTCCTTGCGGTCAGCATAGTTCTCAATGGGACCGCGTCCGTAGTACTCGCTCTGATCGTAGTTGTATGGCATATCCATTACCACTCCGTAGCGGAACATATCGCTAACCTTGGCATCGGGTGTTGTGGTCATCTTCTCGAAGACATGGATGGCGCCACCTTCCTTGATGACGTAAGCCATCATCAGCTGGGCCTTTACGCCCGGCATATCGTAGGTGGCCTTCACGGTAGCCTGATTGTTCTTCTTGTCCTGCTCAGTTGTAAGCGATGTGAGCTTCATCTCGGGATTGCGCCAAGCATTCATGCTCTTAAGCAACTCTGCACCCATGTCGTTGTCGGTCACAGCGCGCCAGAAGTTGGGTCGTAGCGTTCCACCCTCTCCAAGGAGGTTGTTGCCCAGCACGTTGTACTGCTTCAGGAGTCCTGTCTGACAGTCGAAGCTAATGGTGAAGTTGGCATTCTGGATGGTAATCTCAGGCGTCCCCTTCTTATCGGTTATCTTCATCTTGGACTTAGGCGTCTGTACGGTCTGCTCCTCGAAGTCGCAGCAGTGGTGGCCGTACTTACGGACGGGCAACTGTGCGTATGCCACCGTCTGACCTTTCTTCATGAGTGGCTCATCACCCTTCAGTCTGAAACGGATGTTGAGCAGCATTTCGGCTGCATCGTCATCGAAATTTTCTGTTGTGAAGGGAATTGCGTAGGCCTTTGTCTGCTGTGGTGCCACATCCAGGTCGGCTATCATGCCCTGCTGAGCAAGGTTGCCGTCAACCATGAGCTGCCAGTCAAGCTGGTAGTTACTCAGGTCGCGGAAGAAGTTCTCGTTATATACTTCGATGGTCTTCGTCTCTGCCAGATTGCCCTTTGCCTTAGCCCAAATGCTCTGGTATTGGTAAGCAACCTCGTAAGCATGAGGATTCAACTGGCGGTCGGGACCGATGATACCGTTGCAGTTGAAATTGTTGTCCGACGGATCGTAGTTGTTGTAGTCACCGCCGTAGGTATAGTCAATCTTGTTCAGTTCGGGATACGAGAGATTGCTAATGCAATTCAGTTCGTCGAGAGACCCCCTAGCCCCCTTTAGGGGGAATCTATGCAGTGCCTGATCCACAAAGTCCCAGATATAACCGCCCTGATACTTCGGATACTTGCGAATAAGCTCCCAATACTCCTTCAGGCCACCACTGGAGTTACCCATCGTATGGTTGTATTCGCACTGGATGAGTGGCTTCTGGAAATTGTCGTCCTTGCAATAGCTTTCACAGCTCCATGGGGTGTAGTACATCGGGCAGAAGATGTCGGTGTTGCGGCCTTCGCGATGTGCCTGTTCCCACTGGCAGGGACGGCTCTTGTCCTCAGCCTTTATCCAATCGTAGGCAGCCTCGAAGTTGGGGCCGTTCACGGTCTCGTTACCCAGTGACCATACGATGATGGCAGGATGATTGAAGTGCGAGCGAACGTTGTTTTGGTTGCGCTCCAGAATCTGCTTGGCAAAGAGCGGCTTCTTGGCCTCTGCATCATTGCCATAGCCGAATCCGTGGCTCTCTTGGTTGGCCTCGGCAGTCAGATAGATACCATACTCGTCGCACAGATCGTACCAGACGGGGTCGTCGGGATAGTGGCAGGTACGGACGGCATTGATGTTCAGGCGCTTCATAATCTGAATATCCTGAATCATACGCTCACGGCTCACTACATATCCGCCATCGGGGTCCAGTTCGTGGCGGTCAGCACCCTTGATGAGGATGGGCTTGCCGTTTACCAACAGCTGGGCGTTCTTGATTTCAATCCTGCGGAAACCTACCTTTTGTGTGATGACTTCAACGGGTTCCAATTTGGCCAGATTGCTATTGATTAAGTCGATAACGGCTTTATCAGCGACTCCAGTCTTTTCATATTTATTCCTTAATTTTTTAACCTCCTTTTTGCCAAGCAATTCTTCTGCGTCCTTTTTTGTATAGACCTTGGTAACGAGTGTATATAAATAAGGTGTTTCTGCCGTCCAATGTTTAATGTCACAACCATTGAAACTTGCGTGTCCGCATCCTGTGGGTACTGTGATGAGCTTGTTACCCTCTGCGTCTAACAATTCGTAGACGATGTACTTCAGGCTTGGCATCGTGGCCTGAACATCCAGTATTCCCTTATCGTAGTTGTCATCCAGTGATGCATTGATGCGCAGGTCGTCCATATGTATGTCTTTGTCGCGTGCAAAGAGATAGCTGTCGCGAGCCACACCCGAGAGACGCCAGAAGTCCTGATCCTCGCACCAAGAGCCGTCGCACCAGCGGAATACCTGGAAGGCGATGAGGTTCTCCTCGCCAGCCTTCACGAATGGCGTAATATCGAACTCTGTTGCCACCTTCGAGTCCTCGGAATAGCCAACGAACTGGCCGTTGACATAGAGGTAGATACAAGAGGTAACGGAACCGAATCGAGCCACCACCTGCTTGCCGTTCCAGTCGGCTGGGATGCGGAAAGAACGACGGTAAGAACCTACGTGGTTGTCCTTAGTTGGAACCTGAGGCGGCTTCTGGTCGAAGTGTCCGCGCCAGGCAAAGCCAGAGTTTACGTATTCGGCATCGCCGTAACCGTTCAGTTCCCACATACC
This sequence comes from Bacteroidaceae bacterium, assembly GCA_017552435.1. Lineage (GTDB taxonomy): Bacteria > Bacteroidota > Bacteroidia > Bacteroidales > Bacteroidaceae > Physcousia. The sequence goes on from JAFZPZ010000096.1 coordinate 34,343, forward strand.
GGGCACGGGCATCGTTCCCCAGGCAGAGTCATCAAGGTCGGTCTTGAAGAAATCGGTGGGGCGCTGGTCGGCATTCTCCACCCAGTTGAATTTCCAGTTCCCATGCAGGGACAGGAAACGTTTCGACTTTGTCATGTCGCCCTTCAAGGCCACCTGCTCATTCTCATAAGCGAAGAACGTAGTATGAACTGGCAAGCGGTTCACGTTATTCACTTCCATATCGTGCCACTCAGTGAAAGTAGGTGTAACCACACTTTCCGCATTGGTATTCAGCGCCATCCCCATAATGGCAGCCAATAATAATAATCGTTTCATGACTCCTATTTTCTTAATTTCTTACTTTTTCAGCACTTTGTAAGTCCTGTCATCACGTGTACGGATGATACGAATGCCTTTCTCTTTCCCCGCTGTGGGGATACCCATAATGGAATAGGACACATATTCCTTTGCCCAGAAAGGTGCAGTGAGGATGTCTGGATCTTCGTTGTAATAGGTCCCATCATCAGCAAGCAAGATTTCGAAATGAGTAGCATTCAGCACTGGATAATCATCCTGCCCTAATGTCTGGAACCAGACGGGCTTACCTTGATCATCCCCCTCATTGAGCATATAGCAGAGTTCTCCGCTGGTAACCTGTGACTCCTCGACAAGTATGGCTTTCTTGTCGGGATAGGTGGAATAGCAGTTGGAGGATTGTGGACGTCCGCGAAGCATGGTGTCGCTCATATCCTTATAGTAGTAGCCCTCGATGGTGCCACTCGCATAGCAGTTGTAGGCATATCCGCCCGCTGCGTAGCCGGTAATCTGTCCGCTTTCACGGCCTCCCTTCACCGGTCCTGTCACATAGCAATTGAGGAAGATGGGCGTAGCGGCTCCGCTCATGTTACAGCCGAAAATGCCACCAGCATTCTGATTGATGGCCGTAACGGAGCCTTCGTTGCCCAGACACTCCATCGTGACGGTGCCGCTGCCATTCGAGCCACCGATGATGCCGACGAAGGCATTACCCCGGATGGAGCAGGTCTCGTCGAGCACGAAATTCTTGATGATGGCACCACCGCCAACTACGCCGAAGAGTCCAACATAGTTGCTGCTTGATTTCATCGTCAAGCCAGAAAGGGTGTGGCCTTGACCATCGAAGCGCCCGACGTACGGGTTGCCTGTTGTGCCGATGGGTTCCATCTTGGAGCTGACAGAGGTGAGGTCCAAATCGGCTTCTATGCGTCCGTTCAGGCCCGTAAGGCCGTAGTAGTTCACCGCCTTCTGGAAGGCAAGGAAGTCCTCAGGCGAGCTGATGATGAGCAGTGTATCCGTCGGGATATCATCGTCGTCATAGTCCTTATACCCCAATTTCTTGTCTATCCAGCGGATGCGCTCATTCAGGTAGTTCTTGATGATGTCGAGTTCGCCCTGATAGGTACCCGGGGCAAACTGTTGCAGAGTGAGCAGTTGGTCCAGGTTGTCCCAACGCGTGAAATTCAACTTCTGGGATTTGTCCATTACAGTGCCCAAGCTGTCCACGTATGCCCGAAGGCTGTCCTGGCCGAATGCTCCGCTATCGCGCATGTTTTTCCAGATGGAGCCAAGGGTTTCGGTGGCGTATGGGTCGGAGAGAATGCGGTTCACAAAGTCCCGTATACCTGTAACTGCCGAGCCGTAGTTGAAGAGCCAGTTGGACTTCCCGTTGGCTGGATACACGCGCTGATCGTTGTCCATAGAGAGGTCGAAGTCCCAAACAGGGCCGAAGTGGAAAAGGTCATCGCTACGTTCCTTATAAAGATAGAGACTCCACATAGCATCTGTGTTTCCCGCGAATTCTCCAACCAGGAAATATCGTAGGAAACTCCCTAGGTCGAGCTTGCTGCGATACCCCTTTTCGGGATGCTGGTAATTGGATGCCCAGAGTTTGGACTCCATCTCATTGAATGCATCACGGATGTAGGAGAACTGCTCGCTGACGATATCATCCGAGTCAGGGGACTTGATATCAACGGGAATACCCCCCTGATTGCTGTAGAAATGATAGGCCTCTCCGGGACTGGTTATCTCCAACAGGTATCCACCGGTAATGCTGGTATCGTCAACATCCCAGGACTCCATGTTGGTGATATCCACACGATTGGGGTCAACCGTAACCTGGTCGCAAAGCTGGTAATTGCCTTTGTACTCTCCGTTCACAATGACGTCAACGTTCTGAATCCAAGGAGTATAGCTGAGTCCAAGCCGTCGGCTCATCTCGAAGGCGATGTTGTTGCGCATCAGGCTCTTATCACGCCAGTTGGGAATCAGCGTCCACTTCTTAGCTTTAGCAGGACTTTCCAGCGGAGACCCCTTGAGCATGTGGTGGGACTTCCCGTCGTTGAACTTCACACGGTAGGGACGCTTCTTGAAGAGTTCGTAACGGGAGCCGTTGCCACGCTCACGAACCAGAATCGGATATTCCTGCAGGCGGGTTCCATCGTCATAGATGATACACATCTCGGACTCCAGTTCATGGACTTTGTCATAGGGCTCTTTTCCGCTATAGGTATGGTAGGAGAGAGTGGGAAGGTTCGTCAGCTGGTAGAAATGGCTGTCATCACCCACGCTCTCATGACCGTAAAACTCCACCTCTGCGACATTGGATTGGCAGTCGGCTGGGGCACACCAACGAACATAGCGGAAACCGCGCGAAACAAATACACCGGTGTACGAGAACACGCCAGCATTCCCTCCATCGGTAATCATAAAGAGGGGAATCGCATCCATGAAGTCCTCGCGGTTGGAACCCTCGAAAAGCCCTAAAACCACATCCGAGCCATCGAAGCGTGGTTTCCATCCCACAAGGGTTATGACATGAGGCATACCCAAATCCAAACCAATCCAGGAGCGCTCGTTTGCGTTCGACCCCATCACAGTCCCTGTCAACTTCCCATCTACCTTCTCTGCATACAGGCTTTGCAATGGAAGAATGACACAAAAGGTAGTCATCAAAAGCAATCTGCCAATATTACGCTTTCTCATATTTCTAGTTCTCGTTTATAATACTGATTGAAGAGCTGTCGCAGCTCTGCTTCATCATCAATAATATCTTGCAACTGCCTCAGACGCCGTGCATTAGGAGAGGCATCAAACCACAGATGCAAATAACCATTACGACCGTATTTCTCATGAAGATGCAACTTCATACGACGGTAATGCTCCTCACGGCCTAAATCGGGATAGTGATCAATGCCATACTGAATAGTTCTGCGTATGATGGTGTCCGCATCTATGAAACGGTCTGCTTCTGCAACAATCCGGCCATAGACGGTACGCGGTTCGTGGTCAGAAGATGCACGATGATCCTCGGCAGCATCGGCCATGATGTCTATCTGTTCCTCTGTGAACCATCGGCGCAGATTTTTGTCATCATGAATAATCCTGGCAGAAACTTCATGATGATGTTCGCGGCCTTCGCATAACCCGGTATCGTGGTAGGCAGCAACGACATACGCCATATCTGCATCTACGTTCAACTTCTCTGCCAACTCCATGCTTTGCCGAATCACTATTATCACATGGTCGCGTTGATGAGCTTTGTCGAAACTATCATATCTGGGTATGATGTTCTGCTCCACATACTCCCGGAGTTCTGGATTGATGACGGCATTGAATGTTTGCATATTACTATCTCCTTCTTCCAAAAATACGAAGCAAATAGAGGAATAGGTTGATGAAATCCAAATAGAGCGTTAGAGCTCCCAGAAGAGCCATCTTCTGGGCCGCTTCGCCAGCATCGGGAGCCTGTATCAGCATTTGCTTTATCTTCTGCGAATCCCAAGCAGTAAGTCCCACAAAGACTATCACGCCGATGTAGCTCAGAATCATTGTCATCGCGGGACTTTTGAGGAATATATTGACTATAGTAGCAATCACCAACCCGATAAGACCCATGAACATGATTCTTCCCATCGAAGAGAGGTCTTTTTTAGTGGTATAGCCTATCACAGCCATAGTGCCGAATGTTCCTGCTGTAATAAAGAACACCGTAGCGATGGAAGAAACTTCATAAATGAGGAAAATGACTGACATCGTAGCACCGTTGATGACAGAGTAGAGAATGAAAAGGATTGTTGCGACCAACAGAGAGAGACGGTTAATGGCAGCGCTTACTCCCACAACCAATGCTAGTTCGGCAATAATCAGCCCAAAAAACAAAACCCTGTTTGTTAAGATAGCCGTCAGAAGAGCCTGATTCGTAGCCACATAAAAGGACGTCATGCCCGTAATGAGCAGAGCAAGAGTCATCCATATATACACTTTACGCATGAGTATGGGAAACGCCTCAGATACCACACTTTGCTGCTCGGTAGAGAATTCCTGATAATTAAATTCCTGGTTTTCCATATAAAAAAGCTGAGTTTGTATTATAAAGTTGTTTTATTTCTGCAAATTCAACACAAAGGTAAGCATTATTATCCATCTGCGCAAATTTTCTGCGAACAATAAAATCTTCACTGTAATAAACCTTATGCTCAACCACACATGAGCGTAAGTGAAGAAGAGCGAAAATTATTACAAAAAACCTTATAAAACTACACCTTTGGTGATTTGGCTGAGGGTGAGAGGCACATAGACCATATTGTAGATGTAGGGTTCCTCTTCATAGAAGAAAGCGATGCGACCGTCTTTCTGCTGACACATGGTTGAGTAGGCAGAACGGGTTTGGCTGACCTGCAGACCTTCAATCCAATCCGCAGAAAAGCCGGCGGTGCTGTAGCTCTTGTCTTCCTCCAACACCTTATAATAAATGGTTACATCAGCACGCTTGTCGGCCTTCGGCAGGCTTTGCAAAACGACATTGCAGGGCTTTCCTGTCTGAGCCAACTTCCCGCGAACAAAGAGTATCTCGCCGTTGCAGCTATTTGCCCCCACTTTGATGCCACCAGGCGCATCGTGGCTGTTGACGGGCTTGTCCCAAGTACCCTCCGAAGTGCTTCCCTGGGCATAGGTCCAAATATTGAAGGTGCGGCCATACCACTTTCTGCCGCTCAGCACAATCTGTCCGTTGGGAAGTTCTTCCATCTTGGGTTCGTCGCTGTCGGGAGCAGCCTGGAAAGCAGGGTCGCCGCCAAGAAGTTGCCAATTCCTTCCCATATCGTCGCTATAGACGACGTAAGCACCCTTCAGACCTGTGCCGCGCACCAACAGAGCAGCATAGAGGCGATAGAACTTCCCGACCTTAATCTGGCGGCTCTGCAAGATTTTGCCGCTGCCAAAGAAACCTGCCCAAGCAAAGATCCCCGTTCCATCGTCGGTATCACTCTGCTGAAAGATAGAATGTCTATTGCCCCAGAACTGCGAGGTGATGTCTTCCGGCTGACTCCAAGTATGTCCGCCATCGCAGGTTGACTGCACCGCGATATATGGTCTGTTGGTGGCTGTGGCATAGGAATAAATACATTTCCCACTGACAGTAATGAGAACTCCATGTCCGCTCTCACGGTCCAAACAGATAGCCGGATCACCAAAACCAACGCCGAAGATATTCTCATTTCCGCCTATTCCATCGGTAATTTTCACTTCCTTCGACCACCTCTTGCCGTTGTTTTTCGAAATGCGCATCACCTGATCAACCTCGCCAAAACCAATATCCGAACCACAGACGCGGAAGTCATAGACGGCCACTAGTTCGCCCTTACGGTTCTTGGCAATAGCCGGGATGCGATAGACGTCGCGCGTACTGTCGTTGCTGTAGGCCAAGACTTGACGGCCACTGAGTGGCTGAGTGTAAGCCCCAGTATAACCGTCCACAACGGGCACAGTAGCCTGTACACCTATCGGCAACAGCAAAAAAAGGACAAGGTGCAAAGCCCCGCAATCTTTGTTGTTACAGCCGTCACAGCAACCACATTTGTTATCACTACGCAGATAGCGGTACAGCACGACAACTGCAACAGCCAATACAACGGCCAAAAGAATGATACTTTGAGTGTTCATAGGTAACTTTCTTAATTCTTAACTAATAATGAGATGGACGATGAATGCTGCGACCCAAGCGATGCAGCACTGACCGACCATAATGAACAGCATCCAACGGGTGCCGAGTTCACGGCGGACAGTTGCCATCGTCGCCATACAGGGCGTGTAGAGCAGGCAGAAGACGAGCAGGGTATATGCTACGCCAGGCGTGAAGATTTCCGTAATCGCCACTCCGGCAAAGAGCGTACTGAGGGTGCTCACCACAACTTCCTTGGCCAACAGGCCGCTCACTAAAGAGGTCACGACACGCCAGTCACCACAGCCCAAAGGCTCGAAGATGGGGGCCACAAAACTCGAAAGCTGTGCAAGCATGCTCCGTGAAGCCTCAACCGGAGATACCATTTGCAAATGGAAATCAAAAGTCTTCAACAACCAAATGACGATGCTCGCCAAGAAGATGACCGTGAAGGCGCGATTGAGGAAATCCCGAGCCTTGTCCCACAACAGGTGCCAGACATTCATGGCTACAGGCATACGGTAGTTTGGCAGCTCCATCACGAAGGGTACAGCCTCGCCCCGAAATAGTGTCCGCTTCAAGACAAGTGCTACAACAATGCCAGTCAGGATGCCAATCACATAGAGCGACATCATCACCAAAGCAGCGTGTCTGGGGAAGAACGCCGCAGAGAAGAAGGCATAGATGGGTATCTTGGCGGTGCAAGACATGAAGGGAGTGAGCAGGATGGTGAGTCGACGGTCACGTTCACTGGGCAAAGTGCGGCTTGACATAATACTCGGAACAGAGCAACCGAAGCCAATGAGCAGGGGAACAATGCTACGACCAGAAAGGCCCAAACCTCTCAGCAACCTGTCCATCACGAAGGCAATTCGGGCCATATAGCCTGTGTCCTCGAGCATACTGAGGAAAAAGAACAAACACACGATGAGCGGCAAAAAGACAAGTACAGTTCCAACGCCGGAATATATACCGTCTATGATGAGCGAATGGATGGGCGGTGCGATGTTCCACTGCGTCAGCAGCTCGTCGGAGAAAGCTGTAAAGCGGTCGATTCCCTCTTGGAAGAGTTCTTGAAGCCAAGCTCCTATTGTATTGAAAGTGAGGTAGAAGACAGCAGCCATAATGAGAAGGAAGGAAGGAATGGCTGTGTAGCGACCCGTCAAGATTTTGTCTATGCGGATGCTTCGCTTTTGCTCGTGACTCTCTTCTGGACGAACAACCGTTTGGCTGCTCACTTGTAGAATGAAGCGAAAACGCATATCGGCAAGGGCTGCACAACGGTCCAGTCCGCGCTCTTCTTCCATCTGGCAGATGATATGCTCGATAGTCTCCCGTTCGTTCTGCGTCAGATTAAGAGCCTCTGCCACAAGGATATCGCCCTCGATCAGCTTGCTCGCTGCAAAGCGCACAGGGATTCCTGCTGTCTGGGCATGATCCTCGATGAAATGCATGATGGCATGCAGACAACGATGCACAGCACCACCGTGTTCTGTAGGGCTACAGAAGTCCTGTCGGGCTGGACCTTCCTCGTATCGCGCCACATGAATAGCATGACTCACAACCTCATCCACACCTTCGTTCTTCATTGCACTAATAGGGATGACGGGTATACCGAGCATACGTTCCATACGGTTGATGCGTACCGTCCCACCATTGCTCTTCACTTCATCCATCATGTTGAGGGCCAGTACCATAGGGATTCCGAGTTCCATCAATTGCATGGTCAGATAGAGGTTACGTTCAATGTTGGTGGCATCGACGATATTAATGATGCCGCTGGGATGACTCTCCAGAATGAAACTGCGGCTGATGACCTCTTCGCTGGTATAAGGACTCAGACTGTAGATGCCCGGCAGGTCGGTGACGGTTGCATCGGGATGGCCCTTGATGATGCCGTCTTTGCGGTCAATTGTCACACCTGGGAAATTTCCGACATGCTGTTTGCTGCCAGTCAACTGATTGAAGAGTGTTGTCTTGCCACAATTCTGGTTTCCGACCAAAGCAAAGGTAAGAGGGCCTTTTTTTGCCGATGAAATGGGGTGAAATGCGTCCTCTTCATGATAACGGCCTTCCTCACCGAAACCCGGATGAGACTCCGTCCCAGTCCCCTTCCAGCTCCCTCCAAAGAGGGAAAGTTCTTCTCCTGTTTCAACACACTCCCCCCTTGGGGGGAGCTGAAGGGGGGCCACTTCTATTTTTTCGGCATCTGCAAGGCGCAAAGTCAGTTCGTAACCGTGTATGCGCAACTCCATAGGATCACCTAACGGAGCAAACTTCTGCAGTGTCACCTGAACACCAGGTATCACACCCATATCCAGGAAATGCTGTCTAAGTGCTCCATCGCCGCCAACACAAAGAATGGTGGCAGTTTGGCCCTTGTTGAGTTCTCTTAATGTAATCGTTTCTGTCATTTGAACTTTTCGTTGCGCAAAGTTACATAAAAACCGGCATATTACAAGCGACTTTTGCGCCCCATCATGGTAAAAATACCTGAAAATGATGAGGCGCAATAGTCCTTGTTTCAGCACTTAACGCTTTATTCAGCGCTTTCGCTATTTTCCTCTGACGCCTCTTCTTTCTTCTTTGCCAGATACTCGGGCAGAGCCATACCAGCCTGGTCGAAGAGTTCAGCCAAAGGGGGTACGCTCTTCATCAGACCAGCAAGGAAATTAGCCGTGCTTGTCTTGCCGTCGCCAGATCCGCCGCCATTGTCCCAAACGGTTACCTTGTCGATATTGATGCCCTTGATAGCTTCGACTTGCGTCTTGACGAGCTCTGGAAGTTTCTCCAACAGGAGTAGCGTATATGCTTTCGTAGCATCGCCTCCTGCAGCTTGAATCATCTTGTCGTAACCTTCGGCCTGCTTGGTTAGAATCTGGAAAAGGCCCTTAGCCTCGGCTTCCATCTTGGCAAAGATAGCATCTGCCTCACCCTTGGCGTTGACACGCTTCTGTTCGGCTTCTGCCTCGGCAGCAATAACGAGTCGCTTTTTCTCGATTTCCTGAGCCACGATGACATTGGCCTGTTGGCTAGCACGTTCGCGGTCGGCACGAGCATTCTCAGCTTTTTGCTCGGCAGCATAAGCTTCCTCTAGAGCTTGAGCACTTGCGACCTTTTCGGCAGCCACAGCCTTTCGTTGAGCTTCTGCCTCTCTTTCGCGACGAACCGCATCAGAATTCGCAATCGCAATCTTGGCTTCGTTCTCACCTTTCACAGCTTCGGCATTGGCTTCGGCAGTACGGATACGGGTCTCGCGAACAGCTTCTGCCTTACCAATCTCACCATTTCGCTCCTGCTCGGCAACGCGAACCTTGGCTTCATTGATGGCCTTTGCTGCTGCTTCCTGACCGAGAGCTTCGATATAGCCGCTCTCATCCTTGATGTCGGTCACGTTTACATTGATGAGACGCAAACCAATCTTTTTCAGTTCGACCTCGACATTGGCTGTGATAGCCTCGAGGAACTTGTCACGGTCAGAGTTCAACTCCTCGATGCTCATTGTAGCAATTACCAGACGAAGCTGACCGAAGAGGATGTCTCGGGCTAACTCCTGAATCTGCTGAGGTGTCTGGCCAAGCAAACGCTCGGCAGCTGCCAGCATACTCTCGGGCTCAGTACTAATACCAACAGTAAAGCGGCAAGGCACATCGACACGAATGTTCTGCTTGGAAAGGGCATTGGTCAGGTTGGCATCGATTCCAATAGGAGTAAGAGACAAATAAGCATAGTCTTCGATGATGGGCCACACGAAAGCACCACCGCCATGAACGCACTTAGCACTCTTGCTGTTACCACGATTGCCATAGATAACCAGTATCTTGTCACTCGGACAGCGACGATAGCGGTTGATAATGGCCATGAAGAGGAAGACGAGTACGACAACTCCAATCACAATAAGAAAGAAAGGATCCATAATTACATTTACTATTTAAGGATTTACGTTTTATGATTTTTAATGTTTTTGCGTTATCACGAAATTTCTTTATGACGTTATAACGATTTATTTTAAGGGAACTTAGAGCCGCTCCACTATCAGCACTGTCTTGTTGATGACTTCTTTTACGCGAACCTTCGTACCGCTACTGATGGCTTCGCCTTCTGTCTGAGCCGGCAGTTCCTGAACCGAGCCATGAAAACTTATCTGCACCTTGCCGCTTCCGCTTCGATTGGCAGGAATACGTATATAGACTTCACAAACTTGACCCACGCTCTCTTCGATACGATAGGAACCATTGCCCTCTAGTTTCATCAACTGCTTATACATTATTATAAATGCTCCCACCATGATACAGCCGCAGACAATAGCCGCTAAAGCCAGCAGGAAACGGTTTTGGATAACACTGCTCAAACAAACTCCACCCCAACCTACACCTAACAAAAAATTAACGGTGTTGCGGATGGTAAAGAGCTGTATGGCTCCTCCGGTGTCCATCGTTTCGCCATTGCCGTCGCCCATATCCGAAATATCGGCATCAGCATCCGTATCACCAAGTCCAATCAAAGTAAGAGCCACCTGTATGGCAAAAACGACGGAGACAGCAATAGCTATCGTCCAATAGGCGCGCATGTAAGGAGGCAGCGCCTGATACCAATCAATGAATGTAGTTATCATAGTTCACATATTTTTTTGTCCGTTCATTGTACAAAATTAGCAATTTTTGGCGGAATAGACAACGAAAACTTGCTTTATATCGCACTTTTCTCTACATTTGCAAATCATAATTGTCAAAAAACATGATGCACTGCGAACAAAAACACCTGCTTCAGCACTTCGACTTTTGCCCGAGATGCGGAGCTAAGGGCTTCCACGAGGATACCGAGAAAAGCAAACGCTGCGAGAATTGCGGCTTTGTTTTCTTCATGAATCCAAGTTCTTCGACCGTTGCTGTTATTGTTAATGAACTGGATCGTTTGCTGACTGTTCGTCGAAGCAAAGAACCTGCAAAAGGGACACTCGACCTGCCTGGCGGCTTTTGCGACTGCTATGAGACAGCTGAGGAAGGCGTTCGCCGGGAGGTGATGGAAGAAACTGGCCTCATCGTCACCGAAACCAACTACCTCTTCTCGCTCCCCAATATGTATAAGTACAGCGGATTAGACATCCCGACGCTCGACCTGTTTTTTCTTTGCAGAGTGGCAGACACAAAAGGGGCAAAGGCTATGGACGATGCAGCCGAGGTGCTTTGGCTTCCCTGGCAGGAAGTGAGGCCGGAGGACTTCGGGTTGAAATCTATCAGCCTTGGTGTGAAACGTCTGTTACAGATGCACACTTCTGGTCTGGCCAGCGTCCGCTAAGCCAAGGAACACGTTCTATATAAGGCACAAGCCAAGCACAGAGACAAAAGATGACGGGCAACAGGATGAGCACATCATCGACTCGTCCATAAATGCTCCTGCCAAAAGAAAGGTGTGTGAATTTGTAGAAATAGAGCATCGGATAGTGCGAGATGAAGAAGACCATACTGTGCTCTCCAATGAAGCAAAGTAAGGGTATACGAGGTACTTGCAAAGTCAGTAGAACTCCAGCCAAGCCACATAATATCAAGGTAGCATTCACAACCGCCACCACAGGATTACCAGTAAACTGATTCTGACTCATATTGTAGGTACCTGGAGTAATTATCCCCAAAACAACAAAGGCAACCACCATCAACCATGAGGCAATCATGACCTGTTGACTGCTGAAACGCTGCATCACCCATCGCCACAACCTGCCTAAGTAGAAAAAATAACAGGCGATAAAAACATTGCCGAGACTCATCGGTACATTGTTTCCTGTTCGGAAAGCCAAATAGCTGATAGCGGGAAAAAGAATCGTCAGCCAATAGAGATGCCGCACTTTGTCAATATAGCGCACCATCATATAAACGGTGAAGAACGAGAAGAGAAACCAGATTGGCGAGTTTCCGTAGAATCCGCTCTTCATCCAAACATGGCTCCATTCCAACGGCTCGACGAACTTATGATAGCGGTCTGTCAAGGGATAATAGAAACTGAAATAGACGATGGCCCCGATGATGCCACTCATCAGATAAGGTACCAACAATCGTTTGCTTCTGTCTCGCAGATAATCAAGATCTGAACCTGCTGAAGTACCCTTATTGAAATAGCCAGCCTTGAAAAAGAAGAAGCTCATGAAGAAGAAACTCCACTGCATCACTTCGAGCCACCAGTCTTGCTTGTCCTGTCCACAGAAGGCCATGATGTGCAGCGTCACCATCCGAATAATGCAGATGCCGCACAAAATATCGAAGGCGTGATTTCTCTGTTTCATATCTTTTCCGGGAAGACAAGTTCTTCGGGTCGATGACTGACCTTCATTTCGTCGGGAATGTCCTTGCGAACGGAGCCGTAATGATTGTTTAGGTAGAGCAAGAGATCTCTCGGAGCGCTGACTTGCAAAGGACCAAGCGTGACGGTTTGGACCTCCTCAATGTCTTCGACAGGCACTCGTTCGCTTCGGGTGATGATATTCTTCACCTGTCCCTTACCCCCGTTGAAGGCAGTCTGCACCTTATACATTATATTATATATAGTGTGTTTGCTAAACAACGTGATTAGTATGCGAGTAAAAAAGCACGGCAGCCAGCCTCTCTTTCTGGGCTCGGGAATGTCACATTTGCCGCAATGCTTCCACTGCCATATCTCCTTAGCAATGAAAAGACCGTTGAGAAAGTAAAACAGGTGCTGCTGCAACCGTTCGAGCCACTTTTGCCTCGGAATCTTGTCGAAAGGAAAGATATCAACATATATGCCTTGATGCATCTTGATATGGCGAAAGGTGGATTCCGAGAAACGAGAACCATTCATACGTACTTTCATGAAAAAGAAAGGCGTATGAGGCTCCGTCTCTGGTGTCTGAAGGAAGAATCGATTGCCCATCTCCTCTTGTGACACTTCAGCGAAGCGCTCGTAGTCAGGTCGCATCATGCCCACATCGACATCATCGTCCCACGGCAGAATCTTTTGCCAGAAATAGGCGCCAATAGCCGTACCACCCGTCACGAAATAACGGATACCGTGTTTGTCGCAGATACGCTTCACCTCGGCAAGCGTCTCATAAAGCGCTTCTTGAAGGCGGGCTAACTCTTCCTGACTATAATTCATGATTCACAATTGAGAGCAGCAGCAAATTCTTTACTCTTTATTCTTCACTCTTCACTAAAAGAGGTGCCACTTTTTTCGTCCCCAGCGCATTCATATATTCCATATCTCCTGTCCCTTCCCAAGTATCGGTCTTGGCACTGAGATTATCAATATGGTTTACAACGATGGCTTCTTGAGTGCAAGGGACAACGGGGCTTCCGAACTCTCGATTTCCATGATGCGCCAGAACACAGTGAACGATGCGCTTCGTCTCTTCCTTGTCAAAGCCTTTGCCATCAAGGATGTTCTGCAACCAATGTGCTCCGATGTAGATGTGCCCAAGCAGATACATATCAGGCTGAGGCTCGCCCTGTTTGCTGTATTCGCTCATCTTGCCACAGTCGTGGAAAAGAATAGCCAAAATACAATGTTCAACCTTGATGCTGTATGGCAAACAAGGATAGAGTCCTTCGAGCATGCGAAGCATCTGGTGGGTATGGTTGAGCAAACCTCCAGGATAGGCATGATGCATACTGGTGGCTGCTGGATAGAGGCTGAATGGCTCGAAGAAGCGACCGGCAAACTCCTCTATGATATCTATCAACGCCCTATCACTGCAGAAACCTACCAGTTTCTGGATGGTGTTGTCCCACACATCGCGGCGGATAGGACGAGGCAACAGGTTATAGAGGGGGTGGTCAAGCAAAGGTTCACCGCAGGCCTTGAGGTCGCGGAAATCGCACGATTTCTTACCATCATTGTCCTTGATGTTGTAAAAAACAACAAGTCCACCCACCTGTGGCTCTGCCGTAGGGGGCATATCCCAAACAGCTACGTTGATGGTTTCCGTGAGCGAGGCCACCTTAAGCGATGCATAGGGCGAACCTGTCTTCGTTGTACCGTTACTGCGACTAATAACAAGGTATTCCTTATTGTTCATCTTTCATTTACCATTTAATCATTTACCTTATTTAATGGCATTTCTCTTCGCAAAGTTACAAAAAAATCCCTAACTTTGCAGCAGAAAAAGGGAAAAAAGACACTGCAAAGTATTAAATGGTAAATCGTAAATGGCTAAATGGTAAATGAAATTGACAATTTCTACATGAAACAGGCTTTAGCGGAGGCAAATGAAGCCTATAAGCAAGGAGAGATTCCTATCGGGGCAGTTGTTGTGTGCAAAGATCGCATCATCGCTAAAAGTCATAACCTTACAGAATTACTCCACGATGTTACCGCCCATGCAGAAATGCAAGCCATAACGGCTGCAGCAGAACACCTTGGCGGGAAGTACCTGACCGATTGTACACTTTATGTTACGGTGGAGCCTTGTGTGATGTGTGCGGGAGCCTTGGGGTGGTCGCAGATAAGCCGGATTGTCTATGGAGCTTCCGACGAAAAGCGTGGCTATAGTCGTTTTGCTCCGAAAGCTTTACATCCGCGCACTGAAGTCACAAGTGGCGTGATGGCTGAGGAGTGCACCGAGCTGATGCAGAGGTTTTTCAGAGAGAAAAGGTAGAAAATTAAATCCCCTCGCCTTTGGAGAGGACTAGGGTGAGGTTGTTTATTGCCTCCCTTATTTCCACCAGTTCGATATATTCGTCGGCGGTATGGCTGCGGCTGCTCTGGCCGGGACCCATCTTGAGGCTCGGGAAAGGCATGAGGGCCTGGTCGCTGAGGGTGGGCGAACCGAAGGGCTTGCCGCCCATCGCTATGATGCGCTGAACAAGGGGATGATTGATGTCGATGCCTGAAGAGCCGAGACGGGTGCTGCGAGCCTTGACTTCCGAGCCAACGTGCTCCCTGATTCTGTCAAGGAGCTCTTGGTTCGTGTAGCATTCATTGGAGCGCACATCGACGGTGAAGGTGCAGGTGTCGGGGATGACATTGTGCTGCGTTCCGGCATTGATGATAGTCACAGTCATCTTCACCGGACCAAGCAGAGGAGATTCTTTCTCCCACTTATAATTGCGGAACCATGCGATGTCGTCCATAGCGCGATAGATGGCATTGTCGCCCTCGTCGCGGGCAGCATGACCGCTCTTGCCTCTGGCCGTGACATCAAGCACCATCAGTCCCTTTTCGGCGATGGCGGGCTGCATTCCGGTCGGTTCACCCACCAAAGCCACATCTATCTTTGGCAGCAAGGGCAGAACACTTTCTATGCCACTTTTCCCGCTTACTTCCTCCTCGGCACTGGCCAGGAAGACGAGATTGTAATTTGTCGGTTTGTCCTTGAGTGCGGCGAAGACATGGAGCAAAGTGACTAGGCTTGCGCCGTCGTCGTTGCTGCCCAGGCCGTAGATGCGGTCACCTTCCCGCGTCGGAGTGAAAGGATTGCGCTGCCATCCCGCCACAGGCTTGACGGTATCGATATGCGCGTTCAGGAGCAAAGTCTGTTTCGCGGCATCGAAGCATGGGCTGACCGACCACAGGTTGTTCCCGTCGCGCTTCACCTCAAGTCCAAGCTCACAACTCATATAGTCCTGCAGCAAGTCGGCAGCCGCCGTTTCCTCCCTGCTGATGCGAGGCACTTCGATAAGTCTGCAAAGTAAATCCACAGCCTTTGCTGTCAACATTTCGATGTCCATTCTCTCTCCCTTTTGGGGGCAAAGTTACAAAAAAAACAAATATCTTTACTCGAAAACATAAAAATATGAATTATGAATTATGAATTAAAAATCCTACCTTTGTGCTATCAAACGCTAATCTTTAATCCTTAATCTCTAATCCTAACGCATGCAGAACCCCAGTCCCCTACCCTCTCTCATACAGAGTCAGGCCGAAAAATACGGCAACCGGGCCGCGATGCTTTATCGCGACGACGAACAGCAGACATGGAAGGAAATATCGTGGAACAGCTATGCCCGGACGGTTAGTCGCGTCTCGGCATCCATGCTGGAACTGGGCATCGGCGTGCAAGAAAACATTGCCGTCTTCTCACAGAACATGCCGGAGTGCATGTATGTGGACTTCGGAGCCTACGGCATTCGGGCTGTCACCATTCCCTTCTATGCCACTGCCAGCGAGATGCAGGTAAAGTACATGGTCAGCGATGCCAAGATTCGCTACATTTTCGTCGGCGAACAGTACCAATACGACACGGCCTATCGCATTCTCAAGATCGAGCACTCTATGCGGAAGCTCATCATCTTCGACCGCACTGTCCAGAAAGACCCTCAGGACAATGTGAGCCTCTACTTCGACGAGTTCCTCGCCCTCTCCGACGGGAAGGACCACACCGATGAGATTGCCCAGCTTACTGCCGAGTCCGAGGAGGACGACCTGGCAAACATCCTCTACACGAGTGGCACGACGGGCATCAGCAAAGGAGTGATGCTGACGCACAAGATGTACAATGCCGCCTTCCGGGGACATGTGGGGGCTTTGCCGCTCTCGGACAAGGATCTCATCATGAATTTCCTACCCTTCACCCATGTCTTCGAGCGCGGCTGGTCGTACTTATGCATCAAGACAGGCTGTACGTTGGCCGTCAACCGCCGTCCGCAGGACATCCTGCAGAGCCTCCAAGAAGTTCATCCTACTTGTATGTGCGCAGTACCTCGCTTTTGGGAGAAGGTCTATAGCGGCGTGCAGGAGAAGATGAACACCTCCAGCCCCATCCAGCGGCGAATGCTCGAAGATGCGCTCCGCATCGGCAAAGAATACAATGTGGATTACAAGATGCGAGGCCTCACGCCGCCCTTGGCGCTCAAGATGCGCTACCTCTTCTACGAGAAGACCGTCATTGCCCTACTACTCAAGACGCTGGGACTGGAGAGAGGCAACTTCTTCCCCACTGCCGGAGCAGCCATTCCTCCTGTTATCGAAGAATTTGTTCGTTCGGCAGGTATCCTGATGATTACCGGCTACGGACTCACCGAGAGCACAGCCACCGTTTCTTGCGATCGTTGGAACAAACCCATTTCACTCGGCTCCATCGGACGACCACTCGATGGTGTACAAGTCAAGTTTGGCGAGAACGATGAAATCCTGCTTAAAGGTGACACTATCACCAAAGGATACTACCGCAAAGCAGAAATCACAGCGATGGCAATCGATGACGAAGGATGGTTCCATACGGGCGACGCCGGCTATATACAAAACGGCGAGCTTTTCATGACTGAACGCATCAAGGACCTCTTTAAGACAAGCAACGGTAAGTACATCGCCCCGCAGATGCTCGAGTCGAAGTTCTGCGTCGATCGCTACATCGACCAGATTGTTATCATTGCAGACCAACACAAATTCGTATCGGCTCTCGTCATCCCTGAGTACAAACTTCTTGAAGACATCGCCAAGAAACGCGGCATCGCCTACAGCTCGCGTGCCGATCTCTGTGCCAACGAACAGATAGTGCAGTTTGTCATGGACCGTATTGAAACCATCCAACAGGACCTCGCTTCCTACGAACAGGTGAAACGCATCACCCTCCTACCCGAACCCTTCAGCATGGAACGCGGCGAACTCACCAACACCCTCAAAGTCAAACGCCCCGTCCTCAACGAACTCTACAAGGAACAAATAGATAAGATGTACGAAGAATGATTACCCAAGATCAACTCAAAGAAGTCAAGGACCGCACCGAACAGCTCAACCGCTACCTTGACATCGACTCGAAAAAGATACAATACGAAGAGGAACAGCTCCGCACCCAGGCTCCCGGCTTTTGGGACGACCAGAAACGTGCCGAAGCGCAGATGAAACTCGTCAAGGGCCTTGAGAAATGGCTCAAAGGTTATGCCGAAGTCAAGACGCTTTGTGACGAGCTCGACACCGCCTTCGAATTTTATAAGGAGGAACTTGTCACGGAAGAAGAGGTGGATGCCATCTATGCCAAAGCCATCGCCGCCATAGAGGAACTGGAACTCAAGAACATGCTCCGCCGCGAGGAGGACAGCATGGATGCCGTGCTCAAAATCAATTCCGGCGCTGGCGGCACAGAGGCTCAGGACTGGGCACAGATGCTCATGCGAATGTATATGCGCTATGCCGAGACGCACGGATATAAGTGCGTGGTCAGCAACATCCTCGACGGCGACGATGCTGGCATCAAGTCCTGCACGCTCGAGATTCAGGGCGAGTTCGCCTACGGCTACCTCAAGAGCGAGAACGGCGTCCATCGCCTTGTCCGCGTCTCTCCCTACAATGCCCAGGGCAAGCGCATGACCAGCTTCGCCTCTGTCTTCGTCACCCCGCTCGTGGATGACACCATCGAAGTCAACATCGAACAGGCACGTATCTCGTGGGACACCTTCCGCAGTTCTGGTGCTGGCGGACAGAACGTCAACAAGGTAGAATCCGGTGTCCGCTTGCGCTACCAGTACAAAGATCCCTACACGGGCGAGGAAGAAGAAATCCTCATCGAGAACACCGAGACGCGCGACCAACCCAAGAACAAGGAGAACGCGATGCGCTTGCTCCGCTCCATTCTATATGATAAAGAGCTGAAGCATCGTATGGCAGAGCAGGCGAAAGTCGAGGCTGGTAAGAAGAAAATTGAGTGGGGCAGTCAGATCCGTAGCTATGTCTTCGACGACCGCCGCGTCAAAGACCACCGCACCAACTATCAGACCAGCGACGTCGGCGGTGTCATGGACGGCAAAATCGACGCCTTCATCAAGGCATACCTCATGGAGTTCGGCGCAGAATAGAAGACCCCCCGACCCCCTTTAGGGGGAGAATACCATCACTCTCATTAAGCCCATTAAACCTATTAAACCTATCAACCCTATGCCTCTCCTCGAAATCGAACGCAAATTCCTCGTCACAGGCGAGTTCAAGAGCCTCGCCACCAGTTCCACCCACATAGAGCAAGGCTACATTGCTTCCGGCAATGGACGTACTGTCCGCGTCCGTATCAGAGACGACAAGGGCTACCTCACCATCAAAGGTCCCAGCAACGAGGCAGGTCTTGCACGCTTTGAATGGGAAAAGGAGATTACTCTGGAGGAAGCAAGGGCTCTGATGAACATCTGCGAACCCGGTCGAGTAAAGAAAACACGCTGGCTCGTGCCCTCAACAGACGACCGTCACACGTGGGAGGTCGATGTCTTCGAGGGCGACAACGAGGGGCTCGTTATGGCAGAGATAGAGTTGGAAAGCGAGAACGACACCTTCGAAAAACCCGATTTCATCGGCAAGGAAGTCACCGGCGACCGCCGCTACTACAACAGCCACATGCGGAAATATCCCTATAAACTATGGAGAGAGGACAATAAAGGCGACTGAAATTCAGCCGCCTTTATTTGTATGTAGTGTTTGCTTTTATCCGACTTGACTGCCGCCCTTGACGTCGTCGAGGGTTGTAGTGACGCTGAGGTCGCCGTTGTAGTTGACAGCACTAAGAATCATGCCCTGACTCTCCTCTCCCATCATCTGGCGAGGAGCAAAGTTGGCAATGAATAGGACTCTCTTGCCTACAAGCTGCTCCGGCTCATACCACTGGGCTATGCCAGAGAGGATGGTACGGTCTTTACCAGAACCGTCATCAAGGGTAAACTTCAGCAGTTTCTTGCTCTTCTTAATCTTTTCGCAAGCCTTCACAAGACCCACACGGATATCCAACTTCTCAAAGTCCTCGAAGGGGATGATATCCTTCACGGGAGCGGCCTTATAGTTAGCGGCCTCGTTGGCCTTGATGGTATCTTCCAACTTCTTTATCTGAGCAGCTACCACTTCATCCTCAATCTTGGTAAAGAGCAACTCGGGCTTTGGCAGCTGTTTGCCTGCAGGTAGGATGTCGGTGCGTCCGAGGAGTTCCCATGAGAAGGTGTCGAGGCTTATCATCTCGCGGAGTCTCTTACTGCTGAAAGGCAGGAAGGGCTCGAAGGCAATAGCCAGATTGGCTGTCAGCTGCAAAGATATATTGATGATGGTCTTTACACGCTCAGGATCGGTCTTGATAACCTTCCAAGGTTCACAGTCGGCAATATATTTATTTCCGATACGAGCCAGATTCATAGCCTCCTTCTGTGCCTCACGGAACTTGAAGCCTTCCAGCAAAGCTTCCAAACGTTCCTTTACACCTTGGAACTCAGCCAAAGTCTCGCGGTCGTAATCGTTCAACTCGCCACAGGCAGGTACCACGCCTTCGTAATATTTCTGGGTGAGCTGCAGGGCACGATTCACAAAGTTACCATACACAGCCACCAACTCGTTGTTGCAACGAGCCTGGAAATCAGCCCAGGTAAAGTCATTGTCCTTGGTCTCAGGTGCATTGGCGGTAAGCACATAACGAAGTTCATCCTGACGATTGGGCAGTTCTTCCAGATACTCATTCAGCCAAACGGCATAGTTCTTAGAGGTGGAAATCTTATTACCCTCCAGGTTCAGGAACTCATTGCTGGGCACATTATCGGGTAGGATATAGTCACCATGTGCCTTCAGCATAGCAGGGAATACGATGCAATGGAACACAATGTTGTCCTTGCCGATAAAATGAATAAGACGTGTTTCAGGGTCTTTCCACCAAGTTTCCCACGAGCCCAGTTCAGGATGTGCATCGCACAACTCCTTGGTGTTGCTGATGTAACCAATGGGAGCATCAAACCACACATAAAGCACCTTGCCCTCAGCACCTTCGATGGGCACAGGAATACCCCAGTCGAGGTCGCGCGTCACAGCACGGGGACGCAAGCCGCCGTCCAGCCAACTCTTGCACTGACCATAGACATTAGAACGCCACTCCTTGTGGTCTTCCAGAATCCATTTCTCCAGCCAAGGCTGATCTTTATCCAAGGGCAGATACCAGTGCTTGGTCGGCTTACGCACAAACGAAAGCGGTTCCCCAGTCTCAGCGTTATAAGGGTTGATGAGTTCCTCTGGTTCAAGCGCGCGACCGCACCCGTTCTCACATTGGTTGCCGTATGCGTCGGTTCGGTGGCAGTATGGGCACTCGCCTTTGATGTCGCGGTCGGTCATAAAGCGACCCGTGTCAGGGTTGAAAGGCTGTTCCGTCACCTGCTCAACAAACTTACCGTCGTCATAGAGTTTGCGGAAGAAATCGCTGGCCAACTTGTGATGTGTCTTGCTGGTGGTACGACTATATACATCGAATGAAATACCGAACTTCTCGAAGCTGTCCTTAATAAGATAATGGTAGCGGTCCACAACCTCCTGAACGGTAATACCCTCCTTGCGGGCACGTATGGTAACGGGCACGCCGTGCTCGTCGCTTCCGCCGATGAACAGAACGTCGCGACCCTTCAGACGCAGGTAGCGGACATAGATATCGGCTGGCACATACACACCTGCCAGATGGCCTATATGAACAGGTCCGTTAGCGTATGGCAAAGCGGACGTAACAAGGGTTCTTTTGAATTTCTTTTTCATGTTTTTACATTATTTCGCGCAAAGGTACGACTTTTTTTCTTATAAACAAAGAAAGCCTCCGAGATTTCTCTCGAAGGCTTCCAGAAAAAACGGCGGCTACCTACTCTCCCACGGGTGTGCAGTACCATCGGCGCGGGCGGGCTTAACTTCTCTGTTCGGAATGGGAAGAGGTGGAACCCCGCCACTATAACCACCTGAATTGACTTTCATTGAACATTCAACATTGAACATTGCCCCGCGCATTAAAAGCGCGCCTTGGTGCTGAAGCATCCAAGAACATTTTTCTGCCTGCCTGGCCGGACGCGACATCTAATGGTCAATGGTCAATCATCAATGGTCAATCAATATAGGGTTGACATATCTGTGCGAAAGCAAATGCGCAGCGTCTCTTCTCTTTCAAAGCTGCAAATATAACAACCTTCGTGCTTTCCTCCCGATTCCGTTCTCCCCTCCTTGGGAGGGGACGGGGGAGGCCGAAAGTTTCGGGCAATTAGTAGTGCTCGGCT
>JAFZPZ010000097.1 GCA_017552435.1 Bacteroidaceae bacterium
ACAAAGTCTCAAACTGAATAAAAGGGTTTTTCCGGTTTTTTTTAATCCCCCAAACGACTAAACGACTAAAATTATGAAAAAGGAAACTTGGAAATTCATCATTCAGACGATAATCGCCATTCTGACGGCTATCGCAACCAGTCTGGGAGTCACTAGCTGCATGGGCTACGGTCCACTCTAAAGCCCCCCGCCCTCCGTCGCGACTGGGTAGTCGCTCCCCTTTGTGGGGCCGCAATGACATCCAGTCATTGCTCTAAAGACCCCAGTCGCCCCCTTAAGGGGGAGGAATTGACAATTGATAATTGATAATTCTTGGATGCTTTAGCACCAAGGCGCGATGTTAGTCGCGGAAGACAATTCAAAATGCCGGCTGGGCTCGTATCGCGATGATGCGGGCCCAGTATTAATTTTCCTTGGAATATCTTCTCCGTTACACCTTCGGTAGCTTCCAGGGGTTGCGATACTCTTTGCAGAGATATGCGTCGGCCTGGGGGTCGTGGAACGTGGTGCCGTCCCAGACGAGCTTCTTGCCGGTGCGGTAGGCGATGTTGCCGAGGTGTGCGAACTTGGCGATGTGGGCACCAATCTGGATTGAGGCGTTGCACTTCTCGGGCGTGCGGGCCTTGATGCACTCCAGGTGGTTCTTGACGTGGTTGTCCAGTCCGCCGCCGCCGTAGGACTTGTGCAGCTCGACGGCCTCCATGCGCGGCTTGCCGTTTACCCTCTCGGGGATGACTTCCCAGCCGCCGCGGTCTATCACCAGCGTGCCTTTCTCGCCCACGAAGCCCAGTCCGTGGCTCCGTCCGTAGGCGCCGTCGTCGATGCCGATGGCGTGGTCCCACATCACGGTGAAGTCGTCGAACGTGTAGATGGTCTGCAGGAGGTCCGGCGTCTCGCAGGCATCGTCGGGATAGCCGAACTTGCCGCCCGATGCCATGATGGAGTTGGGCGCCGTCACCTTCATGCCGAACAGGGCATAGTCCAGCAGATGCACGCCCCAGTCCGTCATCAGTCCGCCTGCGTAGTCCCAGAACCAACGGAACGTGAAGTGGAAGCGGTTGGGATTGAAGGGCCGCAAGGGTGCCGGTCCGAGCCACATGTCGTAATCGACGCCTTCGGGAGCGGGACAGTCGTCCTTGACGGGGATTGACGGGCACCAGCCCTGGTAGGAGAAGACGCGGACGGTGCGTATCTTGCCCAGCTGGCCGCTGTGTACGAAGTCCATGGCGTCCTGCCAGTGCGGGTCGCTGCGCTGCCACTGTCCCACTTGTACCACGCGGTTGTACTTCTCGGCGGCGCGGACCATGATGTTGCACTCCTCGATGCTGTTGCCGAGCGGCTTCTCGCAATAGACGTCCTTGCCGGCCTCGCACGCTGCCACAAGCTGCAGGCAGTGCCAATGGTCGGGCGTGCCGACGATGACGACATCGACGTCCTTGTTGTCGATCAGCCTGCGCCAGTCCTTATAGACGCCCTTCGGCTTCTTGCCCTGAATCTTCTCGACGTCGGCGACGCGGCGGTCCAGCACGCTCTGGTCCACGTCGGCCAGGGCCACGCACTCCACTTCCTTGTTCTTCAGGAACGACTGCAGGTCGCTGAAGCCCATGCCGTTGCAGCCAATCAGTCCGACCCGGATTTTGTCATTTGCACCCACCTTCTTTCCGGCGGCGCGAATCATCCCGGGACTCAGCAGCATGCCTGCCCCCAGGAGGGATGACTTGTAGATGAATTCTCTTCTTTCCATGTCTCAAAGGTTAAAAGGTTATTAGATTATTGTTATTGTTTCTTGGCTTCTTGGCGCGTCGCGTTGAAGGCGGCGCTCAGGTGGCTGATGATGTCCGAGGGGAGCAGGGATTCTTCGCTGTTTCCGTCGGATAATGCGATGTCGGCGGCGAGGGCATGGAGCCAGACGCCCAGCACAGCGGCTTCCTCTGCCGTGTAATGCTGCGCCAGCAGGGCCAGAATGATGCCCGTCAGCACGTCGCCCGAGCCTCCCACCGCCATGCCGGCGTTGCCGTGCTCGGTGTTCTCATAAACCTTCACCGTCTGGCCGTCGGGCACGAAGATGCGCGTGTGGTGGCCCTTCAGCACGACGACGACCCCGTATCTCTTCGCCATTTCCTGCGGCTCGATGGCCAGACGCTGCATCTCGCCCGGATGCGGCGTGATGATGCTGCCCGCGGGGATGTTCCCGAGCCATTCCGGATTCTCCGCCAGGATGTTCAGCGCATCGGCGTCGAGGACCATCGGGATGTCCGGGTGCCCGAGCAGGAGTTTGTGCAAGGCCTGCTGCGTCTCGGCGTGCTGGCCAATCCCAGGACCGACACCAATGACCTCCGTGCCGGCGGGAATCACGATGTCGGTGTGGTGCGTCTCGTTCCCGTCCGTCTGGCACTTCGCCTCGGGGATTCCCAATTGCATGATGCTGTATCCGCACTCAGGCACATGAACGGTGAGCAACCCCACGCCGCTGCGCATGCAGGCCCGGGCGGAGAGCAGCGCCGCACCCATCATGCCCTTGCTCCCCGCAACGAGCGAAGCCCGTCCGTAGTCACCCTTGTGGCTAAAAGGGTCTCTCTTCTTTAATTGAACATTGAGCATTGATCATTGAAACTTCGTTTCGAGCCTGCTTTCGCTCGGCAATAATCAAGCGAGCTTGTTATTGCTCTCGCTTACTCGCAGCCTTGACCATTATTTATTGTTCCCCTCGCCCACGGGAGCGACTGGGGTCTTTAGAGGAGCCACTGGATGTGGCTCCGGCCCCACAAAGGGGAGCGAATCCCCATTCGCGACGGGGTTCGGGTTAGGGGTGAGGCTGCTCCTCCAATTAAAGTATCCGGCCAGCAACGTTCCGGAGATGCTGTGATAGGCGCAGGAGATGGCGCAGGGGAAGACGGCGAGGGCGGCCAGGGGATTCATCGCTATCATGGCAGGCGAAGCGAAGAAGTTGCGGGCCAAGACGGTCGCCGTGCCGGCGTTCTGCATGCCGACTTCAATGGAAAGTGTGCGCCGCTTGGCTGTGCTCATGCCGAAAGCCTTGCCGACCAGGTAGCCCAACAGGTAGCCTGTGCCGTTGTGCAGCGTGACGACTGCGAGCGTCAGCAGGATGAGGTTCACGCCGTTCTCCATCAGTTGCGGATGGACGGTGAAGATGACGCCGCCCACGATGCAGGCCAGGCAGAGGACGCTCAGGCCCGGCATGATGCCCTGCAACTGCTGGAAGTATTTCTTTTTGGAGAAGAAGTAGTTGAAGGCCACGCCCAGCGTGACGGGCAGCAGCGTGACGAGCAAGATGTTCTGGAACATGCCCCAGGCATCCACGTCGATTTCCGCTCCGGCCAGCCACAGCACCAGCAAGGGCGTCACAAAGGGCGACAGGACGGTGCTCACCGTCGTCATGCCGACGCTGTAGGCCACGTCGCCTTTGCAGAGGAAGCTCATGATGTTGCTGCTGACGCCTCCGGGACAGCAGCCGACGAGGATGATGCCCGCCATCATGTATGAATCGAGGTGGAAGATCCGCGCCAGCATCCAGGCAACCAGCGGCATGATGGTGTATTGCGCTGCTGCCCCGATGAGGATGTCAATGGGCCGCGCCAACAGGATGCGGAAGTCCTCGGTGGAGAGCGTACAGCCCATCGTCAGCATGATGAGGCCCAGGATGATGGAGGCGCGCTGTCCCTGCTGCACCCAGGCAAAGGTGTCGGGCAGGAAGAAAGCAACGACGGCTATGAGGATGATGAAAGCGCTGGTGTATTTCGCCAGCCAGCGGCTCATGGATAATAAAATGGACATCATTTATAATTGATAATTGATAATTGACAATTGATAATTCTTCACTCTTCACTCTTCTTGGACTCTTTAGAGCCAAGGCGCGCCGCTAAGGCGCGGAACACTCTTCATTTTTAGAGTTCTATCTCAATCATCGTGAACGAATAGGGTTGCAGGCTGAGGCTTGTCTTCTTCGCAAGTCTAATCGTTTCTGTCTGCGGCGCGATGGGCTGCTGCTCGTAGTTGTTCTCTGCATCGGGCTTGCCGCTGAGCACAGTCTTTGTCGCTGATTTGAAGTTGCCGAAGCGGCTCAGGTTGATGTTTGCTTTCTTTGCCTCGGCCGAAGCGTTGCAGAGCTTGACGTAGAGGCGGCGCGTCTTGACGTTGAGCACGACCGACTGGCCGTAGTGGCTGTCCTTCACGGGCTGCACCACGCCGGCCTTGTCGCCCTCGAAGCTCACGCAGTCACCGTAGAAGTACTGACCGGCCGACAGTCCGAACATCTGCTGCACGTAGTAGCTGCAGGTCAGGTAGGGCTTCTCGTTGTCGAAATAGATGAGGTCGGGGTTCCAGTTGGTGGCACCCTTGCGGGCGAAGAGCGGCGCATAGCTGCTCATGCAGACGATGTCGCCGTTGCGCTCGACATGGAGCAGGTAGAGTCCCTCGGCCAGGGCGGTGTTGAGCTTGCTGTCCTTTCCGGCATACTCGCCCAGATAGACCTTCGTCTTGCGGTCGCGGGGATAGCTGTCGTACTGGCGGCTGCTGAGGAAATAGGTCAGAGGCTCGTAGTAATGCTCGTCGATGATGGGCATGCCAAGCTCCTCGGCCAGCTTCCAGCCGTTCTCGAGGTCGGGGTTGCCGGGATGGGAGCCCGGGCCGGCTGTGCCGACGATGACAATCTCGGGATGCGCCTTGGTCACGCGCTCATAGATGTACTTGAAGCGCTCGCAGAACTCGGGCGAGATGCGTTCCTCGTTGCCGAGGCCCAGATACTTCAGGCCGAAGGGCGCAGGATGTCCGGCCTCGGCGCGCATCTTAGCCCACTTGTTTGTGGCGGGGTCGCCGTTGGCCCACTCGATGAGGTCGATGGCCTCAGCTACCCACTCGTCCATCTCGGACATCGGCACCACGTCCTGCGCCTGGTCCTTCATGCCCCAGCCGCCGTTGGCTCCCTGACAGCTGACACCGCAGGGAAGGATGGGGACGGGAGCCATTCCCAGGTCCTCGCAGAGTTGGAAGTACTCGTAGTAACCCAGGCCCATGCTCTGGTGATAGCCCCAGCAGTTCTTCAGGCCTCGGCGCGTCTCCTTGGGACCGATGGTCGTCTTCCAGCGGTAAGTGTCCCAGAAGCCGTCACCGCCTCCGTGCACCACGCAGCCGCCCGGGAAGCGCATGAACTTCGGGTGCAGGTCGGCAAGTGCCTGTACCAAGTCCTTGCGGAGGCCGTGGCCCTTGTAGGTGTCCTGCGGCATCAGCGATACCATATCGACATCGAGGTCGCCCGTCGTCAGCATCAGTATCTGCAGCGCAGCCTTTGTGCTGGTCTCAGACGGCGTGAGGACGGCCGAATATTTCTTCCAGGCCTTGTCGCTCACGTCAATTACGGCCTCTCCCAGGGGCTTCGGGTCTTTGCCCCATTCCCCGGGCTCCACAAGAACGACACGAACCTGCTTGGCCGCGCCGATGTTGCGCATGAAAACAGAGAAATCGTACTTCTCTCCGGCCTTCACGCTGATGCCGTCGAAGCCGTCGTTCTGGATTCCGAATCCTTTCCAGCCCTTGTAGTCGTAGTACTCCTTCACCCGCTCGGCGTGGAGACGCATATAGGTCGGATTATTGGCGTTGAGAGGGGCGTCCTTGCGCACATCGATTGTACCAAGGGAATGCCCGGGACGTGTGACGCGCCAGGCGGTGCCGGCACCCCAGCCGTCGCGTTCGGTCGGGCTGTACTCGAACGAGCCGTTCTGCACCAGTTCGGCGTAGATGCCGCCGTCGGCAGCATGGCTGATGTCCTCGAAGAAGATACCAAGCAGTTCGTCACTAATCTGTTTGCCGCCCTTGGGCGCCTTCATCGGCTGTGCGGCCTCCATGTTCATCAGTGCAGTCATAACCAAGACTGTCGCTGTCAAAATACGTTTCATATTGTTATATATTTTAGATGTTTTCCTTGCAAAGGTACAAATAAGCGAGGGAAAAACAAAATAATTCTTAATTCTTAACTCTTAACTCTTAATTTATTTGTATCTTTGTCCTCACTAAATGACGATAAAGCTATGGCACAGGATGCGTTGACACCGATGATGAAACAGTTCTACGACCTCAAGGCGAAACACCCCGAGGCGTTGCTGCTGTTCCGCTGTGGCGACTTCTACGAAACGTATGCCGAGGATGCTGTCATCGCGGCCGAGATTCTCGGCATTACCCTGACGCATCGCAACAACGGCAGAAATCTCGCCGCCCAGAGTCTCGCGATGGCCGGCTTCCCCTATCATGCCCTCGACACCTACCTGCCGAAACTCGTCAGGGCCGGCAAGCGCGTCGCCATCTGCGACCAGCTGGAAGACCCGAAGCTGGCGAAGAAACTCGTGAAGCGCGGCATCACGGAACTGGTCACACCCGGCGTGGCGATGGCCGACACGGTGCTCAACTACAAGGAGAACAACTTCCTCTGCGCTATCCATTTCGGTAAGCAGGCCTGCGGCATGTCGTTCCTCGACATCAGCACGGGCGAGTTCCTCGTCACGGAGGGCACGACCGAATATATCGCGGGCCTCATGTCCTCCTTCGCTCCGAAGGAAGTCCTCTATGAGCGTGGCAAGAAGGCCATGTTCGAGGGCAGCTTCGGCTCGCGCTACGTCACCTTCGAACTGGACGACTGGGCCTTCACCGAGCAGACCGCCCGGCAGAAACTGCTGCGCCACTTCGAGGTGGGGAACCTCAAGGGCTTCGGCGTGGAACACATGCCCAGCGGCATCGTGGCAGCAGGTGTCATCCTGCAGTATCTGGAGATGACGCAGCACGAACAGCTCGGCCACATCACGGCCCTGCGCCGCATCGAGGAGGACCGCTATGTCCGGCTCGACAAGTTCACCGTCAGGAACCTCGAACTGGTGGGTTGCATGAACGATGGCGGCATCTCCCTGCTGGATGTCATCGACAAGACCGTCACCCCGATGGGCGCCCGCATGTTGCACCGGTGGATGCTCTTCCCCCTGAAGGACCCTGTACAGATTGGCAAGCGTCAGGATGTGGTGGACAGCTTCTTCCGTAACCCCGACATGCGCGATACTGTGCTGGAACGACTGCAAACCGTGGGCGACCTGGAACGCATCATCTCGAAGGTCAGCGCGCGCCGCGTCTCACCCCGCGATATTGTGCAGTTGCGCATCGCCTTGCAGGCCGTGGAACCCATCCGGCAGACCTGTCTGGATTCGGATGACGCCACGCTGCGCGAGATTGGTCAGCAGTTGGATCTCTGTGCCGACATCCGAGACCGCATTGCCCGCGAGGTGCGTCCTGACCCGCCATTGCAGGTTGCTGCCGGCGGCATCTTCATGGACGGCGTGAATGCCGAGCTCGATGACCTCCGCCACATCGCCTATCAGGGCAAAGGCTACCTGCTGGAGATGCAGCAGCGCGAGATAAAAGCCACCGGCATCCAGAGCCTCAAGATTGGCTACAACAATGTCTTCGGCTACTACCTGGAGGTGCGCAATACCTATCGCGATCAGGTTCCGGCCGACTGGATTCGCAAGCAGACTATCACTCAGGCCGAGCGCTACATCACCCAGGAGCTCAAGGAATACGAAGAAAAGATTACGGGAGCCGAGGAGCGCATCCTTGCCCTCGAGGCACAGCTCTTCGACCAACTCATTACGGCACTTGCCGAATACATCACGCCCATACAGAAGGATGCATCTCTCCTGGCACAGCTCGATTGCCTCCTGTCCTTCGCCCAGAGCGCACAGGAGAACCGCTACATCCGTCCCATTGTGGACGACAGCGACGTCATCGACATCCACGGAGGCCGCCATCCAGTCATCGAGAAGCAGCTTCCTGTTGGGGAGCGCTACATCGCGAACGATGTCTTCCTCGACACGCGGCAGCAGCAAATCATCATCATCACTGGTCCCAACATGGCCGGTAAGAGTGCTCTGCTCCGACAGACAGCACTCATCACCCTGTTGGCGCAGATGGGCAGCTTCGTGCCGGCCGACAGCGCACGCATCGGCTTTGTCGATAAGATTTTCACCCGTGTCGGTGCCAGCGACAACATCAGCATCGGCGAAAGTACCTTTATGGTCGAAATGAACGAGGCGGCAGGCATCCTGAACAACCTCTCGGAGCGTAGCCTTGTGCTCTTCGATGAACTGGGGCGCGGCACGAGTACCTACGACGGCATCTCGATTGCGTGGGCCATCGTCGAATATATCCACGAGAACAACCGTGGACACGCCCGCACGCTCTTCGCCACACACTACCACGAACTGAACGAGATGGAGCGCTCCTTCTCCCGCATCAAGAACTTTAATGTCAGCGTCAAGGAGGTCGATGGAAAAGTCATCTTCCTCAGAAAGTTGGAACGTGGCGGCTCGGAACATAGCTTCGGCATCCATGTCGCCAAACTGGCCGGAATGCCCAGAGCGATTGTGGCGCGGGCGAATGTCATCCTCGAGGAACTGGAAGGTTCCGTGAACCACAAGAACTTGGGCGGAAAGATAAAGACAGGACAAGATGCAGACAGTGGCGTGCAGCTGAACTTCTTCCAACTCGATGACCCGGTTCTTTGCCAGATTCGCGACGAGATACTCGGCCTCGACATAAACAACCTCACGCCCTTCGAGGCGCTGAGCAAACTGAACGATATAAAAAAGTTGGTGAAGGGATAGACCCCCCGGCCCCCTTTAGGGGGAGAATTATAATTATTATAATGTCTAAAGAATTTGAAGATAGAATCCAAAGAGCCGTGGAGTTTTTCATGCAAGGCTACGGCTGTTGCCAAAGCGTCGTTTGTGCTTTTGCGGATATGTATGGTTTAGACAACGAGATGGCTCTGCGCATTGCTGCCGGCTTCGGCGGCGGCGTGGGAAGAATGCGCATGATGTGCGGCACTTGTTCTGCACTTGTCATCCTGGCGGGCTTGGAGAAAGGGCAAACCCGTGGCGAAGACCGCGAAGGTAAAACCGCGTGCTATCAGCTCGTCCGCGAGCTTCTTGATACTTTCAAGCAGAGAAACGGCAGCATCATTTGTGCAGAACTGTTGCAGATGCAAGGTGTGAAAGCCGAAACGAATACTGCACAGCCCGACGAGCGCAATGCCGAATACTACCGTGTCCGCCCCTGTGCCCGCAAGGTCGAGAGTGCAGCCCGAGTCTTTGCAGAATACCTTGACAATAAAAACACATAATATAATAATGTATATGAAAAAGCTACTCTCTCTCGCAGCTTTGGTACTGGGTGCCTTTGCCTGCAATGCACAAACAGTTGGCACACTTGTCGATTATTATGTGGGTCGGCCTTGGCGCCAGTCGGTTTGGATAAGTGCCCAAGACGCACAGGTTGTCACGGGACAAGTACACGATGGCACTCGTGCTGCCGACGGTGCAAGTTGGTTTGTCTCCAAACCCACTAATTCCAAGAGGGTGAAGAAGGCCGTCTGGAAGACTACCGCCCTTGGCACTTACGAGCTTTACATCAACCGTCAGCTCGTCGGAAATGAGGTCTTGAAGCCTGGCTTTACGCATTATGAGAAGACGAAGTACAGCTTTACCTACGACATCACGAAGGCTTTCAACAAAGGCGCAGGACAGGAGAACGAGCTTGCTGTGCAGGTCACTCCGGGCTGGTGGGCAGACAAGATTGTCACCCCTGGCGGTCACGACGGCATGATTGGTAAGAAAGTTGCCTTCCGAGGCGTACTCTTGTTGAAGTATGCCGACGGTTCGGAGGAATACTTCCCCACAAACCTGACGGATTGGAAGGCAGGTGTGGCAGGTCCCGTCACCCATGCTGCTATCTTCGACGGCGAGGACTACGATGCCCGCAAACCGCAAGGGTGGGAGAGTGCCGGCTCGTTCAGCAAACCGGAGCTCAACGAGGAGTTCTCCGACCCTGACGAGACGGACCCTGAAGATATCAGAGGTGTCTGGCCTACCGACGGTGCAGAGATATATCATCGCTGGGACCTCGCGCTCTCTCCTGTCAAAGCTTACACGTGGAAAGGCACAACAGGCGCAACCGACGACCAGTTCGGTAAGATCAACATTGTTGAGGAGTTTGCTCCAGGCAAACCCATCACGGTTCGTCCGGGCGAAACACTAGTGGTCGATTTCGGTCAGAACGCTTCCGCAGTTCCTGCCTTCGATTTCAAGGCAAAGGAAGGCACCGTACTGACTTGTCTTCCTTCAGAGCTTCTGAACGATGGCAACGGTGCCAAGAGTCGCGGCATGGACGGGCCAGAAGGCAGCACGCACCGCCTCAACCTCCGCATCCCAGACACAGGCATGCAACTTCACTACACGTTTGGACATCGCGACGGCACTTGCCTGGCCAAAGACGGCTTCGTCTCGTTTATTCCCCGGAGCACATTCTTTGGCTACCGCTTCGTGTCGATAACGGCAACGGATGAGGTCACGATACGCAGCATCAAGTCCGTGCCCGTGACTTCCATCGCAAAGGAACTTGAGACAGGCACCATCGAAACAGGTAGTGCTGACATCAATAAGCTCATCTCGAACACGGTTTGGGGACAGCGCTCGAACTACCTTTCCGTGCCTACCGACTGCCCACAGCGTAATGAGCGCTTGGGCTGGACAGCCGACACACAGGTATTCACCGAGACAGGCACCTTCTTTGCCAATACCGACCGCTTCTTCCATAAATGGATGCGCGACATGCGCGACACCCAGTCCCCCACAGGAGCCTTCCCCGGTGTTGCGCCTCTGGCTCAGTACGGAGCAGGTGACGGCAAGGGCAACGGCGATATGATGCGTGTCGGTTGGGCAGATGCGGGCATTATCGTGCCTTGGACCATCTGGAAACAGTTCGGCGATAAAGACATCGTTGGAGAGAACTGGAAAGCGATGAGCCATTTCTTTGATCACATCCGCGAAACGAAGTACGAGCATACTGTGATGACTGCGGAGAACGGCAACTACCAGTGGGCCGACTGGTTGAGCTACGAGCCTTTGGAGAGTTGCAGCGGTCGCAGTCACGAGAACGGTCAGCCAAAACCCGAGGCGATTGTCTATTGGAACTACCTCAGCGCTTCCTATTGGGCCATCGATGCTGCCATGATGCTCGATATGGCGCGAGTCGTTGACGATCTCAATATCGGTTATCACGAGGAGATACTTGCTGAGGCGAAGGCTTACATCAAGGAAAAGTTCCTCAACGACGATGGTTCCTTCAAGCTCGACATCCTCAACACAATGCAGACGCCTGCTCTCTTCGCCCTCAAGAACAACCTGCTCGAAGGAACGGCAAAGGCAAACATGATTGCCCGCCTTCGCGAGAACTTCCGCCAGCACGACAACTGTCTGCAGACAGGTTTCCTCGGCACGTCCATCCTCATGCAGACGCTTACCGACAATGGTATGCAGGACATAGCCTACGAACTCCTCTTCCAGCACAAGAATCCGAGTTGGCTCTACTCCGTCGATAACGGTGCCACAACCATCTGGGAACGCTGGAACAGTTACACCGTGGATGCAGGCATGGGACCTCGCGGCATGAACAGCTTCAATCACTATGCCTACGGCTGTGTCTGCCAATGGTTGTGGGAAACAGCAGCTGGCATAGCTGCCGACCCGAAAGACCCGGGCTTCCGTCACATCATCATGAAACCCGTTCCCGACAAGCGTCTGGGCCATCTCAAGGCAGAGTATAAGTCGGCAGCCGGTCTCATCAAGAGTGCCTGGCAATACAAAGGCAACCAATGGATATGGACCTTTACCATCCCTAAAGGCGCAACAGCTACTGTCACGTTGCCCGGTGAAACTACTTCGAAAGAGTATAAGGCAGGAACCTATACCCTTAAAGTAAAGTGAAGATTAGGGATTAGAGATTAGGGATTAGGGGTGTTGGTTATGCGGTTGCTGGTTCTCCTGTTGCTGCTCCTTCCTCTTTACGAAGTTCTGGCTCAAAGTTCCTCCCCCTCGGTGGAGGTTAGGAGGGACCTTTATGACTGGGATGATTTCGTGGAGGAATACACAAGTGATGTGGAGCGGGCAGAAGAGGAGGATTTGCAACTTCATTTGCAGGAACTAAAGGAACGTTCCGAGCATCCTTTGAACATCAACACGGCCTCAGTCGAAGACCTCCTGCAGCTACCGTTCCTCTCAGAAGCACAGATAGAGCAGATACATGCCTACATCTACCTGCATGGCCAGATGCAGACGCTCGCAGAACTGCGCCTTGTGCCGCTCATCGATGAGGTGACGCGCAGGCGCATTTCCCTTTTTGTGTATGCAGAGCCGGAACAAAAGAATACCAAAGACCGCCTGTTCGGGTATCTGCGCAATGATTTCTCGACCCGGCTGGATGTCCCGCTCTATTATCGCAAGGGACAGTTGCAGGACAATGGTTATCGTGGCGATCCCCTGTATCATCGTATCCGCTATACGATAGGCAATAGCCGGCACTTCCAAGCAGGACTGCGCGTGGAGAAAGATCCCGGCGAACGCTTTTATGACAGCTACGGAGCATACGCCATGTTGCATGATGTCGGATTCCTGACGCGTGTCATCGTGGGTGACTACCGCATCGGATTCGGCGAGGGACTGGTGATAGGCGGCAGCACTTGGTATAGCAAGAGCACACCGTCACTCAAGACACAAGGCGGCATCCGTCCCATGACGAGCATGGATGAGGTGAACTTCCTGCGCGGCGCTGCCGTGACGCTCTCTTTGGGCAAACATATCCGCCTAAGTGCCTTCGGCTCTTACCGCAAACGAGATGCAACGCTGACAAACAGGGGAGAAATACAGACATTGCTGACCAGCGGCTATCATCGGACAAACTCCGAGTGGGAACGAAGACGGAATGTGGGCAGTACGATGCTGGGCGGCAATGTCGAATGGTATAACAAGGGCTTCCACCTGGGAGCCACGGGCTACTGGCAGAAGTTCAGCAATGCTCTCAATCCCGGCACCCAGACATATCGGGCCATTTATCCGAAGGGAGAATCCTTCGGGACAGGAGGAGTGAACTATGGCTATACACGCTATCGCTTTTCGCTCGCAGGCGAGACGGCCTACAGCACAGTAGGCGGTGGTTTGGCAACCATCAACCGTGCTTCATGGAATATTGGCAGGAACTATATACTTTCTGCCGTGCAGCGCTTCTATTCCTACCATTATTATTCTTTTTACAGTAGCGCGCTGAGCGAGAATTCTAATGTTCAGAACGAGAGCGGTGTGCTCTTACATCTACAGGCCGAGCCCTTGACGGGATTGCAGTTGACGGCTTATGCAGACTTCTTCCATCATCCTTGGCCGAGATATCACATGACGCATAGCAGTACTGGTCAGGAGTTCATGTTGCAAGGCACTTATGCCGTTTCGCGCCAACATACCGTTTTGGCCCGTTATCAGTTGAAGAGGAAGGAGAATGGCGACCTTATGGAAGCGCATCACCGAGTTAAGTTGCAATGGACGTGCGAGCCTTCAAGCCATTGGCGTTTTCAGACAACGGGTGTATTCCATGGGGTGCTAAGTAGCACCGGTTTGATGTTCACGCAGGGTGTTCGCTATACACTCGCCCAACCGAACTTGTCAATCCACGGGCTGTTGGGATGGTTCCATACCGACGATTACCTGAGCAGGGTCTATGCCCAATTGCCGGCCCTCTACAGCAGTGTATCCTCCGCTTCGTTTTTCGGTCACGGCATACATGCAACCCTAACCTGTCGCTGGCAAAGCAAAAACGGGCGATGGATGCTCGAAGCACGCTACGGCATGTTACGTTATTTCGACCGAGAAGAACAGAGTTCGGGTCTGCAGACCATTATGAGTCCCTGGAAGAACGATCTTTCCTTCCAGTTGCGGGTGAAGATATAAGGACCCCCTCTAACTCCCCCAAGGGGGAGAACCTATGAAGTGGTTTTTGTCTTTTTACTTTTGTATATGCAGTACAGCCCCAATACGACGAAAGGCACGGAGAGGAGTTGTCCCATATTGAAGAGCATGCCGTCCTCGAAGGCTTCCTGATTCTCCTTTGTGTATTCGATGAAGATGCGGCTGGTGAATATCAGGAAGAGACAGAGACCGAAGAAAAAGCCTGTGCCGACTTTCTGGGGATAGCGGCGGTAGAAGAACCAATGTATGCCGAAGAAGATGGCGTAGCAAATGGCTTCATAGAGTTGTCCGGGATGGCGAGGCAACATATCTACTTTTTCGAAGATAAAAGCCCAGGGCACATCGGTAACTTTACCGATGATTTCGGAGTTCATGAGGTTCCCGAGGCGGATGGCACAGGCACAGATGGGAGTGACGATTGCTACGTTGTCGAGCACATGTATGAAGCGCAGTTTTACGTGTTTGGCATACAGCCAAAGGGCTATCATAAGTCCGAGGGTGCCACCGTGACTGGCAAGTCCCTCGTAGCCAGTGAACTTCCAACCTTGACCAGGAACATTGCGCATGGGTAGTATCATCTCGAGTGGATGGGACAGGTAGTAGCCTGGCTCGTAGAACAGGCAATGTCCGAGCCTCGCGCCAATCAGGATACCGAGGAAGCAGTACATGAACATCGGTTCGAACTGTTCTTCGCTGATTTTCTGCTGCCGGTAGAGCTTATGCATGAGCAGATAGACGCTTACCAAGCCGATTGCCCAGCACAATGAGTACCAACGTATGGCAAAGAAGCCCAAGTCAAGGGCCACGATGTCGGGGTTCCAAGTTATATATTGAAAATGAAGCATTTTCAGATTAAGGATTAAAGATTAAGGATTAAGGTTTGGTTGTGTTGGATTGTAATCTCCGTTATTTATTATAGATTTATGGAGAGCTGCCAATTGTTTGCTAAGGGGCCTTATTTGTTTTTCAAATTCTTTCAACTGTTCTTCGCTGATATAGTTCTCATCCTGTGATAACTCCAATTCACACATTACTTCGTTGAGTGAACCATAAGCTATTTGTATGAAGTGAGCTTTTTCTTTAGCAGAAAATCTACCGAATCCCTCGGCAATATTAATAGGAATTGACATCACGGCTCTACGTAGTTGGTCGCATAAACCAAAACGTTCGTCAGCAGGATAAGTCTTAATGAGTTTGCACACCTCATGGGATAAAGTTTTAGCCTGTTTATAAACCTCTAACTTCCTGTAATAAAACTCTTCCACTTTGGTTTCACAGCCTTACTGTTTTGTAACAAGCCTTAATCTTTAATCCTTAATCTTCATTTCCGATTCAACGCTAAACGTTGAAACGGAAATGCATGATGTCGCCGTCCTGCACCACATAGTCTTTTCCTTCGACGCTCATCTTGCCGGCCTCGCGGACAGCAGACTCCGAACCGTAGCGGATGTAGTCCTCGTACTTGATGACCTCTGCGCGGATGAAACCCTTCTCGAAGTCGGTGTGGATGACACCCGCACACTGCGGAGCTTTCCATCCGCGGCGGAAAGTCCAGGCCTTCACTTCCATCTCGCCTGCTGTGATGAAGGTCTGGAGGGTGAGCAGGTGGTAGATGGCTTTGATGAGGCGGTTGCAGCCGCTTTCCGAAAGGCCGAGATCCTCGAGGAACATCTGCTTCTCCTCGTAGGTCTCCAGTTCGGCGATGTCAGCTTCGGTCTGTGCCGAGATAATCAACATCTCTGCATCCTCGCCCTCGATGGCTTTCTTGACGGCTTCCGTGTAGGCGTTGCCTGTGGCTGCTGAAGCATCATCGACGTTGCAGACATAGAGCACGGGTTTCGTGGTGAGCAGGAAGAGGCCGCTGGCAGCAGCAAGCTCATCTTCTGTATCGAAGGAGACAGTTCGGGCACTCAGTCCTTTGTTCAATGCCTCCTGATACTTGAGCAACACGTCAAGTTCCACTTTGGCTTGCTTGTCGCCGCCCACACGAGCCTGTTTCTCCACCTTCTTAATGCGGTTCTCGATGGTCTCGAGGTCTTTGATTTGCAACTCAGCATCGATAATCTCCTTGTCGCGAACAGGATCTACACTGCCGTCAACATGCACGATGCCGTCGTTATCAAAACAACGTAGCACGTGAATGATGGCATCGCATTCGCGGATGTTGGCGAGGAACTGGTTGCCGAGGCCTTCGCCTTTGCTAGCACCCTTTACGAGACCTGCGATATCGACAATATCACAAACGGCGGGAACGATGCGTCCGGGGTGTACGAGTTCGGCGAGCTTGGTCAGTCGCTCATCGGGCACGGTGACCTGTCCGAGCTGGGCATCTATGGTGCAGAAAGGGAAATTAGCTGCCTGCGCCTTAGCGCTCGAGAGGCAGTTGAAGAGGGTTGACTTGCCTACATTAGGCAGTCCGACTATGCCGGCTTTCATTTACTTATTATTGAGCATTGAATATTGAACATTGAACAATAGGCATTGGCCCTTTGTCTGATTAGAAATCGCTAAAGCCATCGTTCTGTGCGGGACGGATGGCCATGCACTCCATTTCGATGAGCCAGGCGGGACGACAAACGGGAGCCAGCGTGAAGACCGTTGGGATGTTCGGATATTTCTCTTGGAACATGCTGCGGACAGTCTCATAGTCGGAGCCGTCGCGCAGATAGACAATAATCTGCACCGCATCATTCATAGTCATTTCTGCCTCTTCGAGTAGTTTCTCCACGTTCTCCCACATACGGCGGGTCTGTTTCTCGATGTCACCCACGTGTTCCACTTCGCCCTTCATGTTGATGCTCGCAGTGCCGGAAATGATGGCGTGATTGCGGTCTCCGAACTGTAGGAGTGTGCCTCGCTCGAAGGTGACGCCGTACTCGCTGGTGCGGTTCAGGTGCGTCGCTGCATAGAGATAACGCTGTTGCTCGGGCTTGAAGCCCTTGAGGGCGTAGCATCCCAACTGTATCAGCGCCTTGGGGTCGGCAGGATTGCCACCGATGCCCGTCGAGGCGACGTAGTGTGTCTCGGGTGTTAACCCGTGCAGAGTGAAGTTCTCCCAACGGGCTACGACGAGGCCTTTGTATTGCGTATCGACGTCCCGGACGAAGAACCAAGTGCGGACGCAGTTTTCTTCTACGGTCATCTTGTAGTCTTCGAGGAGCTTTGCATATTCCACGAGCAGGTGTTCCGTTTGACCGTAGCTGCTGCCTTCACCTGTCGTCATACCCATCGTCCAGACGTGTTCATAGCCGTTGTGGCGCACGATGGTAGAACGAAGTCTGTCGGCATTCGGGATGACCTCAGTGCCACTCTGCAGGTAAAGCCACTCTGCCACTTTGCTGTTGTCGAGTGGCGGTTGCTGAATATAAGAGACGGTACAGGTCTCGTCCTGTTCCATGAGAGGCCGCTGATTGGTGGCATCGGAGAGGAAGTAGCGCTTGAAGACGGGCTTGGCATCTTTCAGCCCTTCTGTGCCCAGCAGATCTGTCTCTGCCTGACGAATGCGGCTGA
Organism: Bacteroidaceae bacterium; assembly: GCA_017552435.1. Lineage (GTDB taxonomy): Bacteria > Bacteroidota > Bacteroidia > Bacteroidales > Bacteroidaceae > Physcousia. The sequence goes on from JAFZPZ010000097.1 coordinate 17,358, forward strand.
ACTGCTGCTGGAAATTCTCACCTCGCGGTTCGACGTGCAGCATAGCATGAAATTCAGCCGTTTTCCCTTCTGGGGCAAAGGCTGTCAGTTCGATGGTAGCACCGATTTTTTCCAGGTATATTTTCTTAAATTGCATGGTGCATTACGTAATATTGGGTGCAAAGGTACGAAAAAAAGTTTAAAAGTTTAAAAGTTTAAAAGTTAAAAATGGAAATTATTACGCAATGGGAAATAAAGCACTATAGAATCCAGTGTTCTATTCATTGGGACATCTCCGTTCGCAAGAATTGTTAGTAGCCCTATATAATAAATAATGTGCAGCTTTTGTTGGCTTCTTTTACCCCAACATTATTTGTTATACGTCAATTTCTCCCGATAGCTGAAATTTTTTGCTTTTTCTTTTTGGTGAGTCAGCGGAAAACTGTAATTTTGTAAAATAATAGAGAGATGAAGAAAGTGTGAATAAGCCAACGGAACAGCAGACAGTAGCTTCTGCAATGAAGTATAAAGCAATCATTTTTGACCTGGACGGTACCCTGACCGATACGCTCGAAGACCTCTTCCTGAGCACGAACTATGCGTTGAGCAGTTGCGGCTTGCCCGAAAGGACGCTCGACGAGGTGCGTCGTTTCGTGGGCAATGGGGTAAGGAAACTCATCGAGCGGGCGCTTCCCGAAGATACCGATCCCAAAGTGGCGGAGAAGTGCTTTGAAACGTTCCGCGCTCACTATGTGATTCACTGCCAGGATCATACATGCCTCTATCCGGGCGTTGCCTCGTTGCTTATGGCGTTGCATGCTAAAGGTTATCGCATGGCGGTGGTGAGCAACAAGATGCAGACAGGTGTGACTGAGTTGGCGCGTTCTTTCTTCCAAGGGGTGATAGATGTTGCCATCGGAGAGCAACCCGGCATTCCTCGCAAGCCGGCGCCAGATATGGTGAGGGTAGCGTTGGAGCAGTTGGGGGTAGCCGCATCCGAAGCGGTTTATGTGGGAGATTCGGATGTTGACCTTCTTACGGCTTCCAATGCGGGATTGCCCTGCATCTCTGTTCTTTGGGGCTTCCGCAACAGGGACTTCCTCATCGCTCACGGCGCTACTGCGTTGGCAGAAAGTCCGCAAGAGGTGTTGAAGATGGTGTAATGAAAAGAAAAACGAGTAATTTCCCATTTTTAACTTTTAAACTTTTAAACTTTTAAACTTTTTTTCGTACCTTGACATTCGTCGAGCTACTTCTGCGCTCGGAAAAACTCAAATAAATTTGGATTTTCACTCGCTTATTCGTACCTTTGCGCCCGAAAAAACAAAATACAAACATAAATAACACAATGAAAAGTACAAAAATCCTCTTCCTGGCTGCCATTTCTGTAGTGGCTCTGTCTTCGTGCAGCAAGCTGGGCAAACTCACAAGCGAGAACTTTAATGTCACCCCCACACCTCTGGAACTAGTGGGTAACGAAGTGCCTGCTACCATCAACGGCACTTTCCCCGTCAAGTATATGAAGAAGAAGGCTGTGGTCACTGTTACCCCCGTTCTGAAGTATGAAGGCGGCGAGGCTGTTGGTCAGAGCGCAACTTTCCAGGGCGAGAAGGTAGAAGGCAACGGCACTACAATCCAGTATAAGGTGGGTGGTGTTTATACAATGAAGAGCAACTTCACATACCAGGATCCTATGCTCAATAGCGACCTCTATGCCCGTTTTGATGCAAAGCTCGGCAAGAAGACTGTCAGCATCCCTGAGGTGAAGATTGGCTACGGCGTGCTCGCTACCAGCCAGCTCCTGAGTCGTTGCAGCATGAACGCCTCCACCGCTCCCGATGCCTTCCAGCGCATCATGGCCCAGAAGCAGGAAGCCAACATCAAGTTCCTCATAAATCAGGCTAATCTCCGCGCCAGCGAGCTTAATAGCGTCAGCATCAAGGATCTGGGCAAGATCCTGCGCGAGATTAACGACAACGAGGAGACCCGCGCCTTGCAGAACATCGAGGTGAGTGCATACGCCAGCCCCGATGGTAAGTATGCCCTCAATGAGAAACTTGCTGAACAGCGTCAGAATGTCAGCGCCAATTATCTTAAGGGCGAGCTCAAGAAGATCCAGATGGAGGCCGATGTGGACACCAAGTTCACCGCCGAAGACTGGGACGGCTTCCAGGAACTCATCAGCAAGAGTAACCTTCAGGACAAGGATGTCATCCTGCGTGTCCTCTCTATGTACAAAGATCCCGAAGAGCGTGAGGAACAGATTCGCAATATGAGCGAAGTCTTCACCGACATCAAGGAAAGCATTCTGCCCGAGCTCCGTCGTGCTCGCCTCATCGTCAACTACGAAGTCATCGGACGTAGCGACGTACAGATTCTTTCTCAGTACGATCTGGATCCCAGCAAGCTCAGCGTTGAAGAGCTCGTGTATGGTGCCAACAAGTTGGTAAAGGATGAAGACACTCGCCGCCAGTGGAACGAGACCATCGCTCGCCAGTATCCTAGCGACTATCGTCCCCTGAATAACATGGCTCAGGTTGCTATCGCCAACGGTCAGACAGAATTGGCTCAGACCTATCTCAATAAGGCTGCCAGCATCAACAAGAATGCTCCTGAGGTGAATACAAATTTGGCTCTGCTCGCACTGAAGGAAGGCAATGTGGCTGCCGCCGAGAGCTATCTGGCAAAGGGTAGCGGCTCCGAGACCTTCAAGGAGGTGATGGGTAACCTGAACATTGCAAAGGGCAACTACACTCAGGCTGCCAGTGATCTTTCCGGCGTAATGAGCAACAGTGCAGCTCTGGCTCAGATTCTCGCCAAAGACTACACTAGCGCCAAGACAACTCTGGCAGGCATTAAGAGCCCCGATGCAATCACCAGCTATCTGCAAGCCATTCTGGCTGCTCGTACCGGTGATGCCAGCACCGTAACAAGTGCTCTGGCAAATGCCATCAAGCAAGACTCTTCTTTGGCAGAACGCGCAGCTAACGACTATGAGTTCGTCAAGTACGCAAGTGCTGTTAAGAGTCTGCTGAAATAGACCCCCTAACCCCCTTTAGGGGGAACTCTGGTCAAAACCAAGAATTAGGGTGATGAAAGCAATCCGAAAGAATAGTCTCCTCCTCCCCATGAAGTGGGTCGAGGGGGCTTTTCTGTTTGCCCTGCTCAGCTGCACGGGACACCCCAAAGAAGTAAGAATCGAAGGGGAATTCGAGCACCTGGAGCAAGGGAAATTCCTTATCTATAGCACAGATGAGGCGTTGGATCGCCTCGATACGCTGAATATTCAGGACGGCACATTCTCATACAAGTTGACCGCTCTGGAGACCGCCACTCTGCACATCCTCTATCCGAATCAGTCGGAACTTGTGGTCTTTGGTAATCCTGGGGCAGATATCGTCATCAAGGGCGACGCACAGAACCTTAGCGAAGTGAAAGTCTCGGGTTCAGAAGATAATGAATGCTATACCGAATTCCGACAAGAAATAAACGGCAAGTCTGCAGCAGAAACGAAAAGCATTGCACACGATTACATTTTGCAGTACCCCACTCTTGCTATGAGCCGTTATCTGCTGATTACCTATTTCCTTTGCGATGAGGCAACCTCTGTCAGCGAGGTTACAGAACTTTACGACAGCCTTTCCCGAGCCTGTCCAGATGACCTTGCCCTCTCAAAGCTCTCTGTGCATGTTCGCGCCATTGGTAAGATACGACCCGGCAATCCCTTGCCTGACTTTGCCCTCAACCTGAAGGCCGGACACGGAGGTAATGGCGAGGAGGACCGAGTCATCCGGCGCGATGACTATAAGGGCAAACTATTGCTTATTGCTTTCTGGGCGAGTTGGAAAGGCGGTAGTCAGAGCGCACTCTTCCGGGCCCGAAGACTGCGTCGGGAACTGAAAGGGAAAGGAAAGGACATCAGTCTCATCAGCTACTCGCTCGATGCTGACGAAAAAATGCTATATACACTTGAGGCACGAGACAGTATCGACTACCCCAGCTACTGCGACTTCCGCGCTCTTGCCAGTCCTCTTGTGCAGAAATGGGGCATCAGGGATTTGCCTTATTTTATCCTCGTCACGCCAGACGGACGTATTGCAGGCGCAGGTTCAGACTGGATGAAGGACATCGACAAAGCAGCCAAGGAGTTGTAATTCCAACGGGACGCAAGAGCTAAGGACTACCAAATATCTTCTGGTTTCTCAGGATTATCATAGACCTCCTTGGGACAAAGTTCGATGTAGTCCATATAAAACTCCTTGGCATCCGAGTCGATAACGGATTTCATACGTATATAATAGGTCTCTTCGGGACTCATGTACTGGCGCAGGAGGATGCGGCGCATGGCTCCGGCGTATTCGCGTAGGGAATTCTTCGGATCTCCCGATACGCAATTGCTCTTGTCACCGTTCATGTACCCATTGTTGCGCATACGCTTGTCTATTTCGGCGTTGTAGTCGTCGTCATTGGTATCGCTTTCCCAGGCTGTAATGGGGTTCTGGGGCGGAATGGTCCAGTCCATGGGAATGCCGGCCACTGGCAACTTGTCAAAATCGGACCCGAAATAGACCTGGGCTACACCGCGCCTGTCGGTAGCAATGATGGCATAGCGCAGTTCGTAAACGCCGGAACGTGGCACGGGTGGCAGACGGTAGGTAACCTCGTATCGGCCGACGGCCTTCATCTCGTCTCCGTTCTTGCCTGGCCACCAGTAGCGATAGGCGTTGAAATAGACCATATTGCAATCGTTGTTCATCCACATGTCGTTGAAGTACTTGTAGGTGGTCTGCTTAGGGATATAGACCTGTTGGTCACGTTCGGTTGTCGAGGCTTTCTTTCGGATGTCGTTTGTCAGGGCTTCTGGCAGAAGTCCCATAGCGTCGATACGCAGGCGTTGCTTGTGGAGGTTGTCCCGCACCTGATCAGTGTAACCCAAAGGCTTGTCTATGGGATAGATGCAACAATTGATGATGTCGCTAAGTATCGCATCTCCGGCATCACGCCCCACGCGGCAGCCTACTTTGTCTTCATCGCAACTAACTTCGGCTCCATTCCCTCTCCGCTCGAAGTCAAGCACGGGAAAACGGTTCAGGAAGACTCCTCCACTCTCCTTGCTCTCATATATCTTGATCAGTCGGCGGCGGCCCATCGACGTGTAGAATTCCTCGCTTGCCATTCCCAGTACTGTAGGTTTGACATAGGAATAGCGGCTTTCATTGTGATGTATGACCAGTTTGTCTGAAGGAATGCGCATGGGCAGCATGTGATAAGTGACCCACAGGTTGAGCAGATTGTCCTCGTCGCGGTAGTTGTCATCCATTGTATATCCTTCATCTGGAGAAACGAGTTGCTGTTCCTGTATCCATCTCTGTAGCTTTGGCAGGAGGTCTGCATCAGAGGGGTCGAAGCCCTGTGTGCGCCAGAATCTGTCCGGCTCGGCAAAAATGGTAAAGCCGATGAGTCGGTGCGGGGGCGCATAGGCATTGCCGCCATCGGCAAACCCCAGTCCGTTGATGTTCTCCAGGTCATGTATCACCTCGGTCTGATAAAGAGTTTCGTATGTCTCGTCACGCCAAGCCCGGAGGGTGTCCATCAGTCCGCATGCTTCTATGGCACGAGCCATGACAAGGTAGCCTTCGCGCTTCTTCTCGATGATTTTCCAGAGATAGTCGGCTGCCGTTATCGTATGCGGAGCCACAACACTTTCCATCTGGTGGATGATGCCATTGAGCAGTTGGATATCCCTGTTCACATGATTGACGGGGTAAAGGCCGTTGATAAGGATATCATCGGGATTTTTGGTGTAATAGACAGTCAGTTTGCGATTGTTCATGTTGACCCGTACTATTTCCCTTCCGGTCAGAGTCGGCAAATCCCAAGTCTGATAGGCTTCTTCGTCGTCGCCATGATCAATGATGCTGTTCAGCACGATTACCCGACGAATGGAGTCCAGCTTGAAACTATCTGTGAAGGCCTCCCACGACGGGTAACTTATCACGCTATCTGTAACCAGCGTATCCAGGTATTCCCGAATGGCCTGGTTAGTTGGCGCGAAGACAGTATAATGCCCGCGAGCAGACAACAATTGTTGCAGGGTGGTCTTAGAGAAGCGGCTTACAGGAACTTTCGAAAGCAGACTTGTATATTCACTGTAGTTTTCATGACTCGACAAATAGTCAATAATGGTCTTATCGCTGTAAACGTAACGGTTTGAAATATCCACGTTCTCAGTGCATGAGAAAAACAAGCCTGAGGAAATCACCAGGAGAAATGCTAAAAACTTTAGGGCCCCGTGTTTCATAGTTTTTATAGATTCTGAATGCAAAGTTACGATTTAATTTTGAAAGGGCAAAAGTATTTCCAGAAAAAATGAAAACGCATGTTTCAACGAAAATGAAATTGGCCCTCTGGAATGCGAGCCTATACACTTTTTTCTGGAGTGCGGAGGAGATTTTGCTACTCCGCAGAGAAAAAATATTTCCTCTTCGCTCCCGTGAAATTTCCAGCGTATTGAAATTTTAAGCCCCCCCAAAAAGAAGGAGCCGGTTGTTTGCCAGCTCCTTCGAAGGTCGGGATGACAAGACTCGAACTTGCGACCTCGCGCCCCCCAGACGTGTGCGCTACCAACTGCGCTACATCCCGTTCCTTACGTTTGTGGGTGCAAAGGTATAACAAAAAATTAAAATTACAAAATTAAAAATTAAAAATTTTTTGTTTGCGTGTGTTTTTTCGTACCTTTGTGCCACAATTAAATGAAAAGTGAAGAGTGAAGAATGAAGAATTTGCTACTGCTTCAATACTCAATGTCCAAGATTCAATGATTAAAGTAAGTCCTGCAAGTCAGCTTAAGGGTTGTATCGTGCTACCGGCCAGCAAGAGTATCAGCAACCGTGCATTAATCATTAATGCACTGAGTGGGAATACGATTCTGCCTGATAATCTGTCGGACTCCGATGATACCAACGTAATGCTTCGTGCCTTGCAAGCAGTTTCTCCCCATAAGGGGGGTCGGGGGGTCTTTGACATTGGTGCGGCGGGAACGGCTATGCGCTTCCTGACTGCTTACCTGAGTGTCACGCCCGGCGAGCATGTGATAACAGGAACGGAACGCATGTGCCACCGTCCCATTGGCATTCTGGTGGACGCCTTGCGCCAGTTGGGAGCCGCCATTACGTACGAGGGCGAGGATGGTTTCCCTCCGCTGCGCATTGTGGGCTGCGAAAATCTTGAAGGTGGCGAGCTGACGGTTCCAGGCGATGTAAGTTCGCAGTATATTTCTGCTTTGCTGATGATAGCCCCGACGTTACAGAAGGGCTTACGTCTCACGTTGACAGGTCGGATTGCCAGCAGGCCTTATCTGGATATGACGATTAGTATGATGCGTGATTTCGGTGCCAAGGTTGAATGGCACGATGATAACGTCATTGATGTACAGCCCGGGCCATACCAGAGTCGTGCTTATCATATTGAGAGCGACTGGAGTGCTGCCAGCTATTGGTACGAGATGGTTGCCTTGACTCAGGACGAGGCACCGCAAGTCATGCTACCTGGACTCTTCAGCAAGAGCCAGCAAGGAGACAGCGCTGTCCGCGAAATGTTTCGGCCCTTGGGCGTGGAAACGACGTTCCTTCGTCAGGACGATGGTACGGAAGCCATCTGCCTGAACCGTAAGGGGAAGCCCTGCAAACACCTGGAACTGGACTTTATCAACCAACCCGACCTCGCACAAACATTCATCGTGACCTGTGCCATGCTTGGTACCACATTCCGTTTCAACGGCCTCGCCAGCCTGAAAATCAAGGAGACGGACCGCACAGCAGCACTTCAGGCTGAACTTCGCAAGTTGGGAATCATTATTCATGAAGACGGCAATAGCATCGTCTATTGGGACGGAGAACGCTGTAAGGCTGAAAAAGAGCCAATCATTTGCACCTACGAAGACCATCGTATGGCGATGGCATTGGCACCTGTATGCCTTCGCACAGGCAGCCAGATACAGATTAACAATCCAGAGGTAGTGAGTAAATCGTACCCAGCTTTTTGGGACGACCTGGAGAAAGTGGGGTTCAAACTATGTTGAGAGACTTCGAATGCTGCGGACTGCATGAGGTCTGCGAGAAAGCCATCAATCAGGACATTGAGTACTACGAAGACGAGGAACTGGACCGCTTTCGTGGCAGAACGACCTATACCGAGGAGGAGGTCGAGGAGTTCCGCGAGGTACTCTACACGATGCGCACAGATGAGGTGGCAGGCTGGCTACGAAGTCTCGAACTGCGCCAAGTCAACCTGCCCGATGAACTGAAAGACGAAGCATTTCTTTTAATTGATAATTCATAATTCAAAGTTTTACACAATAAAAAGACACGCGCGTGCGTTATATACAAAGGAATGGACAAGAATAGCGTCAGGAGCAAAAGTCTGTGGCATCAGTCAAAGGCTAAGTGGTTCGGCATGATGAGTGTCATCATGCTGGTCGTCCTGTTCGTCTCTTGTTCTATCAAGAAGAATACACCTGCCACGCGTGCTTACCACGCTCTGACGGCTCACTACAATACCCTCTACAACGGTCAGGTGGCTTTCCTGGAAGGGACTGAGGCCCAGAACAAGGGTCACAAGGACAACTTCAACGAGATATTGCCCATGTATATCTGCACCAACAAGGCGACTGCAGGCATGGGAAAGAGCAACTTCGAGACCGCTATCACCAAATGTGAGAAAGCCATCAAGGTGCACAGTATCAAGAAACGCCCCACCACCACGGGTAACAAGAAGCGTACGGATAAGGAAAAAGAGTTTCTGGCTCGCAAGGAGTTCAATCCCTATATTTACCACGCCTGGCTCATGATGGCCGATGCACAGTTCCGCAAAGGCGAGTTCTTCGAGGCGGCTTCTACGTACAACTACATCCTGCGTCTCTATAGCACGCAACCCGACATCACTTCGGTGGCAAGGGCTCGACTGGCGCGCTGCTATGTGGCATTGGAATGGCCATACGATGCCGAAGATCTGTTGAACAAGATGAAGCGAGACAGTATTACGCGACACGGACAGAAGGACTTCGACAATACGAAGGCTGGCTATTATGTACTGACGCATCAGTACGAGGAAGCCATTCCACACCTGAAGAACGCTATAAAGACGACACGCGGCAAGCTGCCGAAGGCCCGCCTCAACTTCCTGCTGGCACAACTCTATCACGAAACGGGGAGCGATACCTTGGCCTACAAGACGCTTTCGCGCGTCGTTCGTGCCAATCCGCCTTACGAAGTGGCTTTCAACGCTCGCATCATGCAGACCGAGGTGATGGACAAGAGCAAGTTCCGCCAGATGATAGCGCGTCTGAAACGTATGGCTCGCAGCGATAAGAATAAAGACTACCTCGATAAGGTCTATTATGCGATGGGCAACATCTACCTCAGTACGGGCGATACCACCCATTGTATCTATGCTTGGGAGAAGGGCCTGAAAGAGAGCAAGAAGACCGGGCCGGACAAGGCGACGCTGCTGCTGCATCTGAGTCAGCTCTATTGGGAGCAGGAGAACTACATCGAGGCTGCACGCACGTACAAGTTGTGTGTCAGCGCTCTTGATAAGGAACACCAGGAGTACAAGGAGACTGAGCATCGCAGTAAGGTCCTTACCGAACTGGAGCCGCACCTCAGCACCATCAAGCTACAGGATAGTTTGCAGGTTCTTGCTCAGAGTCCGGAGGAGGTCTATCTGGCTGCCATAGATCGCGTTATTGCCGAACTTCGCAAAAAGGAGAAGGAAGAAGCCAAGCTGGCTGCAAAAAACGGTACGCTGAACCCGAATGCCCAGCAAGGCGGCCAGGCAGGGAACAATGCCGCCGAAGCAAACAAGCCTACCATTGCAAGGGATTTGAACTCGTTTGGCACCCAGCAAACAGGCGACTGGTACTTCTACAATCCCACGACGGTCCAGAATGGTGTCAAGGAATTCCAGAGGAAGTGGGGTACTCGTCCCAACGAAGACTATTGGCGCATCAGCAATAAGCAGTCGCTCCTGAAAGATACAGATGCGGCAGCGGATTTCAACTACGACGAGGCAGCAGCCGACAGCCTCTTCGGCGGTGTTGTAGATGCAGCAGCCGACAGCCTCGCTGCAGCTGATCAGGCCCTGAAGGACTCGTTGGCCAACGACCCGCACGAACGTGAATACTATCTGCGCCAGATTCCTTTCACCGAGGAACAGTTGGCAGAGTCGAACCGGCTGATAGGTGATGCACTCTACAATGCCGGCATTCTGGAACAGGAACAGTTGGAGAACTTCCCGCTGGCCGAACGTACGATGGTCAGATTCCTCAATGACTTCCCGGAACATGAAGGCACAGACAATGTCTTCTATCACCTGTTCCTGCTCTATGGCCGTTTGGAGGATATAGAAAGTGCCGAGGAATATCGAGGCTACCTGCTTGAGGATTTCCCGGAAGCTAAGCTTGCAGCTCTGCTCGGTAATCCCAACTATGAGATGATAGCCAGGGAGGGCAAGCACGTCGAGGATAGCATTTATGTTGAAGCCTACGCTGCCTATCAGGCTGAGCAGTACGACAAGGTGGAAGAGAACTACCAGTTCAGTACCGACAACTTCCCGCAGGGTAAACACCGCGCTCGCATGATGTTCATCCGAGCCATGAGTTCGCTCTACGGCGGAGAGCGCGACACCTTCATGGTAACGCTTCGCGATGTGATACAGAAATTCCCGCAGGAAGAGGTGACGGAACTGGCACAGGCCATCGTCAAGGGTATCGACGAGGGACGTCTGCTCATGGATGACCGCTACGATGCCAGCAGCATCTGGAGCCGCCGCACACGATCCGAGTCGGGCGATAGCACCGAAGTAGCACCACAGCTCAAGGAAGACCGTTATTGCAATTTCAACTTCGTACTTGCATACCCGACTGGCAGTCTCGACGAGAACATGCTCGTTTACGAGATGGCGCACTACAACTTCACAAACTACATGGTGCGAAACTTTGACATCGAGATACAGGCTGACGCAGGGCTGACGATGATGGTCATTAGGGGCTTCTTGGCTTATGACGAGGTGCACGCCTATGCCCAGAAACTCTATGCCGACGATCACATGCGAGCGCGATTGGAAGGTATCCGCACGCTCCTCATCTCCGACGAAAACCTGCTGATGATAGGCAAGGAGTTCAGTTTTGACGAATACAAGGAGTTCTACGACCAGCACTTCGCTCCGCTCGATGTGCCCGAAGACTTGCAAATCGACGAACCGACAGACCTGCAGATACTTGATCCCGATGAGGAATACGAGAAAGAACAGACGGAAGAGGAAAAGCAGGCCACAGAAACGGAGGACGATGACGACTTCCCGTTCGGATTCTAACAGCCTTTTCCCCTCGGAGAAAAACCGCCTTCGTTTTGCCAATAAACCTTAAATCTTCTACTATAGAAGTTAATAAATGTCTTTGAGAGTGCTTTGTAAGAAAAGAAAGTAGTAACTTTGTCGTAGAAAATCCAGGATAAACGGCAAAATAGACAACACAATAAACATAAATCCACAAAACCAACATGAAAAAGCTTTTCTTACTGACGATGTTTGCAGCCCTTGGTTTGGCAGCTTGCACAGAGACAAAGACAAGGCTGGCGACCGAGATTACGGTTGTAGGTGATTTGACTGACCCCAAGCCAATCTACCTTAACACTTTCGGCAGCCTGAATCCGATTCAGGAAGCACAAAGTGTAGAAGACAGTATCATTACATTTGTACTTGATACGACAGAAGCTTTTTTTGTCGTGATAGATCGCAGCATTGACAAAAGCAGCCCTTGGGTTTGCTCTGTCATCGCCGACGGTACTCCCATCGAAGTTACCATCAAGGACGGCGTGGGCGAGATAACGAAAGGTTCCGAGCAGAACATGAAATTGGCAGAGGCTCGTACTCAACTGAGAATCTTGGATGGTAAGATTGACAGCCTCAGAGGAGAGTATGGGAAACTACGCGAAAAGTATGGCGAGGAGATTCCCAAAGTGGCGGAAGACAACTTGGACAAGCGTTGGGATGAGATTGATGCAGACATAATGGCTACAAAGAAGCAAGTCATTCTGGATAATGCCGACAATATGGTGCCCATCTACTTCCTGTGCAAATATGCAAACGACCTTGGAGTGGAGTTCCTCGAAAGCTTTATGTCCGACTACAAATACAAGGACCACAAACAGCTGAATTATATTTGTCGCGTTATAAATGGGGAAAAGAACAAGAAAGAAGGCGCTGAGGTTGTGGACTTCGTAGCTAAAGACCTCGAGGGCAAAGAATGTCACCTGACCGACTATGTAGGCAAGGGCAAATATGTCCTCGTTGACTTCTGGGCAAGTTGGTGCGGCCCTTGCTGCGCAGATATTCCCAACGTTAAGGCTAACTACGAGAAGTACAAAGATAAAGGCTTCGAGGTTGTAGGCGTCTCGCTCGACTACAAACAGGAGAATTGGGAAAAGAAAGTCCAGGAACTTGGTATCACCTGGCCCCAGATGAGCGACCTGAAGGGTTGGGACAGCGATGTCTGCGGACTCTACAACATTTGGGGAATTCCAATGACTCTTTTATACAATCCAGATGGGAAGGTTGTTGCATATTTGCTACATGGCGAAGCATTAAGCCAGAAACTCGCGGAAATCTTCGAGTAAGCAAATCTTCGAGTAAGTGAAAGGAATATTAAATTGTCAAATTGTAAGATGGCTTCATACAAACTGCTTTGGGTTGACGACGAGATAGAGCTGTTGAAAGCCCACATCCTCTTCCTCGAGAAGAAAGGCTACGAGGTAGAGACGGTAACAAATGGCTACGATGCTCTCGACCGCTGCGCAGAGGAGGCGTTCGACCTCATCCTGCTCGACGAGAACATGCCCGGACTTAGCGGCCTGGAGACCCTGACCCGCGTCAAGGAACTGTTGCCTGCAACACCCGTGGTGATGGTGACGAAGAGCGAGGAGGAGCACATCATGGAGCAAGCCATCGGAGCCAAGATTGCCGACTACCTTATTAAGCCCGTCAACCCCACACAGATACTGCTGACGCTCAAGAAGAACATCCAGCAGAAAGAAATCGTGACGGAACACACGCAGTCGGGCTACCAGCAGGAATTTTCCCGCCTGGGAATGCTCATCAACGACGCCTCCAGCATCGAGGAATGGAAGGAAGTCTATAAGAAACTCACCTATTGGGAACTGCAGCTGAGTGAGACGGAGAGCGGCATGCAGGAGATGCTCGGCATGCAGCGGCGCGAGGCAAATTCCGAGTTTGCCAAATTCATACGCAAGAACTACATGCGTTGGATGGAAAAGCCGGAAGGACGGCCCGTCATGAGCCCCGATATCTTCAAGCGCACCATCTTCCCTCTGCTCGACAAAGGCGAGAAGGTATTCCTCATCGTCATCGACAACTTCCGCTACGACCAATGGCGCGTCCTGTTGAACGAGATTGCCGATGCCTTTACAGTCGAGGAGAACCTCTATTGCAGCATCTTGCCCACAGCGACGCAGTATGCCCGCAATGCCATCTTCAGCGGACTCATGCCCAACGACATCGCCAAGATGTTCCCGGACCTCTGGGTGGATGAGGATAGCGAGGAGGGCAAGAACCTCAATGAAGAACCGCTCGTCAAGACACAATTGGAGCGCTATCGCCGCAAGAATACTTTCTCCTACCACAAAATCAATCACTCCGGAGCCGTCGAGAAATTCGTGCCACAGATACCGCAGCTAAAGAAGAACGACCTGAATGTCGTAGTCATCAACTTCATCGATATGCTCAGTCACGCGCGAACCGAGAGCCTCATGGTCAGAGAACTGGCCAGCAACGAGGCGGCCTATCGCAGCATCACGCAGAGCTGGCTGCGCCACTCAGCTGTAAGTGACCTCTTCCGCAGTCTCGCGGCACAGGACTGCACCGTTGTACTTACTACCGATCACGGCAGCATTCGATGCTACAATCCCATCAAGGTAATAGGCGATCGCAACACCAATACGAATCTGCGCTACAAACTAGGCAAGAACCTTTCCTACAATCCCAAAGAGGTTTTCGAAATAAAGGAACCCATTCGGGCAGGCCTGCCAAGTCCCAACCTCAGCACGACCTACATTTTCGCTACGCAGGACGATTTCTTCGCCTATCCCAACAACTACAACTATTACGTTCAGTACTATAAGGATACTTTCCAGCACGGCGGCATCAGCATGGAAGAGATGCTCATCCCGCTCGTCACGCTGAGGGGAAAGAAGAGATAAGCCCCCTCTAACTCCCTCTTTATGAGGAGAACTTAATGCTTGAAGCTCTATGGAAATAAAGATAAAAGATACAGAAGGCTTAGCGGCAGCAGCACAGCAGTTCATCGAGGCGATGGGCGAGAGGAAAGTCTTTGCCTTCTATGGAAAAATGGGTGCCGGCAAGACGACCTTTATCAAAGCCATTTGCGAAGCCTTAGGCGTGGAGGATGTTGTGACATCCCCCACCTTTGCTATTGTCAACGAATATATGACCTTCCAGCCCTCTTTAGGGGGAGCAACAGATTCAACAGAATTTCCCCTAAAGGGGGTTAGTGGGTCCATCTTTCACTTCGACTTTTACCGCATCAAGAATCTGCGCGAAGCCTACGACATAGGTACGGAGGAGTATTTCTGCAGTGGCTGTCCCTGCTTTATCGAGTGGCCGGAACTCATCGAGGAACTGCTGCCGGAAGATACCGTCAAGGTGAATATCGAGGTTCGCGAGGACGGCTCACGCACCATTCAAATGGATTGAAAGGATAAGTGGATTTCAATTGTCAATTATCAATTTTCAATTGCTTTTAGCATTTCCCTTGTCTTTTCAATAAGTTCGAAAACCTCTTCCTTTTTTTCTGCGCGAAGCATCGCAATACGTGTTTCGCGATAGTTGGGAATGCCTTTGAAGAGAGGCGTTGCTGCGAGATGGCGACGAACATGTCGGATGCCACATAATTCGGGGTCTTTGCCGTGAGCTGCATTCGCTGGGTTTTGTGTGGCGCGGTCAATACTGATGAGAACCTGCTCCTTGAGGATATCTATCTTTTCATCGAGCGTGAAAGGCTTCTCTGGATGCATTATCTCGTGGAAAATCCAGGGACGTCCGAATGTGGCGCGACCTATCATCACGGCATCCACGCCATAGCGTTCGAAGGCTTGCCGGGCCTGTTCTGCCGAAGTGATGTCGCCGTTGCCAATAATGGGAATATGCATGCGAGGATTGGCCTTGACCAATCCTATATTTGTCCAATCTGCTTCCCCTGTGTACATCTGTGCTCGGGTTCTGCCGTGAATGGTCAATGCCTGTATGCCGCAGTCCTGTAGCCGCTCTGCCAAATCAACGATGAACGGCGTGCCGTCGGGCAAGAGAAGGTGCTTTTCATCCCAGGCCAAACGCGTCTTGACGGTAACCGGAGTATTGGGGACAGCCTCTACAACAGCGCGAGTGATGCTGAGGATTCCGGGTACGTTTTGCAACATACCCGCACCTGCACCCTTGCTGGCAACCTTCTTGACAGGACAGCCGAAGTTGATGTCAAGCACATCTGGATGCGCTTGCTCCACAACGATTCGTGCTGCCTCGCGCATCGCATCCACATCTTTACCATATATCTGAATGGCGACGGGACGTTCTTCGGGACAGACTTGCAACTTGAGCAAACTTTTGTTCACAAGACGGATGAGGGCATCGCTCGAAACGAACTCCGAATAGACCATAGCGGCTCCCATTTGTCGACAAAGCAGACGGAACCCGATGTCGGTAACGTCTTCCATCGGCGCCAACAATACAGGGCTATTGCCAAGATCAATGTTTCCTATTTTCATAGACCCCTTCAACCCCCTTTAATGTTCAATGCTCAATGTTCAATGGTTTTGAAAGCCAGCGCATACATTTTCATTTGCTTGAGCATCGCACCCAGGCCGTTGCTTCGGGTGGGGGAGAGGTGTTCACGCAAGCCAATGCGGTCGATGAAGTAAAGGTCTGCATCCAAAACCTCCTGCGGAGTATGGCCAGAAAGTACGCGCACCAGCAAAGCCACAATCCCCTTTACAATGAGTGCGTCGCTCTCAGCACGGAACTGCAGCTTGCCGTCCACCATATCTGCCTGAAGCCATACGCGGCTTTGGCAGCCGTCGATGAGGTTCTGTTCTGTCTTGTATTGTTCCTCGAGTGGCGGCTGCTCGCTGCCCATGTCGATGAGCATCTGATAGCGGTCCATCCAATCGTCGAAATCACTGAACTCGGCAATGATTTCGTCTTGTATCTCGTTAATGTTCATTATAGATCAATTGCGTTATTGTTTGCCCAACGGCTTCCAGAACATTCGTGTCGATATTCTCTGGTGTATCCTTGATTGTATGCCAGGTTGGACCGAAACTGCTGGGTCCGTCGCTATAATAAGGAATGATGTCAATACAAGGCACACCGGCGATTTTGTTTACGTTAATGTGGTCATCGGTAATGTAACCGTTGTCGGTGAGCGGGAAGAATTGCCTGTAACCAAGTTGTCCTGCCAGTTGCCAAACACGATTCACGAGGGGCTGTGCCAACCGCATGCTGATGCCTTCGCGGGAGAAAGTCGCCCCATAGCCGCCCACCATATCGAGCAATACACCGTAACGGGCTTTGTAGCCGTCGGTACGAGCTCTCTCTGCCCATAAGTGAGACCCAAGACACCAAGTGTCTGAAGAGCCCAGACGGTCTTCTGCCCATTGGGGTGTACCCATATCTTCTGCATCGAAGCAAATAAAATCGACGCCAACTTGTACAGGCTGTTTCTGTAGGAGCCGGCATATCTCGAGCATGACGGCTACGCCGCTGGCTCCATCATTGGCGGCTAAGATGGACCTGTGGTGATTAGCCTCATCGGGATCATTATCGGCCCAAGGCCGGCAATCCCAATGGGCACACAGCAGGATGCGATTGGGGTTAGAAGGATTGATGCTGGCAATGATGTTGCGTGCTGGCAGTTGCGTACCGTCCCAAATGGTGACAATACCTGTCTGTTCTTCAACCTCGGCACCGAGCGACTTGAAACGTTCTACGAGGAAATCTCCGCAGCGGCGTGAAGCATCACTGCCTGTGACACGTGAGCCAAATGCACATTGCTCTTTGATGTAGAGCAAAGCACTGTCTGCCGAGAAGCGGGGACAGGGTGCCAGCGCGATGGTATCTGCATTGGAGCTTTTGCCTTGGGATTGCCCCGAGCAGGAAGCAAAGAGGAGGGCAATTATTGCAAAAAGAGACCCCCCGACCCCCTTTAGGGGGAGGGACCATAATTTTGAATTTTGAATTTTGAATTTAGTCATTTTGAATTATTTTATTCCCCCTAAAGGGGGGTAGGGGGTCCGTTTCCCCATCACCCTCAGGAAGTTCCCGCCCATGATGAGGCGGATGTCCTGTTCGGAAAAATGACGGAGCAGGAGGTGACGGGTGAAGTTGATTATCTCGGAGGCATCAGCCAGTCCTGGCACGCCACCGTCGCCGTCAAAGTCCGTTCCAAGTCCCACATGTTCTACGCCCATTATTCGAGCCGCATGACAGAGATGTTCGACGGCATCGATGATGGAGGCTTCACCTTCTTTGCGCAGGAAACCTTGATAGACTGTTGTCTGTGCCACGCCATCATGTTTTGCCAAAGCTCGCATCTGGTTGTCGGTAAGGTTGCGTGGATGGTCGCACAAAGCGCGAGCCGAACTGTGACTACAAACAATGGGAACCTTACTGAGTTCGAGCGCATCATAGAAGCTTTTTTCTGCGGCATGACTCATATCCACGAGAATGCCCAGGCGGTTCATTTCCTGCACCACTTCGCGACCGAAAGGACTTAATCCTCCATGTTCTGCATTGCCACGAGCTGAGTCGCAAATGTCATTGTCACCATTGTGGCAAAGCGTCATATAGACAATGCCGCGTTGCTTGAAATGCTTGAGCAGGCTGAGGTCGCGTCCGATGGCGTACCCGTTCTCGATGCCTCGCAGGATAGCTTTTTTCCCCTGTGCCTTGAGGCGCAAGATGTCTTCAGCTGTCTCTGCCAAACCAACGCGGTCGCTGTTAGCCCCAACAATCTCTTCAATCTGTGTGAGCAGGCGGTTCGTTTTTGCCGTAACAGCTTTGTAGGCTTCTGGCGTGCGTTCGCCCTGCGGCAGGTAAGCCACCATAATGGAGGCATCGAGCCGTCCTTCGGTCATCTTCGGCAGATTGACAAGCACTTTGTCGGAGCGAGTGCCGAATATTGTGGAATTCTCTTTGCTGTTGTTGGTGAAGAACATCGGCGTGTCGCAATGACTGTCTAATATAATAGATGTGTCGTGAATATGCTTTGCCTGCGAGAACGTTTTAGCTTCGCCAGTGAGCCAGCGGAAAATGGGCGTCATCGTCTCGTCGCCCCCCAGAATGAAGCATTCCGGATGCCATTGTACACCCAGTACAGCCTTATGCTCACTACTTTCCACTGCCTCGATGATGCCGTCGGGACTTACTGCCGAGACACGCAGATGCGGTCCGGCTTCGCTCACAGCCTGGTGATGGAACGAGTTGACAGCCAATTCGTCCTTGCCAAAGATGCTATAGAGCAGGCTTCCTTTCTCAATACTGACTGTGTGCGATGCAAATTCCCGCGGCATATCCTGCGAATGCTTAAGTTTTGCTCCCTTTCCTTGGATATAAATATCCTGATAGACTTTTCCGTCCAGGGCAGCCGCCATCACTTGTATACCGCGACAGATACCCAGCATTGGGATTTGGCGGTGGAATGCTTCGCGAGCCAGGAAGAGTTCTGCCTCGTCGCGTTGTGGACAGATACTATGCAGTTGAGGCAGCGGTTCTTCGCCTAAGAGCAACGGATTGATGTCGCCACCGCCGGAGAAGACAATGCCGTCGAGGTCGTTGAGCAAAGTGAGGAGTACCTCATGGTCATCGTGAGGCGGTATGACGATTGGTGTGCCTCCAGCTTTAAGAACAGAGAGATAATAGCCTTGCGCCAGTTCGCATCCTTTTTCGCCGAAGTTGCCGGTAATGCCGATAAGAGGATGTTGGCGTGTCATGACTCCTCGAGTGCCGTTGGTTTTGTCTCGGCATGCTGGGCACCGATGGGTACTTCTTTCTTAATGCTTTGCTTCAGCGAGATGAGTGTTTCGGTGGAAACGACACCATTTATCTCCTGCAAACGGTCGTTGAGCAGTGTCATGAGATGTGCATTGTCGCGGGCATAGAGTTTGATGAGCATTGTGTAGGGGCCAGTTGTGAAATGGCATTCCACAATTTCGGGAATTTTCTCGAACTCCTCTACAACGCTCTTATACAGCGAACCCTTTTCGAGGGTAATGCCGACGTAAGTACAAGTGCTGTAACCGAGGCTGGCGGGATTAACGTGGAAACCGGAACCGATGATGACACCTGCATCGACAAGATGCTGTACGCGCTGATGTACAGCAGCACGGCTTACACCGCATTCTGCAGCCACATCTTTAAAAGGAATGCGAGCGTTGCAGGAAATCATTTCCAAAATCTTTTTGTCTAATTCATCTACTTTTACCATGATACTTGCTTTTTCTTGTTAATTTGATAGCAAAAGTAGCGCTTTTTCTTCATATTGCAATACAAAAACAAAGAAAAAAGCGTAAAAAGGGAAGTTTTTCTTGCAAAATGCAAGCAAAGTAATCTTTAATCCCACTTTTTAATCCCTAATCTTTAATCCTTAATCCTTAATCCTTAACCTTTAACCTTTAACCCTTAATGTTCCTCGGATGATGCTCCAGAATTTCCTTCCGTAGGTGACTCTTGTCAATGTGCATGTATATCTCGGTGGTGCTGATGTCTTCGTGTCCCAGCATAGCCTGGATAGCACGCAGGTTGGCTCCGCCCTCCAGTAATTGTGTGGCGAAACTATGGCGGAAGGTGTGAGGACTGATGGTTTTGCGTATTCCAGCCTTTGCTGCATAATCCTTTATATAAACGAAGAGTGAGATGCGGCTAAGGTGCTTGCCGCGACGAAGTGAGACAAAAACATAATCCTCTTCACCCGGCTTAACAGTGAAACCTTGTCGTATGACAAACCAGTCTCGCAGCCGATTGATGGCAGTGTCTCCGATGGGAACAAGGCGTTCCTTTCGACCTTTGCCGTGAACGCGGATGTAGCCTTCTTCCAGATAAAGTTCGCTTATCTTCAGATTACACAGTTCGCTGATGCGCAGGCCGCAGCTGAAAAGCACCTCGATGATGGCGATGTCGCGCACACCTTCCGGTTTGCTCTGATCTATAGCAGCCTCGATGGCATCAATCTCCGGCAGGCTCAGCACTTCGGGCAAGTGCTTGCCTATCTTCGGGCTTTCCAATAACTCTGTAGGATCTGTCTCCACCTCTTTCTCGATGGTCAGGAAACGGTAAAAGGAGCGTACCCCGCTCAGGATACGTGCCACCGATCGCGGCCCGACGCCCAGATTCTGTAGGGCGCATGCAAAGTGGTCCAGTTGCTCGAGGGTAACATTACGGAAATCGATGCCCTCGTCGGCATAATAATTGAGCAGTTTCTGCAGGTCTTTCAGATAGGCATCCAGCGTGTTCGCAGTATAGGAGCGCTCCAATCGCAGGTATTGGATATAACGCCGCAGGATAGCAGGATCGATAGTGCCAGTATTTGTCAGTTTGTAGGGCATAATTATGAGTTCATAGTTTAAAGTTCATAGTTCATAGTTAAGAAAAGTGGCAAATAAAGGAAAAAATTTTTCATTTTTCATTTATTTTATATCTTTGTAGCGGGTTCCGCGCATTAAAAGCGCGCCTTAGTGCCTAAAAACATCTAAGAACTAAAACTTTTCGACAACAAAAGTACAACAAAATTATGAGAATTCAAATTATCAACGGCCCAAATCTTAATCTTTTGGGCGTTCGTGAGCCTGAGATTTACGGTAAGCGTGCATGGGAAGACTACCTGAAAGAGCTTCGTGCTCGTTTTCCTAAGGTACGTATCGACTATTTCCAGAGCAATCTGGAGGGTGAGATCATCAACAAGATTCAGGAGATTGGTTTTGACCGTGATGGTATCGTTATCAACGCAGGTGCCTACACACACACCAGTATCGCCATCCTCGATGCCCTGAAGAGCGTGAACGCACCTGCCGTAGAAGTGCATATTACTAATGTCTATCAGCGCGAAGTGTTCCGCCGTCGTTCCATCATCAGCCCGGGATGTGTGGGCTTCATTGGTGGCTTCGGTTTGGACAGTTATCGCCTTGCTATCGAGGCATTGGTGGATAGCACCAAGCAGCCGACCCCCTAATGTCTCTCGACGAGTACATCCTGCAGCACATAGATGCCGAGGGTGACTATCTCCACGCCCTTTGGCGCGACACGCAGTTATGTCTCTCATACGGACAAATGGCGAGTGGCCATCTGCAGGGACGTGTGCTTAAGATGCTTGTGCGAATGGTACAGCCGTTGAAGGTGCTCGAGTTGGGCACTTTCAGCGGCTATGCTACTTTGTGTATGGCGGAGGGACTGGGCGAAGGTGCCGAGATCCATACCTTCGAGATATTCGACGAAAACGAAGACTTCCTCAAGAAATGGCTTGGCGAAAGTCCCTATCGTGACAAGATTCATTTGCACATTGGCGATGCCCTACAACTTGTTCCCCAGATGGAGGAACGATGGGACTTTGCCTACATTGATGCCGACAAGCGCGAGTATGTGGCTTACTACGAAATGCTGTTGCCCTTGATGCGTCCTGGCGGTTATATCGTTGCCGACAATACCTTGTGGTACGGTCATGTTTTGGAGAAGGCTCGCGAGAGCGATGTCCAAACGCGTGGCGTACAGGCCTTCAACGACTTTGTCGCCTCCGACCCCCGCGTCGAGAAGGTCATTCTGCCTCTCCGCGATGGGCTAACCGTTATAAGAATCAAGGATTAGATGTTTCGTTATAACGACATACTCTTTAACCTTATTCCTTTTCTTCCGATATCTTTTCAAGGCGAACAGGCCGTGCTGCGTAGAGGGCTACCACTCGGTCGATTGGTTGTTTCTCGACCTTAACTGGTGGAGGGCCGTAAAGCACCACGCGATCATCCGTTTGTGCCTTTTTTGTTGTCTTGCAAGAGCTAAAGCCCAACAAGGCAATAAGTGAGCCCAACAGCAGGTTCCAGAATGAATAGAATTTCTTTGCCATAATTATTGGTCGTTTAGTCGTTTTGTTGTTTAGGGAATCTACAGCTGTAGCAAATTTTTACTCTTCACTTTCTTCAGGTTGCACAGCAACAATCGTCCGTCGTCGTCTCTGAGATGGAGGCCGTTCCCTTCGCAGTAGCGCCAGAAACGGCAGTCCTTGCAGTCGTCGCGCTTCATCCATTCGTGATTGCGATGCAGCTCGAAGCGATGCTCCCAGACATCCATGAAGTCGTCCTCGTAGATGTTCCCCTGTTTGTAGTTATAGCGGATGCTGGTGCAGGCGCTGATGCTGCCATCCACAAGAACAGAGGCTATCGTCACACCTGCCGAACAGCGGAACATCCAGTCGCGCGCTTCGCCTTCGTATGGCCCCAGGAAGCCCTCGCAACCGTAGGAGGCGTGTATCTGTCCCTCCTTGCGTGTCTGGCGGATGAAGTCTAGCAGCCCCCTCATCTGTTCGCTTGTCAGTTGCAGTTCTTTGTCCTGAGCGCCTCTTCCTACAGGGAAAATCGTTGCCAGTCGCCAGTCGGTCACACCTTTATTAATAAGGTAGTCACGCAGTTGAGGCAGTGTGTCGTAGTTGTGCTGATGTACACAGGTCATCACGTCGTAAGCCACACCCCCGTCCGCCACAATCATATCGATGGCCTGACTTGCCATACGGAAGCAGTCGGGATGTCGGCGGAGCCAGGTATGCTGTTCTTCGAGGCCGTCGAGGCTGACAGTAACGGAGCAGAGACCTGCCTCCCGGAGTTGGGCGAAGAGTCCGGGTGTCAGGTAGAGTCCGTTCGTCACCATTCCCCAAGGGAAGCCTCGCTGGCTGATGCCTTTGGCGCACTCCACAACATCCTCTCTGACAAGCGGTTCGCCGCCACCCAGGATGATGAAGACATCGCCCGGGTTTCGCTTCTGGGCGATATTGTCGAGCACTCGGAAGAAGTCCTCCTTGGGCATATCGGGCGTAGAGGAGACCTGCCGGCAGTCGCTGCCGCAATGCCGGCAATGGATGTTGCAGCGCACGGTACTCTCCCAGAACACCTGGCGGAGCGGATGTTCTCTTCGCAAGTTCTTGTTCTGCTGCCGTGCCAACTCGAGAGCCAACGTTCGTCGTATGCCTAACTTGTTACACATAGTGAAAATGTTTTCTCTTCTTTAGATAGTCTAGGTCATCCTGGTGCCTATATGCCTCCTTCTCAAAGCGGATATGGAAATATGCTTTCTTCCCGTCCCGGTATTTTATGTAGAGAACGAACCACTCAATCCCGTACCAAAGGAAAAAGGGAAGATAGAGCAACTCCTTTTGTTGTGCGGCATGTATCCTTTCGTGGTTGTATTCAGAAGAATCGAGCGGCCTGACCGAAAAGATAAACCCAAACAGGCATATAGCCAGATAGGAACTCCCCATCGGGTGCCTTTTAATCAGAATTATCTTTTGGCCTTTGGTCATACTCCGAATATCATAATCCGACTGCAAAGATAAGAATTTTTGAGCATAATACAACAAAGAATCCGCTTTAATTTTTGAACATAGGTGCGTGAAACGAAAAACCTATATCCGTGAGTCAGCTAAGTTGTCTTAGTTGACCCACGGATAATTCGAGAGTATGCGAAGAAAATTATGTTATACTGGGGGAAAAACAACTTTGTCTTAGGGATAAAAGTCTTTTTTAGGGGTTATAAAACTTTTTTCAAGCCTTGAAAATATATAACCAAGGCTTGAAAATATATAACCAAGCCATGAAAATAAATTTTCAAAGCTTGAAAATAGTTTTGTCCGCGGTATTAAGATCTTTTATATCGGGTATTAGAATGTTTTGTCCTTAGGTGTTTATGATTTTGCCTCCGGGCTTTATGAAAACAAAAAAAGAGCAGCGCCCCGAAAGGTGCTGCTCCTCTATCATAGAGTGCCGTGCTGAGTTATGAAACCTCGATGGCTTTGCTCAACTTCTTCACTTCTTTTTCCATCTTCGGCATTGTGACGGTCAGGATACCGTCCTCGACCTTAGCGGAAATCTTGTCGCGCTCCACATCATCGGGCAGCGTGTAGGCCTGTTCGTAGTTCGAGTAGGAGAACTCGCGCCTCAGATAGTGATGGCCTTTGTCCTCATGCTTATGTTCTACTTTGTTCTCGATGGCGATGGACAGGTTGCCCTCGTCGTTGATGCTTACGCGGCAGTATTCCTTCTTGATGCCTGGAGCTGCAAGTTCCATCGTGTAGGCTGTTTCACTCTCCTTGACGTTGACTGCCGGTGCTGTACTGTTGGCACGAGGCATGAAATCGGTGTTCAGGAAATCTTCAAACAATGTTGGCATCCAACTGTTCTTAAACATTACTGGTAACATAATCAATACCTCCTAATTATATTTTTAGTTAAACATTTATTTTCATTGAACATTGAGCATTGAACATTGAACATCGACTGTTGTCTTTTGTCCTTTGTCTGTTGTTCGTTGTTCACCAACAAGAGAAACAACATGCGTGCCAACTGTGCCAAGTGGCCAATTTGTGGACAAAGGGCGACAAAGGAGGACAATATGTCAGTTGACTGCTTTCCTGCCAAAGAAATAACGAGAGATGCCGGTTTTGTCTATCGCCCAAGCAATAGCGAGGCTTCCTGAAACGCAGAAGACGAGCGAGACAAGCAGGAAGATGAGGCCGGTCGGGTCGAACTGCAGATAGGGAACAAAGCGCTTGCAAAGGATGGTGAAGATGGGGGAGAAGACGTAGAGCGGCAGGCTGTTGCGGCCCAAGAAGAGGCCCCCCCTGCCACCTTTAGGGGGAGTAATCTTGTATAGAAAAAGTAGGGAGGATATGGCGAAATAGACGATGACCATTGACCATTGACTATTGACTATTGACCATTGAGGAAGGATGAGCAGGATGAAGATTATTGGTGAGAGGATGCCCCAGTTTCCCTTGAAGGGAGTGAAGATGGTGATGAAGTCTTTGCCGCTCTGACGGATGGCTGCTCCGGCTAGGAAGTAGAAAGACCCCCCGACCCCCTTTAGGGGGAGAATGGTAAGTATGTAGAAGATGAGTCCCAGTAATATCAATCGCATCAACAATCCACTCTGCAAATATCGGAAGACGAGGTAGTAAATGCTGCCACATATAATTAATGTATGCAAATACCAATACGGCCCGAGAGGATGCAGCAGGAGGCGGTCGAGGAATACGGCTGGAGTCAGATGGTCGATGTGTTCATTGATGGGCAGGAGCGAAGCCATATAGATGTAGCCGCTCTCCATTACGATATAAGGTACTGCCAGCCAAAGAAGTGTGCGCAGAAAATCCTTCGGTGCTTTGCCGACATTCATCAGGTAGCCCGAAATGAGCAGGAAGCCTGGCATGTGGAAGGCATATACCACCTGCTTGGCGTAAGGGTGCAGTTGCTCGAAGTACACCAGATGGAAACTGATGACAAGCAGGATGAGTATCCCCTTCAGGTAGTCAAGCTCCAGTATGCGCTTCATCTTATTACATATTTCTTATTGCCCAAGATGTAGATGCCTGGGACGGTTGGTTTGCTTTGCAGCTTGCGACCGTCAAGAGAATACCAATTATAAAGTTGAGAGTTGAGAGTTGAAAGTTGAGAGTTATTAATTCCTGTCGGAGCATCCTTCTGGAAGACACGCACCCAGTCGAACTGCGTTTCATAGGTGAACGAAGTGTCGGCTGCCTTTGCCCAGGAACCGTCGCCGACGCTTTGGTTCAGGATGAGGTAGAAGTCGTGCAGGAAGGGCCATTGTCCCTGCTCAAGGTCTGATGCCTTCTGCGACTTCGCGTATGAGCCGACGGGATTGCCGTCAACATAGAATGTGATGAGGTTCTCTGTCCAGTTTGCGGCGAAGATGTGCCAGTCGCCCTGCGTTACGCTCTCGCTAAAGCTGTACTTGGGGTTGTTCTTGTTTCCGAGCGTCGTAATCCAATGGGAGTGCAGGGTGTGGTAGGCGGTGTTCTGTGCGTCGATGGCCTCGAAGATGTCTATCTCTCCGCCCTTCGGCCAGGAGTCAGTGGGAGGTTGTGGCATCATCCAGAAAGCAGGGAAGTTGCCTTTGTGAGGTGTGGTCTTCAGGCGGCCTTCTATCCAACCGTATGTGAAGGAGAAGAGTCCCCGAGTCTCCACAGAGCCTGTCAGCATCGGCACAGGATCGGACTCTTGGTCGGGATTGGGAATGGCGCGACAGACAAGATGCCCGTCCTGAAGGAACACAACATCCTCGGAGTTGCTGATATATCTGTTCCAAGTGCTGCTCCTGCGGACGGAACGTATCCACTTTGTCTCGTCCGGCTGCGAACCGTTATCACCGCTGAACTCATCGTTGAAGACCAAGTTATAGCAACCTTCTTGGTATTCTCCGTCGGGAAGAATCTGGAGACGGATGTCGAGGATTGCTCCGCCGTTCTTGATGATGCCATTTGCCTCATCCACTCTTCCTGCGGGGTCGAGGTCGTTCCAGTCAATTTTCACCCGCATCATGTAGAGTCCCGGCTTCATGTCTTCTGGCAACAGGAAGGAAGGCGGCTGCACCCAGGAGAGGTTTGTCTCCTCGCCGTAACTGTTATAGTTCCCGTCAGCCAGGGTCAAGCCGGAGAAGCTCACCAGCTCATTGTCCTCTGTCAAGGCACCCTGAGCCCCAGGAGTCTGGACGTCGAACGTGCCGTTGTTGTCCTTGTCGATGTAGATGTAGCTGTCCATCCATCTGCCCGTAAAAGCCAACGATGGCGAAACGAGGTCTCCGGCGTGAGCATAGAAGGTCTGGTCGGTCAGGTCATGATACATCTTCATGGGTGTCTTCACCTGAAACGCGTTGCCGTTCAGGACAATGCCGTTCAGCACTCGGTCTGTTCGGGTTCGGTTGGCATCGCGGTCGAAGGCTATGGGATAACTCTCCTGAGCATAGCTTAAAAGAGGCAGCATTAATGCAATTAGAAAAGAATAAAGACTTCTGCGAAGATAGGTGTTCATGGACGTATGCAATTGATTTCTTTGGCAAAGATAAGAAAAAATGTTCATAGTTTATAGTGTTTAGTTACAAATTATTTCTTAACTCTTAACTCTTAATTCTTAATTTATTCGTATCTTTGCAGCAGAAACCATCATAAAACGAAGAAATCATGACGAAGCGAGCCCTTTTATTCTTTCATTTTCTCATTCTTTCATTTTTTCTCTCGGCTCAGACCATCAGCATCACAACCGACCACACGCAGTTGGTCCTGAAGGTTAATTCACAGAAGCGACTCTGCCAGACTTATCTCGGTGAACGTCTCTCGGCGCAGACAGACCTCTCGCAGCTCAACATGCCCGAGGCGGGCCTCAGCAGTTCCTGTATCAAGGGCCTTGAGGCTTACCCCGTAATGGGAACAGAGGACTACTACGAGCCGACCTTCGAAATTCGTCATGCTGACGGTAACCCCACGAGTGTGCTGAAATATGTGTCGCATTCGCAGCAGGGTAATGAGACGAAGGTTGTGCTTCGAGATGAGCTGTACCCCGTCGAAGTTACATTATATTATAAGGTATTCCCCGAGGAGGACATCATCCAGCAATGGACGGAGATAAAGCAGGAGGAAAAGGGCAAGGTTTATTTGGGTCGCTACGCCTCGTCGATGCTCTATTTCGAGGCTCCCCAGTATTATCTCACCGAGTTTGCCAGCGACTGGGCAAAGGAGATGCAGATGCAGAACCAGGAGCTGCAGTTCGGCAAGAAGGTGGTCGATAGCCGCCTGGGTGCTCGTGCCAACATGATGACGCAACCCTTCTTCGAGGTCGGTCTGGGTGGACCTGCTCGCGAGAACGAGGGACGTGTCCTGATGGGAACACTCGGATGGACGGGCAACTTCCGCTTCACCTTCGAAGTGGATAACCAGCACGTCCTGCGTGTCGTGAGCGGCATCAACCACGATGCCTCTATCTATCTCTTGAAGAAGGGCGACATTTTCCGCACAGCAGACTTCTTCTTCACACTTTCCGCAAACGGGGTGGGAGAGGGCAGCCGGCGCTTTCAGCGGTGGATGATGAACCACCAGCTCCACAAGGCAAAGGACGACCGAATGACTTTGCTCAACAACTGGGAGAACACCTATTTCGATTTTGACGAGGAGAAACTCGTCGCGCTCTTTGGCGAGGCAAAGGACCTGGGCGTCGATCTCTTCCTGCTCGACGACGGCTGGTTTGGCAACAAGTACCCTCGTAAGGACGACCACGCGGGCTTGGGCGACTGGCAAGTGACAAAGGACAAGCTGCCGAACGGCGTTCCCTATCTCGTCAAGAAGGCCAAGGAGAACGGCGTGAACTTCGGCATCTGGATTGAGCCGGAGATGGTGAACCCCAAGAGCGAACTGGCTGAGAAACATCCCGACTGGATCATCATGCTGCCCTCTTCGCAAAGCTCAGGCGCAGGCGGAACACGCGAACCGTATTATTTCCGCAACCAGCTGGTGCTCGACCTCTGCAACCCGCAGGTACAGGACTTCGTGTTCGGCGTTGTGGACGGGCTGATGCAGGAGAACCCCGACATCAAGTTCATGAAGTGGGATTGCAACTCGCCCATCACCAATATCTATTCCCCCTACCTGAAGGAGAATCAGGGCAACATCTATGTCGATTATGTACGGGGACTCTACAGCGTGCTCGACCGCGTTCAGACCAAGTACCCCGACCTCTACATGATGATGTGCTCGGGCGGCGGCGGACGTTCCGATGTGACAGGCCTGCGCTACTTCACGGAGTTCTGGTGCAGCGACAATACCGACCCCATCGAGCGCCTGTTCATCCAGTGGGGCTACTCACAGTTCATGCCCGCCAAAGCGATGTGTGCCCACGTCACCGAGTGGAACCGCAAGGCCAGCATCAAGTTCCGCCTCGATGTCGCTTTCCAAGGGAAATTGGGCTTCGACATCGGTCTGAAGGGACTCTCTGATGACGACCGCCAGTACTGTCGCGAGGCCATCAAGGAGTACAAGCGGCTGAAGGATGTCGTCTGGTCGCCAAATCTCTACCGCCTCGTTTCGCCTTACGAAGGCCAGCATTGTGTTGTCCAGCGCGTTAGCGACGACCGCTCCCACAGCATCGTCTTTGCCTACGACATTCATCCGCGTTACGGCGAGCGGCTTCTGAATACACGTTTGCAAGGACTCGACACAGACGCGAAGTACAGGGTGAAAGAAATCTGCCTCATGCCAGGACGGCAGAGCTGGCTTTCCTGCAACAACAAAGTCTATACTGGCGACTACCTGATGAAGGTCGGTGTGAAAGTCACTTCTGCCAGCGACCTCGTCAGTCACATCATTGAAATCACAAAAGAATAACAAAATATGAAAAAGATTTTCTTACTTTTCCTGCTCCTTTTCCAATTATCAATTATCAATTGTCAATTGTCAATTGTTTTTGCTCAGAATCCCTATCTCCCTTTGTGGGAACACTTGCCCGACGGCGAGCCTCGTGTCTTCGAAGACCCTGACAACCCAGGGAAGTTGCGTGCCTACATCATCGGTTCGCACGATACGCACTACTCCGAGTACTGCGGCAACGATGTCCGCATGTGGTCGGCTCCTGTGGAGGACCTCACACAGTGGCGCGACGAAGGCCCCATCTTCTCCTGGTTCGTGGATGGACGTTGGGACACGATGTTTGCGCCCGACCTTGTGGAAACTGTCGATAAGACGACGGGCAAGAAGACCTACTGGCTCTATCCCCACAGTCGCGGATGGCGCCGCGTGCCGATGGTTTGCAAGGGCGACCGGCCCAACGGCCCCTTCACGCCTGTCAACCTGACAGAGGACGGTCGGGCCTGTGTGGAAGGTTCGCTGATTGACTTCGACCCCAGCGTTTTCGTGGAGAACATCACGGACAAGAAAGACCCCGACTTCGACAAGGGCTTCCGTGCCTACGTGTTCTACGGCTTCCAGCACTCTACGGCTTGTGAGCTCGACCAAAACACGATGTACAGCAAGCGTCCCGGCACGGAGCTGATTGACCCCTTCATCCCCGCCAGCAGTCACGACGGCAGGCTCCTCGACAAGGAAGGCAGCCAGTACAAGGCGCTCTATCAGGGTCAGAATCCGCTGGACTTCAACTTCTTCGAGGCTTCTTCCATTCGTCAGGTCGGCAACAAGTACGTGATGGTCTTCTCCGGCTATAGCGGCAAGGAATACGGCCTGGGTAACACCAACAGTGCCCTGCGTTATGCTTACGGCGACTCGCCTCTCGGTCCTTGGCGCTCAGGCGGTGTGCTCGTCGATAGCCGAGGCGTTGTGCCCAATGAAGACGGCTCTCATCTGATTACTACCAATGCTGCTCACAACACGCACGGCTCGCTGCAGGAAATCAACGGCCAGTGGTATGTCTTCTATCATCGTCCGCCTCGCGGCTTCGCCAATGCCCGTCAGGCAATGGTGGCTCCCGTGAAGATCGAGTGGGACAAGAAACCTGTGGCCAAGGGCGGTCAGGTGCGCATCACGGGCTACGACCCCTTTGTTGCCAATAATGAGTGGACTGCAAAGGCCTCCGACGGAAATGAATATACGGGTGCTGAGGTCACCAGCGAAGGTTTCCAGATATATGGCTTGCCTCCCTATCAGTACTATAGCGCCGGTATCGCCTGTTATATGGCTGGTCCCGGCAGCAACGAATGGCTGCAGGACAACCACGATGTGTGGTCGAACCACATGGACCTGGCCGGCATCAAGAACGGCGGCATCGTAGGCTTCAAGTACTTCGGCTTTGGCGGTTTGGCAGAGAGCACGAAGGGCCTGCCTGCTTTCGAGGGAACAAAGAAGGGCGATAACACTTACCTTTGCCTTAACCTTACCCCAAGCAACAAGGGTGCCTTTAAGATTCATGTCATGCTCGATGGCCCTTACGCCAATAGCGCATGGAACGGACGTGAGATTGCCGTTATCAACGTTCCTGCTGATGCCAAACATAAAGCAGATCAATTCATAGCTCAGGTATCTGCTGTCGAGGGTCTCACAGGCAAACACGCCATCTATCTCGTCGTCGAAGGTCCTGAAATCCAGGAGCCTCAGAACGAGCGTCCGCAGTGGGGCCGTCGCCAACAGCCCCAGCGTCCGCAAGGCCTCTTCGACCTACACGGAATCTGCTTTGCCAAAGTGGGTTCAACATTCCCACCCGAGGTTCCTCAGGTCACCATTACAGCCGACGGCAAGACGCTGAATATCCCTGCAACGCCTATCTACAGCAGCAATGCCAACGGCTATACGGATGCCACACACTATCAGGTATATGCTCCGCTGAAGGCCAATTCCGTGCTGAAGGCGACATCGAACAATCCTGGAGTGTCTTTCCAAGTCAGCCCCATCACCGATGGCCGCGCCACCGTCCGTGCCACTTACCAAGGGAAAGAAAAAGTGTATCTCATCAACTAAACATCCAATATGCAGTCATTAACATGTCTCGGATTCTATTCGTAGAGTTGTTAATGCAAGGAAAATTGACCCAAATCAACAAATTGGACATTTTACTCAATTTTCTTAGTAGTTAATAATGTTCATATAATAATAATGTGTAAATTTGCAGCTGGAAAGTTGAGAAACCGACCCTAAAAAACAGAAATATAGCTATAACCCTATTAATAATCATGAAAAAATCATTTGTTCTGTTATCAATTTTGGCTGTCGCAGCTTTGTTCGTAGGTTGCAATAATAACGAGGAATTAGTAACCCCACAAAGCCCCAAACAGGATTTGACAAAACCCCAGACAGAGATTTTTGTACAAGGTCAGTTGCTCAGCTACGATGCTCCGCAGACCCGTGCCAACTACAAGTGGCCACTTGTGAATGAGACCGAGGGTTGGGAGACAGCCCGTTTCTCTATCCGCTCCGACAATGGCGTTGTTGGTGTGCAAGACATGCCTTCAGCACAGTATTTCGGCCGTGCTCCTGGTAAGGTCGGCAACAACAAAGGAAAGGTATTTAGCCTGTATCCCTATGGTCACTACAATGACCGAGACTTTGACTATTATCAAAAGGACAAGAGTACTGGCGAGAACATCGGTCTGTTCCGCTATGTCTATGATCCCGAAGGTCAGAAGACTCAGCTTGCCATCATGGAGAAACCGACAGTGGAGGAAATCCTGCTCGATGAGAAGGAAGACTTGGAAAAAGCCATTGCTGACGGTAAGAACGTGACAAAGAACACCGCAGACCTTGAGAAAGTGAATGATCTGTTGGCTTTGGGCAACGACTATCTGGACTCACATGTCCTCTGGTACGTCGTCAAGGAGGTTGGCATGAAGAACGGCTGGCACGTGAACGGTATTATCAGCGACCACGAGGTACCTACGCCAGACAAGGACGATTTCAACAAATTGCCCGAGAACGTAGAGGTGGATGTTCACCAGCAGGTACACAAGGACTGGAACGAAATCAAGACTTCACTGCACATTCGTGCCGATGTAGAGTCTATCACCGTCAATATCCCTCTCAAGCAGGAGGATGTCATCGAGCGTGACGACTTCGCTATCCGCGTCTTCAATTTCGACTATTCCGAGTACCACATCACCCACACTGTCACCCATGATGAGAAGGGCATCACCATTCAGATTACCGACATTCCCGCCGCACTCATCCAGGCGTTGAAGAACAACTTCGGCGATGGTCTCACCATCGAGATTCACAGCTATTGCACCACCGAAGACGTTTGGGAGCAACTCAGCAAGAGCAGCGTAAAGACCGGCAAGACCTGCACTGTAATCGGACAGGTTCATAGTGCAATGCATCCCGATCCGAACGACCCGACGAAGGAGGCTGAAAGGCCCATCTATGTAAATCCATAGATTGGTAACAACCAACTATATATATAAGGTAACACCACAATGGGCGGACAGTACTTTTCGAGGCTGTCCGCTCATTCTTTTTAGAGACAAGGCACAAGGGTTTATACACTTAGGTCTGCGATCGAGTGCGTTCCATTGGGCATATTTTCCAGCAGTCCGACGAAGTCAGGAATAATAGAAATTCCCGAGGTGTTTCCACCCCGGGAATCTCTATTTTATCGTTAACTGTAGATTAATACATGTTCACGATAGCCTCGTAGAGCTCCTGCTTGCCAGACGTCTGCTTGGGCTCGCCAACCTTCTTACCATAAGCATAAGCCTCCTCGAGGGTCATCTTGCCCTCTTCGAACTTCTTACCTTCACCCTTGTCGAAGCTGGAGTAACGTTCCTTGACCATTGCACAGATGGGAGACTTCTCGATGATGTCAGCTGCGCTGAGCAGAGCGTGAGCCATAGCATCCATAGCAGCGATGTGAGCGATGAAGATATCCTCCAGGTCGGTGCTGTTACGACGGGTCTTGGCATCGAAGTTGGTACCACCATCCTTGAAGCCACCACCGCGGATGATCTGCATCATAGCCTGTGTCAGCTCATAGTGGTCGATGGGGAACTGGTCGGTATCCCAACCGTTCTGGTAGTCACCACGGTTGGCGTCGATGCTGCCCAACATGCCAGCATCCACAGCACAAGCGAGCTCGTGCTCGAAGGTGTGACCTGCGAGGGTAGCATGGTTCACCTCGATGTTCACCTTGAAGTCCTTGTCCAGGTTGTGAGCTTTCAGGAAGCCGATAACAGTTTCTGTGTCAACATCATACTGGTGCTTGCTGGGCTCCATGGGCTTGGGCTCGATCAGGAAAGTACCCTTGAAGCCCTTGCTGCGAGCATAGTCGCGAGCCATGGTCAGCATGGTAGCCATGTGTTCTTTTTCGCGCTTCATGTCGGTGTTGAGGAGGCTCATATAGCCCTCACGACCACCCCAGAATACATAGTTGGTACCACCCAGTTCGATGGTAGCATCGATGGCATTCTTGATCTGTACGATAGCACGAGCCACAACGTCGAAGTCGGGATTGGTGCTGGCACCATTCATATAACGCTTGTTACCGAAGACATTAGCGGTACCCCAGAGCAGTTTGATGCCGGTTTCAGCCTGCTTCTGCTTCAGGTAAGCAACGACTTCCTTCAGGTTCTTCTCGTACTCCTCAACGGTAGCAGCCTCAGCAACGAGGTCCACATCGTGGAAGCAGTAGTAGTCTATACCCAGCTTCTGCATGATTTCGAAACCAGCGTCAGCCTTCTCCTTAGCAGCCTGAACGGGGTCAGCAGCTGTATTCCAGGGGAAAGACTTGGTACCGCCACCAAACTGGTCAGCGCCTTCAGCA
The DNA here is from genome assembly GCA_017552435.1 of Bacteroidaceae bacterium. GTDB lineage: Bacteria > Bacteroidota > Bacteroidia > Bacteroidales > Bacteroidaceae > Physcousia. The sequence continues at coordinate 51,713 of JAFZPZ010000097.1, forward strand.
CAGAGGGTGTGCCACCAAGCCATAGCGAATTTGAACCAATCGCTCATCTTCTTGCCCATGACAACACGATCGCGGTCATAGTAGCGATAAGCCAAGGGATTTTTGCTCTCCACGCCTTCGAACTTGATGGCGGGAATCTCAGGAAAATACTGTTTCATTGTTTTTTGTTATTATTAATTGGGTTAAATTATGGAGCTAATAGGGCTAATGGGCCTTATAGGCCTTATGGGAGGAAAGTGAGCCAACGCTCGTAGGCCTCGCGATAGGCGGATTGATTCTTAGCAACCGGTTCGATGACCTGCAGTTTCTTCAGCGAAGCGAAGGCTTCCTTGTTATCGGCATAGATGCCTGCACCGATGCCTGCACCACGAGCTGCACCAACGCTGCCGTCGGTATCGCAAAGCTCGATGGTGGCGCCTGTAACACCAGCCAATGTGTCGCGGAAGATGGGACTCAGGAACATATTGGCCTTTCCGGCACGTATGGTCTTGAGGTTCATACCCATCTGTTCCATTACCTCCATTCCGTAGGCGAAGCTGAAGACGATGCCTTCCTGTGCCGCACGGAGCAGGTGAGCCTGCGTATGGGTATTGAAGTTGATGCCATGGATGCTGGCACCCACTTCCTTGTCGCAGAGCACACGCTCGGCACCGTTACCGAAGGGTAGGATAGAAAGACCTGCTGAGCCGATAGGAGCCTGAGCAGCCAAGTCATTCATCTCAGCATAGCCTATGCCCGTGGGGGCCACATTGCGTCGAGACCAGGAGTTCAGGATACCGGTACCGTTAATGCACAAGAGAACGCCAAGACGAGGATTCTTAGCAGCATGGTTCACATGCGCAAAGGTATTCACACGGCTCTTGGTGTCGTAGCCAACCTGACCGAGCACACCATAGACAACACCTGAGGTGCCAGCTGTCGTAGCAGCCTCGCCCGGCTCGAAGACATTCAGCGAGAGAGCATTGTTGGGCTGGTCGCCAGCACGATACGTAATGGGAGTTCCTGCTGCGAGACCCAGTTCTGCTGCAGCTGCTGCGTTGACTTCGCCCTGAACGCCGAAGGTCGGCACGAGGTCCGAGAGCATTTCTGCCGGGATGCCGTAGTAGTCGAAGAGGAACTGAGCGGGACGTTCTTCCTTGAAGTCCCACATCATACCCTCTGAGAGACCGCTGACGGTTGTGGCAGGCGTACCGGACAGACGACAGGCAATATAGTCGCCGGGCAACATTACCTTATATATTTTATTAAAGGTGTCTGGCTCGTTCTCGCGAACCCAGGCAAGTTTCGATGCTGTGAAGTTACCGGGTGAATTGAGCAGATGGCTCAGGCACTTCTCGCTGCCCAGATCTTGAAAAGCCTTCTGACCATAAGGAACGGCACGTGAATCACACCAGATAATGGAGTCTCGCAAAGGTTTCAGATTCTTATCCACACACACTAGGCCGTGCATCTGATAGGAGATACCGATGGCCTTCACCTCTTCTTTGGCTGCTCCGCTGGCAACCATAATATCAGTTGTGGCATCTTTCAGGTATTGCCACCAAGCTTCCGGGTCTTGCTCTGCCCAGCCGGCACGAACAGCCTTGATGGGCGCTTCACTTTTGGGATAGAAAGCTGTGGCCACGCAGGCACCACTCTCCACATCCACCAAAGAAGCCTTCACACTGGAGCTACCAACATCGTAGCCAAGCAAATAATTCTTGTTCATATTTCTTTTAATTCATAATTCGTAATTATTTTGGTTAGCCGCCTTTTCGATATTACGATATATCGTTATAACGTTATTTCGGTACTTTTTTGGGCGGCTTCACTCTTAATTCTTCATTTTTTCTGTCTCCACAAGGCAGTCATGTCCTCCAAGGTCTTGCCCTTGGTCTCTGGAACGAGTTTCCAGACGAAGATGGCTGCTATGACGCAGATGATGCCATAGAGGCCGTAGGTAAACCAATGGCCGAAATCATCGCCTTCAGTCAGGTGCATGTTGAACATAGGCACGAACGAACTGGAGACGATGAAGTTGCTAATCCATTGAGCTGCCACAGCGATAGCTACAGCTGCGCCGCGAATGGTGTTGGGGAATATCTCGGCGATAAGCACCCAGCAGATGGGACCCCATGAGAACATAAACGAAGCCGAATAGATGAGCAATGAGGCAGCGGTGACCAGAGCAAGGCTGTCATTACCAAAGGTAACTGCTACACCGAAGGCTCCCAGCGCCATACCTAAAGAACCGGAGATGAGCAGCGGCTTGCGACCCCATTTCTCCACCGTGAACACAGCCACAAGGGTGAATGTGATATTGATGATACCCATGAAGACGGTCAGCATCATCGGGTCGTCCATACCCATATCGCCGAAGATACGCGGTGCGTAGTAGAGCACGGCGTTGATGCCGACAGCCTGCTGGAACACGCTGAGCATGATGCCGATGAAGATACACATAGCGCCGTAGGTCATCAGTTTCTCGGTCTTCACCACCATCGTGTCCTTGATGTCCTGCAGGATTTGGGCGGCTTTGCTGCTGCCGTTAATCTTTGACAGGATGCCCAGGGCCTTCTGGTCCTTTCCGACAGAGACAAGATAGCGAGGCGTCTCTGGAACAAAGCAGATGAGCAGGGCGAAGAGTCCTGCGGGAACAGCCTCAGATCCGAACATATAGCGCCAACCTGTGGTGACCGTCCACTGAGCGGCGGGATTGATGGCAGCGATGCCCTTACCCATCTCCTCGACTAGCGGCTGGATGTGTTCGCCCAGGATGAAGAAGTTCACGAAGTAAACCACCAGCTGACCGAAGATAATGGCGAATTGGTTCCATGAGACGAGCATACCTCTTATATTAGATGGCGCCACCTCGCCGATATACATCGGGCAGATGGCTGAGGCCAGACCTACGCCGATACCGCCGATGATGCGGTAAATGTTGAACATGATGAGCAGCGAGTAGGTGGCTGTGCCGTGCTCGAAGAACAGGAATTCCGGCTCCATCGAACCTAGGGCTGAGATAAAAAACAGCAACCCGGCAATGATGAGCGACTTTTTACGGCCCAGGTTTGTAGCCAGGAAACCCGACAGAGCAGAGCCGATAATGCAGCCAATCAGGGCGCTGGCCGACGTGAATCCGTGCCAGCCGTTGGTGTACTGGAAGTCTTTGGCTTCCATGAAGAATGCCTGCAACCCCTTTTCTGCACCGGAAATTACAGCGGTGTCGTAACCAAAAAGGAGGCCGCCCAGGACGGCAACGAGAACGATGGAAAACAAGTAGGCTTTACTGCCTGATTGCTGGGTCGAATTCATGTCAGTTTTCAGATGTTTTGAGATAAAAATTAGGTATTTCTCGGCAAAGTTAGTATTTTTTATGCAAACTGCAATGGATTCCATCGAAAAACACATATTTATTTATAAGGAATGGTGAGTTTCCCCGTTTTTGCACCTATTTGTAAGTTCCAATCAGCTTTTTCTTTTTGTACTGAGAGTGGGAGTAGGAATAATTAGTCTTGTGTGAGAAAAAAAGGATGTACAGCAAAATGTGGCAAACAGATAAAGCAAAAGCCCAGCGTTTGCTGGGCTTTGCGCTTCAGGATGGGCTTGAACCAACGACCCCATGATTAACAGTCATGTGCTCTAACCAACTGAGCTACTGAAGCAAATTGCAACTGAAGGAACCCTTTTGCGCTTCAGGATGGGCTTGAACCAACGACCCCATGATTAACAGTCATGTGCTCTAACCAACTGAGCTACTGAAGCAGTATTCTGAGAGTTTTTTTCTCAATTGCGGTGCAAAGGTACAATAAAAAGTGAAAAGAGAAAAGTGAAAAGAGAAAAATTTTTGTATCTTTGCAGAAAATTTTGCAATAAATGGAGAAAATCATAGGAATTGGCAATGCGCTAGTCGATATTCTGGTGCGTCTGAAAGAGGACAGTCTCCTCGAGCAGATGCAGCTTCCGAAAGGCGGCATGACGCTGATAGACGAGGCCCAGCAAAGGGAACTGCGGACCTGTATGCAAGGACTGCAAGTGGAGCAATCTACAGGCGGTAGTGCCGGTAACACTATCCTTGCATTGGCCAGTTTGGGTGCTTCTGTCGGATTCGTGGGTAAAACTGGACGCGATGCTTTAGGCAGGTTTTACGCAGAAAGCCAGAAGGCTGCAGGCATCGATGCCCGACTGTTGCAGTGTGATTTGCCGACAGGAGTTGCGAACACCTTCATCTCTCCCGACGGAGAGCGTACCTTTGGCACTTGTCTTGGCGCGGCTGCGACACTGCAGGCAAGCGACATTACGCCGGCACTCTTCGAGGGTGTCGGGTTGGCTCATATCGAAGGCTATCTGGTGCAAAACCATGACCTGATGGAAGCCATTTGCCAAACGGCTATGGAGATGAGCGTGCAACTCAGCCTCGACCTCGCCAGCTATAATGTCGTTGCTGCCGACCTTCCTTTCTTCCGTCATCTGGTGCAGGACTACATCGACATCGTCTTTGCCAACGAAGAAGAGGCAGCAGCATTCACCGGTCAAAAGAATCCGATGGAAGCTTTGCGCCAAATAGCAGCCCTGAAGTGTTTGGCTGTCGTGAAACTCGGCAGCAAGGGAGCGAGTGCGCGACTTGGAAGAGAAGAGGTTGTGGTGAGTGCACACAAAGTGCCTGTTGTCGATACGACGGCGGCAGGTGATTTCTTTGCCGGAGGTTTCCTCTATGCCTTGAATCGTGGAGCATCTCTAAAAGAATGCCTCAGTTGTGGCGCATTACTCAGCGAGCATGTCATCGGTGTGGTTGGAACAAAGTTGCCAGAAGAAGAATGGAAGGAGATTAGTGTTCAATGTTCAATGTTTAATGTTCAATGAAGACGCGCTTTATATATATATTATTATGTCTGCTGCCGCTGTGTGTGGCAGCGCAGAAGAAAGAGAACACCAATTCGGCTATCAGCCGCAATCTGGAGCTCTTCAATGACATCTATAAACAGCTCGACCTCTTCTATGTCGATTCGCTGAATGCCGATACGGTGATAGGGTGGGGCATCCGTTCTATGTTGCAGCAGGTTGATCCCTTCACCGATTACTTCCCTGAGGATGACGAGGACCTGCGTCAGATGGCAACGGGCAAGTATGCCGGCATAGGCAGCATCATCCGCTATCACAGGAAAGATCAAAGGGCAGTCATCAGCGAGCCCTACGAAGGTACACCCAGTCAATTGGCGGGTGTACAGGCAGGTGATGTCATCCTTTCGATTGACGGAAAAGATGTCAAAGGAATGGGTACGCCCAAGGTGAGCAGTATGCTACGAGGCGAGGCCGGAACGACCTTCGAGTTGAAGGTTCGTAGAGGTTTGGAGGAGAAATCGTTCCTCATCACCCGGCAAATGATACAGATTCCACAGGTGCCATACGCCGGGATGCTGAGTGACGGAGAGACGGGCTACATCTTCCTGACCGGCTTCACCGAAGGGGCTTGTAGAGAAGTCCGCGAGGCTCTGGTGGAGGTGATTCGGCAGGGAGCAAAGCGCCTTGTGTTTGATCTTAGAGGAAATCCGGGAGGAGCAGTCAACGAGGCGGTGGATATTGCCAATCTTTTCCTTCCGAAGGGGAAGAAAGTGGTCTATACGAAGGGTAAAATGACGCGAACTAATCGCGAATACTATACAGCGACGGAACCTGTGGATAGTATTATGCCCCTCGTGGTGCTTGTGGATGGCGGTTCGGCCTCAGCTTCCGAAATCGTTTCCGGAGCCTTGCAGGATTTCGACCGTGCAGTCATCATGGGAACCCGAACCTACGGAAAAGGCCTTGTGCAGATGATGCGCGAAGTACCTTATCACGGCACATTGAAGATTACTACCAGTCGCTACTACATTCCCAGCGGAAGATGCATACAAGCTTATGACTACCGTCACCTGAATGCCGACGGATCGGCGGGTATTGTGCCTGACAGCCTGACAAAAGTCTTCAAAACGGCGGGAGGTCGGGAAGTACGCGACGGTGGCGGCATAAAACCCGATATAGAGGTTAAGCCCGACAGTTTGCCCACGATGATATCCGAGTTAGTTGTCAGCGACGAGTTCTTCGACTATGTCACACACTACTGTTATGAGCATCCCACAATTCCGCCTGTCGGTGAATTCCGTTTGAGTGAGGAAGACTATGCCGCTTTTGCCGACAGTATTGGGGCAAGTGGCTTCGAAGCCGGCAAGCCCGCCAAGGATGTGCTGAAAGTTCTGCGTGATGTCATCAAGCGCGAAGGTTATCAGGAAGCAACTAAGGCTGAACTCGATGCCCTTGAAGCCAAGTTGACCTACGATGTGCGTGCCGACCTGCTGCGTTTCAGAAAGGAAGTGGAGCCATATTTGTGTGACGAGATAGTTCATCGCTATTACTTCCAAAGGGGTGGAGTCCAACAACAGCTCATTGACGATCCCTGTATCGAAAAAGCGTTAGAAATACTGTCTTCCGAAGACGAATATAAAAAAGTATTGACCCCCTAACCCCCTTTAGGGGGAATAAAAAAGAAAGATGAAGAGATTCGTTTATTGTTTATTGGTTATAGGTTATTGTTTTTGCGTCCACGCTCAGACAGAACTCCCCTCTCTCACAGGAGAGGGGTTGGCGGAGAGTTTTCTGCCTCAAGATAGTATCGTTCGTGTCCTCGCTATCGGTAATAGTTTCTCACAAGATGCTGTTGAGCAGTACCTTTGGGAGCTGGCACAAGAAGCGGGCGTAAATATGATTATAGGCAATGCTTATCGAGGCGGACAAGGCTTCCATTCGCACTGGATTGATGTCAGCGAGGCCAACAATACCTTCGAGTACCGCAAGATCGTGAATGGTTTGCGCACAAATACGCCCCATTCGGCCCTCGCAGACATCATAACGGACGAACCTTGGAACTATATTACCTTCCAGCAGGTGAGTCAGGAGTCGGGTCTCACCACAACCTTCGAGCCTTACCTGACGGAACTGATACAATACACCCAAGGATTGCAGACGAACCCCAACGCCATCTATGGTTACCACCAAACTTGGGCCTATTCGCACGACAGCACGCACGGCGGCTTTGCAAACTATGGCAACCGACAGGAGGTGATGTACGATAGCATCTGTTTGGCCGTGCAATATGCTACGGCGATGCATCCTGAGTTCAGTTTCGTCGTCCCTGCAGGCACGGCAATCCAAAATGCCCGTACTACATACCTGGGCGACAACATGAACAGAGACGGTTATCACCTTGACCTCAAGATGGGACGTTATACGGCGGCTTGTGTCTGGCTTGAGACCCTCACAGGCATCTCGCCGGTGGGATTTAGTTATCGTCCTGATGGCGTTGACTTCCTGACGGCCCACACTTGTCAGGTAGCAGCTCACGCAGCTGTCTCGCGGCCTTTTGAATGTACCATTTTGGACCAGGAGGGCTTCCCTGCGGTCAACAATATCGTTCCGACGGGTCTCGTGAAGCTCAATTTCGGAGCCGATCACACCTCAGACCCTTCGTGGAACGACATTTCGCCGGTTATTCGGACTCATGCAGACATCACCGACAGCAATATGAACCCGACTGGTATCCTTGTGACCTTCACGGGCGACTTCGGGGGCTCAAATCGGAACGGAGCGACCTACACCACCACCAGGATGATGATGCCATCCGAGGTGTCTGCCTCCAGTCTTTGGGGCTATGCGGCTGGAAAGTTTGGCGGCCAGGGTCCCCGGCAGAGTGCGACGCTGCGTCTGAGCCATCTCAATCCCGAACTGAAGTACGAGTTCACCTTATTCTCCTCTCGCGACAATTGCCAGGACCTCCGGCAGACCAGTTTTATTGTGCAGGGAGAAGAAACGCAGGCAGGTGCTGTCCAATCCGCCAATAATTCCTCGGAAGTTGTGGATTTGAAGGACATACGGCCCACATCTGACGGCCAAGTGACGCTGACGATAATGCCAGGCTCGTACAATAGCAGTCCCAATCGCTTTTATTACCTCAATTCGATGACAATAAAGGCTCGAAAGTAATATTTCAAACCAACTAAATGCAAAAATAAATACAAATAAACTTCAAAATATATGGCACAACAACAAAAACAAATCCAAATTCAGTTTCGCCTGATGGATGTCAGGCAATTACAGTTCGTCAACCTGGCCAGTGAGTGGCCCGAGGGCGAGATGCAGATCAACAATCAGATTCAGTTCAACTGCGAGACCGAAAAACGGGTTGTCCGCTGCAATGCGAACTTCGAATACAAGAAGAATGACATCACCCAGCTCATTTTGGGGGTGCAAACCGTCTTTGAGTTCACCCGCGACAGCTGGAGCTCGCTGTATCAGCTCAATGAGGACCAGTGGGTGTTGCCAGCGGGGCTTGTCCAGCACATGGCGGACATCACCATCGGCTCGGCACGCGGTATCATGGCCATTAGGAGCGAGGAGGCAGGCATTCCGAAGCAAATCCTACCGCTTGTCAACCCGGGCCAGATGCTGCGAAACAATATCGCCTTCAAGCGTGTCCCGCAGCAGAAACCGAACAATCCCAATGGCTCGATTCCAATGGACGGCACCTTGGGGACGGCATAAATACTTTGACCATGAAAGCTGTATCGTTTTTGAGGCAGACTTGTCTGCTATTCTTGTTCTGCTGTCCGTTTGTCGTGTCGGCTCAGACGGAAGTCAGCGTCACCATGGCGAAGAGTGTCCTGCTCGACAAGATTAAGGGCGGCTGGGCCGGTCAGACAATAGGCTGTGCCTACGGTGGACCCACGGAATTCTGCTATCGGGGCGTGATGATTCCCGATGACGTCGAGATTTCCTATCCGGAGCATCATCTAAAGAACTATTTCGACAACCTGCCGAGTCTTTTCGACGATGTTTATATGGATCTCACCTTCGTCGATGTGTTTTCGCGCCTGGGTCTGGACGCACCTGCCGACTCTTTTGCCAATGCATTCGCATTTGCCAAATATCCGTTGTGGCACGCCAACCAGCAGGGCCGTTATAACGTCATGCACGGGCTGATGCCGCCTCAGTCGGGTTACTGGAAGAACAATCCGCACTCAGATTGCATCGATTATCAGATAGAATCCGACTATGCGGGCCTGATGTCGCCCGGTATGCCCAACACGGCTTCGATGATATCCGACAAGATAGGCCATATCATGAACTATGGCGACGGGTGGTACGGCGGCGTGTTCATCGGGGCCATGTATGCGCTGGCTTTCGTCCAGGACGATGTCGAGGAGATTGTCAGTGGGGCATTGTTGACCATCCCCGAGGGCAGCCGGTTCCGCGAGCGGCTGGATAACGTCCTGAAATGGTACCGCGAGGACCCCAGTGACTGGAAGCGCTGCTGGAAACTGTACAACGAGATGTACAGTAAGGATTTAGGATGTCCCGAGCTGATTTTGGCGCCGGGTAATATCGATGCCACGATGAACAGCGCCTATGTGGCGATGGGTTTGCTCTATGGTCACGCCGATTTCGGCAAGACGATGGAGATAGCCACCCGATGCGGCCAGGATTCCGACTGTAATCCCTCGTCGGCTGCCGGCGTGTTGGCAACAATGCTGGGCTACAGCAACATTCCCGAGAAATGGATGCCCAATCTGCGTGAGGTGGAGGATCGCAACTTTGCGTACTCCAAAATGTCGCTGAACGACACATATCAGAAGGTTTTCGACCTCGCCCTGCAGGTGGTTGATCGTCATGGCGGCCATGTGGACGAGGACGAAGTGACGATAAAGGTACAGGCGCCCGAGAGCGTCCGCCTGGAGCAGGGCTTCACCGGCATGTTCCCGAAACTGCTCACCTCGGGCATCCAGTACCTCGGTACGGACAAAGCCGGGCAGAACAGCTTCCGGTTCAGCGGTTGCGGTATCGTAGTCTATGGCAACATCAGCTATTCCAACACAAATTACGAGGCACAGCTCGAGGTCAGCGTCGATGGGAAGGTAGATCGCGTCATGTTGCTCTGTTCCGACTTCCTGAAGCGCACAGCCGATGCCATCTATTGGAACTACGACCTTCCGGCGGGTTCACATGAGGTCAGTTTCCGGCTGCTGAACCCTCGCGAGGGTGTCAATATCAAGGCAGAGCGTGTGATTTACTATGTCGAGGACGATACGCCCGTCGTGCCGACCTTGCAGCCCATTACCTTCAACAACTGGGGCGACGGGTTCAACAACGGAGCGTCTGCCGACTTCAACAACGACGGCATACACGACCTCTTTCTCTGCGGCGGGAACATGAGTGGCCATGTGTTGCAGGGAACCGGCATCGGTTCGGAGGAAGCTTACCACGAAATAGCCAGCATCGGCGATATTCGGAACGTAGATTTCCAGGCGACGGTCTCCCCAGTCGATTTTGATGGCGACGGGGTGATAGATTTGGTTGCCTTCGACTCCGAGCCGAGCGGATTGACAGCCGACGACGGCGGACCGGAGGGCATCTTCCTTGGAAACGGCCAATGTGCCTTCCATATCGCCCCGACGAAGGTGTATAAAGCCGATGGCGAGACCATCGACACCAGTTTCAAGTGGATTTGGATGAAGTCGGCCGACGTGGCCGACTTCAATAATGATGGTCGGCTCGATGTGGTGGTCTGCTCCGACAAGCCGGTCCATAATTGCGTCCTTCTCGGCATGGGCCAGGATGAGTCGGGCGCATATTGCTTCCGTAAGTCCGACTACGACACCAAGCGGCGCTATACTATCCAGAATTCAGCCTGGGACAGATGCATGGGATACGTAAAAGCCTACGATTTCAACAGCGACGGCTTCATGGACTTCATGCTTTCCGGCTCGAACAAGTCGAACAAGACCGTCCTCTTCATCAATTCTCCAGATGCGCCCGGCACGTTCACCGCGGTGGATTTTCCCACGCATCGCAACCTGCCCTCGTTCGATTTTGCCGACGTAAACAGCGATGGCATCCCCGAAATCTATTTCTCCGGAGAGTATCACGAGGGATGGTACAACCAAATCTACGCGCCGGTGATTGCTGACGGCAAGTTATCGGGCTACAAACTGTTCTGCGCCCTTCCATGGCAGAACAATGACCGCTGCATGGGCTTCCGCTCCAGCGCATTCGTCGATTGGGACGGCGACGGCATCATCGACATCATAGAAACCGGCCGATCCGACACCGAAATGCCCGACGGAACCATACTCGACTCCCGGGCCTCGAAGATACGCATCAATCAGGGCAGCGGTCAGGAATGGGCCGACCCCATTCTCACCATCGGCTCCAACTTGAACACATCTATCCTTGCCGACGTCAACAGCGACGGCATAATCGACTATGTTCGCAACGGCGAGAACGAATTGGCCGTGGATATCGACGGATTGAAGTACGGCACCGGCTCCATCTTCTCTGTCACCATCAATCCGTCCCCGACGGCTTACATTCCCTCCGCTCCGGTTCTGAATGACCCTGTCACGGACGTTGGGAAGGTGACATTGTCCTGGGAACCGGCCGCCGATGCCAAGGGCAACGAGACTTTCGAGTATGTCGTCTTCGATGCTGGCGGGCGAGTCGTGGCTGGCACCAATGTCTCCGACTTTCCTTCCGGCCGCAGGAAAACGCCCACGAGCGGCAATGCCTGTCAGTCGCGCCGGATTGTCTTGAGTCTTCCCGACGGTGCCTACACCTACGGCGTGCAGACAGTCAGCGGAGCATACACCGGCTCCAGGTTTGCCGAGGGAACTTTCTCGCTTGGCGATGCGACCGGCATCAAGGCAATTAAACATGAAGACTTACAAATGAAGAACGAGGGCGCAGCCATCTACGATCTGCAGGGTTGTCGCCGGGCCGAGGTCACGCCCGGCGTAAATATTGTCGGAAACAAAAAGATTTACTCCCGAAACACGACGCGGCAATGAGTTACCAGCCAGATGTATTCCTTGAATAATGTTGGTGTCGTCACTAGAGTATGCCTTCCCTACTTCAACAGTTGCCACTCGCCCTTTACCTTTGAGTGCTCAGGGTCAATATATCCGAGTTCCTTCAAATCGTTGATAGCACGTAGAATAGTACTTTCGCTGACACCAAGATTATCTTGAAGCCATGAGTACTTGGCTTTGCGATTCAACTTGATAGCCTGATAGACATTCCATGTGACCATCGTCGGGAAATCAGAAATAGACAGATTTGACTGTTTTTCACCTTCATTTTCCGTCAAATTTGACGGTTTTTCTGATGATTTTTGATCATTTTCCGTCAAATTTGACGGTTTTTGTGACGGTTTTCCTTCAAAAATGGTCAAATCTGACCTTTTTTGCAATTCCTCTTTCGTCAGGAATCCATTCGTAATTGCCTCTGCTGTAGCCCGTTCCCCTTGTGGCGACTTCATTTCCGTCACCATCACAGCCGTCTGGTAACTGAAATCATATACCGCCTCGCCATTCTCGTTGGCCTTCAAGTCCTTCTGCACCCTCAGCACGCCACGACTATGACGGTTCACAAAGCCAAGCACTTTCATGGCCTCTGCCACCACGATATTGCGATAGTCGTTCACCTTGGGGAAGTTCTGCTCATTGGCGCGCCCGTACAATCCACCGTGATTCATCATCTCAATGCGGTCATCGTACTGGTAGAACTGTATCGGCCCATTGCTGGTGTAGTCACGATGGCAGATAGCGTTCATCAGCAACTCACGAGTAGCCCAGTAAGGATAATCCACAAACGGGTCTTCACGTGTCGAACTGACAGGTATTGGACGGCGGTTGGCAATCGTTGTTTCCACAAACGTGTCCAGCTCCTGAAGCGTCGTGCACAGGTTCGACTTAAACTCATGCTCCGTCATAATCTCACCCGCACGGTCCTTTCCGGCAAAGCGCACATACTGGATATATGCTCCAGGAATAAATCGTCGCAGATTCTTGGCGAAGAACAACATACCCGCATTCGTGGGGCAGTCGTATTTCGTATCGAAGAAACCGAACGACGCCATCTGCTCCTTCACGGTACGTCCCTCCTTGCGGTCTTCCTCAATCTCATCGTCAGTCAACGCCTTGGGCAGATAGTAGTGTTTGAACTTCTGCAAATCCAAGTCGTCAATCGTAGCATTCAAGCACGGCGATGAATCAAACGACGTCACGTTCACCCTACGTTTCTCCATCAAGATGCGCTCATCATCTTCGTTGGCCACACCCTTGCGAGGCCCGATTCGAATCCAGATACGTCCCTTATACCTGACTGGCGGAAAGATGGCTGGTTCCACCCTCACCATCACGATGTCACCCTCCGGCATTGGCACCTTCTCCACCGTCATCGACGGCTGCGGCTGAATATTGCCGTCCGTGCGGATAGCAGCCACATTCTTCAGCAGCTCGTCTGTAACGTTCACGCCCTGCACATTACCATCATCGTCTACGCCCAGAAACAGATATCCTGGCATCCGATGGTCAGGCAAGTCGTTGGCAAACGCACAAATCGCCTGTCCGAACTTATCCGTGTTCGTTGTCGAAATGGTCCGTTCCACCCGGTCGCTTTCCAAGTTGTTGAGCAATGCTCGTATTTCGTCTATTGTCATAATTCTATAACGTTTTTATTCTTTGCTTTATTGTAGCATCAGACCTCATACCTCAGACATCTTTCAGCTATATTTCGTATGCAATATCATCATCCTTTTCAGGTCAAAACCATCTTATTTCGAGTTACCCACTATCTATTTTGTAGGCTCTCGCTATGTGTTTTGTCTTTTTGTCGGCTTCCAAAATCCTAAATTCAAGAAATCTGGGAACCAATCTGTCTGATAGTGAATATGGGCGAGAATTGTTAGAAACCAAAACTTCGTATGCATAGTTCGAAATTCAACAGGATCATACTGCTTCCTAAATTGGGATTTGAATTCCAGAAAGGCTTCTGGTAGTTGAATACTCGTTTCTACTGCCAACTCCCGATAAAGCTGATGTTCAAAGAAATGAGCCTCTAAATCGTTACCTTCTATTGGATAAGAAATTTGTAGATTCACATGAGTTTCTGTTATTGTTTTCCGAAGAACTTTGTATAAATCCTCTGCATCCATCCATGCAATGATTTCAGCCAGAATCACAAGAAACAATGATGATTTGTCTTGATATTCTGAAGATTTTCCATAAAGGCTTCTTGCTACTTCTTTACGATTGCCATAGAGTTCAGGAAACATATCTTTATTCTTTTTTTGCAAAATGATATTGCTTAACAAACGATCTATGAATCTAAAAAGATCCGTCTCATTGTCTCCATCATGTGACGATCCAAGAACAAAGCTAAATAGGAGTTGTATTGTTATTGCGTGTGTGTCAAGGAGTGGTATATCAAAACCTGAGTTTTTCCCCAAAATAGTTAACACAATATTTATTAACTTCTTTCTATAGTCATTTTGTTCTTGATGTGGCATCAAAGTATGAGAAACAATAGCAAAATACAAGAGAGAATTCATAAAATCATAGCATCGTAAGGGATAGCAGACTATTTCTGCATCGCCCCCACTATGCACATATAAACCCTTATATTTTATAGCAAGTGGAATGATTTTATTTAAATATCTGGAATAAATGTTCAGATGCAAATCTACAATCGGCGAAAATAATTCAGTTATTAACTTTCGCCTCTCTGCCTTGTTTCTTAGTATCCATCCCCAGGTTTTTAGCACAACTCTATCTGATGCCATCCTGGCAGGTAATAGATTCTTCACATCTTGTGAATATTTATATACTATTGCTAAAAATAGGTTTAGGGAGGCAAAACATTTCTTTGTTTTTCTTTTGTTTTTGAAATCAACAGGACAAAGATTTAGCTGTTTCTCTATTAAAGTATCTACATCTGACGTATTCCATCCTGGTGTGTCAAGCAATACAAGAATCCTTTTGAATAATGTATAACTCTCATAATCGGAAAACAGGTTTTCATCGAACAAGTATTTTGAGAACAATCCCGTTAGTATATCTATATCCCATCGTTCAAAGCCACCTTGCGGAAATTCCCTCTTAATAAATCCCTCATATTGTTGGCGAGTATTTTCTTGCAAGAGACCATTGTGAACAAAAACGATTTTGATAGGAAGTTTGTTAAATGAAGGAATAGAAGAATCTTCGTATGGGACATCCTTAGCTGCATTTATTGACTCCCTAACTCCGTCATGGGCATTAAAAGTCTTGTTATTAATATCTTTTGCGGCATTTCCTTTTAAAATAAAATACCATCGAAACATTTTCCCGCCCTCATCTTTCCCCATGGCAATGATGTCTTTACCATATTGTGATTGGCCTTTTGAATTTCTTGGAGTTGCCACAATGTGGAATCCCATCGCTTCAAGTAGAATGGGAAATATATAGTCCAACTCAGAATCTTCTTTTAGAGATTCCAAATAGTCTCTAATAATTCTGTGCTTCATCATGACTTTTCTGTTTAGACCAGTCTTTAAACATTAAATCCGTGTATTCATTATACTCTAAAGGGGTCATTGATTGTAACATCTTGGGGAATTCTAATGGATAAGAGACTTGAGTCAATTGATGTACGTTCCCATCTTTATCACGCCAACCTCCTCCTCTTCCCATAATTACTGTTGAAAGAAAGGAATCATCATTTAATGTTAAATTAAACTGCTTACGTATATGTTCTGGTATCTTATTCTTACAAATGTCATAAACATCAGGGAACATATATTCAATGTGTAATTCTTTACATTTTAGTTCAAGCTCATAACGAGTCTCTAATGATTGTAGTAATTCCTCGAAAAGTTCTAATTCTTCAGTCTTGATAAAGGAGAATTCCATAAAAGTTTTCTTCACCACATTATAATACATCATTGTATATAGACTTAAAGAATCAATAAGAACTTTTCTAACTTCTTTTGAAGATGAGTTAAACAAAGGCATTAGTTTTTTTAATCGCCTTTGGGGAAATATGAGATCCTGAAGGATAGAAATTGCAAAACGTATCTGCTTTTCTTCTGGGAGTGACAAAATATCGAGATCAGATTTTTCCATCTCAAACTCATCCCATAAATGTCTGCCTATAAATCTTTCGTATCCATTTGTAGAAATCACAAGTTCAAAAGCGTATTCTTCTAACTCATGAGGCGAATCGATATGGAGACTTTGAGCCCTTTCTCCAATAGGGTCAAACAAATGGATGATGTTTTGTTTCTTTGTATAGTAATCAATGCACAGTTTCAGTAATGTAAAGTCAATAAATCTTGCCACCCATATGTTTGTGAACATGAGGGATATTTCTTCGTTTGTAGTTTCATTACAAAGAAGTGCCTGAGCAATGCTTTGTTTCTTTGACTCATCATCAAGATACCCGTTGATATCAGATATTACTTTTTCGTAAATTGTCACTTCTTATTCATTTATTGTTGCAATAACATCTCTATTTGAGTTAACTACAATTATGATTATACTCTGTAGAATTACCCGATTTTGCTATAGACAAAACTATTCAATTATTTCTATAAGACTGTCAACTGTGTTCTCTGCCTTCTTCTTAACAATCCTCATATATAAATCCATATATCCCCAATCAGGTTTGCCTTGCGTGTTTTGTGGCAAAGGGATTACCTCCAATTTAACCTTGTCCCATATAGCTTTATTGTCATAATTGAATTTCTTCTTTATGCTTTTCTGAACTATGAGTGAAAGAAACAACAATGCGTATTTACTTATTTTATCATTGGGCTTCACCAAATATGCATCCCATAAGACACCTGTTCTTTGTATTTGTGCATAAACATTTCCTGTTGCTACGGCACCATTCTGAACAATATCAAGACACATTTCTTCACTCTCGAAGTCATCTTCTCTTCCATAATACATAATACCATTATTTCCATCCTTAGCATTAATTAATGGTAGTGAGAATTCTTCGTTCTTTTCAAGGGAAGTATCAAGTCTTTTGTCAAAATCCTTTTTCTTGATTTTCAAATCAAGTTTTGTCATTAAATCCCCGATAACATAAACTCCCCATGTGGAAATATCGATTTTTGTCATATTATACCTCCTTTGTCATTATAACATTTACATCATTATTGTCAGCATTAACACTACTTTCATACAAGACCTTTTGGGCAAGCCTTTCTTTGAAATCTTTTAAATCGATATTTCGCTTAAACATTTCGTAGTCTACCATGGTTCTTACAAAATCTTCTTCAAATACTTCAAATGCTTTTTCTGGTGTTTGATAAGATAGATGTTTTTGAGGGTCAATTCTTTGACGAGTGCCATACTTGTCATCAATTCCATCATGAATAGCTGTTATCCAATAGTTTTCAATTTCTTGCCACTTATTTTTTATGTCTTGTCTTCCTTTATTTTTCACAGTTTCCAAACCGTCTTCTTCTATGTAATAACCTATGATGTTTTGGGTTTTTTGCGGCTTTCCTGTTTCAAATATAAAGATAGAGGTAGTAAGACCGATACCGAAAAACAGATTTTCAGGAAGTTTGACAATTGTTGATAGGGTATGATTCTTCAAAATCTTATTCCCATATTTTTTATCTTTATAGTCTTTCTCTAGTTTTTTGTCTGGTAAAATAAACGCGCATTTTGTTCCCTTTGGAACAGAATCAAGTACATTTTTAACAATTTTCATACATCCATATTTCCGTTCATATGGTGGATTCATTAAGACTTTTGTCACGTTTTTAGACTTTATCCATTCCGAGGCATCATTAGTCCTAGCATCTAACTGCTCTAAATTTGTTTTACCATCTTTATGTATTAGCATATTTGCACATGCTAAAGCAAATATCTCGCGATCAAATTCAATTCCAAACAATTGAGAAGACTTTATAGTTTCAGCTTCTTTTGATTTTATACCTCCTACCTCTTTCATCATATTACACATCGCCTTAACTAAAAATGCTCCAGAACCACACGTGGCATCAAGTACTCTGTCGTCTTTATTGACATCTATTAAACGATACATGAAGGAGGTGATGTGATCAGGTGTAAATATTTGTCCACTCTCAGATTTTTTCTTATAGCGATTAAATTCATTGAAAAATATACCCATAACATCTTCACCATTCCAATTGTCAGAATTAATACTATCAGATATTTCTGTTATCCAATCTACAAAATTGTCCAATGAATTCTGATTTGTTTCATTGTTCATTCTAATTTCAGCATATACCTCTATCAAGAGATCAAGTTTTAGATTTTGCTTTCTGTCCTTTTCAATAGATTTTGCAATAGTACTCAATATGGAATTTTTCATTACGGTAAAATTCATACCTTTCACGAGCATTGCACCATAACGTTTTGCCACTAAAGCACATGCAGTAAAAATCATTCGTTGATAGAGATTCTTAATGCCAAATTGGGTATGTAAGCAATCATTTATTTTCTTTGTAAGTGAATATATCTTTTGCTTGTCGATCCTATCCTCTGAGAATAGGGCAAGATAGTATGATTTATGTTGTAATGTTGGTGCCAAACCTTCCACTTCTTTGGTTAAAGTATCTTGACTTGAGACATTCTTTTGACACTTAAATACTCTTATGTCTATTCCATTATACAAAATACCGATAATACGCCCATACTTCGTTTTTACAATATCAATATTCTTGTATAATTCGTCAACCCATTTTTTGTTACTCAAATCTTCTTTTTCCGATTTTGTCTCCAAAACAATAGCGACTTCGCTTTTGTCTTTAGGAAAGTACCATCCGTCAGGTCTATCTGACACACCAGTAAAACCTAATTGATTAAATGTAGTGATTTGGCCTGTACCTTGTTGTACGTCCTTTTCACCATCATCAAATCCAAGAATGACTTTTGCTTCATCGTCTCTTATTTGATCTTCTGTTCTCATATATTTAAGTTTCTATTTTTCGTTCTCCTTTCTAATTTCATCCAACGTCTTGCCATTATAGGTAAAATGCGCTGGACCTTGATACTCTTTATTCTCGCTGTCTACGTCAGGCATATAAATCTTGCAGAAACGAGAGAGAGTGAGGATTTGTCCGTCATAATCAACGGTGTTCTCAGAATTAACCCTTACTTCCTCGCCATTAGGAGCAAAGATAATAGTATCGCCAGGCTTTAAGCCTATCATCGAGAACTTGAACGGTGCACGTCGAGGCTTTTTGGCGACATTTGCATCCACAGGGGTCGTTTCAAAGTTGGCATCAATAAAATCAAGTAGGGGCTTATACTCATCTTGAGAAATTCGGATAGCACATTGGGGCGCACCTTTCAAGCCATTCTTCAGAAGAATTGGCAGGGAGAAACGTTTGTCTTCTAGCGTACCGTTCACTCTGATAAGGACGAAAAGACCGCCTTTTGCTCCATATTCCTTGTTTGATTCGCCTTTGCCGTTGGAGAATTTCTCGTCTCTATCCATTACCTTGGAATAAGACATTTGACTCTCTATCACATCGAAGCGATACAAGATAGCCTTATCTGGGTCAGAACTATAGACATAACCTCTATCTCCTTTGGCAATACGTTTGAAGTTGCTTGATATTCGCCAATATACCTCACCATATTCAGCAAAACATGCTTCCAAATTGAAACGCTTTCTGCTCGATGGCAACAGCCAAACGTTATTCTGCTCAACAAATTCTTTCTTAGCAGGTTCTTGTGGTTGTGGTGCTTCCTCTTCAACTTTCTTTTTCAGGAAAATATCGAAACCTGCAGCGCAGATGTAGTTCTTGGCTTCTTCAAATATAGGTTCCAAAGTATAGATCTGGTTGCGCTTTAAAGGAGGTTGTTGTGGCACTTGTTTGTTTTCTGACAGATCGTAGTAGCCAAGTTCCTTAAGAGCTTCATAAGTCTTAGCTTCAAGCCATTTCACTTCCGTTGTGGAGAGTGTATCTGTAGTGGAATGGAATACGATGGCTTCAGTCCAGAAGTCCTTAGCTTCATGGTTACGCAGTCGCTTGATGGAGTCATCCGTCTCACCAACGTATAACTGTCGCTTGTCTCTATTAACCAAGATATACAAGGCAGGTTTGTTCAGATCATTTGAATAATCTGATACAAATTTCTTGTCGGCTCTATCAATCACGAATAACTCTGTAACCTGATTCTCGCACATGATGATGCGCGAGACTAAAGTGTTATCGGGAACTAATATCTGGAAAACCTTTGCCATATCCTTATAGTTTTTCGATTTACTTCTTTATACATTTCACTCCGAGGAGCGTTCATCTTTCTTCCATCTGCGAGCCATCTTCTGGTCATCTCCGAAGGTAAAATCTCGCTCTATGCTACTACGCTCTTGCCAATCTTTATCCAATCTTTGAGGAAGTTAGGATTAGTCAGTATATAAACGTAACCAGGTTTTTTGTTGTTCATATTTTATTGTTTTTCTTTCCTTATCTCATTCGGTACCTTGACTTACATCTTAGTGCTTTGCGTTCGGCATAATCTTATGAAAGTATAGATTCTGCTCTCACTTAACCAGCACTTTCCCAGCAACGTCACTGCGTAATACACTTGAAAGCATCAAAGCTCCATGTTCCGTAAACACTAACGGTAAGGCCGACTTTGGACGTTTTGCCCTTGATGTCATCACAAACTGTGATGAGATAACGGCCCATTCTTCTGCTGTCAGACGAAACATGAAATCATCAGGAAAACGGTTCTCATTACGCTTCACAGCCTGATTCAATGCACGTGTCTCTACTTGATATAATTCTGCCAAGTCTGAATCAAGCATAACCCTTCGTCCACGAACTTCGTATATTTTACTCTGAATAATCTGAATCTCATTCATACTCTCTTAATTTGATTGCTCTTTTTCTTTCTCGTTTCCTTGCAATAAAACGGATATTTCTGTGCCGTAAGCATTAATCTTTTTGTCGTAGCCACATTTACGAAGTTTCTTGGCTACAAAAATACAATTTTTTTTTGAGAATAAAGCATCTATCGGTGAAATTATACACTATTTAATAGGATTCACAAAAGAAAGGCTGAGAAAATATGAAAAAGTGATAAAACATCTACGATTTTAGCTGAAATTGGTTCCTGATGTGTGGAGTTATCAGATTTTATGTGTATATTTGCCTTCGATAAGCCGAACAATAGTTATGGGAATTAAAAGGAACGAAGCCGCAAAACCTCAGTGGAACAAATGGGATTATGCCGAGGAGAGCAAACACGATATCTTTTCTCGTGAGTGTTGGAATAAGACTGTAGAGTGGGATGTCTTATTAGAACATGCTAAGAAGGCCAAGGGTATCTGTCATCTGTTGTTTGAGAACACATACCCTTCGAGTCTGTTCTTTGCTTCCATCGACCTGCTGGAGGCAAATCTCTATGTCTTCGGCGATCTTTTTTATTGGCTGACAGGTTTGAATGCCAACACTGCTGATTTCGAAATGTACCTCGAGGCTATCTCACATATTCGCTTTTGGAACATGAAGTGTTACAAGAATCTGCGTCAGACCTGCGATGAACTAAGAAAAATAGAATCTCTTTTTATAGAATGTCTCAAGCAAGAACCCTTATGGGACGATTTGAAAGATAGTCCGGTGTGGGAATCCGATAACAGGCTCTCACTTGCCAGGAAAAGGATGGATAAGCCAAACTTGCAGACAGAGGAAAAGTTGTTCGCCAGACATCGTGCGTTTGCATACGTGCGGGAGATATATAAAGTGCCTAAGGCTGACGAGGCAGATTTAATACAAAAAATTGCCAAAATATTACAGCTCACTGAATTCTTCAAATTTCTTCTTGGAGCATGCGGGGATTGTTATTATTATAACTTTGCGAGCCTGTTGTCGTCGTTCCGTAAGAGCGAGAAAGCTCGGAGTCGATATATTAAGCCCTGGGAGCGTTACTATAATGGCACTCGCGATAGTCTGATAGAGAAAATGCGGAACAATCCTGATCTGGCACCTTGGGTGGACAGGTACATTTGCCTGGAAGAAGATTGCAACTTGATTGGCCGCTTATTCTGCGAAGAGTCGGCAGACGGAGTGTTCTTTCCTCTAAAGAAGGGAATGGAGGAGCATTACTACAACCCCGATACCTGGCTCAACATCCTGACTATCGCTGCTGTTCTTATGGAATACGACGAGCAACATACCCAACCTGCTGAGAAACCTGCAAGGAAACCCAAAGCCCCCAGTCCTTTTGCAGAGTTCATAATTGATACGCCCAAGCGCGAAGCTGTCTTGAAACGGCTACATGAAATCATCGACGGCAAGACGCCCAAGACATGCGCTCTTACAATTCTTGCTGCAGTGCAGAACGGCATCCTTATGCAACCTACATACAAAGCACTTTCTACAGAATTTCCAGAGATAGGCGACAGGCACAATTACAGTTATTATCTCGGAAGAAAGAACAACTACCAGGATGACATAAATTCCATCGCAAAAAGCTTCTAATATTCTATCCTCCCGTCAATTCCTTCCCCTCATTATCACCCCACTTTCCCCTGCGGGAGATAATGGGGGGGAATGCTTATTTGCAAGCATTTGTGAAACACCGTACATTTGCACCAGAATCACGAATTGGTTGATCGTTGGTCTTTGACAGTGATTGCTCATGTTTAATTCATGTTGCTCTCATGTTCATCTCATATTAAAGTCTAATTGAACTCATGTTGAACTCATATTGGGCCCTAATTGAATTCATATTGAACTCATGTTGGACTCTAATTGACCTCAGTCTCCAAGGGTAGGATTTAAGTTAAACTCTTTTTTCTTTATAACTATGAAAAAGATTTCAGTTAACATTGACGGGACTTCAGACCGTCACGTCAAAAACCCCAAGACCACTGCACAGACATTACAGCGTGTTTTGGTCAAGGCCGTAGCTTTAGCCTACGCCATGTTGAAGGTCATTTGTAATCACGCCTTCGAAGGCGTTACAAATGGCTTCGAGTGTATGAACAAGTTCAAGAAGGTAAACCTCAAGTACCTTCGCGAACGTGCGGCTACGCTGCAGAACTCTGGACAGAGCCTTTCCCAGTTCTTCCAGTTCATGCCTATTGACAGTGACAAGTGGTCGCCCTTTGCCGCCATCATCTCGCAAGGTCATCTGCCTGAGATAAAGGTGGGCATTGATGCAGAAGGCGGCCATAAGGCGTACGTCAACACGCCAAGTCGTACCTATGCTGACTTCGTCAGCTCATGGGGACTGCAGCGTGGTGACCAGATGACCTTCGTCACTGTTCAGAAGCGTGAGGAAAAGTATGAAGTGAACTACGCACGCCTCATCCTTAATCCGCGCAATGCTGACGGCAGCGGTGCGCCTATGACTACCGAGATTGTCAACAGTCAGGGCGACTTCCCCTGCTCCAACTGGAAGAACCGCCTGAACTTCTCTACGTTCGAGTTCGACACCGACCACTTTAATTTCGTGCTTGGTCGTGGCGGTGTTGTGGTGGCAGCTGGTATCATCGTCAGCCGTAAGGACAAGAGTGGCGATTGGTTCCGCAGCAACTGCCAACTGGTGCTCAATGAGGCCGGTTTTGGCTCTGATCTGTGCAGCCTGGCCGAAGCTGTGGAGAAGAGCTACACAACGGCTGACATCGACATGGAGTCTGAGTTATACCTGAACAATGCAGGTCAGGGCGGTAGCGGCACTACTGGCGATGTTACTCCCAGTGGAGGCGCTGGTGGTGTCACACCCGGTCAGCCCAGCTACAATACCAATGCCGCCATCAACGGTGTCAGCCAGAGTATTGCAGGCGGCAGCGTTACTGCTACGGCACCCATCACTTCGGTAGCCGTCAGTGGCACCAATCTGGGTGACGTGACCTTTACGGCCAAGGTAGATGGCACAGGCGATGCCATCAACCCCACCAGTCACGATGCCAATGGGGTTACCTTCACTGGTTTGAACGTAGAGGCCGACCATAGTCTTGTCGTCTATCGTGGCGGTACCGTCTGGTTTACCATCACCGCTCAAGCCTCTGACGGCCCCATCGGGGATGCTGAGTAAAGCACGTGCCTCGATGGCACGACTTTACAAAATTCTTGGATGCTTTAGCACCAAGGCGCGATGTTAGTCGCGGAACAAAATTATTAAATTCAAAATGATTGGCTGGGCTCGTGTCGCTATGATGCGGGCCCGCTTTTGTCCCAATTGTCACTTTTAATTTTTAATTTCATTTTTTTCGTACCTTTGTCGCGCAAAACAATATCTGCGGATAAATCGTAAATAAAAAATCCTTAAATCCTAAAATATTTCGATGTCAAACATTGTAGCCATAGTGGGTCGCCCGAATGTGGGCAAGAGCACCCTTTTCAACCGCCTGACTCAGACGCGACACGCCATCGTGAGCGAGGAGGCCGGCACTACTCGCGACCGTCAGTACGGCAAATGCGAGTGGGGACAGCGCGAGTTCTCCGTTATCGACACCGGCGGATGGGTCGTGGGCAGTGACGATATCTTTGAGGAGGAGATTCGCAAGCAGGTGACCCTCGCAACCGATGAAGCCGACGTCATCCTGTTCCTGGTGGACATACAAAACGGCGTAACCGACCTCGATGAGGATGTGGCGGCCATACTTCGTCGCTCGAAGAAGCCCGTGCTGCTCGTCTGCAACAAAATGGACAACAACGAGACCTACCTGGCCGCCGAGTTCTATTCACTGGGCCTGGGTGACCCCCAATGCATCTCTGCGGCCACGGGTAGCGGCACAGGCGACCTCCTCGACCTCGTCGTGAGCCTCTTTCCCAAGGAGAGTAACGCCCTCCCGGAGGAGAATATTCCCCGCTTTGCCGTCGTGGGAAGGCCAAACGCTGGCAAGTCGAGCCTCGTCAACGCCTTCATCGGCGAGGAGCGAAACATCGTGACCGACATTGCCGGAACCACACGCGACAGCATCTACACCCGCTACGACAAGTTCGGCTTTGACTTCTACTTGGTCGATACGGCCGGCATCCGGCGCAAAAACAGGGTCAGCGAGGACCTGGAGTTCTACAGTGTGATGCGAAGTATCCGCAGCATCGAGAACAGCGACGTCTGCATCCTCATGATTGACGCCACGCGCGGCATCGAGGCACAGGATCTCAACATCTTTCAGATCATCCAGAAGAATCAGAAGAGCTTAGTTGTCGTCGTGAACAAGTGGGATCTCGTTCCCGACAAGGACACGAAGGTCATGAAGACCATGGAGGACGCCATCCGCGACCGCATGGCACCCTTCACGGACTTCCCCATCATTTTTGGGTCTGCACTCACGAAGCAGCGCATCTACAAAGTGCTGGAGACAGCCAAAGATGTCTATTTGAACCGCACACGGAAGGTCACGACACACAAACTCAACGAAGAAATGCTCCCACTCATCGAAGCTTATCCCCCACCATCGATGAAAGGCAAGTACATAAAGATCAAGTATTGCATGCAAATCCCCGATACGCGCGTGCCGTCGTTCGTCTTCTACGCCAACCTGCCACAGTACGTCAAGGAGCCCTACAGGCGCTTCCTCGAGAACAAAATTCGGGAACGCTGGACCTTCACCGGATGTCCAATTAATATATTTATTAGGCAAAAATGATTGAAACATTATAAAATTATAAAATTTTAAAATGAGAAAATGAGATTGAAAGAAACAATAACAGAAACAATAACAGAAATAATAAGGGGATATGACAGAATGAATCCTTCATTTTTTCATTTTTTCATTTTTTCATTTTCTCATTTCTCATTTATCATTTAGGGCGTAGCCCGTCAAAATTCCTGTCCGAGCA
>JAFZPZ010000098.1 GCA_017552435.1 Bacteroidaceae bacterium
ATGATACGTATGATTTATTTTGATGATGCGTATGGCCATTTTTGATGATGGTGATGATTGACTCCGATGATACGCATAGGTTATTTGATTCATGTGCATAATTCATAGCGTTTGCGTTTATCGTTCACGACTGCAAAGGTAGGCGTTCCATGTATTCCCGCCAAATAAATTAAGTATTTTAAAGATACCTTAATTAAAATTATTTACTCGCTTGTTTCCCATTTCTTATTATATGCAAAAAGCTGCTCCAGACCGTTAAGAACAGCTAAAACAAAGCCCTACCTTTTCTCATTTTCTTCTGTTGGGCTTATATTTTTCCAGGGAAAGTTATTGTGGTTTCAGAAAATAATAGTATTTTTGCCAGTGCAATCTGCCATTATTGGCTATGATACGACTCTTTATGAGAACACGACAAGAATATATAGAGATACTTAGAAACCATGCCGATGAGCTGAGGACTAACTATGGCATTAGTTATATGAGGTTATTCGGTTCTGTGGCAAAGGACGAACATCACAGCGATAGTGATGTTGACCTGTTTGTTGTTATGCCAGCCAAAGCTTACACACTTTGTGCCGCTGCCGATTACTTAGAATCAATCCTTGGCACAAGTGTGGATTTAATCCGAAAGCATAACAACATGCGCCCTTTCTTCTTGAATCAAATCAACAAATATGGAATTGATATCTTTGGACAAGCGTGAGGTAGTACTTGATATACTTCACCAATTAAAAGAAGCCATTGAGAACCTGATGAAATGGAATCAAGGCATTGTTGATATGAACGATTTGCTCTTGTCGTCCAGCGGAACGCAAGACCTTGCTGGTAACTGCATGACCATTATGGCTATCGGCGAGGGATTCAAGAAGATTGACAAAATTACCGACGGGCAGTTTCTGTCTCTTCGTCCTGAAATTCCATGGCATCAAGTTTTCGGACTGAGGAACAGAATCGCACATGGCTACTTCGACATTGATGTTGATATTATATCAGAAGTCATTAACAACGATTTGCAACCATTACTTGAAGCCACAAACTATTTCCTCGATCATTTAAATGAGTAGGTTCCCTATACTGACCACATTAATCAGTAACTATACAAAATAGCAATGCTAATGACATAAACAAAAGGATTTAAACATACATAAAGAAGCGTCCGCTTAGATTCTTGTTCTTCGATAATCGCCAAATTATAAAAAGAGCTACAAGAGTAAAAGATTTGACGCTCACGCTCCGGCGTGGGCTTTTACTCGTTTAAGTAGCAATGGTGTTTGGCGATACCTCGAAGAACGTAGACGAATGAAGTCCACGTTTTTTTGTATGTATATTCAACAACGGAACAATATAATCTAAACTATACAATTATGAAGAAACAACTACTTTTCCTTCTGATGACCTTGCTACCAATGTTTTCCTTTGCCGATGAAGCAGAGATAAACGGCTTTTGGTATAATCTCGTGTCCAAAGCGAAACAGGCCGAAGTCATTCAGTACAAAGACACAAAGTATTCAGGTGACATTGAGATTCCTTCCACAGTTGAGTACGGCGGAGCCACCTATAACGTGACGAGTATAGGAGATTCTTCGTTCTTTGGTTGCTTTGGTCTGACCTCCATCACCATCCCGGGCAGCGTGACCAACATCGGTACATCTGCTTTCTATAATTGCAGCGGCCTGACCTCTGTCACCATCGGGAACAGCGTGACCAGCATCGGCGCAGCTGCTTTCTATAATTGCCGCAGCCTGACCACAGTCACAATCCCCAACAGCGTAACCAGCATCGGAGGTGCTGCTTTCTCTGGTTGCAGCGGCTTGACCTCCATCCAAATTCCCAACAGCGTGACCAGCATCGGCGACGAGGCTTTCTATAATTGCAGCGGCCTGACCTCTGTCACCATCGGGAACAGCGTGACCAGCATCGGCAACTCTGCCTTCTATAATTGCCGCAGCCTGACCACAGTCACAATCCCCAACAGCGTAACCAGCATCGGTAAATCTACTTTCTTTAACTGCAGCGGCCTGACCTCCGTTACCATCGGGAACAGTGTGACCAGCATCAGCTACGAGGCCTTCAGGAGTTGCAGCGGCCTGACCTCTGTCACCATCGGAAATAGCGTAACCAGCATCGACGACGAGGCTTTCTATGAATGCAGCGGCCTGACCTCCGTCACCATCCCGGGCAGCGTGACCAGCATCGGCAACCGTGCCTTCTATGGTTGCAGCGGCCTGACTTCCATCACCATCCCGGGCAGCGTGACCAGCATCGGCAACCGTGCCTTCTATGGTTGCGGCGGCCTGACCTCTATTGAGGTAGAAACAGGAAACACAACGTATGATTCCCGTAACAACTGTAATGCAATTATTGAAACAGCAACGAACAGATTGATTGTTGGTTGTCAGAACACCATTATCCTGAACAGCGTGACCAGCATCGGAGACAATGCCTTCTCTTACTGCAGCGGCCTGACCTCCATCACCATCCCGGGCAGCGTGACCAGCATCGGCGACGGGGCTTTCTGGGGTTGCAGTAGCCTGACCTCCGTCACCATCGGTAGTGGCGTGATGAGAATTGGCAAATATGCTTTCGCCTATTGCCAGGAACTGACAGATGCCTATTGCTATGCAGAAAATGTCCCCAGTACAAGTAGCGATGCGTTTTGGAATTCATATATCGAATATGCCACGCTCCATGTACCGGCGGAATCAATAGAACAATATAAGGCTACAGAACCTTGGAGCCTGTTCGGAACAATTTTATCTCTTGATGGCGATGAACCTGAGCCTCCTGTTTTGAAGAAATGCGCCACACCCACCATCAGCTACAGCAATGGCGAACTGGCATTTAACTGCGAGACGGAAGGAGTAGATTATGTTTCGGAGATAACTGACTCAGACATCAAGAAGAACTATACGGCAAAGATTAAACTTAGTGTCACCTACAACCTCACCGTCTATGCCACAAAGACAGAATATGAGAACAGCGACACCATCCATGCAACTCTCTGCTGGATAGATGCAGAGCCGAAGACGGAAGGAATAGAGGAGGATGCCGTAACAGAGGTGAAAGCACTGCCTGTACTCATTCAGTCGCATGACGGCACCATCAGCGTTCAAGGCCTGGATGCCGGAACGCTGGTTACAATCTATAGCACTGATGGCAAGCAGCAAGGTTCTAATGTGGTAGTCAACGGTGCAACCACCATCCGCACCTCTCTGCAGCCCGGCTCTATAGCAGTCGTCAAGATTGGTGAGAGGTCAATTAAGGTCTTGATAAAGTAAAACTTATTGACAATAACCACGCCATCCTTGCTGCGGAAACTACGAGTTCTGCGGCGGGGATGATTGGTTCTTGTCACTTCCCGCCGCTGATGTGCCAGGCAAGGGAATTCAGAGCATCGCAGACACCGCGGGTAATGGTAACGCGCTCGTTGCGGTGAGGGAATGGCGAGAGGAGCAGGAGCCGCCCCTCGGCACAGGCGCGGAAACGCTCGCCGCTGGGTTTGGACATGGCATCGAGCCCATTGTCGAGGAGCACGATGAGCGGCAGTCCCTCATCGAAGGCAGTGCGAATGATGGCTTTCTCGCCTGGGCTGATAGCTGCAGAGACAAGGACGGTTCCCATGCGGGCGGCAGCCAGTATGCTCGCCTTCTCCCGTTCCAATAAGGCGGGGTCCATGCTGCGGGATATACGAACACGCATTTTACTCGGTGCAGATAGCAAAGACAGGTTTCCTACTGCGGAACAAATGCTGCCGCATATATCAATACCCAGTCGCACACGCAGCAAGTCTGGCCGTGCGCGCTTCATGGCGAGGCGGTAGGGATTCTCGGCGAGGTAACGCTTCCAGATTCCAAACTCGTTGTAGTTCTTTAATAACAGATCATTGTAGCCGAGGGCGAAGAGACGCGGGGCAGATGTTTGCTGCGGCTGAGCCGCAGCCTGCACAGAAGCTTGCGAGGGCAAAGTGACATTGGGGCTGTTGGTTGTAGGCTGTGGTTTTACCTCAGCAATCCCTGTCATCGCTTTCCATTTTCTCTCGCATCCTTTTTTGAAACCTGCCAATACCTGGCCAAGGTGGATTGGAAGTTTCTCGTGCACGAAAAGGATGCCATGCAAATGATCGGGCATGATTTGTATGGCCATAACCTCAATCTGAGGATAGTATCGAGGAATGCCCTGCCATTCGGCCTGCACGATAGTTCCCAGAAATGACAGCTCCATATGTGGCGCCTCTGCACTTCCTTTTGGTGCAAAGGGATCACCTACAACCTTCCCAAATAAAGGCCGGCGTCCCTCTACCTCCATAGTAATCATGTACATCTTGCGGCCTTGATAGTCATTGTGGTCATCGCGTCGCTTCATGGATGCCTTCTTCTCGCCCGCAAAGAGCTTCTTCGCAGCAATCTGTTTTTCGGTTTTCATAATTGGTCGTTAGTTCATGTACAGACCGCCCCCCTTTGTGGGTAATACATTATTATATATATATTGCCTATAGCAGTTCCTCGATTTCCTGCAGGGACATGACGGTGTGGTCGGGGATGCCGGAGGGATCGACGTTCCAGCGATTGAAGAAAATGGTGTCGAAACCGGCATCGCGGGCGCCGATGATGTCGGTCTGCAGGTTGTCGCCAATCATCACGGTGGTTTCGCGACTGGCGCCCGACGCCCTGAGGGCGTAGTCGAAGTAGAGAGGCGATGGCTTGTTGACGCCGGCGTCTTCGCTCAGGATAATCGTGTCGAAGTAGTCGCGCAGTCCGCAGGCCGCAAGCTTCTTGTACTGTACCTCGTGAAACCCGTTGCTGCACATGTGCAGCCGATAGCCCTTGCCGCGCAGGTAGTCCATCAGATGGCGCGCACCATCCACCAGGCCGGGCTTGTTGGCGCAGAAGTCGAGGAAGCGGTCGCTCATCTCCAGACAGAAGGCTTCCGTCACCTCCAGCCCCTGACCCGCAGACAACGGGCGTCGGAAGCGCTCCACGATGAGATAGTCGCGGGTGATTTCACCGCGGGAATAGCGGCTCCAGAGGTCGATGTTCGCCTCCCAGTAGGCATCGTAGAACACCTGCGGGTCGGGAAACCACCGGCCGAGCTGGAAGGCCTCGAAAGTCTCGCGCAACGAAATGACGGCATTGCCGCGGGTATCGTAGAGGGTGTCGTCGAAGTCGATAAAAAGGTCGGTATATTTACGATTTACCATTTACAATTTCTATGATTCCTCATTAGTGGATGAAAAGCATTTCGCGGTACTTGGGGAGTGGCCAGAGTTCGTCATCGACGATGAGCTCCAGGTGATCGACGTGGTAGCGGATTTCCTCGATGAGGGGCGCCACGGTGTCGTGGTATGCGATGGCCCGCTCGCGACCGTCCCGGATGCGGTTGGCCACGCGGCGTGCCTCGATGAGGCGCTCTACGTTCTCGATGACGAAGGCGTTGTGCTCGCCTATCTGCTTGATGAGGCTCTGATTGGGGCGGTTCAGCCTGTCGGCTTCCTCGGCGGGGAGGATGGTCTTCATCTTGTACACATTGTCGATGAGCTGTGTCTGGTAGCGCGTCGCAATGGGGATGATGTGGTTCATGCAGATGTCGCCGAAGATGCGTGCCTCGATCTGTATCTTCTTGATGTAGGTGTCGAGCTTGATTTCGTTGCGTGCCTCCAACTCGGCCTTCGTCAGGACATTCATGCGGGAGAACATCTCGACGGTCTCGGGCGTGAGGTACTGGTCGAGGATGAGCGGAGCACTGGTCTCGACATCCAGTCCGCGGCGTGCTGCCTCCTGCTTCCAGGCCTCGCTGTATCCGTTGCCGTCGAAGCGGATGGGTTTGCAGGTCTTGATGTCCTCGCGAACAGTGCATAGGATTGCCTTCATTGGCTCCATGCCATTCGCGATGAGGGCATCGACGCGCGTCTTGAAGTTCGTCAGTGCTTCGGCCATCGCGGTATTGAGGACGATCATGGCTGAGGCGCAGTTCTGCTGGCTGCCCACGGCGCGGAACTCGAAGCGGTTGCCAGTGAAGGCGAAGGGCGAGGTGCGGTTGCGGTCGGTGTTGTCCTGCATCAGCTCGGGAATCTGCGGGATGTCGAGGCTCAAGGTTTGCTTGCCGGAGAGGTTGATGAGCTCGTCGTCGGTACTGTTCTCCAGGTGTTCGAGCAGGTCGCTGAGTTGCTTCCCAAGGAAGCTCGACACGATGGCTGGCGGTGCCTCGGCAGCACCAAGGCGGTGCACGTTGGTGGCGCTGATGATGGAAGCCTTCAGCAGTCCGTTGTGGCGATAGACAGCCATGAGGGACTCGACGATGAAGGTGACGAATCGCAGGTTGTCGAGCGGTGTCTTGCCCGGGCCGTGCAGCAGCACACCGGTATTTGTGGAGAGGCTCCAGTTGCAGTGCTTGCCGCTGCCGTTGATGCCGGCAAAGGGCTTCTCGTGCAAGAGGCAACGGAAGTTGTGTTTGCGAGCCACCTTCTTCATTAGGCTCATCAGTAGCATGTTGTGGTCAATAGCAAGGTTGGTTTCCTCGAAGATGGGTGCCAGCTCGTACTGGTTGGGTGCAGCTTCGTTATGTCGTGTCTTGCAGGGGATGCCGAGTTCAAGGGCCTGAATCTCGAGGTCTTTCATGAAGGCGGCGACGCGCATGGGGATGGAACCGAAGTAATGGTCGTCCATCTGCTGGTTCTTGGCGCTGTCGTGGCCAAGCAGCGTGCGGCCCGTCATGAGCAGGTCGGGCCGAGCGGCGTAGAGACCCTCGTCAACAAGGAAATATTCCTGCTCCCAACCCAGGTTGCTGACAACCTTTGTGACGTCGGGATAGAAGTAGCGGGCGACGGCTGTGGCGGCTTCGTCAACAGCCTTGAGCGACTTTTTGAGCGGGGCCTTGTAGTCGAGTGCCTCGCCGGTGTAGGAGATGAAGATGGTGGGAATCATCAGGGTGTCGCCAAGGACGAAGACAGGACTTGTGGGGTCCCAGGCGCTGTAGCCACGTGCCTCGAAGGTCGAGCGGATGCCGCCGCTAGGGAACGAACTGGCATCGGGTTCCTGCTGAACGAGTTGCTTTCCGGTGAATTCCTCTATCATTCCGCCTTTGCCGTCGTGCTCCACGAAGCCGTCGTGCTTCTCAGCGGTACCCTCGGTCAGGGGTTGGAACCAATGCGTGCAATGCGTTGCACCCAACTCCATCGCCCATTTCTTCATGCCTGCTGCCACGGCATCTGCTGTCGCCATGTCGAGTGCTGCGCCGCCATCGATGACATCGCACATCTTTTTATATACATTCGAGGGCAGATAATGTTGCATCTTCTGTCGGTTGAAGACATATTTTGCAAAGAACTCGCTGGGACGTTCCTTAGGATTTGGCACTTCGACGGGCCGCTTGGTGAACGCCTCGCCTACAATCTGAAATCTAAGTGTGCTGGACATAATTTTGTTGGGATTTATGGGGCTAATGGGGCTAATAGGGTTAATATGGCTTATGGGCTTTATGGAATGAACCTTTGCGCCAGAGGTGCAAATTCTTCAATACGGCGGTCGCGGAGGAAGGGCCACCACTGGCGGACGGTCTCCGTGCGCCCGAGATCAACATCGATGACGGCAGTCTCTTGCTCTGTTTGGCTGGCCTGGTAGAGCAGTTCGCCTTGCTGGCCGGCCACGAAGCTGCTGCCCCAGAACTGTATGCCGCCAGTCGCACCGCTGGGGTCAGGCTCATAGCCCACACGATTGACACTGACAACGGGGATACCGTTGGCAATGGCGTGGCTACGTTGAATGGTAATCCAGGCCTCACGCTGGCGCTGCTGTTCTTCGGGCGTATCTGTGCTCTCGAAACCGATGGCAGTAGGGTAGATGAGTAGGTCAGCACCCTGCAGGGCCATGAGGCGTGCCCCTTCTGGATACCACTGGTCCCAGCAGACCTGTACGCCAAGCT
Source organism: Bacteroidaceae bacterium (assembly GCA_017552435.1). GTDB lineage: Bacteria > Bacteroidota > Bacteroidia > Bacteroidales > Bacteroidaceae > Physcousia. Next base: position 7,918 of record JAFZPZ010000098.1, read on the forward strand.
TACCCACGCTTGTTTGAATGGGATGGAACCCGAGGTCGCCAGGTGTGAAGTAGAACTTCTCGTAATAGGCAGGATCGTCGGGAATGTGCATCTTGCGGTGCATGCCAGCAATGCTGCCGTCAACCTCAAAGACAACAGCTGTATTGTGGTAGAGACCTGCTGCACGTCGCTCGAAAAGGCTTGTGACGAGTACAACATGGTTCTCTTTTGCCGTCTTTGAGTAGAATGCTGTTGCTTCGCCCGGAATGGGAAGTGCATAACGGAAACAGGCTGTATCCTCTGTCTGGCAGAAGTAAGGGCTGTCGTGCAGTTCCTGCAGGACTATGAGCTGTGCACCCTCTTTTGCTAATTGTTGGATGCTCAAGGCAAGCTTTGTGCGGTTCTCTGTAATGCTGGCTGTGCAGCTCTGTTGTACAATTCCTATCTTCATTTGGTCGTTTAGTCGTTTAGTCGTTTGGTCGTTTAGTCGTTTGGTCGTTTAGGAAATAAAGATGAGGGCGGTAGCAAATTTTTCATTTTTCATTCTTCACTCTTCATTTCCTTTGGGAATTGCATGGTGCAGCAATGCAGGCTGCCATGCTGGGTGATGAGTGGGCGGCAATCGATGCCGACGATATTATGATGTGGAAATGCCTTGTGGAGCTGTTCCTTGGCCTTGGTGTCGTTGGTCGGGTCGCCGTAGGTGGGCATGAGCACCGCCCCGTTTATAATGAGGAAATTGGCGTATGTTGCAGGCAGACGAGTTCCATCTTCGTCATAGCATGCTTTTGCCATAGGTAACGGGATGAGACGATAGGGCTTGTCTTCTATTGTGCGGAACTCCTTCAGTTGTGCTTCCATGAGTTGCAGCTCCGTATAGTGCTCGTCGTTAGGGTCGAGGCATTGCACGTAGGCAATCGTGTCGTCAGGACAGAAACGGGCCAGCGTGTCGATGTGGCTGTCGGTGTCATCTCCTGCAAGATAACCGTGATCGAGCCAAAGAATGCGCTCGGCATGGAGTGTGGAAAGTAGCCGCTCTTCTATTTGTTCTTTTGTCAGGGGTTGGTTGCGATGCGGAGCAAGCAGACACTGGCTGGTAGTCATGATAGTGCCGCAACCGTCGCTCTCGATGCTTCCGCCCTCGAGAACAAAGTCCAGATGATTCTCATAGTGTCCCTTCAGGATGTTCTGCTCCATCATCCTGCGGCAGATGTTGTTGTCGAGTTCGGCGGGGAACTTCTCTCCCCAACCGTTGAACTTGAAATCGAGCAGACGAGGACCGTCTGGCGCGAGGAGAGTGATGAACCCGTGATCGCGAGCCCAAGTGTCGTTGGTTGGAGCCTTGCAGAACGTAATGCACCGCAAATTCTCGGCAAGCAGCTCCTCTTCAAGCAACAGGCGAACCTGCTCGGGTTGTGGCGACACGATTATAAGCCGTTCGCGTGTAGATATTGCCTTTGCCATGTCAAGATAGCAACGAATAACCATCTTCAGAATGGGGCGCCAGTCGGTGGCTTCGTGCGGCCACGTCAGTTGTACGGCACTCTGCTCGTGCCATTCAGCTGGCAGGAAGATTGGACTGCTTGGCATGATGGTTTATCCTTTCCGGGGTAGTTCTATGAGGTCGCAAAGTTACAATTTCTGCGAGAATTATCAAAATAAATTTGGTTTTTATCTCGGAAAGCCGTACCTTTGCGCACGAAAACATATCATAATCATGAGCGTGAGAGTTCAAGACGTAATCGACGCCCTTGAAGATTTCGCGCCTCTGCCGCTGCAGGAAAGCTACGATAATGCGGGCTTGCAGATAGGATTGACAGAGGCGGAAGTGTCAGGGGCTTTGTTGTGCCTAGATGTCACTGAAGGCGTGATAGAGGAGGCATTGGAGCTGGGGTGTAACATGATTGTTTCGCACCACCCGCTCATCTTTCATGGCCTGAAACATCTGACGGATGCAGATGCTGTACAACGCTGTGTGCGTATGGCATTACGGAATGATATTGCCATCTATTCTGCCCATACCAATCTGGATGCAGCCGTGGATGGCGTCAATTATATGATGGCAGAACGTCTGGGCCTGGTGGATGTCGTGCTGTTGCAGCCGCGACAGGTAGCGGTGGGCATGGGTACAAAAGCACACACCGTACAGGCCGGTTCGGGTGTGATAGGTTATCTGCCCGATGGCGAGGACTCTTTGGCCTTCCTGCAAAGGGTGAAACAGGCCTTTGGCGTGGAGTGTCTTATGCACAATGAACTGCTGACGCGTCCTGTGCAGAGTGTTGCTATCTGCGGCGGAGCAGGGGATTTCCTGCTGGATGAAGCGCTGCGTGCTGGTGCGGATGCCTTTTTGACCGGAGAGATGCACTATCATCAGTACTTCGGTCACGATGGGCAGATTCAGATAGGTGTGCTCGGACACTACCAGAGTGAGCAATATACAATGGACATATTTAATTCAATAATAGGCGAGAGGTGCCCTCGGTTGCCGCTTTTCAAGACGACACTTTGCACCAATCCCATCAAGTACCTGTAAAAATGAAGAATGAAGAGTGAAGAATTAAGTTCCGCGACTACAATCGCGCCTTGGTGCTAAAGCATCCAAGAATTTGCTACCGCACTAAACAGGTAAATTATAAAAATCTTCAAATTATAAATAAATCATAAATTGTAAATCCTTAAATAGTAAATAAACAAGATGGCAAGAGAAAAATCAAGAAAAGACCCTGCTGATTACAGCGTGGAGGAGAAACTCAAGAATCTGTATGCTTTGCAGAGTATGCTCTCAGAGATTGACAGCATCAAGACGCTTCGCGGCGAGTTGCCTCTTGAGGTTCAGGACCTCGAGGACGAAATCGAAGGTATGACGACCCGTATAGAAAAGATCAATGCGGAAATCGTCGAACTGAAGCGTGAGATTAATGAACGTAACGGAAAGATTGCAGAGAATAACGCCAATATCGAGCGTTATAATGCGCAGATGGAAAGTGTTCGCAACAACCGCGAATACGACAGCCTGACAAAGCAGGTTGAGTACGCAGAGCTTGACAATCAGCTTCATGAGAAGAAGATTCGTGAGGCAAAGGAAATCGTTGAGGCTAAGACTGCAGAGATGACGCGTTGCAATCTTGATGTGAACGACCGTCGCGTGATGCTGGAAACCAAAAAAGAAGAGCTCGAGGAAATCGTTAGCGAGACAAAGGCCGAGGAAGAGAAACTCCGCGAACGCGCCAAGAATCTGGAGATTACCATCGAGCCCCGTCTGCTCAATGCCTTTAAGCGTATCCGTCGCAACAGCCGTAACGGTCTGGGCATCGTTTCTGTGCAGCGCGATGCATGCTGCGGTTGCTTCAACAAGATTCCGCCACAGCGTCAGCTCGACATCCGTAGCCGTAAGAAGATTATTGTTTGCGAATACTGTGGCCGCATAATGATTGACCGTGACTTGGCCGGACTGCCTTCCGAGAATCAGGATGCTCCCAAAAAGAGCTCGCGCAAGTCAAAGGCTAAGGCAAAAGAATAAGAAGTCTCCTTTAGTGAGGATTGTGAGACCCATAGGCCAGAAGGCTTGTGGGTCTTTTGGGTTTTATAGGGCATATGGGTCTTATGGGACCAATACTCCAGGTGCTCTGGGGCGATGAAATTAGGCTTCCCGGATTTCGTCGTATGCGGGAATATCCTCGATAAACTGATAAGTGCCATGCTCGTAATCGATACAGCAACAATAGTGCTGTATCCCATTGCTAACAATGAGCCACTTTACCCGTAGCTTTATGTTGTATCGGCTTATCTGCTCGAATACGCGCTGGGTAATCTCTACCTGTGGTGACTTGTATTCCAGGATCATTGTTGGCTGTGCATTGCACCCATAGATGACGCTGTCACAACGCTTTCTGGTGCCGTTGAGAGTGATAGACACCTCGTTGCCTATACATTCTGCAGGATAACCCTTGTGCAGTATCAGGTAGTGAACAAACTGCTGGCGTACCCATTCCTCTGGTGTCAAAACCACATATTTTCGCCTCAGAATGTCGAAAACCTGCTGCTTGCCATCCTTTGTGATGAGTTTTAAGTCTGTTTTCGGGAGGTTAAGTGCCTGCATATTGAAAAATTTCCGTAACTTTGCTGCAAAATTACATAAAAGATGAAGACAAAGCAAGAAATCGTTGAGAATTGGTTGCCAAGATACACGCAGATGCCACTTGAGGACTTCGGTTCGTACATTTTGCTGACTAACTTTAATAACTATGTGGATATTTTCTGCGAGAATTTCGGCATAGAGAAGCCTGCTTACACTTCTAATATGCGCTGTGCTACTGCGGACGGCATCACAATTATCAACTTTGGAATGGGTAGTCCCAACGCAGCAATCATCATGGATTTGCTCAGCGCAATCCAACCGAAAGCTTGTCTTTTTCTAGGTAAATGCGGTGGTATCTCCTCGAAAACGCAACTCGGCGATTTGGTATTGCCAATTGCCGGCATCCGAGGTGAGGGAACCAGTAATGATTATTTCCCGCCTGAAGTTCCTGCCTTGCCTGCATTTATGCTGCAGCGTGCTGTCAGCAGTACCATCCGCGACCTTGGTTTTGATTACTGGACGGGTACAGTCTATACGACAAACCGGCGTGTATGGGAACACGACGATCAGTTCAAGGAATACCTGCGAACAACGAGAGCGATGGCTGTGGATATGGAGACGGCTACTCTCTTTACTTGTGGCTTTGCCAATCATATTCCTACTGGAGCATTGTTGCTTGTCAGCGATAATCCTATGACGCCAGAAGGAGTGAAGACCAGCGAGAGTGATCGGCATGTAACCGCCGACTATGTGGTGAACCATGTGAAGATTGGTATTCAGGCACTAGAGATGATTAAGCAGGACAAGAAGACTGTTCGTCACCTGAAATTCGATTATTGATTATGGCAGCGAAAGGTATCACCTACGAAGATATCCTGCGCGATGTCAAAGCGCAGAAGATAGTTCCTGTCTATTATCTAATGGGAGAGGAGGATTATTACATCGATAAGCTGAGTGATGCCATAGTCGATGCCGTACTGAGTGAGGACGAAAAAGACTTCAATCTAGATGTAGTATACGGTGCGGAAACCGATGTTGATAAGATTATAGAATTGGCGCATGCTTACCCGATGATGGCTGAGCGACGTGTCGTGCTTGTGCGGGAAGCACAAGCTATACGCTCCCTGGATGGCCTTGAAACCTATTTGGCTCACCTGACACCATCCACCGTGCTTGTCTTCTGCCATAAGCATGGCAAGTTGGATATGCGCAAGGCCGCCGCTAAGGCCATGCAACAAATCGGGGTTGTCTTTGAAAGTAAGAGATTGTACGATAATCAGCTTCCTCCTTTCGTCTCGCAGTATTTCCACCAGCACAAGGTGGATATAGAGCCACAGGCGGTTCAGATGCTTGTGGGGCATGTTGGCGCAGACCTGAGTCGTTTGACTACAGAAATGGACAAGCTCCTGCTGGCATTGCCGGATGGAAGCAGGGTAGTGGGAGCAAAACTCGTGGAGGAGCAGACGGGTATGAGCAAGGATTTCAACGATTTTGAACTTCAGGCAGCACTTGCTGGGCGAAATATCTTCCGCGCTAACCAAATCCTCAAGTATTACCAAGGTAATCCCCGCAGTTTCTTTATTACGCGCACTCTTACCAATTTATTTACATTTTTTTCTGACGTAATGCTTGCATATTATGCTCCGGATAGGAGCGATGCCAGTATTGCGGCATGGCTTGGGAAGAGTGAATGGAAGGTTCGGCAGGATGTCGGACCTGCTCGCCGAAACTATTCTGGAGTAAAAGTAATGCAAATTTTGAGCGAAATACGCAAAACTGATGCTCAAAGTAAGGGAGTAGGGGGCTGTAGAACACCTCATGAGGAGCTTTTGCAGGACCTGATCTTCTTCATCTTGCACTAATTTCTTTCTATTTTGAGGTGTTTTATAGAGGGGAATTTCTGGCCCTTATTTGCTGATATAAAATGTTTTATGTGGGGGCTCTGTCCTCTGAGAATCGCGTAAAAATCTCCAGGTTTACCCTCGGTTAGAAAAACCGTATAAATTGCCGAAAATCCTGCATTTTACTGTTTTCTGCTATCTTTGTCTGGTTTTGGTTTGAAAATGTAAATATCCAATAGTCTGTACAAAACGAAATCCCAAGGACTAATGTGTTCTGTAATCTTTCCGTTTGACTATACGGCACAATTTTGATATCAAAAGTGGCATATAGTAAATCGCATATTTAAATGCAAACTTATGCATAGAGCATAATTATTTATATGTGTCTAAAAATCAGACGTTGATAAAAGGATCCTAAAATAAAAAGAATACATATTTGCACAAGTGTGTATGTCGAGTGCAAAATAATGTTCCAGATGGCTAGAAAAATGCGGTTTGGGTTAATATATTAGATTTCAAACCAATAAATTGCGAGAATTTGTTAAATCCCAACACTTTAACCATATTTTGGTGCCAGAAGTGCAGTTTGAGCGATATGTATTTATTTTTTGCCGTACTTGTTTTATTGATGTGAATTTTGAATTTTTAAAGTAAAACGCGGCTATTTATGTCGTGTTTTTAAATGTAAAGTTTGGAGATTTAAATATTTTTCTATATCTTTGTGGTCGATTTATAAACAAAAATAGTCGTCAAATACCAATTATAGTAACTAAAAATCATGAAGGATCGTATTAGTGCTCTCATGAAACACATGGGAATGTCTCAGAAAAATTTTGCAGCAGAAATTTGTATATCTGAAGGAGCTCTTTCGAGCATCTTTAGTGGAAGAACAAAACCAACCCTCAATACAGTTAATAATATCCATGAGCGTTTCCCAGAAGTTAATATGGGTTGGCTGATGGATGGTAAGGGTGAAATGTTCACATCCTCACCTTCTACCCCTTTGCAAGCAGATTCAAATGAAGATATCTCTTCCAATATAGTTCCGCAGGGTTCAGGTATTCCTATTCAACCTGGATTTATAGGAACGCATACAGGTCCTGCACAGATACCTCTTCAATCTTCTTTTATGGTCCAAGAAGGAAAAAATCTTGACAAACCAATACGTCGTATTGCGGAAATCAGAGTTTTTTACGATGACGGCACCTTCGAAACTTTTTCCGCGAAGGTATGAAAATTGTCGGAACATGCTTTATGTTCCGATATTTTTTTATGTACCTTGACTTCGTGAACTTCGTCGAGCTACTTTTGCGCTCAACAATAAAAATAAATGAATTTATTTTGTATTGTATTCGCTTATTCGTACCTTTGCACCTGCAATACATATAATAATGTATATGAGGAAGTACATTTTGGACCTGCGAGTGACCTCTGCAGAGTATCTTAATGAGCGTTATTTGTTACTTTCTGCGACTAATCCTGATGGGCCGCTGCCTGAAATGTGTCCCGGGCAATTTGCGCAGATCCGGATTGATGAAAGTCCTGAGACTTTCCTTCGACGCCCTATCAGTATACACTACGTTGATCGCGAGAAGAATGAAATCGGTTTCCTTGTGCAGAAGGTTGGAAAAGGAACAGCCTCTCTATGGCGCAAACAATCGGGTTCGATATTGAATGTAGTCTTGCCCTTGGGCAAGGGCTTTACGATGCCAGTTTCGCCTACGCAGAGGTTTTTGCTTGTGGGGGGCGGCGTAGGTATTGCCCCACTTCTTTTCATGGGAACCGAAATACAAAGAATGGGTGCCCGCCCTCTATTCCTTTTAGGGGCGCGGAGCAGGTCGGACCTTCATAGACTGAATGCTTATCGTGCCTGCGGTGATGTGTTTGTGACTACGGAAGATGGTTCCGAGGGTGAAAAGGGTTTTGTCACGCAACATAGCATTTTGCAGAATGAGAAGTTTGACCGTATTGCAGTATGTGGTCCTAAGCCCATGATGATGGCAATGGCTTTTTATGCGAAATCGGCTGGTATTCCGTGTGAAGTCAGTTTGGAAAATATGATGGCGTGCGGTCTGGGCGCTTGCCTTTGCTGTGTGGAGAATACCGTGGATGGCAATGTCTGTGTCTGCAAAGATGGTCCAGTATTCAATATTGATAAGTTGAATTGGTAAAAAGGGAATGAGATATGGCAGATTTGCGAGTGAATATTGCGGACCTGAAGTTAGTTAATCCTGTGCTTACAGCCAGCGGAACGTTTGGCTATGGCATAGAGTATCAAGACTTCGTTGACCTTAGTCAGTTGGGTGGCATCATCGTGAAAGGCACAACGTTGCAGCCGCGAGAAGGCAATCCTTATCCCCGAATGGCTGAAACGGCACAGGGTATGCTCAATTGCGTAGGGTTGCAGAACAAAGGCGTGGACTATTTCTGCAGCCATATCTATCCGCAGATAAAGGATATTCGGACCAATATGATTGTAAACGTGTCCGGCAATAGTCCTGAAGATTATGCTGAATGTGCTGCGCGTATCAATGAATTGGATGGTATCCCAGCAATAGAGCTCAATATCTCTTGTCCCAATGTTAAGCACGGTGGTATGGCTTTCGGTACAACGACTGATGGTGCGTCCAGCGTAGTAAGGGCTGTCCGGGAGACTTACAAAAAAACACTCATCGTGAAGCTTTCGCCTAATGTGACTAGTATTACGGACATTGCTCTGGCGGTACAGGATGCAGGAGCCGATGCTGTCAGCCTAATCAATACTTTGATGGGTATGGCAATTGATGTGGAGAAACGCAAGCGTGTGCTGAGTATTGGTACAGGTGGTCTGAGTGGTCCTTGTATCAAGCCTGTGGCTCTGCGTATGGTATATCAGGTGGCGCATGCGGTGCAGATACCCGTCATTGGTCTTGGCGGCATTTGCAGTGCGAAGGATGCGTTGGAATTTCTTTTGGCTGGGGCTTCTGCAATAGAGATTGGTACAGCTAACTTCCTCGACCCAGCTATCAGCGTCAAAGTGGCACTGGGTATTGACGAATACCTCGAGAAGCATGGTTTCGCGAGTGTGAAAGATATTATTGGAACATGCGAATAGACATCATAACTGTATTGCCAGAATTAATCCAGGGCTTCATGCAGGAGTCCATCGTCGGTAGAGCGCAAAAAAAAGGTTTGGTGGAAATACATATCCATAATCTTCGCGACTACACTTTGGACAAGTGGCGGCGTGTGGATGACTATCCTTTTGGTGGTTTTGCTGGTATGGTAATGCAGTGCGAACCTATCGACCGATGTATTTCGGCTTTAACGACAGAGCGGCATTATGACCAAATCATTTTTACCACTCCGGATGGCGAGCAGTTCAATCAGCCAATGGCAAACTCGCTTTCGCTCTGCGAGAATATCATTATCCTATGTGGTCACTACAAAGGCATAGACTATCGCATACGTGAACATCTCATTACGAAGGAAGTGAGCATAGGTGATTATGTGCTAACTGGTGGTGAGTTGGCGGCGGCGGTGATGGCTGATGCAATAGTACGAATTTTGCCCGGAGCTATTGGCGATGAACAGAGTGCTCTTTCAGATTCCTTTCAAGATAACCTGTTGGCAGCTCCTGTCTATACCCGACCTGCCGAGTACAAGGGTTGGAAAGTGCCTGATGTGCTGCTCTCTGGCAATGAACGGATGATAAAAGAATGGGAGTTGCAGCAGAGTTTGGAGCGTACTCGGAAACTTCGCCCAGATTTGCTTTCGGATGAAACAATATCGTGTCTCAATCAGGGAAAAACTAAGAAAAAGAAGTGAATAGCATTCTTGATAATGTAGAAGAAATATGGAAAAGAAGAAGAAAATGAACCTATACATTATTGCAGGCTGCAATGGGGCAGGCAAGACAACTGCCTCGTTTACCGTTCTGCCAGAGATGTTGGGTTGCCGTGAATTCGTCAATGCCGACGAGATAGCTGCCGGCCTTTCGCCTTTTAATCCGGAGGGCGTCGCCATTCAGGCGGGCCGACTGATGATAGACCGTATCATCTATTTGTTGAAGGAGGGCGAAACCTTTGCCTTTGAAACGACATTGGCAACGCGTTCCTATGTAAAGCTCATTCGGCAAGCTCAAAAGCGTGGTTATTTTGTAACTTTGCTGTTCTTCTCTCTGAGTACGCCCGAGCAGGCTGTCGCTCGTGTGGCAAAGCGTGTTGCGATGGGAGGTCACAACATACCGACAGATGTAATATACCGTCGCTATGAGGCAGGTCTGAGCAATCTTTTCCAACTCTATATGCCAGTCTGTGACAATTGGTCGCTTTACGATAATAGTGACTGCCCTGCTGTTCATATAGCATCTGGTTTAGGAGGAGATAAGGTTTTGGTTTACGAAGAAGAGACCTATCAAAAGCTTCAAGAGAAATATTGTAAGCCGGAGGAGGGCGTGAAAGCATGAAGGAGCAAGAGATACTGGAGATGCAGCGCCTGATAGATGAGGGCGTTCGTCGGGCTCAGAGCCGTTTGTGGCAGCGTGCCGGAGCATCAAATCAAAGTCTTGTTGTCTTTCGTGGCGGTAAGATACTGGAGATGGTACCGGAGGTGGAGCACAATTTCGTCGATGGAAATGAAGGTGACCCTTTAGCGCGTCGTAAACAGAGATAGTTCCAAATTCTAATTTGGAATGAATGTTACCTGTAAAAAGGATTATCTGTTGATAAATGAATATCTGTAGAATCCTGCTCAAAAGCGTTGTGTTTCTTGTGTTTGTGATTGAGGCCCATGCTGAAATCGATCGCAATAACTGGATGGCAGCCCTGCCCGACAGGGCTCCGCTGCTCAGCCTTTCCATTCCTGGTACTCACGATGCCGGTACCAAAGACTTCAGTTGGAGTGCCGAGTGTCAAAGGTTCTCTATAAGCGAGCAGCTCTCTCTTGGAGTCCGGGCCTTTGACCTTCGTCCAGGTGTCAATGGTAGTAGTCTGATTATCTATCATAGCGAGATGGTGCATGGCAACGAAACGCTTAACAGCATCTTCGATACCTATGAAAACTTTCTTGCATCTCATCCGGGTGAATTTCTTTTCGTCTTTCTCAAAAACGAGACAGGAAAAGACAATTGGGGACAACTCATGAAGCAAGTTTTGGATGCCCATGCCAGTCGTTTGCTAGAGCTGAATCCTTATCTTACTGTGGAGCAGATGCGGGGCAAGATGCTTGTGTTGAGTCGTGATAGTTGGGGCGAGACCAACTATGGGGCTGTTCGTATTAACTCTTGGCAAGACAATGCTACATTTGATATGGCTTATCGTGGCTCATTGGGTGATGAATTGCAATGTCGCATACAGGATATCTACAATGTCACTTCCGATGCTACACTCAACCAGAAGAAGTCCGATATTCAGAAGCTGCTTGCGGAGTCGATGGCAGGCAATACCGGCAAATTTTATATCAATCATACTTCAGGATATACCAAGTCATACTTCCTCAGCAACCGTTATGTGGCAGATTGTGCTGAGAAGTGTAACGAATTGGCTTTGAATTATCTTCTTTCTCACAGCGGTCCTACGGGTGTTATCATGATGGATTTTGCTGGTACAGATCATTTAGATCTTAGTCTCAGTTCGCACGACACTCGCGGCCAGCTCCTTACCGATGCCATTATTACGAACTGTCAGGCAACAGCTTTGGCTCCTGAAGTTCCTGGTCCGGAATGGGTATTGCCGATGGGTGCGGATATTCCCTGGAATGGGCGTGTGTATCGGAAGGATGCATCGTCGCAGACTTCCAGTGCCGTTGATGGATTAAGTGCTCCTGCCTCAAATTGGTTCCGTGCGGATTACGACGATAGTGATTGGCAGGAGATTACATTCCCGCTGGGTAGTCCGAACTATAGCCATTTATATGTAACTCGTTGGACGGGTCAATACAATTGTTATTGGATACGCCGCGAATTCACACTCAATGACTATTTTTCGTCCCTGAAACATACTTTGCGC
>JAFZPZ010000099.1 GCA_017552435.1 Bacteroidaceae bacterium
CCTCCTTGTCCCACATGGCGGGGTTCAGTTCCACATACTTGCCCTCAGCAGCCCACTGCTTCTCAATATCCTCATCGTCGATGGCATCGAGCAGCGCCGTACCGTAGATGCCGATGGTTGACTCCAGGCGTACATCGTAGTCGGTAGGCTTAGGATTGGTGTTGAAGGCCGACTGCGGGATGCGCACCTCAGGATAGATCAACGAGTAACTCTCGCCATCGGGGAAGGTCATCGCGAGTCCGCTCTCCATCTCAGTCACCGTCTTCCAGTCTATCTGTATCTGCGTTTCGTCGATAGGCGCCTTGAAGGGTGCCATCGCCTGCGTCTGCGGCATACCCGTCACCTCGGAGATATAGGCATTGTTGCTGGGGTGATAGATCACAAGCAGATAGCCGTTGCCGATGGTGTTGGCACGATACTCCGTTTGACGTTTGCCGTGTCCATAACTCGGGTGACAGGCAATACAACTGTTGCGCACCCAGGCAGGACCCAGTCCACGACGGGGAGCCTGCTCGAAGGTGTAAAGGTGTTCGAAGAGATCATTACCCGTCATAAAGTCGCTCTCCATCCCTGCTATCTGTTGCACTGCAGGTGTCGGGGCAGAATAACTGGCTTTCTCGGTAGTACCCAGTTCTCCGCCAGGGAACCACTCCTCAGCCGTGAAGTTACCTGTAGCCTTGCCGAAAACCTGCTCCTCAGTCTCCAACTCGCCCAGTTCGGTCAGATCATCGCTGTCCGAACAAGCAGTAAAGGCAGGCGCCACCAAAAGCCCTGCCAGTACCATTTTCATGATGTTTCGATAACGTACCATATCTTATTCTTCTACATTTGCAATCTCAACCGCAAAGGTACGGCGATTCCCTGAATCCTGAAATACTCAAAAGTCGGTATTCTGAAAAGCCGCCGACAAGTCCCTTTTACAGAGCCTGTCGGCGGCTAATTGGTATATCTTAGCGTAGACGTAGCATAGGCCGAGCATAAGCGTAACGTAGAGTGAGCCATGAGGTGGCCGCGACCACCGCGAGAGATTCGAGGTAGGCTCGAAGATGATTCGGAGATGGTTCGAACTTTCTGATTAAGTGAGAGCAAAGTGAAGCTCGCTTCGACTTTGCCGAGCGTGAAGAAAGTCAACGAAGTTAAGATGGCTCGAAGTAGCAAGGAGGTAGCAAGGAGGTAGCAAGGGGGTAGCAAGGAGGTAGCAAGGGGGTAGCAAGGGGGTAGCAAGGGGGTAGCAAGGGGGTAGCAAGGGAGATGGAAGCTAGAGTATGGGTACGCGTGGGAAATGACGTAAAAAGTAACCCATTCGTGTCAATTGGAAGAGAAAATTGGCTGATAATTGCAGAAAATTGGCAAAACGCTCTTTTGTTTACGATTTAATTGTTATATTTGCATAGAATTTACAAAAATAGGCTGTAAAATGATATTAGAACTCCGTTTGAGCAATATGTTTTCGCTGCGTGACGAGGTGACACTCGACATGCAGGCTGCGAAGATTCAGACCCAGAAGGCAAGGACTCTGGAGGGGAATGTGTTTAGTGTTGGCGGCGAGAAATTGCTGAAGAGCATGGCGGTATTTGGTGCCAATGCATCGGGTAAGAGCAACGTGATTAAGGCTATCCGTGCCTGTGTGGAGATGATTCGCTCGTCGCACAACTACAATGAGGACACGATGTTTGGCTTCGTGCCGTTCAAGTTTGACGGGTACGAGCAGAAACCAAGCAGCTTCTATGTGCGGTTCCTGATGGAGGGCATTGAGTATGAGTATTCGTTCACGATGACCCGCCACGAAATTCTGACGGAGCAGCTGTACTACTATCCTAACGGGCGGCGCTCGCTGGTGTTCAGCAGAGACGAGAGCCGTGGACAGGATAAGAAGGATGTGTATGAGTTCAAGCTGGTGCTGAAACGACCTATGGATGTGGCTGCCAACACGTCGAAGAAGACCTTGTTCATCTCGCGAGCCAGTCAGATGGACAGGGAACTGGCCAAGCGTGTGTTCCGATTCTTCTGCGACGATGTGGTGTTAGACTATCGTTTGCCGAATACTGTGCCTATGGAACAGCTCTTGAGCGAGCAGAAACCGAAGCTATTGGAGGTGTTGCGGACGGCAGACAGCGACATCGTGGATATCCAGTTGAGAGGCGACCGCATTGTGACCTATCACCGCAACAGCAAAGAAGTTGCCTTTGATTTCGAGACAGAAGAGTCGGAGGGTACGAAAACGCTGTTCCGCATGATGGTGAGTATGATTGACATCATCCGACAGGGCAAGACGCTGTTTGTCGATGAGATAGATACGAGCCTGCATACGCAGTTGGTGGAGTTTATCATCGGTATGTTCAACAGCAGCCAGTGCGCCCAGTTGGTTTACACCTCACACAACACGCATCTGCTGAACACGGATTTCCAGCGGCGCGACCAGGTGTACTTTGTGAACAAACGCGATGACGGTAGTAGCGACCTGTACTCACTCTTTGACTATAAGGACTTCCGTGACACGATGGATATGGAGAAGGCGTATCTGCAGGGGCGGTTTGATGCCATTCCGTATCTCTCAAAACCAGTAATCTGAGGCTATGGCACGGAAAGAGAGAATATCCAAGGGTACTTACCGATGAGTTGAAGCGCCACTTGGTAGAGAATAAGAATACAGCTATTGAAAGGGCCAAAAGCCTCTTTGCATACGGCAATCCGTCAACAACGGTTTACAAGTTGATAGAAGATCTGGATAAGCTGAAGCTGAAAGATGAGAATAAAGGCTGAGGTCTTATCTCTTAATGATTCTTTTAGTCGCTAAGCTTTGTAAAAGCGGCTAAGCCGAGCGAGCCGCCGACAGGCTCCCGCAGATGGGGTGTGTCGGCGGCTTTTTAGATGGCAGAATGCAAGCGAGTTTTGCTCTCGCTTACTCCCAGTCTTGGCTTCGCCGAGCCTGCTCTCGCTCGGCATAGCTCAAGCAAGCTTGGCTCTGCTCTCGCTTATTCCCAGTCTTCATCATCTTCAAATGCTATGTTCCAAATAGTGCAACAATACTTAACGAAGGGCGACGGCATGTTGCTGATGGCCTCGATGGCGCTGACGTAAGCACCCTCGACCTTCTGGTTAACTGCATCCTGTTTCACGCTGGCAAAGAAGGTGTGGAAGCTGTACTTGTTAGCCTTCTTGTCGGTAGAGCCGAGCCATACGTTACGGATAGAACGGATGTTGTCGCGGAAGTCGGCGATGGAGTTGTAGCTGTAAGGCGACTCCACATACGACACGTCGCCGGCAGAGAACGGGTTGGCAATCTTGGCAGTACCCACCTCGTTGGCGATAGCCAGGCAGCTACCCTCATCGTCAGAGAGGACCTGTGCAATGGCATCCTTCAATGTCGGGAAACTGCTGTTGGCACCGCTGATACCGGCATTGATGAGGTTGTCACCGAAGGAGAGACCCTTCTCCGTCTGATAGTCGAGACCGGCAGCTTTTACGATTGACATACGACTGGCATCCTTGCCA
>JAFZPZ010000100.1 GCA_017552435.1 Bacteroidaceae bacterium
GCCTCCCCATCCGCAGATGCCTATGATGCCAATCTTCTCAGCATCTACGTTCTCCATTTGCGACAGGTAATCGACGGCAGCCATGAAGTCCTCTGTGTTTATGTCGGGCGATGCCGTGCGACGAGGTTCACCACTGCTCTCGCCGGTGTACGAGGGGTCGAAAGCCAGCGCCACAAAGCCACGCTCAGCCATCCGCATGGCATAGAGTCCGCTCGACTGTTCCTTGGTGGCTCCGAACGGGCCGCTAACGGCGATGGCAGCCAGCTTTCCCTCTGCGTCCTTTGGCGTATAGAGGTCGGCTGCCAGCGTCAAACCATACTGTGTTTCAAACGTCACTTTCTCGTGATTCACTTTCTCGCTCAGCGGGAACACTTTATCCCACTCCTGCGTCAATTCAAGTTTACTCATATTGTCTTCTGTTTTAGTTTGTTTGTTTTCTGTGCAGGCCGCCAGTATACCGCCGACAAGCATTGTCAAAATCATTACTTTCTTCATTTTCTCCTAATATGCACTTTCTGTGCTTTCTCACCTTTTCGAATGATGTAAAGGCCTGTTGTCAAATGATGCGGACTGCCTATTGAACGCAGGCGACCTGTTAAGTCATAGATTGCTTCGGGGGTACGAACCGTTGTTTGCACGTTATGAACGGACGAGTATGGGTCTTTTTCACCAAGATAATAAAGCTCGAAGTTGTCAAAGACAGTCCATGAGGATGTGGAGGAAGTCTTTTTTATGCCAATGGTGAGTGACCCGTCGGTCACCTCCACACGTAAAGTATTCTGGTATTTACCCGCCGTAAAGCGTTCGCTGGCAGCGTCGAGGGTCGAGGGCTGATTGCCCGTTTCGTCCGTGATGTTCATCAACGGCTGTGTCGTTTGGTTGGCATAGAGCAGCGCTTTTACGCCACGATAGAATCCCTGTACGCGCACCTCGTAGAAACCGTCAGGGAGCCCGGTGACTCTCTGATAAATATCGAAGGAGCCAGACGGAGCCTGAGCACATTGGTTTTTTACATCGCCGCCAGCGGTGACGTCACCTTGCCAAGCCGACAGGCGTGTGTCGTTGCGCCCAAAATGGGGACACTGGATGAGGAAGGTGGCATCTGCCGGTGCTTCGGGAGTAGCATCATTGAGCAAGGCCATCAAGTCGTCGTGGTGAAGGATATCCCATTGTGAACCCTTGGCATTCGCATTGGTGAGTTGTGTAGAGACGAGTTGAGCTCCTGTACTGCCCCAGTAGTGACTGCCATCGGTGGAGAGGGTGACCGTTTGTTCATCCTTCCAGTTGATACGGAACTCGGCCATTGCTCCGTCCAGATAGCCGTTTGAACTGGCATAGTGGTTGGCTCCACCGTTGGACAAGCGACTGTCAAGAGCATATCGCCCACCAGGTAGCTCCACGAGGTAGAAGTCCATAGGATGTTCGGCGAGCACCGCCTGTGTGCCCCACGACTGTCCGGCACTTAGGAAACGACCGTCGCGTTGGTTGCGCAGATATACGGCCTCGTTGCGGCCGGTTCGCTCTATATCTTCTGCTGTGTAGTCTTCGGGGCCAAAATACTCGATGCGCACGTTGTCAATACCCATCCACTTGTAGTTCTTCCGTTCGGAACGAAGACCGAAACGCAAACGTCCGTCGGTGACGGTGGTGACTACGGAAAATCGCTCGGGGTCATTGGACGCGACGGAGGTGGAATTGTCGTTGGCAAACAATTTGACCACATCTGCTCCCGCCGTGCCGCCCGAGATGACGCTGTTGCGGAAGGCGGCTGCGCTGACACGATAAGTGCCTGCGGGCAATGAGGTGAGTTCCTGATAAATCTCGCCTGTGTAGGAATCTGCATCCCAGCTCTCGAAGAAGTCACCTGTGATGGCACCGCCCTGGTTATGAGCAATCAGTTGATTCTGAGCTTTGGTGGTACACGTCCATCCCTGCTTGCCATAATTGAATTCTGGATTATTGACCACAACACTGACGGGATGGTTTAGACCTGCGTTTGACTTATACTCCATCAACACACGCAGTTTGTCGCCGCTGTCATCACAAAGGAAGAGTGTCGGGTGGCGTTCGAACCATTGCTTGTCCAAATCGATGTTGCGGTGACTGTGGATAGACAAGAGCAATTGTCCATCGAAGGTGCGGAAGAGCATTCCGTGACCATAGTCATCGGGTGTCACAGGTAATGCTTCCTGTTGCCAGGGACCAGTGAGTTTCCCCGTTGTAGAATAGGCGACACCCTGCACATAGCGGTCACCGTGCCAACTTGTCCAAAGCATTCCGAGGCGGCCTGTCTGGGTGCGGAATGCAAAGGGACCGTCGGTCACAGCACCTGTGTTCCACGTTGCGTCGTGGGCACGGAACAGTATGGTCGGCTCGCCCTCTGCGCCGCTCATATCATCCTTCAGACGGATAGCCTCTACGGTGCCATTACCATTTTGAATCCATTCGTGGCAATAGATGAGATAGCGTGTTCCGTCCGTGTCGATGAAGAGGGTGCCGTCCAATGTTGATTTCTCGGCAGGAAGATAGGTGGCATCACCGCCCGAAATGAGTTTGTAAGTGCCGTTCGGCAGACTGCTGCTCAAGATATGTACGGCACGTCGGGTATGTCCGCTCTCGTCTATGGTGACGGCATCGTTGGTGAATGTTGAGAGGTTGTAGTACTTTCCGTCCAGTGCATACACCTCTGAAGCCCACACTTGCGGGCTTGCTCCCATCCATGCCGAACCGTCGGTCTGGACAACTGTCTTGGGTCCCGTCCAGACCTCCAGGTCCGAACTCGTCCACATCTGACCTCCGGTGCCGGTCATGTAGTACTTCTTCGTCTTTGCGTCAGCCATCACAAACGGGTCACTGAGGTCAATGTCTCCGCGCAACGTCTGTGACTGGACGATATCAGGCGTGAGTAATCCTGCTGCGAATAGCATTAATAATACTGCTTTCTTCATGCCTTACCTTTATCTAAATATTTTTTTCCATTCTTGATAACAACACCTTTATATCCTGCTGGTGCGAGAGTACCATTAAGCGTGAACTCGGTTTCAGACGCTTTGCTTTGCAAAGAACTTTTATCCTTTATCTCTTCACTTTTCACTGCATTAATGCCTGTAGTGTTGTTCAACGACAACGTGACGCTGATGTTGCTCTGTCCGGCCTTAAGGAATGTCCTTAACTCATCGGTCGATAATCCGTCAATCTTGCCCAGACGGGTGTAGCTCCATGAGTTCGTGCCATAGAACATACAGATGTTGCTGCCGCTGTAGAGAATCACGTCGCCCGGCTGTGCATTGATTTGTTCGTTGCTTGTCGGTAGCGAGAATCCGAGTGCTCCCCAAATCTCGAAGCCGCCACTGGAGTTGAGCGTCACCGTGACGGGGGCCTCTTTCAACTTCGCGACCAGCGCCTGTGTGGCACTATTGATGACCAGCGTGACGGTCTCTGTCCTGCCGTCGATAGTGATGTACATCTTTGTTGTCATTGTCTCGTAGTTCGTCTGCGCCTGGATCTCGTCGCTGCAGCACGACATGACAAGCAGGGCTGATAGAATCATTACAATCTGTTTCATAGTCATTCTTCACTCTTCATTTTACCTGGTATCTCATCCACACGATGCCGTCCTGCTCCTCCACGCTTTTGAAGGCCAGACGAACGGGTTTTCGCTCCATCGGCCTGCCGTCAAAGGCAGCAGCCATGCCCTCGCGCCCGTCGATGCCGTAGCCGTACATCATGCTCACCTCATCAATCAGACCCTGATCGAGCAACGAGCCGTTGATGTGCCCGCCACCCACTACGGCAAGACGTTCCACGCTGAACACCGTGCGCAGTGTCTCCAAAGCCGATGCAAGGTCGATGCCGTCCCGCCCCGTGGTGATATAAGATATGTGTTTCTTCTTCAAATAGTCCAGATATTCCTGGCTGGCCTGCTCTGACAGGATCATCAGCAGCGGACGCCCGAATAGCTCCGTGGTGTCGTCGTCCCAAAGCAGCGTGCCGCAAGTGTCAACGCCGATGGCATAACCCTTGGCCTCTGTGGCGCGATACATCTGTTGGCCGGCATCCTCATGCGCCTTCTGCGGCTGGAACACTCCGTCCTGTGCATAGTGCATCGCCAGCGTGGTCTTGCCCTCCAGCGTCGAGGGGCAGTCGAGCTGTGCCAGCGCCTCGTAGTAGCGGTTCGTGTCGTCAATCTGCTCTGTCATCGCGCAGTCTATCCTACCGTCAAGCGAAGCCATCATGTGGCAAATTACGTATGGTCTCATTGTCGTTCCGTTTATTTGTTCTTAACTAGGTGCAAAGGTACGACGATTTAGCCATACTCCGCTTAGACGGATTACGGATAAATCTACCAAAAATGAGGAATGTTTATTTTTTGCGCTGTTCAGCGAAAAAATGTGAGGGTGTCTGACCCGTCAGTTGCTTGAAAAGACGGGTGAAATGATTGGGGTACTCGAAGCCAAGCGCATCGGAAACCTGTGTGATGCTCTGACCGCCAAGCATCAGGCTCTTGGCACGCATGACGATAAAACTTCGGATATAGTCTTTCGGACTCTCGCCCAAGGCACCACGCACGATGTCGCCGAAATAACCGGGCGACAGACACAGCTCGCTTGCACAGTATTTCACGCTGGGAAGCCCATCTGTACGCTGACGGCCTTTGTCGTAGTAGTCGATAAGCACCTGCTGAAAACGGGCCAGTATGTCGCTACTGCCAGCCGTCATCTCCTTGAACTGGCGGGCATAGAATCGGTTGCAATAGTCCAGAATCAGCTGTATGTAGTCTCGCACGATGTCATCTTGAACATCATCAGCATTGTTAGTCAGTTCACTTCGTATATTCGACATCAGCCCCGAAAGCGTGTCCTTCTCTTCGGTATTCAGGAAAAGTGCCTCGTTGCTGTTGTACGAGAAGAAATGATAGTCCTTCATACGTCGCTCAATCTCCGTGCCGTGAATGAACACGGGGTCGAACAGAAGCACCCAACCGTGATACTTCCGCCGCGTGCCATCATCGCGCTTGCCGCCAATCTGCCCTGGGGCAAAAGCAATCAATGAACCGTCGCCGTCATGGTAGGTGCCGATGCCGTAGGTCAGGTTCTCGGGGAACTCTCGCTGCAGGAAGATGCCGTAGCAGTCGATGCGGTTCAGCGAATGGCGTATCTCGCCCGCCTCGTCGTAATGAATGATGGCGACGTGGGGATGAAGCACCGGCACACGGATGTCGCGTGCATAGTCGTTTGCCTCGTTGATGTACAAATCCAACTTCATTTCTTTCTTAGTCCATTCAAGAAGTTTGTTTGACCGCGTCATTGAAGAGCGTATGTCAATGAAGAATCAGTTCTCTTATAGTACCATATCGGGAACAAAATTACTCATTTTTTACGAGATAAGAGACGTTTACTGTTATAAATAAGGTGAAAAGTCTGAATGCGCCCTCATTTTTGATGTTTTGTCAGTTATATTAGGCACATCTGCACTAAAGCAGGTTGTATAATATGAACTACAATTTCAAAAAACACTGCTACGATCCATACGATAGTTTGGACGCAGAATGGAAAGCTAGAATCTCGCATGATGGGCTTTCTGTAAGAGAAGCGGCTATCCTTTCTGGTTTCAGCCGCCAGTATATCAACAGACTTGTAATGAACGGTCGTATCATTGCCGCGAGAAGCAACGAGGGCAACTATGTGATTTCATGGAAGGACTTCGTCAAGTGGTATTCGGCTCTGCCAGTCACACCTTCCTCCCCTATCGGTTATGCGAGTCTTTCCCTCAAAGAGCTGATGCGATATACAGGCATGAGCAGATGCTGGGTGCTGAAGTTCGTTACACGAAACAGCATCCCATCTTATTATGTAGGTGTTTACCGTCGGTTCCACAAGTCTTTGTGTGAAGAAGCATGGAAACATGAGTCTATTGCCTTAAAGCATTGGCTGACACTTGAAGAAGCCTCTGCCTTTTTCGATTTGGACAGTTCCGTAATCTTCGCACTCGCGGCGTTGCATAGAGTACGCGTAAAGAAGTTGAACAAGAGCTATGTCTATAACAAGGCAGACATTCTTGCCGTGAAAAAGAAAGGAGGTGCATTATGCCAAGGGTAATTCTTAAGTACAGATCAATTGCTCATGGAGTCATGAAGTCCATTTATCTGGAGTTCAATCCACCCATTCATGACGTGAAGGGCAAAAGCGTAAGGTACGAGTGTCTGAACCTTGAAATCTTCTCTCATCCAGGGACGTCACAACAGCAGGAGCAGAACAAGGCTATTGAAGAGATTGCAGAGACTATTCGTTGTGAAAGATATCTCCAGTTGGTAAAGCGTGATTACAGTTTTCTGGCAAAGGCAAGACTTGACGAAGACTTTCTGGAATATTTCAGGATGAATGGCGATTGTCACGGTGCGAAATATCAGAGTAGCCGACTGCACTTTGAAAGGTTTTGCAAAGGACAATGCTTGTTCAAGGACATCAATGCAAGCCTCTGCGAACGGTTCCGGCTATATCTACTCCGAGCCAAAGGACTGCAGCACACGAAGAACAGGCTTTCCAAGAACTCTGCAAGCGCATACTTCAATGCTTTTTTGAGCATTGTTCATTTTGCCTACAAAGATAACATACTGCCTGACGATTATGCGTCAATGGTGAAGAAAATCTCATGGGATCATGACATCCGCAAGGAATACCTGTCGAGTGCGGAAATCAAACAGTTGGCAAGCACTCCATACGAAGACAATCCTGATGTATACAGGGCTGGCATGTTCTCTATCTATACAGGATTAAGGAGGAGCGACATCCTTGCCCTTCGATGGGAGAACATCCACCATGACCGTGGAAGAAAAGCATATCTTAGGTTCTGTATCAAGAAGACTGGTGCTCAAGTACAATTACCATTGTCACTTCCTGCCGTCAGGCTATTGGGTGAACTGCAATCTAAAGGAAAGGTGTTCCCCATGCTGACCGAAAGCATTCTCACGACTCATGTCAGCCGATGGGTCAGCAAAGCAAAAATCCATAAGCACATCACGTTTCACTGCTTCCGACATACCTTTGCCATGCAGCTGCTAGATAAAGGAGTTGACATCTACACGATTACTGCACTTCTTGGTCACAGGCAGGTTTCAAGCACACAGAACTATGCGAAGATAACTCCCAAGAAGGTACTTGAAGCCATCATGAAGATAGGATAAGAAATACCTTTTACTTTATATGAGTTCGGCAATGATATTGAATTGTTGCCGAATTTTACTGCTTTTATTTGCCGCCAAAAGAAAAGGAGTTTAGTTTACCCCCATATTATATATCCATAACTCAAACTAAACCTTTTATCTTCCGACTACGACGTACATCTCTCTAAAGGGACAGATTACACCAGAACAGTGTCCCCCGAGGGACAGACGTTAAACTGTGCTTCAAGGCAATAAAAAGGCTCGATTTTACGTTATAATATAAACATCTGCAAAGAACTGAAAAGAAATGAGCATGAAAAGGCTATTTGGAGGGACAGCGATTGAAGCACAAATGCACTCGCTTCACAGCGAATGCAAGAATGTGCAAAAATCCGTGTTAACA
>JAFZPZ010000101.1 GCA_017552435.1 Bacteroidaceae bacterium
CGAAAAAGTGAGTGAAATACAAAAAGAAAACACGTTTTTATTTTATATTGTCTTCACTTATTCGTATCTTTGACCTTCGGTCTTAGTTACTCTCGCTCGAAAAAGCACAAATTAATTTGGCTTTTTACTCGCTTATTCGTAACTTTGCAAAAGAAACACACAAACTGAAGAGTTATGAAACATCTATTTATAATGAATAAAGCCATCATCATATCTTTATTGTCTGTTTTTCTTTCTGTCGATGCTTGGGCTCAGGACAATGGTTGGAAACTCATCTGGAACGATGAGTTCGAAGTAGAAGGACGCCCAGACTCCACGAAATGGACCTACGAGCATGGCTTTGAGCGTAATGAGGAACTTCAGTGGTACACACCAGAGAATGCCTTCCAAAGCGATGGCTATCTTGTGATTGAAGCTCGTCCTGCAGACTTACCTTGTCCATCCTACAGGGAGGGAAGCAGGCATTGGCGCAACAATCGTCCACGCATCCTTTGGACAAGCAGTTCCTTGAAGACGAGGGGCCTTTTTTCTTTCCAGTACGGACGTGTTGAGGTGTGTGCTCGCATCCCAGTCTGCTTGGGTGCTTGGCCTGCTATTTGGCTACTGGGAGATAGTGGAGGTTGGCCAGCTTGTGGAGAGATAGACATGATGGAGTACTATCAATACAAAGGACGTCCCACCGTTCTGGCTAATGCCTGTTGGGCTGGGGATAGAGAGACGAAATGGGACTCCTCTTATACGCCTCTCACTCACTTCACAGAACGCGACTCTGCCTGGGCAGAACGTTTCCATGTTTGGCGTATGGATTGGGACGAGAACGCTATCCGTCTTTTCCTCGATGATGAACTGCTCAACGAAATAGACCTTACCCTTACTATCAATGGCAAGATGCGTGGCTCGGGCATCAATCCCTTCCATCAACCCCAGTACCTCTTACTCAATTTGGCTTTAGATACACGTGTAAGGCAGTACAATCCAAAGGACTTTCCTATGCGCTATGAGATAGATTATGTGCGTGTGTACCAAACAAATAATCATTAAACCAGAAGATATGATAGACCAGATTATAGCTTTTAACAAGACTTTTGTAGAGCAGAAGGGCTACGAGAAGTATCTCACAGACAAGTATCCTGATAAGAAGCTGGCTGTGTTGTCGTGTATGGACACAAGATTGACTGAACTGCTTCCTGCAGCTCTTGGCCTGAAGAATGGAGACGCAAAGATTATCAAGAATGCAGGAGGTTTAGTAATTTCAGCTTTCGACTCAGCTATGCGTAGCTTGATAGTTGCCATCTACGAATTGGGTGTAGAGGAAATCATGGTAGTGGCACACTCGCATTGTGGGGCTTGCCACATGAGCTACGACCACTTCCATCATGAAATGATAGCCAGAGGTGTAACAGATGAAACACTCGACACCATTCGCAAGTGTGGCATCAACCTGGACCATTGGCTGGAGGGCTTCAAGGACACTCCCGAGTCTGTGAGAAAGACTGTTGAGACTATCAAGACTCATCCACTTGTTCCCAGGAATGTTGTGGTTCGCGGTTTTATCATCGACTCTGAAACGGGAAAATTAGTGGAGATCAAGAGTGGCAAAGAGATTTATCTTGCTGGAGGTTGTTTTTGGGGAACAGAGCATTACTTCAAACAAATTGATGGCGTAGTGGAAACGGAAGTGGGTTTTGCCAACGGACATACAGCGAACCCAACATACAAAGAAGTCTATACTGACACAACGGGATATGCAGAGACCGTACATGTGAAATACAATCCCGATGTGGTAAGCCTTGAGTTCTTGTTGCAGATGTTCTTCAAGGCCATCGACCCAACAAGTCTTAATAAACAAGGACATGACGAGGGCACACGTTATCGCACAGGCATCTACTATACTGATTCAGAGGATTTGCCTATTATCGAGAAGGTGTTTGCCGAGAAACAGAAGAACTATCAGCAGCCTCTGGCCGTTGAGAAACTTCCTCTTGAGAACTTCTACCCAGCAGAAGAATATCATCAGGACTATCTCGACAAGAATCCCGACGGCTACTGTCATCTGCCCCTGTCACTCTTTGAATTTGCAAGACAGGCGAAAGAGAAAAAGTAAAGGAAAGCGTGAGTAATAGGATTATCAGGGAAGCAATACCTACAGACATCACCGATATTATGCAGGTGATGGAGACTGCAAAAAAGATTATGCGGTCTTCAGGCAACATGCACCAATGGGGAGATGGTTACCCTTCAGAGACAGTCATCTTCAGCGATATGGAAAAGCATGGTGGCTATGTCATTGAAGAGGCCGGTCGCATCGTTGGCTACTTTGCCTTCCTACCTTCTCCTGAACCAACCTATTCAAAGATATTCGATGGTGAGTGGCTGGATGATATGCAACCTTATCATGTCGTTCATCGTATTGCCAGCTATCCTGACATTCATGGTATTTTCAGCGATATCATGGATTTCTGCTTCTCGCATGATGCAAACATCCGTATTGATACCCATAAGGATAATCGAATCATGCAGCACAACATCGAAAAGCACGGTTTCACCTATTGTGGCATCATCTACCTTTCCAATGGAGATGAAAGGCTTGCTTATCAAAGAATGTTATGAAGTGGACAGTACTATCAGATAATCGCACAAGTGACAAACAACTCCAGACGGAGCATGGGTTGTCTATCCTGTTAGAGACGGATAAACATCGTATCTTGCTAGATACGGGTGCAAGCGATGTGTTTATCCGTAATGCAGAGAAGATGGGCATCGACCTCGGCATGGTGGATTATGTTTTTATCTCTCACGGACACAACGACCATACAGGAGGATTGAAACATCTGATGAAGATAATCGATAAGGCACAAGTCATTGTATCGCCCGATGCCGTCAGTTGCAAATTCTATTCCAAACGCGGAAACTTGCATAGCATTACGACAGAGTGGCCAGATGGACTTGAAGGGCGCATTCTTCTGATTGACCATTCACAGGCGATAGCTGATGGTCTTCACGTTATTGCTCATATTCCGCATGCACATCCGATGCCCAAAGGCAACCGGCATCTATTTGTGCAAAACGAAGATGGGGACTATGTGAACGATGACTTCCGACACGAACTTGCTCTTTACACAGATGGTATGCTTTTTACTGGTTGTGCTCATAGCGGATTGGAAAATATCTTAGCGGCTTGTCCTTATTCTGTAAAAATCGTCGTTGGAGGATTCCACCTGCTTGATGACCATGAAACAGAAGAAGAATTAACGGATTTAGCTAATAGATTGAAAATAAACTATCCCGAAACACAATTCTACACAAGCCATTGTACGGGTGATAAGGTCTTTGCTATTCTAAAGGCTGTGATGGGAGAGAAACTACAGTCATTTTGTTGTGGAACTATTAATAGAAAATAAAATAATTATCGTATTTTTGTCACAGAAATAATCTTTAACGAATCCATGAAACAGTTCATCATCCTTACAATCGGGCTAATCGCTCTCGCGATTCCCGTATCTGCACAGAATGCAGAGATTCCCGACTACAGTGCCTACATCCTTACGCCGCCGGCTCCAAAGTCTCCACGTATCAATAGTGCAAAAGTCTTCGGAGCTACTCCTGGCGCTCCTTTCTTCTATTGTATTGCCGCAACGGGCGAACGTCCGATGACCTTCGAGGCCACAGGGCTGCCAAAAGGATTGAAGCTGGATAAGCAGAGCGGCCACATCACAGGACGAGTGAAGTGTGCCGGCACCTATCAGGTCAAGCTCTATGCCACCAACTCATTCGGAAAAGCTGAGCGCGATTTACGCATCGAGATAGGCAACACAATAGCCCAGACTCCGCCCATGGGATGGAACTCATGGAACTGCTGGGGAAGAAGCGTTAGCCAAGAGAAAGTGATGAGTTCCGCTCGAGCTATGGTCGAGAAAGGACTCGTGAACTACGGATGGACCTACATCAATATCGATGACGGATGGCAGGGCATTCGTGGCGGGAAACATAATGGCATACAACCAAACGACAAGTTCCCATCCATGCAGCAGTTGGCTGATTCGCTACACGCTTGGGGGCTGAAGTTGGGAATCTATTCCGGCCCATGGGTCGGCACCTACGCAGGACACATTGGCAGCAGTTGCGACAACTCCGATGGCACCTACGACTGGATCAACGAGGGCAAGCACGACGAGAACTATCGCTACTTCCTGCCCGATGACCCTAAAGCCCGCGAACAACACTGGTACCTCGGTATGTATTCCTTCGCAGAGAACGACGCTCGTCAGTGGGCGGACTGGGGTGTGGACTACCTGAAATACGACTGGAATCCCAACGACTACTACCACACTACAGAGATGTGGGATGCCCTGCATGCCACGGGTCGCGACATCATCCTCAGTCTCTCCAATTCTGCACCCTATGGCTCTGCACCTGTCTGGTTGGAGAAGTCCAACTGTTACCGCACTACGGGTGACATACGCGACAATTGGGGAAGCATGTCTAAGATTGGCTTCGAGGGCCAGGATATGTGGCTTGCCTTCAATCGTCCTGGTCATTGGGCAGATGCCGATATGCTTGTCCTCGGAATGGTGGGGTGGGGACCGAACTTGCACTATACTCACCTGACTCCCGACGAGCAGTTTACCCATATTTCCCTCTGGGCACTCTTGGCTTCTCCAATGCTCATCGGATGCGACATGTCACAGCTCGACCCATTCACCATCAGTTTGCTCTGCAACAATGAGGTTAACGATATCAACCAAGACCCGCTGGGCATTCAGGCCTATCCTCGCTACAGAAGCAAGGACTATGTTACCTACGTCAAGCAACTGGAGGATGGTTCAATGGCTGTCGGTCTCTTTAATCTCTCGGACAAGCCGCAGACCATAGGATTCATTCCTCATTCCATCGGAATGCGTGCTCCGCAGACGATCCGTGACGTATGGCGCCAACAGGACCTCAAGACCATCGATGCCAAAGAACGCTTCGACACAGAAGTGAACCCACATGGCGTGGTGCTCCTGAAAGTCTATCCCGGAAACCCGCATCGCCACATTGTGGAATCTGCGCGAGGAGTCGAGCAAATTCTCCCAACCACACAAGAGTGAACACAAGATGTTGGAAACAGGAAGGCTAATACTCCGTCCTTGGAGAGATAGCGATGCTGAGACGCTTTACAAATACGCTAGCGACCCAGAAGTTGGTCCTCGTGCTGGCTGGCCTCCACATCAGAGTGTAGAGGAGAGCCTGGAAATAATTCGAACCATCTTCAATAACGACCGCACATGGGCCATCGTATTGAAAGAGACGGGTGAGTCAATAGGCTGTATAGGTTATTTTATCTACGGAGAGAGTAACATCAACATCGGAGAGAATGATGCAGAACCAGGTTACTGGATAGCTAAGCCATACTGGAGCCAAGGAATCTGCACGGAGGCTTTGCGTTTGCTGATTGACTACTGCTTCAACGTGAAGGGATTCCAAACGCTTTGGAGCGATTTCTTTGTTGACAATCCAGCCTCTGGTCGTGTGATGGAGAAGTGTGGCTTCAGCGATACAGGTGAAATCAACTATTGCAGCAAACTGCAAGTAGGCAGCGACCGTCCTGTAAAAGTGATGAAACTAGAGCGTAAAGAGAAATGACTGAAAGAAACCTTATCCTCATATACCTAGCCATCATTAATGTGGCTACGTTCTTCACGTTTGGTATTGACAAATTGAAGGCAAAACGCTCCAAATGGCGCATTCGAGAGGCTGCACTTCTGATGCTGGCTGTGCTTGGTGGAAGTATTGGGGCTTTGCTGGGCATGAAAGTATGGCATCACAAGACGATGCACAAGAAATTCAAATATGGTGTGCCAGCAATCTTAATAGTTCAAATAGCTGTAATAAGTTATATCCTAATGAAGCTTTGAGATCCTCCTATGTGATTTAACCTGCTGCATTGCCAAACATAACGTGCGTCGTTGCCAATCATAACGTGTTATGATGGCCTGCATAACACGTTATGATTGCAAACACACCCTGTTGCGTTTTGCAGTTTTACAAGTGGTTGTAAACTCTCGCTCAATAATAAAAATAATTTGATTTATTTGGTATTTTGCTCGCTTATTCGTATCTTTGATCTACGGTCTTAGATCCTCTCGCTCGAAAAAGCCCAAATAAATTTGGCTTTTTGCTCGCTTATTCGTATCTTTGCAGAGGAAAACTATCATTAACAACATATTATTATGAACGAACTACAATTTCCGACCGTCGAGGAAGTCTTTTCCTGGATGCGCAAGCTTTACGACGAAAGCTATTCGGGGCTTACAAAGACGGAGAAAAGTGAGCAACACATGTATGGCACAATGGTTACGACGCCTAATGACAAGAAGTTCATTGTGCGTATGCTCGACGAAACCAGTCAAATTCGTGATCGAAAGAAGTTGGCTCTTCGCGTTAAGGAACTTATCGACCAATACGGAATCCCCAAGTTTCTCGACTGGTTCGATCATGCACTCTTCTGGATGTACCAGAAGTTTGCTTATCTTCCACTCTTCAACTGGGCTGCCGTCCCAATCATCAAGTGGCGTTTACGCAGGGATACAAGTCGTGTCATCATCGATGCAGCTCGTCCCAGCTTAACTCAACATCTTGCTACACGTTTCCAACAGGACATTGGTCAGAATGTCAACCTCTTGGGTGAGGTGGTTCTTGGCGATGGCGAGGCCGACAAGCGATATCGCTCTTATTTAGAAGCTTTGAAAGAACCCGATATCAACTACATCTCTGTTAAGATATCGGGTATCTATGCGCAGACGCACGCATTAAATTATAAGGAATGCTTCCCCGAGCTGGTTCGTCGCATGTCGGAGCTTTATCAGACGGCTATCGACTATCCCTATACGGACGTCAACGGCGTGACGAAGCCCAAGTTCATCAACCTCGATATGGAGGAGTACAAGGATGCTCATTTGACGATGAAGCTCTTCAAGGACGTCCTTTCCCTGCCACAGTTCAAGAACTATGAAGCAGGTATTGTTGTGCAGGCTTATCTTCCTGATGCAGAGGGTTTCCAAAGCGAACTGCTGGAGTTTGCACGCAAACGTGTTGAAGAAGGTGGCTCTCCCATCAAGATGCGTATCGTGAAGGGATGTAATCTCGATATGGAGAACATCGTCAGCGACCTTCGTGGTTGGCCCAATCCCGTTCGTCCCAACAAGACTGAAGTGGATGCCAACTATCTGCATATCATCGAACGTGGTTTGAAGCCCGAAAATGCAAAGGTTCTGCACATCGGTATGGCTTCCCACAACCTCTTTACCATCTCCTATGCGTATCTGCTCAGCGAGATGTATCAGACGCCCAAAGACTGCTTCTGCTTCGAGATGCTCGAAGGTATGGCCAATCATGTTTGGAGAGCTCAGAAGAAGCTCGGAAATCATGTTATCCTCTACACGCCCGTCGTGAAGAAGGAGCATTTCCTCAATGCCATTTCCTATCTTGTTCGTCGTATGGACGAGAATACGGCTCCTGATAACTTCCTGACCCATAGTTTCTCGCTTAAGCCCGACACAAAGGAATGGAAAGAACTTCAGGAGCAATTCATCAAGGCTTATAACATGAAGGATAACCTGAATCATACACCTACACGTACGCAAGACAGAAATCAGCCTTATGTTGGACAGGAGCCTCAGGACGAGATGATTAACGAGCCCGATACCGATTTCGACCGCTTCTGCAATCAGCAATGGGTGGAGAAGATATTTGCGAAGTGGAAGTCGAATGGCAATATGTCGGGTGAGAAAGCAGAGTGGGGTGATTGGAAGCCTGGTGATTTGCTGCCCACTCAAATTGGCGATGAATTGACCTACAACGTGGACCATGTTAAGTATTTCGACAGAAGTCAGGATGGCGATGTGCTTGTATGCGAGATGTCGAGAGCAAATAAGGAACAGGTTCAACGGATTCTCGATATTGCCGAAAAAGATGAAGGAAAGTGGCGTGAGACAAGCGTTGAGGAGCGTCATCGGATTATGTATCGTGCTGCAAACATTCTCGGCCAAATGCGTGGCGACCTTAACGGCTCGATGTGTGCCATTACGGGTAAGACCATCGAAGAAGCCGATGTAGAAGTATCTGAAGGTATCGACTATTGCCGCTTCTATACGACAACGATGAAGAAGTTCGCAGCTCTGCCAGACATCGAGATGCAAGGCAAAGGAACTGTGCTTGTCCTCTCGCCTTGGAACTTCCCATGCGCCATTCCTTGTGGCGGCGTAGTGGCAGCTTTGGCATCAGGCA
Source organism: Bacteroidaceae bacterium (assembly GCA_017552435.1). Classification (GTDB taxonomy): domain Bacteria; phylum Bacteroidota; class Bacteroidia; order Bacteroidales; family Bacteroidaceae; genus Physcousia. The sequence continues at coordinate 8,269 of JAFZPZ010000101.1, forward strand.
ACACATGTATCCTGAAGCCTGCCACAGTTGCGGCTCCTGTTGCTTGGCTTTTCGCCAAAGCATTCTGGGATGCAGGTGTTCCCAAGCAAGCCCTCCAGGTAATTATTAGTGACCGCGAAGCAACGCCTTTGCTCACGTCTTCTCCTGTCATCAAACACGTCATCCTTACTGGTGGTACTGAAACCGCACAAACGCTTGCGCACAATAATCCTCGCAAACCACTCTCGGCAGAGACGGGTGGTAAGAACGTCATGATAATCTCTGCGAAGAGCGATCGCGACCATGCTATTATGAATGCATGTCGCTCGGCTTTCGGCAACGCTGGGCAGAAGTGTTCTGCATGCTCGCTCTTGCTTGTTGAGCGTTCTGTTTACAATCATCCCGAGTTCTTCGAGAAACTTAAGGACTGCGCTTCTTCCCTCAAGGTTGGAGGTGTTTGGAATGCAGGCAATATCGTAGGCCCGATGATTACCAACAAGAATGAGAAGTTGGAGCAAGCCTTCAAGCTTGAACCAGGAGAGCGTTGGCTGATTGCTCCAGAGTTCGTTGACGAGAAGCACTACATCCTTCGTCCCACCATCAAGATAGATGTGAAGCCCGATTCCTTCACTTTCCGCACAGAACTCTTCGCACCGTTGCTTGCCGTAGCTCCTTACGATACACTAGAGGAAGCCGTTGACTTAGTCAATGGTCTCGATTACGGCCTGACTTCTGGCCTTCAGTCTCTCGATGAGCAAGAGCAACTTTATTGGAAGAATCATGTCCTTGCAGGCAATCTCTACATCAATCGAGGCATTACTGGTGCCATCGTCAATCGTCAACCTTTTGGCGGCATGAAGCTTTCTGCCTTTGGTCCTGGCTTGAAGGCTGGCGGTCCCAACTATGTGGCTCAGTTTATGAATATTACAGACAAAGGACAACAGACAACGGACTACAGAACTTCTTATGCAGATTGGTACGAGAAGGAGTTCCGTCATGCCCGCAATATTCAGCCGAAGATTCGTGGCGAGCAGAACGTCTTCCGCTATCTGCCTCTAGCAGAAGGAATGGTTTTGCGCCTGTTTGGAGACGAGACAAAAGAGCAGCTGGAAATGGTTTGTTTGGCAGCAAAGACAGTTGGCACACCTCTTACTGTTTCAGCCGATGAAGGTAATGCCTTGCTCAACGATGCCCGTGCCCTTGGCGCCAAGACTGTCAGCGAGAATCTGGCCTCCTTCTGTGAAAGCATCAAGAAGTACGAGCGCATTCGCACTATCTCAAGTCAAGTGCCCGATATCGTCTTCCAAGCAGCTGCCAATCATGATATGTACATTGCTCAAGCGCTTCCCGTTCACAATGGCCGCATAGAGTTGACGCATTACATCAAGGAGCAATCCATCGCTAACGAGTATCATCGTTACGGCTCTCAGATTGAGGTGCCCGTAGTGGAGTGATTGGCTTATGAGAAGAATGTAATAAAAAGATGTCGCATGACAACTAATATGCCATGAGTCATATGCGACAATCAATAAAGCCTTCCGTTATGGGAAGGCTTTTTTTGTATAATCGTTAGTTGACAGATGATTTGGGGAAGAAGCCGTAATACTCCTTGAAAGCATAGGCGTAGTAGTCTTCTGGAGCGATGTTTGGGAAGCGGTCAGAGAAGAGATGTATCGTGGCTTCTCGGTCACAATAGGGTGCTAATTGAAGATATTTGAGGAAGTTCTCCATGTCGTTCTTGCGCTCTGGCTTTTCGGGAGACTCACGATACTTGCGAAGATAACAGTTCGCAAGGTGTGGGACGACGAACTTGCCTTCCTGAGTTCCAAAGATTGTCCAGACGTCGTCGAGCAGTTCGATAGCAACATCATTGTAGCCAGCATTGCTATAGGAAAGTGCGATGTTGAAGAGCGTGTCTCCCTGTTCGGGACTCTTCTCCAGGGCTTTTGTGAAGTAATCCTCTGCCAACTTCGTCTGATTCGCTTGCAAGTAGATGTCGCCCTCTGTCATATAGCATTTCCACGCCTGACTCTCGTCGCAATACTCACGTGCTTTCTCAACAAGGGTTATTGCTTCTGGAATCCTGTCAAGGCGGCCCAAAGCATATGCTTTCAACTGGAGCACTTGGGAAAGGTCGGCATCTCTGTCTGGCAGTTTCAGGGCTTGTTGCTCAGCTTTCTCGAGCAGAGAGAGGGCTTCTTTGAAGCGATCTTCGCTACTATAACATAGCGCAAGAGAGATTTGAACGCTGAGGTCATCGGGTTGCAACTCAAGATACCGCTTATAGTGCTCAATAGCTTCTGCCATCGAATTCTCGTGCATGTAGGCATTGGCCTTCATAAGAAGTGCGGTACAGTCTTTGGGATTAATGGCAAGAGAGTAGTCGGCAGCCTCCAGAGCCTCAGGGAATTTCTCCAATGCGACGCATGTCTCGGCTAACAAGTCCCATGCTTCTGATTCATAGGGCTCAGCCTCAAGAATTTCTTTCAAGAGTATGTACGCCTTCTCATAGTCATCAAGTCCCATCTTTATCTCAGCCTCCATGATGGGAAGACGCGGATGATCGGGAAAAGCTCCTTTCAGATGTTCGAGCCACTCCTCAGCCTGTCCCCATTGGTCATAGTCCATGAAGATGGAAGTGCAGTCGTAAAGAAAGGTGTCAAGGCTGTCCTGCATTTGAGGTATTTGATTGAAGAGATACTTCGATGCTTCGTTGATATGCCCTTCTTTTATAATTAGTTCAGCTCGGATATAAAGGACTTCAAGGTCATCTTGCTCGGTTATGGAGTCGATGATGCTGCGAGCCTCGTCGAGCTTTCCGTAGAACATCTTCTGACGAGCCAGGAAGATTTGCGGATCGACACTGTCAGGATGCATGTCGATGGCTGCCTTAATGGCCTGATTAGCTTTATCGTCCTGCCTATCGGTCATGTAGTATTCGGCAATGTCAGTCAACTCATCTGCCTCAAGATAAGGCACATGCCCTTCCGAGATTGCCTTTTCATATCGATGAAGCAACCTGAG
>JAFZPZ010000102.1 GCA_017552435.1 Bacteroidaceae bacterium
CAGGCACTGACACCTCAAGAATAACGTTCATACCGCCTTTCAGGTCAAGACCCAGGCCAATCTCCATCTCACGGCACTGCTTCAGTGAGTAAATACCCATGTAGACTTTCTCGTTGTTGATAGAGTCAAGGTACTCTGCACCTGCCTCCTCACCCATAGCGGCAGCCTTACTTTCGTAGTGGCGTGTCACGAATGAGAAGGAAAGGTAGAAGCAGCACACGAGAAAGAGAAGCACTGCGATAATTTTTACAATTCCTTTGTTTTGCATTTTGTTTTTTGATGTTATTTATTGTTATTTAATTCTGTTCGCGTACATTTTAGCGTGCAAATATAGACATTTTTCCGCAAGTGGGAAAATTTCTTGGCGAAAAACACACTTTTTTTATTGTTTTTCCTTCATTTTTAGCCAACAGAGGATCGGATAATGGTCACTTGCGTCCATTTCGTTGTCGATTTGGCAATTATATGGTTCGAAGTGTCCGGAACATAAAATGTGGTCGATCCTGACAAAAAAGCCTTTCTGATTATATGACAAACCGATGCCTTTTCCCGTCTCTACGAAACAGTCGGTAAGACCCTGGGCGAGGGTACGGCGGGAGTAGGAAATGGGGTTGTCGTTGAAGTCGCCGCACACAATCATGGGGTACTGCCGATGGGCCTCGATGTACTGATGGACGATATCAACCTCGGGGGCACGCTTGGCGGCAGAGGTGGCGAGCTTGTCGAGCAGCAGCATGGACTCCTCCTTGGCGGTGTCGCGCTCCATCTTGCCCCGGATCATCCGTTTGTAGTTGGCACGGTCTTCCTTGGAGAGATGCGTGCCTTCGAGGTGGTTGTTGATGACGAGCAGGGTGTCGCCATTGTCCAGCTTCAGGTAATACGCCACAGAGCCGTTGGCAACCGACGGATACCAGATGCGCTCCTTCCGGATGATGGGGAAACGGGTGTGTATGCCTACGCCGTTCATGCTCATGGCGGTATTACAGAAGATGGTGGTGTCGTTGTAGGGATAGATCTTCGCATAGCGTTGCATCACGAAGCGGCGCCACGTGTCGGCATCTTCCTGGAGGCAGACGATATCGGCATTCTGTCGCTTCAGGTAGTTGTAGACGGTGTCGAAGCCCTGTTCGTATTTGTAGTTGCCTCCATACTGACAGACGTTGTAGGACAGGAGTTTGATGGTGCCTTCGGGCAGGTCCTGCCTCATGTTGAGGGGCATATAGAGGCTGATGGGGATATAGGCCAGCGCATAGCCGACAATGGGTATCCAGGCCTTGCGCCACTTGAAGGTCAGCCAGAAGAATAGGAAGAGCAGGTTGACAACGAGGAAAACGGGGAAGGCCATGCCGAAGCAGGAGAGCAGGGGATGGTCGGCAGGGTTGAGCCTGTCGGAGAATCCCGAGCACAGCATCAGAATGACGGTGGCGATATTAGCCCCCGCCACCAGATTGACGGTGAATGTCTTCAACTGCTTGATCATTGCTTGCTGGCATCGAAGAGTTTTTGCTTCTCCTCCTTGGACAAGCTGTCGTAGCCGCTCTTGCGGATCTTGTCAAGGATGGCGTCTATCTCTTCCTGATTCTGCCGTTTGCGGGCGTTGTACTCCATGTCGGCCTCCTTGGAACCGCCCTGTTGGACATGCATATTCGGATTCTGACGATGCTGCTGACTACCTTGCTGGCGCTGGTCGAAACTACGCTTCAGACCCTCGAAGAACTCGCGTCCGCGACTCCTGTCGAAACTGCTGTTGGGGTGCTTGTTCCAATAGCGGATCATCAGGAAACCGAAGAGCATACCTCCGAGGTGGGCGGTGTGGGCCACGCCGTCGGCAGAGGTGCCTATAGCCGAGAAGAACTCGATGGCCACATAGCCCAGCACGAACCACTTCGCCTTGATGGGGAAGGGGAACGGGATGATGAAAAGCCGCTCATTGGGGAAGGTCATGCCAAAGGCCAGGATGACGGCGTAGACAGCTCCGGAGGCGCCGATGGTGGTCCAGGAATTGAGTTGGTGGCTCAGTTGCTGTCCGACCGCTATCAGTTCACCGAATCCGATGCCTGGTGCCTGTTCGGAAATTGTCAGATAGAAGGAGCCAAACTGTGCCAATTCCTGGCAAAGACCAGCTCCGATACCGCACACAATGTAATAAAAAAGGAATTTCTTTGAGCCCCACACATTTTCAATCACGCAGCCGAACATCCATAGGCCAAACATGTTGCTCAGGATGTGCATGAAGTTAGCATGAAGGAAGAGATAGGTGATGAGTTGATAAAAATGAAAGTCGTTTGCCATGAAGAAATGAAGGCCTCCGATATTGGCCAAATCAATTCCCTGCATCTGCAAAACGAATGTCGCCAGAAAGGCGAGTCCGTTGATTATCAACAGATTTTTTGTGATGGTTGGTATGCGGAACATGATTCTGTTTTCTGTTTATGAATATATGAATTGCGATTGTCGCCGTTGGGAGGCTCAAATCTTAATTTGTGCGCAAAATTACGAAAAATATCTCTTTTTAAACCTAAAAATGGGGGTGAAACAACTTTTTTTCAGCAAAAATGGCATTTTTTCCGCTTTTTTGTTGTTTTTTTAAATACTTTCCCTTATATTTGCGAAGGAATTCGAGATAATTTCATTTTTTAAACATAAATTTTTTATTTAAAACTACATTATTATGAACAAAACAGAATTGGTAGAGAAGATCGCAGCTGGTGCTGGTCTCTCAAAGGTAGACTCAAAGAAAGCTCTTGACGCAACTCTCGCAGCAATCAAAGGTGCTCTGAAGAAGGGTGATAAGGTTGCTCTCGTAGGCTTCGGCACATTCAGTGTTACAAAGCGTCCTGCTCGTGAGGGTATCAATCCCGCAACAAAGGCAAAGATCAAAATCGCTGCCAAGAAGGTTGCTAAGTTCAAGGCTGGTGCTGAGCTCGCAGCTGCTCTCTAATCGAAAGATTGTAATAAAAAATTTAAGGGGTTCCAAACGGAGCCCCTTTTTGTTGCATTATGGTTGGACGACTCGGATTCGAACCGGGAATGACAGAACCAAAACCTGTAGTGTTACCATTACACCATCGTCCAATCGCTTTCTTAGCGGGTGCAAAATTAGTAAAAATCTGGCATACCGCCAAATTTTTACCAATTATTCTTATTTTACCACAAGCAAGTAGTAGTTCTTCTTGCCTTTTTGAGCCAGCAGGTACTTGCCGTCAATCAGGTCTTCTGCTGTGATGGCACGGTTCTGGTCGGTCAGCTTTTCCTTATTCAGGGAGACACCACCGCCCTGTACCATCTTACGCATCTCACCCTTTGAGGGGAAGACGGGTGCAACGGTAGTCAGCAGTTCAATGGCAGGCTGACCCAGCTGGTCTTTACCGACTTCAAACTGGGGTACGCCGTCGAAGACGTCTAAGAAGGTCTGCTCATCGAGTTTCTCCAGGCTCTCCTTGGTGGACTTGCCGAAGAGGATGTTGCTGGCCTCAATGGCGGTATCCAGTGCCTCCTGAGAATGCACGAGGATGGTTACCTCTTCTGCCAGGCGCTTCTGCAGCACACGGCGACCCGGATCCTGCTTGTGCTCCTCAATGAGGGCGTCGATAACATCTTTCTCCAGCGAGGTGAAGATCTTGATATAATGCTCTGCATCCTCGTCGCTGACGTTCAGCCAGAACTGGTAGAACTTATACGGTGTGGTGCGCTGTGGGTCGAGCCAGATATTGCCAGATTCCGTCTTGCCGAACTTCTTGCCGTCGCTCTTGGTGATCAGCGGACAGGTGAGGGCGAAGGTCTCTACCTCATTGCCGAGGGTACGACGAATCAGCTCTGTACCTGTGGTCATATTACCCCACTGGTCGTTGCCGCCCAACTGGAGTTTCACACCATAGTGCTGGTAGAGGTACAGGAAGTCGTAGCCCTGCACCAGCTGGTAGGTGAACTCCGTA